>JADYZP010000046.1 GCA_020853025.1 Burkholderiales bacterium
ACAATGCTTGTAACCAACCCCCAAAACCGTTAGAACGTCACCTGTTCGAGATCACGAAATCGACACCTCTGAACTGGCTCTATTACGCCGCGAATCGCTGGCTCTATTAGGGCGCGAATTGACACCGCCGACAGCATCACGGCGTCGGTACCGTCGAGCACCGCGTTGGCGACGTCCGACACCTCGGCGCGCGTGGGCACCGGCGCCACGATCATCGACTCCATCATCTGCGTCGCGGTGATGGTCAGTTTGTTGCGATCGCGGGCGAGCTTGATCATCCGCTTCTGCAGTCCGGGCACCGCGGCGTTTCCCACCTCGACGGCCAGGTCGCCGCGCGCGACCATGATGCCGTCGGACGCCTCGATGATCTCCTCGAGGTAGGTGATGGCCTCGGCGCGCTCGATTTTCGCGATCAGCAGCGCGGCGCCGCCGGCGGCGCGCAGCAGTTGCCGCGCCATGTACATGTCTTCCTTGCTTTTCGGGAACGATACGGCGACGTAGTCGGCGTCGAGCATCGCCGCCGTCTTCATGTCCTCCATGTCCTTCGAAGTCAGCGCCGGCGCGGTGAGTCCGCCACCCATCCGGTTGATGCCCTTGTTGTTGGACAGCGTGCCGCCGAGCACGACGCGCGTGATGATCCGCGGGCCATCGACCGCCTCGACGTTGAGGCGAATCAGGCCGTCGTCGAGCAGCAGTACCGCACCGGGCTCGACGTCCCGCGGCAACTCCTTGTAGTCGAGGCCGACCTGCGTCTCGTCGCCGAGTTCGCACCGCGCGTCGAGGACGAAGCTCTGTCCCGCTGCAAGCACCACCTTGCCTGCAGCGAACTTGCCGACCCGGATCTTCGGACCCTGCAGGTCGGCCATGATCGCCACCTCGCGGCCGAGACGCTGCGCGGAGTCGCGAACGAGTTTGGCGCGTTCGACGTGGTCGGCGGCGGTGCCGTGCGAAAAATTGAGGCGCACGACGTCGACGCCGGCGGCGAGCATGCGCTGAAGGATCGCGGGGTCGCTGCACGCGGGTCCCAGCGTGGCGACGATCTTGGTGTTGCGTGACACGGATTTCCTGGTGGCAAAGCCTGACGGCGGGTCGCCGATGTTACGGCAATTCCGCCCGGGCAGAAACGCCTGGTGCGCACGTCGATCGCGCAACGATCGGCGCGCCGTCGTCCGGTGATCTGGCGCGCCGCGCCGTCGGCAGCGCCCAAGCGTGTCTGCGTTGCCCGGCGTCTAGCCGTCCGCGCGCGTTTCGAGGATTGCGACGGCGGGCAGTTCCTTGCCTTCGAGGAATTCGAGAAAGGCGCCGCCGCCGGTCGAGATGTAGCCGATCCTGTCGGCGACGCCGAACTTCGCAATTGCCGCCACCGTGTCGCCGCCGCCGGCGATGGAGAATGCATGCGATGCCGCGATTGCCTCGGCCAGCGCACGGGTGCCGCCGGCGAAGGCATCGATCTCGAAAACGCCGATCGGGCCGTTCCAGACGATGGTGCCGGCGGTCCCGACGATCATCTTCAGCGCCGCCACCGACGTCGGGCCGAGGTCGACGATGCGGTCATCGGGCTGCACGTTTTCGATCGCCTTCAATTCGGCTATGGCCGTCGGCGAGATCTCCTTGGCGACGACGGCGTCGACGGGAATCGGCACCTTGCCGGAAAACTCGTCGAGGATCGCCTTCGCCTCGCCGACCAGGTCGGGCTCGGCCAGCGATTTGCCGATATTTCCACCGGCGGCAAGGATGAAGGTGTTGGCGATGCCGCCGCCGACGATGAGCGCGTCGACCTTTGCGGCCAGCGCGCGCAGGATCGTCAGCTTGGTCGAGACCTTCGAGCCGGCGACGATCGCCACCAGCGGACGCTGCGGATCGGCAAGCGCGCGCCCCAGCGCATCGAGTTCTGCCGCGAGCAGCGGCCCGGCGCAGGCGACCGGCGCGTACTTCGCGATTCCGTGCGTCGTCGCCTCCGCCCGGTGCGAGGTGCCGAAGGCGTCGTTGACGTAGACGTCGCAGAGCTTCGCCAGCTTCCGCGCGAGTTCGTCGACGTTCTTCTTCTCGCCCTTGTTGAAACGGCAGTTTTCGAGGAGCACGACCTGGCCGGGCTCGAGCGACGTGTTCCACGCGCCGCCTTCGACCCAGTCGCGGACCAGCGGCACCGGCACGCCGAGCAGTTCGGACAATCGCGCACCGACCGGCGCCAGCGACGCCTGCGCGGTCCATTCGCCTTCGGTGGGTCGGCCCAGGTGCGACGTGACCATGACGGCGGCGCCGCGGGACAGCGCGTCGCGGATGCCCGGTACCGACGCGCGGATGCGCATGTCGTCGGTGACGCGGCCGGCATCGTCCTGCGGCACGTTGAGATCGGCGCGGATGAACACCCGCTTGCCGCGCACATCGACTTCGGAAAGGCGCTTGAAACTCATGGCGGTTCCCGTTGGTTTAGGGGCAGTTCCGGTTCTGCAAAGCGGCTATTTCGTGATCACCCGCGCCATCTCCAGGACCTTGCACGAGTAGGCCCACTCGTTGTCGTACCACGCGACGACCTTGACGAAGGTGTCGTCGAGCGCGATGCCGGCTCCGGCGTCGAATACCGACGTGCAGCTCTCGCCGCGGAAGTCGCTGGCGACAACCTTGTCTTCGGTGTAGCCGAGCACGCCCTTCATCGCGCCCTCGGACGCCGCCTTCATCACCGCGCAGATCTCCTTGTACGTTGCGGGCTTCGCCAGCTCGACCGTGAGGTCGACGACCGAGACGTTCGACGTCGGCACGCGGAAAGACATGCCCGTGAGCTTCTTGTTGAGCTCGGGGATCACCTTGCCGACGGCCTTCGCCGCGCCGGTCGACGACGGGATGATGTTCTCGAGGATGCCGCGACCGCCGCGCCAGTCCTTGTTCGACGGGCCATCGACGGTCTTCTGCGTCGCCGTGGCCGCGTGCACGGTCGTCATCAGGCCGCGCTTGATGCCCCATGTATCGTTGAGCACCTTGGCCACCGGCGCCAGGCAGTTCGTCGTGCACGATGCGTTGGAGATGATCGCCTGGCCCGAGTACGACCGGTCATTGACGCCGAAGACGAACATCGGCGTTTCGTCCTTCGACGGCGCCGACATGATCACCTTCTTGGCTCCTGCGGCGAGGTGCTTCTCGGCCGTCTCCTTGGTCAGGAACAGTCCGGTCGACTCGACTACGATGTCGGCGCCGACCGCGCCCCAGTTCAGCTCGGCCGGATCCTTGACGGCGGTCAGCCGGACCTTGTGGCCATTGACCAGCAGCGTGTTGCCGTCGACCGCAAGCGTCCCCTTGAAGCGCCCGTGCACCGAGTCGTACTGCAGCATGTACGCGAGGTAATCGGGCTCGAGCAGGTCGTTGACGCCGACCACCTCGATGTCCGGAAAGTCGCGCACTGCTGCGCGCAACACCATGCGGCCGATGCGGCCGAAGCCGTTGATGCCGATCTTGATCGTCATGTCTGTCTCCTGTCCATTGCTGAAAAAAAAGTTTCAACGCAGTGTGATGCCCGTCGCGGCGCATGCGGCGGCGAGCGCATCGAGGTCGCGCCGCGCCGGCGCTGCGCGGCCAGGACCGCCGTCGAAGGCCGACGGTTCGGTTGCATCGACCACCGCTAAAGAACGCCGCGGACCGCCGCGACGACGTGCTCGACGGTGAACCCGAAATGGCGGAACAGCACCGGCGCCGGCGCGGACTCACCGAAGACGTCGATACCGACGACCGTACCTTTCGCGTCATCCTGTGCGCCGACGTATTTGTGCCAGCCGCCGGTCACGCCGGCCTCGACGGCGACGCGCGGCACACCCGCCGGCAACACCGACGCGCGGTACTCGACGTCCTGCCGGTCGAACGCCTGCGTGCACGGCATCGACACGACGCGGACGTTGAAGCCTTCGGCCGCGAGCGCGGTACGCGCCCCGAGCGCCAGCGCGACCTCGGAACCCGTCGCCAGCACGACGGCGAGCGCGCCGGTGACGGCGGGGTCGAAGTCGGCGAGCACGTAGCCGCCGCGTACGATCGCCGCCATCGCGTCGCCCGTACGCGCGACGAACGGGACGTTCTGGCGCGTGAACAGCAGGCACGAGGGCCCGTGCCGACGCTCGATCGCCGCGGACCACGCGATTGCCGCCTCGACGGTGTCGCAAGGCCGCCAGACGTCCATTCCGGGGATCAGGCGCAGGCTAGCCGCGTGCTCGACCGATTGATGCGTGGGGCCATCCTCGCCCAGCCCGATGGAGTCGTGCGTGTAGACGAAAATGGTTCGCAGCTGCATCAGCGCCGCCATCCGCAGCGCGTTGCGCGCGTAGTCGGAAAAGGTGAGGAAGGTGCCGGCGTAGGGGATGAAGCCGCCGTGCAGCGAGAGCCCGTTGGCGATCGCGCTCATCGCGAATTCGCGCACGCCGTAGTTGACGTAGTTGCCCGAAACTGCGCCGGCCGCATCGCACGCCAGGGCTTTGCTGCCCGACCAGTTGGTGAAGACCGAGCCCGTCAAGTCGGCGGAGCCGCCGATCAACTCCGGCAGCAACTTGGCGTAGGCCTCGATCGCCTGCTGCGAAGCCTTGCGCGTGGCGACCGTCTCGCCCTTGGCCGATTGCGCGTCGACGAAGGCCGCGGCGCCGGCTGCGAAGTCCGCAGGCAGGTCGCCGGCGATGCGCCGCTCGAACTCCGCCGCGCGTTCCGGAAACGCCTTGCGGTACGCGGCAAAACGTGCATTCCAGTCCGCCTCGAGTCGCGCACCGTGTTCGCGGGCGTTCCACGCCGCAGCGATCGCGGCGGGAATCTCGAATGGCGGATACGGCCAGCCAAGCGCCGCGCGCGTCGCCGCCACTTCCTTTTCGCCCAGCGCCGATCCGTGCACGTGCTCGGTGCCGGCCTTGTTCGGCGCACCCTTGCCGATGATCGTCTTGCAGCACAGCAGCGACGGACGATCGGTGACACGCTGCGCGGCCTCGATCGCGGCGTTGACGGCGGCGACATCGTGGCCGTCGACGTTCGCGACCACGTGCCAGCCGTAGGCGGCGAAGCGCTTCGGAGTATCGTCGGTGAACCAGCCTTCGACGTGGCCGTCGATCGAGATGCCGTTATCGTCGTAGAACGCGATCAGCTTGCCCAACTTCCAGGTGCCCGCCAGCGACGAGGCCTCGTGCGAGATGCCTTCCATCAGGCAGCCATCCCCCAGGAAGACGTAGGTACGGTGATCGACGATTCGGTGGCCGGGCACGTTGAATTCGTGCGCCAGCATCGCTTCGGCGAGCGCCATGCCGACGGCGTTGGCGAGGCCCTGGCCGAGCGGGCCGGTCGTCGTCTCCACGCCCGGCGTGACACCGACTTCGGGATGGCCCGGAGTTTTCGAGTGCAGTTGCCGGAAGTTGCGCAATTCCGACATCGGCAAGTCGTAGCCGGACAGATGCAACAGCGCGTATTGCAGCATCGAGCCGTGACCGTTCGACAGCACGAAGCGATCGCGGTCGGGCCAATGCGGATTCGCCGGGTTGTGACGAAGCTGCCGCTTCCAGAGTGCGACCGCGATGTCCGCCATTCCCATCGGCATGCCGGGGTGGCCGGACTTCGCCGCTTCGACGGCGTCCATCGCCAACACACGGATCGCGTTGGCGAGTTCGAGATCGGAAACGCGGGAGGCCGTGGCAGTGTTCATGACGGGGTCATCCTCGAAGAGATCCGGTGCGCAACGAGGCGGAATGCTGCACGGACAGAGTGTGGGCAACGACGGCAAATTATCGCTTCCGCATGATTATTGTGCCATAATCGCGCGTTTATGTTGCGCCACATCATGAATTCGGCGCGGCATCGCATCGCAAAACGGGATGCGAATCTGGACGGAGGTGGCAGATGGACGGAATCCATCTCTTGGGCGAGTGGTACGGATGCCCGGCCGATACGCCGGAATTCACACGGGCCGGACCGTTGCGCGAGCTTTGCGTGACCGCGGTGCGCGATGCCGGCCTGACGGTGGTCGGCGAACGCTTCTATCAGTTCGAGCCGCAGGGCGTGACGGGCACCGTATTGCTCGCCGAATCGCATGTTGCCATTCACACGTGGCCGGAGTCGGGCTTCTGCACGGTCGACGTCTACGTCTGCAACGTGACCACCGACAATACCGAAAAGGCCGAGCAGGTATTCCGCACGCTGGAGGCAGCGCTGCGCCCGCAGCGCACGCACTTCCAGGCGATTCATCGCGGAGGCAAGGATGCCTGAACCTCCGAAAGACGGCGTTCCGCGGGCATCCGGCAACGTCGCGGTGCTCGCTGCCGGCGACATAGCGCCGGGAGCGATGACCGAGCACCTGACCGACGACTGGGCATTCTTCGTCCGCTCGTCGCGCCAGTTCGAGAAGTTCCGCTCACCATTCCAGTCCGTCGAAGTCCACGACAGCGCGACCTTCGGCAAGCTGTTCCGCCTCGATGGCCATTTCATGACCTCCGAGCGCGACGAGTTCTTCTATCACGAGACACTGGTCCACGTCGCCGCGGTCACGCATCCGCTACCGGAGCGCGCGCTGATCATCGGCGGCGGCGACGGCGGCTCCGCCGAGGAGATTTTCAAGCATCCGTCGATCAAGTCGGTGACGCTGGTGGAAATCGATCTCGCGGTCGTCGACATTTCGCGCAAGTACCTACAGCGCGTCCATCGAGGCGCGCTGGACGACGCGCGAATGACGCTGAAGATCGAGGACGGATTCGCATTCGTGCGCAACGCGACCGAGCACTACGACCTCGTCGTGCTCGATCTGACCGATGCCGGCGGGCCGTCGACTGAACTGTACACGCCGGAGTTCTATCGTGCCTGCGCGGCGCGGCTGTCGCCGATGGGAGCGATGACGCTGCATATCGCCAGCCCGGTCGCAGATCCGCAGCAAGTCCGCACGACGCTGGCGCATCTTCGCGGCGCATTTTCCACAGTGGCCCCCTATTTGACGTCGGTTCCGCTGTACGGCGGCATGTGGATGATGGCGTGTTGCTCGGCGCTGCTCGATCCACGCGGCATGACGCCGCTGCAGGTCGACCGCCGGATCGCCCAGCGCGGCCTGGCCGATCTCCAGTACTACAACGGCGACACGCACCGCGCGTCCTTCGCGCTGCCGAATTTCGTGCGCGCGCTGGTTGCGTAGACAGCGATCGCGTTGTCGCGTGCCTCGCCTTGAAGGCGGGTGCGAGCGCCCCCATTTCGATGGCAAGGGGAAAGCCCGCCGGGCCGGCCCAATACGATGAAGAGGACAGCTTGACAGTGCATCAAGTATTCGACTCGATGAAAGGCGCGGATTTCGTGGTCATCGACGGTGTTGTCTTCGAGACCGGCTACCTGCGCGTACCCGACGAGTTCACGATGGCGGACGACGTCGTCCTCGAGGCGCATAGCGGCGACAACGAGATCGACCTGACGCGGGCGGAGTTCGAGGGCGCGCAGGGCGTCGGCGAAGGCGTCTATCGCCTGAAGAACGGCTCCGTGCTGCGTTTCCTTGCCTGCGCGGTCATCCACTGATCCGGCCACACAAAGGCGGTCTCCTTCGGTACAATCCGCCCGATCACGTGCCGGATCGGTGCGACTTGCCTGAAGCGGAGGAGGGACGATGAACGCGCAACGCAGGGATGTATTGAAATCGGGCGGCGGCGTCACGATGCTGGCGCTGCTCGCCGCTGCCGGTTGGTTGAAGCCGGGGCAGGCGCTGGCCGCCGACGGCTGGAACGCCGCGGCGTTCGCCACCAAGTCGCTTGACGACACCGTCCGTGCGCTGGGGGGCAGTGCGCCGGCGCCGAGCACCGATATCAGCTTCGTCCAGACGCCCGACATCGCCGAGAATGGCGCGGTGGTGCCGGTAGGCGTGACCAGTGCGATCCCGAAGACCGAATCGATCGCCATCCTGGTCGAGAAGAACCCGAACATGCTGGTCGGGGTGTTCGACATCCCGCCGGGCACCGCACCGTCGATCACCACGCGCATGAAGATGGGTCAGAGTTCGAAGGTCTATGCGCTGGTCAAGGCGGATGGCAAGTACTATGTCGCGTCGAAGGAAGTCAAGGTGACGCTCGGCGGTTGCGGCGGCTAAGGAGACCACAATGGCAGATCCGATGAGAATTCGCGCCAACGTCGTCGGCGATACGACCGAGGTGAAGGTGCTGATGAGCCACGAAATGGAGACCGGCCAGCGCAAGGATTCGGCGGGCAAGGTCATTCCCGCGTGGCACATCCAGAACGTCACTGCGACGTACAACGGAAAGACCGTGCTGACGGCGCAGTGGGGACCGGCCGTGTCGAAGAACCCGTTTCTGTCCTTCAAGTTCAAGGGCGGAGCCAAGGGCGACAAGGTGCAGATCAGCTGGGTCGACAACAGGGGCGAGAAGCGCACCGACGAAGCGACGATCGCCTGATACGCAGGCGCCTGATACGCAGGCAATAGAAGGCAACGACGAAGGTTGCGCGATCGGCGCAGGTGGCACACGCCGACGACGCGATCCCGGAAATGGCGGAGGCGCTCCGAAGGCACTTCCGTGCAGTTCACCTTAGGAGGTGCAGATGAGCAACCCACGCTGGCGGGCGTTTGCCCGCATTGCCGTTCTCTCGTCGTCGCTGGCCGTCGCCATCGTCGCCTTGGCGCAGACCTCGGCGGTCGACGAAATCGCCAAGTACCGCGCCGCGTTGCAGGACGGCAATCCGGCCGAACTGTGGGAAGCGCGCGGCGCCGAATTGTGGAAGCAGCCGCGCGGCCCCAACAAGGTCTCGCTCGAGAAGTGCGACCTGGGCCTGGGGCCCGGCGTGGTCAAGGGCGCCTACACGCAGCTGCCGCGCTACTTCGCCGACGCCGACCGCGTCATGGACCTCGAGACGCGCCTCGTCTGGTGCATGGTCAAGCTGCAAGGGTTCTCCGAGGCGGACGCGGTGAAGAACCACTTCGGCGGCCCCGGCAGGAAATCCGACAACGAGGCGTTTGTCGCCTTCGTGACCTCGGAATCGCGCGGCATACCGATGAACGTGGCGGCGACGCATCCGAAGGAACAGGAGATGTACCGCCTCGGCGAGAAGATGTTTTTCTTCCGCGGCGGCCCGTACGACTTCGCCTGCGCATCCTGTCACGGCGTCGACAACCAGCGCATCCGGTTGCAGGACTTGCCGAACCTGACAACGAAGGAGGGTGCGCAGAAGGCGTATTCGACGTGGCCCGCGTACCGCGTGTCGCAGGGTGAGTTGCGCACCTTCCAGTGGCGGCTCAACGATTGCTTCCGCCAGCAGCGCTTTCCGGAGCTGAAGTTCACGTCCGACGCGTCGATCGCGCTGACGATGTTCCTCGCCAAGAATTCTAACGGCGCCGCCTACGACGCGCCGGCGATCAAGCGCTGAAAGGACCGCCATGAACAAGGAAATCATTGCCTGGACCGTCGTCGGCGGAGCCGCCGCCTTGCTGATCGGCTGCGCGACCGCGCCGTCGGATGCGGAAACCACCGCCAAGGCGACGCAGATGATGAAAGCGTCGTTCAACGAACGCGGCCAGGCGAAGCTCGACCGCCTCGATCAGGACGAGACGCAGAAGCTGTGCAGCGAATACACGGGCAAGGACCTGCCGAAGGAAGTCGCCGAGAGGATCGAAAAGGTCAATCTGGAGTCGATCAAGTGGCCGGCGGACGGCAAATACCTGGGCGACTGGAAGAGCGGGGAGAAGATCGCCCAGCAGGGCCAGGGAATGCAGTACTCGGACGATCCAAAGAAGCCGTCGGGTGCGAACTGCTACGCCTGCCATCAACTCGCACCGCAGGAGCTTTCCTTTGGGACGATCGGTCCGTCGCTCTACCAGTACGGCAAGGCTCGCGGCTACACCGAAGAGACGCGCAAGTACGTCTACGGCAGGATCTGGAATTCGGAAGGCTATGGCGCGTGCTCGAACATGCCGCGCTTCGGGCACAACCATATCCTCACCGAAGCGCAGATCAAGGATGTGGTGGCGCTGCTGATGGATCCCGATTCCCCCGTCAACAAGTGACGCAGCGCGAGACGCCGGCGGCGCACTCGCCGCGCGTGCGGCGTTGCGGCGTTAGCCGTCGCGGATGAACCGACGCGAATTCCTGCAGGCGGTGGCGGCGGCTGCCGCCACCGGCCTGCCGGTCGTCGGGGCCTGCGCGCAGGGTTCCGCCGCCGCCGCGAGGTTCTACGACAGCGCCGTCAAGCCCTTCGGCAACGTCGGCCTTCTGCATTTCACCGACTGCCACGCGCAGTTGTCGCCGATCTACTTCCGCGAGCCCAACGTCAACCTGGGTGTGGGCGTCGCAGCCGGCCAGCCGCCGCACCTGGTTGGCGAGTTCCTTTTGAGGCGCTTTGGCATCGCGCCCGGCACGCGCGACGCGCACGCCTTCACCTATCTCGACTTCGCCTCCGCCGCGCGGACCTTCGGCCAGGTCGGCGGATTCGCGCACCTGGCGACGCTGGTGCAACGTCTGCGCGCGACGCGGCCCGGCGCGCTGCTGCTCGATGGTGGCGATACCTGGCAGGGTTCGGCCACCGCGCTGTGGACGAAGGGCCAGGACATGGTCGACGCGCAGAAGCTGCTCGGCGTTGACGTGATGACCGGCCACTGGGAGTTCACCTACGGCGCCGACCGCGTGAAGGAAGTCGTCGAGCGCGACTTTGCCGGCAAGATCGACTTCGTCGCACAGAACGTGAAGACGGCGGACTTCGGCGATCCGGTTTTCAAGCCTTACGTGATCCGCCCGATCAACGGCGTGCCGGTCGCCATCGTCGGCCAGGCGTTTCCGTACACGCCGATTGCCAACCCCCGCTACTTCGTCGCCGAATGGACGTTCGGGATTCAGGAGGAGGCGATGCAGAAGGCCGTCGACGACGCGCGCGCGAAAGGCGCGCAGGTGGTCGTCGTGCTGTCGCACAACGGCATGGACGTCGACGTCAAGATGGCGTCACGCGTCACCGGCATCGACGCGATCCTGGGCGGCCACACGCACGACGGCGTGCCGACTCCGACGCTGGTCGCCAACCGCGGTGGCAGGACGCTGGTCGGCAACGCGGGCAGCAACGGCAAATTCCTCGCCGTGCTCGACTTCGACGTCAAGGCCGGCCGCGTCGCCGACTTCCGCTACCGGCTGCTGCCGGTATTTTCGGCATTGCTGCCGGCCGATCCGGCGATGGACGCGCTGATCCGCCGCACGCGTGCGCCGCACGCCGCGAAGCTCGATGAGAAGCTCGCCGTCACCGAAGGACTCCTGTATCGCCGCGGCAACTTCAACGGCACCTCCGACCAGCTGATCCTCGAGGCGCTGCTCGCCGAGAAGGACGCGCAGATCGCGTTTTCGCCGGGCTTTCGCTGGGGTACGTCGCTGCTGCCGGGCCAGGCGATCCGGATGGAACACCTGATGGACCAGACGGCGATCACCTATCCGTACGTGACCGTCAACGAAATGACCGGCGAGACGATCAAGACCATACTCGAAGACGTCGCCGACAATCTCTTTAATCCGGATCCCTACTACCAGCAGGGCGGCGACATGGTGCGCGTCGGCGGCATGCGCTACACGATCGATCCGAAGGCCGCGATGGGTTCACGGATATCGCAGATGCAGATCGCGGGCAAGCCGATCGACGCGGCCAAGCGCTACAAGGTCGCCGGCTGGGCGCCGGTGTCCGAAGAAGCGCGCGCCGCCGGCGGCGAGCCGATCTGGGACGTCTGCGCCCGCTACCTGCGCGCGCAGAAATCGATCCCGTCGCTGACGCTCAATCTGCCGGTGATCCGGGGAATGGAGGGAAATCCCGGGATGTCGGCCTGAATCGCCAACGTGGCGACCAGGTGGGCTGAAGTCCTCCCCGAAGCGGCGTCGCGCCAGTCCGGTCAGCTAAGCGTCACCCGCGCGAACTTGCGCTTGCCTGCCTGCACGACGACCGTCGTGCCGGCAGGGATCAGCAGCGCCCTGTCGGCGACGACGTCGCCGTCGACCTTCAGTCCGCGCTGCGCGATCAGCCGCAGCGCGTCCGACGTCGACTCGACGATGCCGGCGCGTTTGGCGAGTTGCGCGATCGGCAGGCCGGTGCCGTCGGTCGCGAGTGTCAGCTCCGGCATGTCCTGCGGCATCGCGCCGTCGCGAAAGCGCGCCTCGAATTCCGCCAGCGCAGAGTCGGCGTCCGCGGCGCAATGGAAGCGTGCGACGATCTCCTTCGCCAGCGCAACCTTGGCGTCGCGGGGGTTGCGCCCCGCGTCGCACTCCCGCTTCAACTGTGCGATTTCGTCCAGCGACCGGAACGACAGCAATTCGTAGTAGTTCCACATCAACACGTCGGAGACCGACATCAGCTTGGCGAACATCTCCGCGGGGGCTTCGGTGATCCCGATATAGTTGCCCTTGGACTTCGACATCTTGTCGACGCCGTCCAGTCCCAACAGCAGCGGCATGGTCAGGATGCACTGCGGCTCCTGGCCGTAGTGGCGCTGGAGCTCGCGACCGACCAGCAGGTTGAACTTCTGGTCGGTGCCGCCCAGCTCGATGTCAGCCTTGAGCGCCACCGAGTCGTAACCCTGCAGCAGCGGGTACAGGAACTCGTGGACGGCGATCGGTTGATTGGCCGCGTAGCGCTTGGCGAAATCGTCGCGTTCGAGCATCCGCGCGACCGTGTACTTCGCGGCCAGCTTGATCATTCCGGCGGCGCCCAGCGGCTCGCTCCATTCCGAGTTGTAGCGTATCTCGGTACGCGCCGGATCGAGGACCTTCGATGCCTGCGCGTGATAGGTCTTCGCGTTGGCCTCGATCTGCTCGCGCGACAGCGGTGGACGCATGTCGTTGCGGCCTGAGGGATCGCCGATCATCGTCGTGAAGTCGCCGATCAGGAAGATCACCTGGTGACCGAGATCCTGCATCTGCCGCATCTTGTTCAGCACGACGGTGTGGCCGAGATGAATGTCCGGCGCCGTCGGGTCGAGCCCGAGCTTGATCCTGAGCGGCGTTCCGCGCGCGAGCTTGCGCGCGACGTCGGCCTCGACCAGGAGTTCGTCGGCACCGCGCTTGAACACGGCGAGCTGCTGGGCGACATCGACGGACATGAGCTTTGAATTCCTGTGGCCGCGCGCGGCGCGGCGAGGGCCCGCATTGAATGGCAACAAAGCGTCGCAAAAAGTGCCGACACCGGACGCGGGGTTTGCTAGAATCCCCCGGACTCCCGCAAAGGTCCGCCCGTTGCCCGCGAGCAAACAACCGATTCTAGCGCAAGCCTTCGCCGCTCCGCAGCGCAGCGCAACGCGAAACGCGCGCCGGATGCCGGCACCCGGCCAGTGGCTCGCGGTGGCCGTGCTGAGCTTGTCCGGCATGGCCGCCTTCGGACTCGCGCCGGACACCGTCCTCGATACCGTACCCACGCTGACGATCGAGCGCGCACTGCCGCGGCCGGCGCTCCCCGATGCCGACGCTGCCGACACGACGTATTGGCGCGAGGAACGCGTTCGGCGCGGCGATACTATCGGCAGCCTGCTCGCGCGTGCGGGTGTGGACGACCCGGAGGCGATGCAGTTCCTGCGCACCGACCCGGCCGCACGACCGCTCTATCGGCTGAATCCGGGCCGACCGGTGCACGTGGCGACCGATGCCGACGGCGAGCTGGTCGGTCTCCGGTTTCACACTCGAGCCGGCGAAATGCTGGCCATCGAGCGGCACGACGGCGCCTTCCGCGCCGAATCGGCTCCGGTCGCCGAGGACGTGCGCACGGTCCTGCGCTCGGGCGAGATCCGATCGTCGCTGTTCGGCGCCGCGGATGCCGCCGGCATTCCAGACGCGGTGACCGTCGCGCTGGCCGAGGTCTTTGCCGGTGACATCGATTTCTATCACGACGTCCAGCGCGGCGACCGCTTCTCCGTCGTCTACGAGATGCGCTATGTCGACGGCGAGCCGGTCGGGTCCGGCCGGATCCTGGCCGCCGAGTTCGAAAACCGCGGCGTCACGCTGCGCGTCTTTCTCTGGCGTGACGCGGACGGTGAAGAAGGTTATTTCACCGAGGCCGGCCGCAGCGCGCGCGGCGCATTCCTGCGTTCGCCAGTGGAATTCTCGCGCATCACCTCGGGCTTCACGCGGGCGCGCTTCCACCCGATACTGCAGAAGTGGCGCGCACACAAGGGTGTCGATTACGCGGCTCCCACCGGGACGCCGGTGCGCGCCACCGCCGACGGCGTCGTCACCTTTGCCGGCAGGCAGGGCGGATACGGCAACGTGATCTTCGTTCGCAATCAGCGGACGTATTCGACGGTGTACGGCCACCTGTCGCGCTTCGCGCCGCAGGTGAAGGCCGGCGCACGCGTGCGCCAGGGAGAGACGATCGGCTACGTCGGCATGACCGGCTGGGCGACAGGACCGCACCTCCACTACGAGTTTCGTATCGCCGATGTCGCACGCAATCCGCTGACCGTCGCCCTGCCCACCGCACCGACGATCGGCCCCGACCGCGTCGACGAGTTCAAGGCGGCGATCCTGCCGCTCGCGGACTCGCTAGTGCTTGCACGCTCGCTGCCCGGCGCCGCGCTCGCCGCCACCGACTAGCGCGCCGCCCGCGCGCCAGCGCACTCTTGAAAACGGCGGCGCTGTCGCGTGAAAAGCAGCAAGCGCGCCGCGAGATCTTCGCCGGCGTGATGTCCGGCACCAGCCTCGACGGCGTCGACGCGGTGCTCGCCGAATTCACTTCCGGTGCCGTGTGCACGCTGCTCGCGTTCGTGCACGTGGGGTTCCCGGCCGAACTGCGCCGCGAACTCATGAAGCTGCAGGCGGCATCGGAGGGCGAGATTCCACGCGCCGCCCGCGCCGCCAACGCTCTGGCCGATCTCTACGCGCAAGCGTTGCGCAGCGCATGCGCGGCGGCGCGGATCGCCGCCGCCGACATCGTCGCCGCCGGCGTGCACGGGCAGACGGTGAGGCATCGCCCTGACGAAGGCTGGACGCTGCAGATCAACAATCCGGCGCGGGTGGCCGAGCGCGCGCAGGTCTGCGTCGTCGCCGACTTCCGGGCGCGCGACATCGCGGCTGGCGGGCAGGGCGCGCCGCTGGTGCCTGCGTTTCACGCCGCGATGTTCGCCGCCGCCGACCGGCATCGGGTGGTCGTCAACGTGGGCGGCATCGCCAACGTCACCGACCTGCCGCCGGACGGCAACGTGCATGGCTTCGACACCGGTCCCGGCAACGTGCTGCTCGATCTCTGGTGCGCGCGGCAGCGCGGCCTGGCATTCGACGACCATGGCGCATGGGCGGCGTCGGGCATCGCCGATTCGAAACTGCTGGCGGCGCTGCTCGACGAACCCTACTTTGCCGCTCCGCCACCGAAGAGCACCGGACGCGATCTGTTCAACGCACCGTGGCTCGACCGGGCGCTGTCGGTGGTACCCGGGATGCGCCGCGCGGAGGATGTGCAGGCGACGCTGGTGGCGTTGACGGCGCGTACACTGGCGAATGCGGTGCGCGCGCACTGCGCGGGCGCCGTCGAAATGCTGGTTTGCGGCGGTGGCGCAAGTAACGCCGCGCTGATGGCGGCGATCGCGCGTGAATTGCCGCGGCTGCGCATCGGGCCGACCGACGCGGCCGGCGTCGCGAGCGGCCACGTCGAAGCGCTGGCTTTCGCGTGGCTGGCACGCGAGGCAATCGCCGGGCGTCCCGGCAACGTGCCTGCGGTCACCGGCGCGTCCGGACCACGCGTACTGGGAGCGATCTATCCGCGTTGATTGTGAATTCGTGCCGCGTCGGGCGACGCGGCACGGCGGCTCTGCATATCGCTGCGCGGCGCCGACTGCGCCGTGGAGTCGCGCAGCGCCGCCCCTTCGGGATCAGGCCGAAAAGCTGGACCCGCAGCCGCAGGTCGTGTTGGCGTTGGGGTTTTTGATCACGAACTGCGCGCCCTCGAGGCCTTCCTGGTAGTCGATCTCGGCGCCGACCAGGTACTGGTAGCTCATCGGATCGATCAGCAGCGTCACGCCATCCTTCACCATCGCGGTGTCGTCGTCGTTGGTGACCTCGTCGAAGGTAAAGCCGTACTGGAAGCCCGAGCAGCCGCCGCCCGATACGAATACGCGCAGCTTGAGCTCCGGATTGCCTTCCTCATCGATCAGCGTTTTTACCTTCAGCGCCGCCGAATCGGTGAAGATCAGCGGTGCGGGCATTTCGTTCATGGCGTTCATTCGTGCGCTCCGTAGTGCGGGAATCAAGGTCCCGTGGATAATGCTGCGTTGCCGGCTGCGCGTCCAGTGTCCTTGGCGCAACCCGCCAGTCCAGGTTCAGCTCTTGGTGTCGCCGCCGGCCCGTTTTAATTCGACCACGCTGGCCGTTCCGGGTTCGGCATGCTGCAACCGGCCCTGCACGACCGCGCCGAGGTGCATTTCGAGCGATCGGTACTCGATATCACCGACGACTCTGGCCTTGGCCTGCAACTCCAGGAAATCGTTGGCCGTGATCGGCCCGTTGACCGTGCCGTTGACGACGACGTGCGACACGGCGATCTCGCCGTCGACACGCGCCTGTTCGCTGACGACCAGCGTTCCCGCTTCGCCGTTGGCCGTGGTCACGTTGCCGCGGACGACGCCGTCGATGCGCAAGCCTCCGCTGAACGAAACATTGCCGTCCACCGTGGTGCCGGTGCCGATAAGGCAGTCGATGCGTTTCTGCGGCGGCGCGTGCTTCTTCTTGTCGAACATAGGGTCTCCCTAGCGCAAGGGCAAGGTCAAGGATCGCGCCGCCCGCGGACCCGCTTGTCCGTTTTCATAGGCACGCACGGCCAGCGTCGTCACGCGGGTATCGGGGGGAACGCGAAATCGTCCTTCAACCCGCTGATAATACTTGAATTTGAGTGCGAGCGCCCGGGCGAGTGCCGGCTCTTCCCCGGGCAGTTCGATGATCCTTGCCTGCCCGCCCTCACCGGGGGGCACGACGGTCGCCATGGCCACGAGATGGCCGACGAAGTCGTCCTTCGGATTGCCGCCACGAACGACCAGCAGGCTGATTCGCCACATGTCCTCGCCGTCCGGCTCGACGGCGAGCCGCTGGATCTGCAGGCCGGTGATCTTGCTGCTGTCGGAGACGAGCTTCTGCAGGAACGCGAGTTCCTCCTTCAACTGGGCATTCTCGCCGGACAACTCGGTCGCCTGGCGGGTCAGGCCTTCCTGCGCGCCCTTGGTCATCGCGATGTCCGACTCGAGCGTCGCGTTGCGCGCGCGCAACGCGACGGACTCGACGCGCAGTTTCGACGCTTCGGTCTCGAGCGCCATCACGCGAGCCTCGACCTCCTTGCGGTTAAAGCCGCCGAAGATCTGGCCGAAGTCGAAGCCCCACCACCACATGCCGGCGATGACCGCCAGCAGCGCCGCCAGCAGCGCGCCGCGTCCCCACCACGGCAGCCGCGTGCGCACCGCCATCCGCGGCGCCGAAATCCCGAAGTGCTGCCGCAGGCGGCGCGACCAGGACGCCATCGTCCCCGTGCCTAGGGAAGGATCGGGGCCGCGGTGAGCCCCACCGTTTCCGGCAATCCGAACATCAGGTTCATGTTCTGCACGGCCTGGCCTGCCGCGCCCTTGACCAGGTTGTCCTCGACGACGATGACGGTGACCATGTCGCCGTTGCCGGGACGATGTACGGCGATGCGCGCGACGTTCGAGCCGCGCACGCTGCGGGTGTCCGGTGTCGACCCTGGCGGCATGACGTCGACGAAGGGTTCGCCCGCGTAACGCCTGTCGAACAGTGCCTGCACGTCGACGTCGCGCGTCGTCAAGCGCGCGTAGAGCGTCGAATGAATTCCGCGGATCATCGGCAGCAGGTGCGGCGTGAAGACCAGGTTGACCGGCGTCCGGCTGCGCGAGGCGAGTTCCTGCACGGTCTCCGGATGATGCCGATGGCCGGCCACACCGTAGGCCTTGAAGTTGTCCGATGCCTCCGCGAGCAGCAAGCCTACCTCCGCCTTGCGGCCGGCGCCCGATGCGCCGGACTTGCAGTCGGCGATCAGGTGGCCGCTGTCGACGACGCCCGCTTCGAGCAACGGAATCAGGCCGAGCTGGATCGACGTCGGGTAGCAGCCTGGGTTGCCGACGATGCGCGCGTTGCGTATCGCGTCGCGATGGAACTCCGGCAAGCCGTACACCGCCTCGGCGAGCAGGTCCGGGCAGGCGTGCGGAAGCTTGTACCATTTCTCGAACACGGCGACGTCGCGAATGCGGAAGTCGGCGGCGAGGTCGATGATCCTGACTCCAGCATCGACGAGTTCGCGCGCCTGCGCCATCGCGACGCCGTGCGGAGTCGCGAAGAACACGACATCGCAGGCCTTGAGGTCGGTTGCGTCCGGCGCCGTGAAGGAAAGCGCGTCGTAGTGCCCGCGCAGGCTCGCGAACATGTCGATCACGCGCGTGCCGGCGTCACCGCGTGAAGTGATGGCGCGCACTTCAGCTTCCGGATGCGACGCCAGAATGCGCAGCAGCTCGACTCCGGTATAGCCGGTGCCGCCGACAATGCCGATCCTGACCATTGCTCGATCTCGTAGCGGGGAGCTTCGATTCTAGCGCATGCGTAGCGCTGCCGCCGGAGAGCGAAGGACGCGGCGGGAGGTTGCTGCGATCCTGCATGCTCGACAGCACGCAGGCACCAACGACAAGGCCGCCTACCGGCGGCCCTCTTGTCGTTGTCGTTCGTATCGTTTCGTCGCGCGTCAGCGCTTCGAGAACTGCTTGCGCTTGCGCGCCTTGTGCAGGCCGACCTTCTTGCGCTCGACCTCGCGCGCGTCACGCGTGACCAGCCCCGCCTTGGACAATGTCGGTTTCAGCTGCGCATCGTATTCCATCAGCGCGCGCGTGATGCCGTGGCGCACCGCGCCGGCCTGGCCGGATTCGCCTCCGCCGATCACGTTGACCATGATGTCGAAGGTCGTCACGTGGTTGGTGAGCGCCAGCGGTTGGCGCACGATCATGCGGCCGGTTTCGCGTGTGAAGAAATCGTCGACCGGTTTCTCGTTGACGACGAACTTGCCGGTGCCCTGCTTGATGAACACGCGTGCCACCGAAGTCTTGCGGCGGCCGGTGCCGTAGTAGTAATTGCCGATCATGGGTCGATTCTTTGTTCGGGTCGTCGATGCGATCAGGCGACCGGGTCGAGGGGCTTGGGTTGCTGCGCCGAATGCGGATGCGACGACCCGGCGTAGTACTTGAGTTTCTTCAGCATTGCGTAGCCGAGCGGACCCTTGGGAAGCATGCCGCGGACGGCCTTTTCCAGCGCGCGGCCGGGGAAACGCTCCTGCATCTTGGAAAACGTCGTCGTCGAAATGCCGCCCGGATAGCCCGAGTGGCGGTGGTAGAGCTTGTCGTTGGCCTTGTTGCCGGTGACGCGGAGCTTTTCCACGTTGGTGACGACGATGAAATCGCCGGTGTCCATGTGCGGGGTAAAGATCGGCTTGTGCTTGCCGCGCAGCCGCAGGGCGATCTGGCTCGCGAGGCGGCCCAGGACCTGGTCGGTGGCGTCGACGACGTACCAATCCCGGGTGATGTCGGAGGACTTGGCGGAGAAGGTTTTCATGATGCTCGGTTTCGCGAGGGTTCGTGCGACAAAGTCGATAATTGTACTATGGTGCTGCCGTGGGGGTCAATTTCGCCGGCGATTCGCGCTTGGGCAGCGTACCGCGGCGCACCATGCGGGGTTCCGGGGGCACCAAAAAAAGGCGCGATCTGATGGATCGCGCCTTGAGGATTCCACCATAGGAGGAGAATGGAGGAATGCGTCCGCGGTGCCGAAGGAGGAGTACGGCGAGGCCGCGAACAGTTATGATCTTCGCATATTGCGACGCACAAGACAACTGTTTTTTGCGCACCGCAGCATGAATCAGGCCGGCGGTGGTCGCCGCAATTTGGAATGTAAGTATTCACTCTCGGTGCAGGCTTTATTACGTGGTGATGGACGCTGAACGATGAAAACACGTATCAAGTGGGTGGAAGGAGTCAGTTTTGTCGGTGAGGCCGGCAGTGGACACGCCGTCGTGATCGATGGTGCTCCCGAGCACGGCGGCCGCAACCTCGGCATGCGACCGATGGAAATGCTGCTCACCGGCGCCGCCGCATGCACGGCCTTCGACGTCGTGTCGATCCTCAGGAAGGGGCGGCACGCAGTGACCGACGTCGCCGTCGCCGTCGACGCGGCGCGGGCACCGGCAAGCCCGCGGGTATTCACCGCGCTGCACTACGTGTACACGGTGGCCGGCCACGGCCTCGACCGCAAGCAGGTCGAGCGTGCGGTCCTGCTGTCGAAGGAGAAGTACTGTTCGGCGACGATCATGCTCGGCCGGACCGCCACGATCACCTACGACATCGTCATCGTCGACGGCGACCGGGTCCCCGATCCGGCCTGAGCGCCTGCGCTACGAGCACGCCGGACCCGTCCGGGACATTCGTTGGAGGGATCTACATCCGCGGTGCGGCAGGCGACGGCGCGGGCAGCGCGGACGGCGATCTCGCCTTGTCGCCGGCGGCATCGGGCATCAAACGCGGTGGCAGCAGGCCGCGAACGACGACGTGGGTCGTGGTCCTGATGGCTGTGCCGCCGGCGTCCTTGAAGGTCAGCGTCAGCGGTACCGGTGTGCCGTTGCCCAGGTCGCGGTTGATGTCGGTCAGGCGCAGGTGGTTGCCGCGGTAGGCAAGCCGCGTCGTCGTACCGACGGGGATCGCTAAGGATTTCACGACGACCTCGCTTGCGGGGTCGTCGATGTTCCGAACCAGCACGATCTGCACGCTGCGGGCGACGGGCGTTGCCGCACCGACCAGTTCGAGCGCGACGCTGCTGTCGATGTCGACGTAGACGCGCGCCGATGCGGTTCGCGCCATCGCCGGGCGCATCCAGGCGTTCGCGAGCGTCACTTCCGCCGCGTGCAATGCGCCGGAGAACAACGCGGCGGCGATGGCGAAGGCGAGGTGGGCGGCCGGAGTTTTCATGCCTTTTCGCTCGTATGCTTCGTGGCTTGTGGGCTGCGTGCTGTGCTGCGCTGCCACGCTGCCGCTGGCCCGCGCTATTTCGGATCGTCGAGCAGCGTGATCAGACTCGACGTATCCATGCGTCCGCCGCCGCGTGATTGCACCTGCGCGTAGAACTGGTCGACGATCGCGGTCACCGGCAGCGCCGTACCATTGCGCCGCGCTTCGGCGATGCAGATCGCCAGGTCCTTGCGCATCCAGTCGACGGCGAAGCCGAAATCGAACTTGCCGGCGATCATGGTCTTGCCGCGGTTTTCCATCTGCCACGACTGCGCAGCGCCTTTGGAGATCACGTCGAGCACACGCTCGGCATCGAGGCCCGCGCGCATCGCAAAGCGGATGCCTTCGGACAACCCCTGGACGAGGCCGGCGATGCAGATCTGGTTGACCATCTTGGTGAGCTGGCCGCTGCCCGGTCCGCCCATCAGCGTCACTGCGCGGGCGTAGGTTGCGAGCACGCTTTCCGCGCGGGCGTACGTCGCCGCATCACCGCCAACCATCACCGTCAGCTTGCCGTTCTCCGCACCCGCCTGTCCGCCCGAGACCGGCGCGTCGAGGAAGCCGACATCGCGCTCGCCGGCAGCCGCGTGCACCTCGCGCGCAACTTCGGCCGAAGCGGTCGTGTGGTCGACGAGGATGGCACCGCCAGTCATCCCGGCCAGCGCGCCGTTGGTACCGGTCGCCACGGCCCGCACGTCGTCGTCGTTGCCGACGCACATCAACACGATATCCGCACCCCGTGCCGCATCTGCCGGTGTCGGTGCGCTGCGTCCGCCGTGCGCTTCGACCCACTTGGCGGCCCGCGCGGCGGAGCGGTTGTAGACGGTGACGTCGTGGCCGGAGCGAGCCAGGTGGCCAGCCATCGGATATCCCATTACGCCAAGTCCAAGAAACGAAAGCTTCATCGCAATTCCTCCACGTTATTCGCCTGTTTTGGTGCTGCCGCGCCGGGCGGCATGTTCCGCGGACTCGAGGCCGCGCGACTTCCGCGGCGTCACGCCGCCGGCAGCGCCCTTCTCGCTTCCGCTGCGGCCGCGCGCACCTGCGCGGGGGCGGTCCCACCCGGGTGGTCGCGGCTGGCGACCGAACCCTCGAGCGTCAGCATCTGGTGAACGTCGTCGCCCACCAGCGGCGAAAACTGCCGCAGCTCGACCACCGGTAGTTGCGCGAGGTCGACACCGTGCGCTTCGGCGTGACGCACAGCACGCGCCACGGCCTCGTGCGCGTCGCGAAACGGCGCCCCGCGACGGACCAGATAGTCGGCCAGATCGGTGGCGGTGGCGAAGCCTTCGCTCGCTGCCGCGCGCATGCGTTGCACGTTGACGCCGATGCCGGTGGCGACCAGGTCGGCCATGATCGCGAGCGTGTCGACGAGCGTGTCCACCGTGTCGAACAGCGGTTCCTTGTCTTCCTGGTTGTCCTTGTTGTAGGCAAGCGGTTGCGCCTTCATCAGCACCAGCAGCGCCATCAGGTGGCCGATGACGCGGCCGCTCTTGCCGCGCACGAGTTCGGGCACGTCCGGGTTCTTCTTCTGCGGCATGATCGACGACCCGGTACAGAACCTGTCGGCGAGTTCGACGAAACCGAAGCGCGGGCTCGACCAGAGCACCAACTCCTCGCAAAAGCGCGACTGGTGGACCATGAGCAGCGCTGCAGCCGCTGCGAACTCGATCGCGAAGTCGCGATCGCTGACCGCGTCGAGCGAGTTGCCGCACAGTGCCTCGAAGCCCAGTTCGGAGGCCACGCGCGCGCGGTCGATCGGAAACGACGTGCCGGCGAGCGCCGCCGATCCGAGCGGCAGGCGATTGACGCGCCGTCGGCAATCGGCCAGGCGCTCGGCATCGCGCGCGAACATCGCCTCGTAGGCAAGCAGGTGGTGGCCTAAGGTCACCGGCTGCGCGACCTGAAGGTGCGTGAAGCCCGGCATGACGGTATCGGCATGCCGCTCGGCGAGATCGATCAACGCACGCCGCAATGCGGTCAGGTGCGTCGCTATGGCGTCGATCGCGCCGCGCAGCCACAGCCGGAGGTCGGTCGCCACCTGGTCGTTGCGTGAGCGTCCGGTATGCAGGCGCTTGCCGGCGTCGCCGACCAGTGCCGTCAGACGACGCTCGATGTTGAGATGGACGTCTTCGAGATCGACCGACCACTCGAAGCTGCCGGCCGCGATCTCGGCGCTGATCGTTGCCAGGCCGCGCTCGATGTCCGAGGCGTCCTGCGCGGACAGGATCCCGGCCGCGGCGAGCATTCGTGCGTGTGCCAGCGAACCCGCGATGTCGGCATCGGCCAGGCGCCGGTCGAAGGCGACCGACGCTGTGAACCGTTTCACCCGCTCGGTGACGGGCTCGGAGAAGCGCCCGGACCATCCGCCGGTGGCGCCGTCTGCAGAAGCGGAAGGAGGGGAGGTGTCGGACATCACGTTTTTCTTGCGCCGGCCGCTTCGCTTGCCGACAATGGTCACCGGGCATGATGCTTGCATGCCGTCCCCGATCATGCCGTCGATTATAAGACAAAACGCCAATCAGCCCGTGCTTCCGGACTTTCGCAATCTCGGTACGGTCCTGCGCGTGCTGGTGGCGGTCAATGCCGGCGCGGTGCTCTACGCATTCGCGCGCGCACCGACTCCAGGCAGGATGTTCGACGAATGGTCGGCCGCGACGGCCGTCGTCGAGCCGTATCTGTTCCTGGTGCTGGCGGTGCTTTGGCTCGCCGCGCGGAAATTGGCGCACCTGCCCTTTCGCACCGGTGCGGCGGTGGTCGCGCTGGTCACCGTGCTCGCGGGCGTCGCCTGCTTCGAAATCTATCGGGTGCTGCGGCCGCAGCCCGCAGCCGTGCTTCTGGTCTGGCTGACCTGGGGGCTGCTTGCGACCGGCATGCTGATCCTGTATTTCCAGCTGCGCTCGCGCGCGCTGTCGCCGGCGATCACCGAAGCGCGCCTGCAGGCGCTGCAGGCGCGCATCCGGCCGCACTTCCTGTTCAACAGCATCAATGCGGTGCTCTCGCTGGTGCGCAAGGAGCCTGCGCGCGCCGAGGAGGCGCTGCAGGACATGGCGGATCTGTTTCGTGTGCTGATGCGCGACAACCGCGGACTGGCGCCGCTCGCCGACGAGGTCGAATTGTGCCGGCAGTACCTGCAACTCGAGCAGCTTCGGCTGGGCGATCGCCTGCGGGTCGACTGGAACGTGAAGAGCATGCCCGGCGACGCGCTGGTGCCGCCGCTGGTGCTGCAGCCCCTGCTGGAGAACGCCGTCTACCACGGCATCGAGCCGTCGATCCAGGCGGGAACCGTGTCGGTCAACCTGTTCCTGGCGCGCGGCGAAGTCCACGCGATCCTCAGGAATCCGTATCGTGCGCAAGGGGGCAAGCATCATTCGGGGAACAAGATGGCGCTCGCCAACGTGCGTGAGCGACTCGCACTGCATTTCGACGCCGAGGCGAGCCTTCAATCGCGCGTGACGCGCGACGGCTACGAAGTGCACATCCGCATGCCCTATCGTACCGAGCGACCCGAGCCGGCAGCAGAGCGCCCGGCTGCGGTTCCGGCACGAAAGTCGCAGCGGCCGGCGGACCCCGGCCGCCGTCACGAGCCGAAGATCCGAACCACGCTTCCCGCCCATAGGTGACCCATGGCTGACTCCCCGCTTCGCGTGCTGCTCGTCGACGACGAGGCGCCCGCCCGCCGCCGCCTGCGCGACCTGCTGGACGATTGCAGCACCGCGCTGCCGATCGCGGTCGTCGGCGAAGCGCAGCACGGGCGCGAAGCGCTCGACCTCCTGCAGAGCGCACCCGCCGACCTGGTGCTGACCGACATCCACATGCCGGACATGGACGGCATCGAACTTGCGCGTCATCTGCTGAAGCTGCCGCATCCTCCTGTCGTCATTTTCACCACGGCGTTCCACGAGCATGCGGTGCAGGCCTTCGAGGTCAACGCCGTCGACTACCTGATGAAGCCGGTGCGCGTGCAGCGGCTGCTCTCGGCACTGCAGAAGGTGCCGCGCCTGAAACCCGTGAGCATGGAAAAGCTTGCATTGCTGCCGGCATCGGCGCGGCGTTTCCTGTCGGTCACCGAGCGTTCGCGCGTCGTACTGGTGCCGCTCGAGGACATCGTCTATCTCAAGGCCGAGCTGAAGTACATCACGATCAAGACGGCAGCGCGTGAGTACCTGCTCGAGGAATCGCTGACCAAGCTCGAAAGCGAATTCGGCTTCCGCTTCGTGCGCGTCCATCGCAACTGCCTCGTCTCCCGCGACCATATCCGCGGCTTCGAGCGCCGCGTCAACGACGACGGCGATTCGCACTGGGAGGTATTGCTGAACGGATTGCCGGAAACGCTGCCGGTGTCGCGACGCCAGCAGTTCGTCGTGCGCGACGTCGGCAAGGAGACCGCCACCTGACGGCAGCACCGCGTTTCCTCGCCGTCTCGCCGGCCATTCCTGAGCTTCGGTGCGCGGACTGCTGCGCGCGGTCAGGTGCAGGCGCTACACTTTCGCCCTTTGCCGAAAGATCCAGCCATTCATGCGCACGCTCGTCTGTGGTTCGCTCGCCTACGACACCATCATGGTGTTTCCCGACCATTTCGCCAGGCACATCCTGCCCGGTGACACGCAGGTGCTGTCGGTGTCCTTCCAGATCGGCGAGATGCGGCGCGAGTGGGGTGGCTGCGCCGGCAACATCGCCTACAACCTGCGGCATGTCGGCGGCGAGCCGGTGGTGATGGCGACCATCGGCGACGACGGCGTCGACTACCGCGAGCGCCTGTCCGCCTTCGGCATCGCCGTCGACGGCGTGCGCCAAGTGCCGGGCACGTACACGGCGCAGGCGTTCATCATCACCGACCTGGACGACAACCAGATCACCGCCTTTCATCCAGGCGCGATGAACTTCTCGCACCAGGGCCGCGTTGCCGACGTCGACGGCATCGGGCTCGGTATCGTTTCGCCTGACGGCAAGGACGGCATGCGTGCGCATGCCGCGCAGTTCGCGCAAGCCGGCATTCCCTTCGTCTTCGACCCCGGACAGGGGATGCCGCTCTTCGACGGTTCCGAACTGCTGGCGATGATCGAGCAGGCGCGCTATGTCGCCGTCAACGACTACGAGGGACGGATGCTGGCCGAGCGCACCGGCGTGTCGCTGGCGGGAATCGCCGAGCGCGTCGATGCGCTGGTCGTCACGCTGGGCGGCGACGGCTCGGTGATCCACACCGACGGCGTGACCTATCCGATACCGGCGGCGAAGCCCGCCGCGGTGGTCGATCCGACCGGCTGCGGCGACGCGTATCGCGCGGGACTGCTGCACGGCATCGCGCAGGAATGGGACTGGGAGCGTACGGGAGGACTCGCCTCGGTGCTGGGCGCGCTGAAGATCGCGTCGCGCGGGGCGCAGAACCACGCGGTCGACCGCGAGGCGGCAGACGCGCTGTATCACGCGACTTTCGGCACGCATCTGTGGTGAAACGCATTCGCGCCGGCGGTCGAGGCGTCTATCCGAAGGGCTTTGGCTGCACCGGCGAGCGCGACGGAACCTGGTAGACGCGGCGATCCGGCAGCCTGATCGCGGTCAGCGTGCCGCCCCACAGGCAACCCGAATCGAGCATCAGGACGTTGGGCGCGAGCATCAATTCCAGCGTCGACCAGTGGCCGCAGACGATCGTCGTGCCGGCCGCACGGCGCTGCGGATGCGCGAACCACGGCAGGAAGCCTTCGGGCACGTGCTCGGGACCGCGCTTTTCGGCGAGCTCCATCGTGTCGTCGGCCGTGCAGAAGCGAAGCCGCGTACACGCGTTGACGACGGTACGCAGGCGGTCCCAGCCGGTGAGATCGTCGCTCCAGCGTCGCGGCGCATCGCCGTAGAGCACACCCAGGAACTCGTGCGCTGCGTCGCTGCCGAGTACCGTCTGCACCTCCTTCGACAGCGCCAGCGCCTGCGCGACGGTCCACGACGGGAGGAAACCCGCGTGCACCATCGCCCATCCTTCCTCGGCGACCACCAGCGGGCGCGCGGACAGCCACGCAGTCAGCGCGTCGCGATCCGGTGCAGCGAGTACGGCGTCGAGCGTATCGCTGCGATGAGGCTTGCGATGCCCCGCCGCGACGGTCAACAGGTGGAAGTCGTGGTTGCCGAGGACGCTCACGGAGGCGTCGCCGAGTGCGATCACCTCGCGCAGCACGGCAAGCGACGAAGGCCCGCGATTGACGAGATCGCCGACCAGCCACAGCCTGTCGTTGCGGGGCGAGAAGCCGATGAGAGCGAGCAGTTCGCAGAACTCGGCGTGGCAGCCCTGGATGTCGCCGATCGCGTAGAGCGCCATGTCGATGCGCGACGTAGACGTCGTCGTGCCGCTGTTAGAATCGCTGCGATTCTAGCGTATCGGCCCGCGTGTCCTTCCCGCTCAATGCCCCGCAACGCGAGGCCGTTCGCTATTGCGACGGCCCGCTTCTGGTGCTGGCCGGCGCCGGCAGCGGCAAGACGCGCGTCATCACGGCCAAGATCGCGCGGCTGATCGAGCAGGGCGTCGATCCGGCGCGTATCGTCGCCGTCACCTTCACCAACAAGGCCGCACGCGAGATGCGCGAGCGCGCGCAGCTGCTGCTGCGTGCACAAGGCGGGAGCGAGCTCGCCGGCCGGGTGACGATCGCGACCTTTCACGCTCTGGGTCTGAAGATCCTGCGCAGCGAAGCGAAGTCTGCTGGATTGCGGCCGGGGTTTTCGATTCTTGATCCGGCGGATCTGGAGGGCATCGTCGCGGAGCTCGTCGCCACCGCCGACCGCAGCCGCGCGCGCGTTGTGCAATGGAAAATCAGCGCGTGGAAGAACGCGCGGATGGCCCCGGCAGATGCTCTCGCGTCGGCAAGCGACGACGACGATCCCGCGTTCCTCCGCGCGGTGACGACGCCGAAGCGCGGCGTCGGCCGGGCCACGCTGACGCGGCTGTCGGAGGTCGCCACCGCGCGCGGCGAAAGCCTGTACGCGGCCAGCTTCGCGCCCGAGTTGCCGAGTCTGGTTCCAGCGCGGGCGCTCGAGACGTTGCGCGAGTTCACTTCGCTGATCGGCGGCTTGCGCGGTCGCGCCGAGCGTGAACCGCCCGGCCGCCTGCTCGATGAATTGCTGGCTGGCATTGGCTACGAGGCGTGGCTCGTCGACACGCTCGACCGGCGCGACGCGCAGGAGCGCACGAAGAGCGTGCGCGACCTGGCCGGCTGGCTGGTGCGCAAGGGCGAGGCCGACGGGCGCAACCTGCTCGAACTGACGCAGATGGTTGCGCTGATCACGATGCTCGACGGCCGCGAAGACGACTCCGCGCAGGCGGTGCGCCTGTCGACGCTGCACGCGGCGAAGGGGCTCGAATTCGCGCACGTGTTCCTGGTCGGTTTGGAGGAGGGCGTACTGCCGCATCGCGAGCGGATCGACGCCGGCGACGTCGACGAGGAGCGCAGGCTCATGTACGTCGGCGTCACCCGCGCGCGGCAGACCCTGCACCTGTCGTGGTGCCGCAGCCGCAAGCGAGCGGGCGAACGCAGCGCGTGCCAGCCGTCGCGATTTATCCTAAAAACCGCAGTTAGCCAGCTCCATGAACGCGATCGGCAAGGAGTCGGGATGAATTGGGTGAGTGGATACCGGCGAGGATGAGTTTCAGGTGGTCGCAGACAAGATGCCAGACGGTCGTCGAGTTCAACTGCTCCGCAGCGCGCTCGGTCCAGGCTTTGAGCATGGTGGAGACGCGCATCAGCGCATCGCGGGCCTTGCCAAAATGCGCATGCAATCCAGTCAACGTTATCGTGGTCTGCCCGGCATGCTCGGTCTTGCGGCCGATCGACGACATCAGCCACGGACGGCTGGTAATGGCCTCACGGCGGGCCTTTGGACTGGCCAGCCGGACGAAGAGGCTCCACCAGTTGTAGATGAGCGCGACGGCGCGCGCCGAGAGTTGGCAGCGATGCAGATCGTGCGTCGTAAAGCCACCCCAGCCCCACTGGTTCTTCAATTCA
>JADYZP010000047.1 GCA_020853025.1 Burkholderiales bacterium
ACCGACTTCAAGCCGGTCAGGCACATCGCGCAGGCATCGACGACCGGGCACGCAACCAACATCATCGCCTGCATCGGCGTGTCGATGAAGGCCACCGCGTGGCCGGTGCTGTCCGTGTGTGCGGCAATTCTGGTGTCCTTCTGGTGCGCGGGCCTGTACGGCATCGCGATCGCCGCGACATCGATGCTGTCGATGGCCGGGATCATCGTCGCGCTCGACGCCTACGGCCCGATCACCGACAACGCGGGCGGCATCGCCGAAATGGCGAACCTTCCGGACTCGGTGCGCAACATCACCGATCCGTTGGATGCCGTGGGCAACACGACCAAGGCGGTGACCAAGGGCTACGCGATCGGTTCCGCAGGCCTTGCCGCGCTGGTGCTGTTCGCCGACTACACGCATGCGCTGGAGACGTTCAACATCGGCGCTACCTTCGACCTGTCGAACCACATGGTAATCATCGGGCTGTTCATCGGCGGCCTCATCCCCTATCTCTTCGCCGCGATGGCGATGGAAGCCGTCGGCCGTGCGGCCGGCGCGGTGGTGGTCGAGGTGCGCCGGCAGTTCAGCGAAATCAAGGGCATCATGGAAGGCACCGCCAAGCCCGAATACGGCGTCGCCGTCGACATGCTGACCAAGGCGGCGATCCGCGAAATGATCGTTCCGTCGTTGCTGCCGGTGCTGGTGCCGGTGGTGGTGGGGCTGCTGCTCGGACCGCAGGCGCTGGGCGGCCTGCTGATGGGCACGATCATCACGGGCCTCTTCGTCGCCATCTCGATGACGACCGGCGGCGGCGCGTGGGACAACGCGAAGAAGTATATCGAGGACGGCCATTTCGGCGGCAAGGGTTCCGACGCGCACAAGGCGGCGGTGACCGGCGACACCGTCGGCGATCCTTACAAGGACACCGCCGGACCGGCGGTCAACCCGCTGATCAAGATCATCAACATCGTCGCGCTGATGATCGTGCCGCTGCTCGCGGCGTGGGGACCGACCAGGGCCGATTCGAAGGCGCAGATGCAGATCACGACGCCGCCCGCGCAGGTTGCGGCGGCTGCCGCGCCGGTGGTCGCCGCGGTCGTGCCGGGGGTCGTCAAGTAGCTGCTCGATACGCAGGTCTACCTCTGGTTTCTGGCCGATTGGCGCAAGCTCTCTCGACGGGCACGCTCGAGGACCGTGAATGCCGATGAGGTGTTCGTCAGTGCAGCCTGCATCTGGGAAGCCGCCATCGAGTCGGCCATCGGCAAGCTCGTCGCGGCGGCTCTGGAACGGGTGGCGGGGATCGCCGCCAGCGGCTTTGCGCCGCTGCCTGCGGGTGGCGTGCCTGGTCCCCGCCATCGCGCTCGCGCAACACGTCGCGCCCGAGCACCCGTCCGGATGGCTGGACCGGCAGCCGGTCGCCTCCCGGCACTGGATGGTCGCGGCGGCCAATCCGCAGGCGGCGCGGGCGGGCTACGCGATCCTCGCGCGCGGGGGATCGGCCGTCGACGCGGCGGTCGCCGTGCAGCTCGTGCTGGGTTTGGTCGAACCACAATCGTCGGGCATCGGCGGCGGCGCGTTCATGTTGCTGCACGACGCACGCGCCAAGCGCCTTGTCGCCTACGACGGCAGGGAGACGGCACCGGCGGCGGCGAAGCCCGATCGCTTTCTGCGCGACGGCAAGCCGCTCGAGTTCTACGACGCTGTGGTCGGTGGCCGCTCGGTCGGCGTGCCCGGCACGGTTCGGCTGCTCGAAACGGTGCACCGCAAATACGGCAGGCTCGCCTGGACAACGCTGTTCGAGCCGGCGATCGCTCTCGCCGAGAACGGCTTCGCGATGTCACCACGGCTACACGCGCTGCTCGCCGCCGAGCGCTACATGACGCAGCCGCGGCTGCGCGAGTATTTCTTCGACGCCAATGGCGGCGTGTTGCCAGTCGGGACGACGCTGCGCAATCCGGCGTATGCGCGGACGCTGCGGGCGATCGCGGCCGGCGGCGCCGATGCGTTCTACGCCGGTGAGATTGCGCACGACATCGTCGATACCGTCGACCGGCATCCGTTCAATCCGGGCGACATCACTTTGGCCGACCTCGCGAACTATCGGGTCGTCGTACGCGAGCCGGTGTGCGATGCCTACCGCGAGTACCGCGTCTGCGGCTTTCCGATGCCGTCATCCGGCGGCATCACCGTATTGCAGGTATTGAAGATGATCGAGCGCTTCGACGTCGCGGCGATGCAGCCGGCCGGATTCTGGAGCGTGCACTTGATGAGCGAGGCGGGCCGCCTCGCCTTCGCCGACCGCAGCGTTTACATCGCCGATCCCGCGTTCTTCACGCCACCTGCCGGATTGCTCGACGACGCGTACCTGCGCGCGCGCTCGGCGCTGATCCGGCCCGATTCGAGCATGCGGCGCGCGCTTCCTGGCAACCCGCCGGAACGCGAGCGGGCCGTGCGCAAGACGGCGTCGGGCGCCGATACGGCGCTCGACCTGCCGTCGACGTCGCACATCTCGATCGTCGATCGCTTCGGCAATGCGCTGGCAATGACGACGACGATCGAGAACCAGTTCGGCAGCCGGCTGATGACACGTGGCGGTTTTCTGCTCAACAACGAGTTGACCGACTTCTCGTTCGTGCCCGAGGACAACGGCAAGCCGGTTGCCAACCGCGTCGAAGGCGGCAAGCGGCCACGCTCGTCGATGGCGCCGACGATCGCCTACGACCGCTTGGGGCGCGTCGCCATCGTCACCGGCTCGCCGGGTGGCAGCGCGATCATCAACTACGTGAGCAAAGTCCTGCTCGCGATCATCGACTGGGATCTCGATCCGCAGGCGGCCATCGCGCTGCCGAATTTCGGTAGCCGCAATGGTCCGACCGAGGTCGAGCGCGGTACCGGAACTGCGGAACTGGCGCCGAAGCTGCGCGCGCTCGGCGCCGATGTCAGGGTGATCGAGATGACCAGCGGCGCACAGGCAATCGTGCGTACGAACGGCGGCTGGATCGGCGGCACCGATCCGCGCCGCGAAGGCCTGGTGATGGGACAATGACGACGAGAATGGCGTGAGTCCGTTGCTGGCCGGCTTGACTTGGCTGCTCGTGTTTCAGAGCGCGGGCGAGGCATTGGTGCGGCTCGCCGGAGTGCCGATACCGGGGCCGGTGGCCGGCATGGCGCTGCTGACCGTTGCGCTGCTGGTCCGCGGCGGCGCACCCGCTGCGATGTCGGTCGCCGCCGACGGCCTCGCACGGCACCTGTCGCTGCTCTTCGTGCCCGCGGGTGTGGGCGTGATGCTGCATGCGGCCCGCCTGGCGAGCGAATGGCTGCCGATCGTCGTCGCGCTCGGTGTGAGCACCGTACTCGCCATCGCGGCGACCGCGTTGACATTCCAGTGGCTCGTTGCGCGACAGCGCGGCAGCGTCGTGGACGAAGCGCAATGAGCGGCGCTGCGCAGCCATTTTTCGAGCTGTGGGTGTACCTTGCCGCGACGCCGCTCGCCGGACTCGCGCTGACGCTGGTGATGTACGCGGCCGGCTGGTGGTGCTACGCGCGCAGCGGCATGCATCCGCTCGCCAATCCGGTGCTGATCGCCGTTGCGCTGATTGTCTCTTTGCTGCTCGCCACCGGCACCGCGTACCAGACCTACTTCGACGGCGCACAGTTCGTGCACTTTCTGCTCGGTCCCGCGGTGGTGGGGCTCGCCGTGCCGCTGGTGCGCGAGTGGGGCAGTGTACGCCGGCTCGCCCTTCCGATCGCCGGCGCGCTCGCGGTCGGCTCGCTGGTCGCGCTGTCGAGCGTGGTCGGGCTCGCGGCGCTGCTGGGTGCCTCGCCCGCGACCATACTGTCGCTCGCGCCCAAGTCGGTGACCACGCCAATCGCGATGGGCGTCGCGGAAAAGCTGGGTGGCCTGCCGGCGCTGGCGGCGGTGTTCGCCGTGACGACCGGCGTCCTGGGCGCCGCGATCGGCAAGTACGTGCTCGACGCCTGCCGAGTCCGCGACTGGCGAGCGCGGGGCTTCGCGCTGGGACTCGCCGCCCACGGCATCGGAACCGCGCGCGCCTTCCAGGTGAACGCCGATGCCGGCGCCTACGCGGGCCTCGCCTTCGGGCTGCACGGACTGTTGGCGGCGATCCTGATGCCGCTGGGCTATTGGTTGTGGACGGGACTCGCGTCCTGAGCCGCCAACGACGGCATTCATGAACGCCGAACTCTTTTCCTCGACCATCCTCCTGCTCCTGGTGCTCGATCCCTTCGGCAATCTGCCGCTGGTCGTCTCGTCGCTGGCGCGGGTGCCGGCCGCACGCCGCCTGCGCATCGTGCTGCGCGAATGCCTGATCGCCTATCTGATCCTGCTGGCGTTCATGGCCGGCGGGCACACGTTCATGCAGTGGCTGCGGCTGTCCGACGTATCGCTGTCGATCGCTGGCGGCATCATCCTGTTCCTGATCGCATTGCGGATGGTGTTTCCGAGCAAGGAAGGCGTGTTCGGCGAGGTGAGCGGCGGCGAGCCCTTTCTGGTGCCGCTGGCGGTGCCGGCGATCGCCGGGCCTTCGGCGCTGGCGACCGTGATGCTGATGGCGTCGAAGGACCCGGCACGCCTGGGCTCGTGGACGCTGGCGGTGACCATCGCCATGGCGGTCACCACGCTCATCCTGCTCGCTGCGCCGCGCTTGCAGGCGGCGCTCGGCGAACGCGCGGTGAGCGCCCTCGAAAGACTGATGGGCCTGGTGCTGACCGCGCTGGCGGTGGAGATGCTGCTGAATGGCGTGCGCAGCTTCGTCGCGCAGCTGAGCTAGACTTCGGTTCGATCGCGATCGGCTGCAATCGTCGCGTGCATGAATTTTTCTCGCTCGCGTATTGGATGGCGCCGATGACCGAAGAATCGAATTCGCTGGTCGTGGTCCCGGTCTGGGACTGGCCGGTTCGCGTCGTGCACTGGGTGATGGTGCTGCTCGTCGCCGCGCTGATCACGACCGGGCTCATCGGCAACGAAGCGCTGGTCTGGCACATGCGCTTCGGCGGGACGCTGCTGGCGCTGGCCGTGTTTCGCGTGATCTGGGGCTTCGTCGGTAGCACCAACGCGCGCTTCGCGTCGTTCGTCCGCGGGCCGGGCGCCGTCGTCGCCTACGTCCGCTCGCTGTTGCGGCCGCCGCATGAGATCCACGCGACGCACAACCCGATCGGCGGCTGGATGGTCATCGCACTGCTGCTGGCGATGCTGTTCCAGGCCACGACGGGGCTGTTCACCAACGACGACATCCTGAACGACGGCCCTCTGGTCAAGCTGATCAGCAAGGACTTGTCAGACAGCATCAGCTCGCTGCACCGACGCGGCTGGTGGGTGGTCGCCAGTCTGGCGAGCCTGCACATCGTCGCCGTGTTCGCCTATCTCGTGCTGTTGCGCGACAACCTGATCCGGCCGATGGTCGACGGGCGCAAGCGCCTACCTCCGCCGACGGCGGACCCGAAGGCGGCCGTGGCTTCGAGCATGCGCGCGATCGTACTGCTGGCCGCGTGCGGCGCAGCGGTGTGGTGGATGTTCAATCGTCTTTGAAGTGCGCTCGGTAAATCGGGGTCAGCCCGAGAGCTGCAGCCGGTCCCCCGATTTTCCGCACGCCACCGTGTCCGCTATTTGTTGCGGAAGTCGTCGTGGCAATTGGAACAGGCTTTGCCGGTCGCACCCGCCGCGGTACGCAGTTGCGCCACGTCGCCGGTCTTGGCCGCTGCGACGAGCTTGAGCGTCTCGGCCTGCATTGCCTGCGCCAGCTTGTCGAATTTCGCCCTTTCTTTCCAGATGTCGGGCTTCGCCTTGGTCGGCGCCCCCGTTTCCGATCCCGGCACGAAGCCGTCGAACGGCATTTGCGCGAGTTCGCCGATGAAGGTCGCCGAACGGACCGCCTTGTCCTTGTCGTAGGGGATCTCGCCCTTGACCATGGCACCCAGCACACCCATGTTCCAACCCATCGCCTGCAGGATGCCCTGCCGGTACTTGATCGCGCGGTCCGGTTTCATTTCCTGCGCCGCCGCGGCGGCGGAAAAGGTGACGATGACGGCGAGTGCGCTCACTGCGGGAACAAGGTGCCTGTTCATGCGACCTCCTGAAGTATGAAGCGGCTGACGATATTGCGCACGCGCGCGCATTGAAGCGGAAATGTATCGTATCTGCAATCTCGATGCGATGAACAGTGCGGATCGCCGGCTTATTCCCTGCATGCCACCGAACTCCCGCGCTCAGCCGGCAGGCACGAGGTCGGCGCCGTCGCGGCGTACGACGCCGGCGCGCTGCAGTTCGTCGACCAGCATCGCCGCCAGCGCGGTCGGCGTCATCCGCAGTACCGCGGCGTTGAAGTCGCGGAAGATACCGACGCGGTCGACGTAGGACGGCAAATCCGCCAGCGCCATCCGTCGCCGGTGCAGCAGCGTGAACGTGAGCAGCGCCTTCAGCGCGTGGCGCGCGACGCGTGTTTCGTCGGCCTCGAAGGCGGCGGTGCGCCGGTACGCACGATCGAGCGCGGCGCCGATGTCGGTGAACACTTCGCCGTGGCCCGGGATGACGAAGCGTACGTCGAGGCTCGCGATCATGTCCAGGGTATCGCGCGCGGCGGGCAGCGCATCCGGATCGAGCGAGGCCGGCATCACGAAGCCGTAGCCGTTCTCCCACAGCGCGTCGCCGGAGACGAGGATTCTGTGCTCCGGGTTGTAGAAGACGAGCGCGCCCATGTCGTGGCCGGGGGAGGCGAGCATCTGCCATTCGAGATCGCCCCAGACCTGCGACGTCCCCACGTGCAGCGTCTGGTCGATGTCGAAGCGGTCGGCCTCCTGGTCGGCGTAGTCGAGCAGCAGCGCCTTGGTGTCCCAGCGACGGATGATCGGGGCTTCGGAATCGGGGAACACGATGGTGCAACCGTAGACGTCGCGTACCGCGGCGTTGCCGCCGATGTGGTCCGAATGCAGATGGGTGTTGACCAAGGTGGCCAGCGGCTCCCCGCCCAGCCCGCGGCCGGAGGCGAGCAGCGCCAGCGTCAGCGGCGCGTGCGTCTTGTAGCCGGAGTCGATCAGCACGTGGCCGTCGCGGCTTTTCAGCAGGATGTTGTTCGCCGACAGCCAGTCGCGGACGAAGACATGGATCTGCGGCGGCAGCGTTTCGGCCATGGTGGATTCTAGCAATCAGGTGCGCCGGCGAAACAACGCCTCGACGCGCCGTTGCTACGCAAGCCGCCCGAGGAAGTCCCTCGCCAGCGCGATACGGTCGGCCAGCGCCGGCGCCGCGCGCTCGATACGGATGCGGTCGGGTCCGGCGAAGCGGATCCGTCCGTCGCGCTGCACGAGCAGGATCAGCGCGCCCGGATCGAAGGGTGGATGGCGGACGAACTGGAGGGTCGTGCGTTCGGGTCCGGCGTCGATCTTGCGCACGCCGAGCGGCTTCGCGAGCAGGCGCAGGCGATGGCAGGCGAGCAGCGCCAGCGCCTGGTCGGGCGTGGGGCCGAAGCGGTCGACCAGCTCCTCCTGGATACCTTCCATCTCGTCGGTCGTCTCGGCGCTGGCGAGCCGCTTGTAGAGCACCAGCCGCTCGTGGACGTCGGCGCAGTATTTCTCCGGCAGCAGCGCCGGGACGTGCAGGTTGATCTCGGTCGTGACGCCGAGCGGCTCGCTCAAATCGGGCTCGCGCCCCGATTTCAGCGCCGACACCGACGCGCGCAGCATGTCGTTGTAGAGCTGGAAGCCGACTTCCTGCATCTCGCCGGACTGCGATTCGCCCAGCACCTCGCCGGCGCCGCGAATCTCGAGATCGTGCATCGCGAGGTAGAAGCCCGAGCCCAGGTCCTCCAGCATCTGGATCGCCTCGAGTCGCTTTTTCGCCTGCGCCGACAGCGCGTCGGCGGGCGGCGTCAGCAGGTAGGCGTAGGCCTGGTGGTGCGAGCGGCCGACGCGGCCGCGCAACTGGTGCAATTGCGCGAGTCCGAAGCGGTCGGCGCGGTCGATGATGATCGTGTTGGCAGTCGGTACGTCGATACCGGTCTCGATGATCGTCGAGCACACGAGCAGGTTGATCCGCTGCTGGTAGAAGTCGCGCATCACGTGTTCCAGCTCGCGCTCGGCCAATTGGCCGTGCGCGACGGCGATGCGTGCCTCGGGCAGCAGCTTCGCGAGCGTCTCGGCGCGCGTCGCGATGGTGGCGACTTCGTTGTGCAGGAAGTAGATCTGGCCGCCGCGTTTCAATTCACGAAGCGCCGCCTCGCGCACGATTCCGGGCGAATACGCGGCGACGAAGGTCTTGATCGCGAGCCTTCGCTGCGGTGCGGTGGCGATTACCGAAAAGTCGCGGATGCCTTCCAGCGACATCGCCAGCGTGCGGGGAATCGGCGTCGCGGTCAGCGTCAGCACGTCGACTTCGGCGCGCAGCCGCTTCAACAACTCTTTCTGCCGGACGCCGAAGCGGTGTTCCTCGTCGATGATGACCAGCCCCAGGTTGTGGAACTTGACGTCGCTCTGCAAGAGCTTGTGCGTGCCGATCACCAGGTCGACACGGCCGGCGGCGAGCCCCTCCAGCGCGAGCTTCGTCTCCTTCGCGGTGCGGAAGCGCGACAGCTCGGCGATGCGCACCGGCGTGTCGGCGAAACGGTCGCAGAAGGTCTGGAAGTGCTGCTCGGCCAACAGCGTCGTCGGCACCAGCAGCGCCACCTGCTTGCCGTCGTTGAGCGCCACGAAGGCGGCGCGCAACGCGACCTCGGTCTTGCCGAAACCGACGTCGCCGCACACCAGCCGATCCATCGGCCTGCCCGACGTCATGTCACCGATCACCGCCTCGATGGTCGCCGTCTGGTCGGGTGTTTCCTCGAAGCCGAAGCCTTCGGCAAAGGCCTCGTAGTCGTGCGGCTTCATCGCGAAGGTGTGGCCGTGCCGTGCCGCGCGTTGCGCGTAGAGGTTGAGCAGTTCGGCGGCGGTGTCGTGCGCCTGCCGCGCGGCCTTGCGCTTTGCCTTCTCCCACTGCCCGCTGCCGAGCTCGTGCAGCGGCGCGGCGTCCGGCGCCGCACCGCTGTAGCGGCTGATCAGGTGCAGGTTGGCGACCGGGACGTAGAGTTTCGCCTCGTTGGCGTAGACCAGCTGCAGGAACTCGTTGGGTCCGTCGCCCAGATCCAGCGTCAACAGTCCGAGATAACGGCCGATGCCGTGTTCCTCGTGCACGACCGGATCGCCGATACGCACCTCGGACAGGTCGCGCACCATAGCGTCGACGTTCGAACGCTTGGCGGCCTCGCGCGCCGTGCGTCGCACGACGCCGGCGTAGAGCTCGGTCTCGGTGACGAAGGCGAGACCACCGTCGGGCCATGCAAAGCCGGCGGCGAGCGGCGCGGCAACGAGCAGCATGCGCTTCGGCGCCGCCAGCAGTCCGCCGAAGCCCTCGGCCAGCGCCGGCGTCAATCCGTACTCGGCGAAATATTGCTGCATCGTTTCGCGACGGCCCGCACTTTCGGCGATGATCGCAACCTTGAGTTCGGACTTCGCCAGGTACCGCTTCAGCGAAGCCAGCGGATCGTCGGCGCGACGATCGACCTGCACCGGCGGCAGCGCGATCGTCTGTCCGTCACCCGCGGCGCGCAGCTCGATGCGCCCGAACGACTTGAGCGTGCCGTTGAACGCATCCGCGGGGAGGAACAGCTCGGTCGGAGGCAGCAGCGGCCGCGCCTTGTCGCCGCGCAGCAGCCGATAGCGCGACTCGGTGTCCTGCCAGAAGTGGTTGACCGCGCCTCCGACGTCGCCGTGCAGCACGATGATCGCGGTGGACGGCAGGTAGTCGGCGAGCGTCGCGGTTTCATCGAAGAACAGCGGCAGGTAGTACTCGATGCCGCCCGGGGCAATGCCGTTGGAGACGTCCTTGTACAGCACGGACTTCGACGGATCGCCTTCGAAGACCTCGCGGAAGCGGCTGCGGAAGCGCGTGCGTCCGGCATCGTCGAGCGGGAACTCGCGCGCGGGCCGCAGCCGCACGTCATGCACTGGATACAGCGAGCGCTGCGTATCGACGTCGAAGGTCTTGATGGTCTCGATGTCGGTGTCGAAGAGATCGATGCGGTAGGGCAGCGTCGCGCCCATCGGAAACAGATCGATAAGGCCGCCGCGGATACTGAATTCCCCGGGCGAGACGACCTGCGTGACGTGTGCGTAGCCGGCAAGTGCAAGCTGCGAGCGCAGTGCGTCGACATCGAGCGTCTCGCCTTGCGTCAGGAAAAACGTGAAGGCGGCGAGGTAGGATGGCGGCGCGAGGCGGTAGAGCGCGGTGGTCGCGGCGACCACCAGCACGTCGCATTCGCCGCGCGTCGCGCGGTAGAGCGTCGCCAGCCGCTCGGACACCAGGTCCTGATGCGGCGAGAAGTGATCGTAGGGAAGCGTCTCCCAGTCCGGCAGCAGTGCTATGCGCAGTTCCGGCGCGAACCAGGCGATCTCTTCGGTCAGCCGCTGCGCTGACAGCGGATCCGCTCCGACGATCGCGACCATCCGCTTCGCCGCGGACGCACGGCGCGCGAGGTCGGCCAGCGCAAGCGCGTCGGAAGAGCCGGCGAACGGACCCGTGGCGAGCCGGCGGCCCGCTTCGGGCAGGGCCGGAATCAGCGCAGGGAGTGCGGGCACGCCGGTGGCCATGGCAGGCGGCACGCCCGGTAAGGACGTAACGGGATCCAAGCGCGCGATTATACCGGCGCAGGCAGGCTTATACTGGCGCCATGCCCGTGACGCGCAGCATGACGCCGTACCTTCTGCTGACGCTGACGCCATTCCTCTGGGCCTGCAACTGGATCGTCGGACGCGGACTGCACAGCGATATTCCGCCGATGGCGATGACCTTCTTCCGCTGGCTGTTCGCGATCCTGATCCTGGCACCCTTCGCTTGGCCCTACGTGCGGCGCGACTGGCCGATCATTCGCGCGAACCGGAAAATCCTGTTGCTGCTCGGTTCCATCGGCGTCGGTACGCACAACAGCCTCGCCTACCTCGGACTCAACTTCACGACGGCGACCAACGGCGTGATCCTCAACTCGTTCGTTCCGGTGATGATCGTTGCGATCTCGTGGGTGTTTCTGCATGAACGGCTCGCGCCGTTGCAGGCTGTGGGTGTCGCAGTGTCGCTCGCCGGAGTGTTCGCGATCCTGAGCCGCGGCAGCCTGCAGGTATTGCTCGATTTCCATCTCAACATCGGCGACCTCTTCATCATCCTGTCGATGGCGATGTGGTCGGTGTACACGATCATGCTGCGGTGGCGGCCTGCCGGAATGCATCGGATGTCGTTCCTGCTGGTCGTCGCGATCATCGGCAACGGTTGCGTGCTGCCGCTGTGGCTGGGCGAAATGGCGCTCGGCTATCACGTCGTCTGGACCTGGACCAATTTCGCCGCACTGCTCGCCGTTGCGTTGTTTTCATCGGTGCTGGCGTATCTCTTCTGGAACAGCGGCGTCGAGAAATTGGGCGCCAACGTGGCCGGACTCTTTGTCCACCTGATGCCGGTGTTCGGCGTCGTGCTCGCGTGGGCGGTGCTCGGCGAGCGCTTTGCACCCTTCCACTTCGCCGGCATCGCACTGATCCTCATCGGCATCTGGCTCACCAGCCGCTACGGACGTCGTCGCCCCGATATCGAAGAGGCAGCGGCAGTGGGGACCGATTGAGCGACGGCGGCAACGACGACGACTTCGGCGCTGTCATCGGCGATGCGAGCCGCGTCGCGCTGCAACAGCGCATCGTGGCGCTGAAGCTCGAGCATCGGGATCTGGATACGGCGATCGAGCGCCTCGCGCTCGATCCGACGCACGACGAACTGCAGCTGCGGCGCCTGAAGCGGCGCAAGCTGCTGCTCAAGGACCAGATCGCGCGGCTCGAGCGCCAGCTCGACCCGGACGTGCTCGCTTAGCACTTGCTCGCGTCCTGGGCAACGGCAGACGCATGCCCCGCGCGCCACCGGCCCCACCACGTTCGCGCATTGTCGCGGGTCCAGCTCGGCAGTTCCAATGCCGTCAGCGTGCCGACGATTTCGTCGACCGCCGCGGGCCGCTCTTCGGGGACCTTCGCAAGACAGCGCGCGACCAGGTCATCGAGCGCCGGCGGCACGCCAGGCAGCGCATCCGAGATCCGCGGCGCCGATGTCGCCAATACCTGGCGCAGGATCGCCGCCTCGTCGTCGCCCACGAAGGGCGCGCGCCCGCAGACCAGGAAGTAGATCAGCGCACCGACGCCGTAGATGTCGGAGCGGGCATCGACATCGGAGGGTGCGCCGATGCGCTCCGGCGGCATGTACGCGGGTGTGCCGAGCAGGCGCACCTGCCGCGTCAGCACGCGGTTGGCGTCCGGGTGGTCGTCGCGTACTGCCTCGATGCGCTTGACGATGCCGAAATCGAGCAGCTTCACGAAGTCGTATTCACCGCCGCGCTCGCAGACCATCACGTTCTGCGGCTTGATGTCGCGATGGACCATGCCCTTGGCGTGGACCTCGGCGAGCGCCGCGCAGACCTGGACGACGATATGGCGAATGCGCTCCAGCGGCAGCGTGGGCTCGCGCGCCAGCAGCGCGTCGAGCGACAAGCCGTCGACGTACTCCATCGCGTAGTACAGGAGACCGTCGTTCGTGTGCCCGTAGTCGTAGATCTCTATCGTGTTCGGATGCTGCAGCTCGCTGACCAGACGCACTTCGCGCTCGAAGCGCGCGGACAGTTCGTCGGTCGCCATGTGCCGCTTCAGGATCTTGATGGCGGTCGGCCGCTTCAGGAGCGCGTGCCGTGCGAGGTGCACGGTGGCCGAGCCGCCTTCGGCGAGCTCGCGTTCCAGACGGTACGCGCCTATGCGGCGGCCGGCAGCCGGCTTCGCGGTCAGCCGGGCGAGTGCCAGAGTCGACCACGCCGCCCAGCCCGCGGTCAGCACCAACAGGACCATGACGGTGGCAATCGTCACGCGGACGTAGCGCAGCGGCGCGTAGGCCTCGCCGACGCCGATCTCGGCGACCACGCCCAGCCGTTCCTCCGGCAGCCAGCGCCATGCACCGATGACTTCGGCGCCGCGATAATTGCGATAGGGATCGAGCAGCACGCCTTTCGCCGGCAACCCTCGCCGCGCTGCCTCGGCACCCGCGGTGAGCGAAAGCATGACCGGACGCGTCAGCGGCCATTCGACATCACCGCCCGGAGCGGCCACGCCAGGCTCCAGTTCAACGCCCGGATCGCGGACCTTGAGGCGGAAGGCAGCGCTCGTAGCGCCTTCGGGCAGCAGGCCGGCGCGATGCAGTCCGCGCAGGTCGCGAACTTCGGACAGTAGCGTACCCGTTTCGTCGAAGGCATAGGCTTCGCCGGTTTCGCCGGGCCGTGCTGCACTCAGGATCGCCTCGAAGTCGCGGTCGACGTAGCTCGCGAAGCCGATTGCGGCCACCACGTTGCCCGACGCGTCGCGTGACGGCGTTTCCACCCAGGCCAGCGGGCGCGTGCCGAGAAACGGCTGCGCCGCGACGAGCTGCGAGTCGGCTGCGAACGGCCGGATGAACTGCGTGTGCCCGGCAAAAACCTGCGCCAATTGTGGCGCCATCGTCCGCTGCTGCGCCCGCAGACCGCAGATCTCCGGCAGCGTCGATGCGATGATCCGGCCATTGCGATCGACGGTGTTGACTGCGGCGACGTTCTCGAACTTGAGCAGCGGCACGAACAGCGCACGCCACTCCTCCACGGCGCGGCTGCGGCAATGATCGGTGAGGTCGCGGCCGCTGGCCTGGCGGGCGAGGTCCGCGGTCTGCGCCGCGATCTGCGGGTCGCGCGCCCAGCGCTCGCCGTCGTTGCGTCGCTCGGCGATGAACACTTCGAGCGACTTGGTCTTGGCATCGAGCAATGCGGGCAGGCCCTGGGCGCGCAGTTCGCGAATCGACCGTTCCACACCCACGTACATCCACACAGCCGCGGCGGCGACGATCGCGCACACCGCGAGCACCACCAGGCTGCGCCGGCGGCGGCTGGCAATGAATCGCGTGCGCAGGCGCCCGGCAGCGCGATCGGGAACCAGCGTCCGGAATCCGGCGTCCTCGGTCACGGCTTCCGGGGATGCGGGCGCTCCGCCGGGCAGGGAAGGCAAGGGGTCAGTCCCAGGCGTTCATTCGCGGCCCGCCGTCACGACAGAATCGTCCTGCGCGGGTCGCGCGCGACCGTACTGGTCGTCGAAACGGACGATGTCGTCTTCGGCGATGTAGTCGCCGCAGGCCACCTCGATGATCGCGAGCGCGGCGCCGCTGCGGTTCTCGAGCCGATGCATGGTCCCGACGGGAATGAACGTCGACTCACCCTGCGGCAGGTCGAAGGCATGGTCACCGCAGGTGACGTGCGCGGTTCCGCGGACCACGACCCAGTGCTCGGTGCGGCGATGATGCAACTGCAACGAAAGCGCACCTCCCGGCTTCACTTCGATACGCTTGATCTTGAAGCCGGGGCCTTCGCCGAGGATCGTGTAGCTTCCCCACGGGCGGGCGACGGTCCTGTGCAGCTTGTAGGAGTCGTGGCCGCGCGCCTTCAATTCGCCGACGACTTCCTTGACACGCTGCAGTTGGTCGCGATGTGCGATCAGCACGGCGTCCGGCGTGTCGACGATGACCAGATTCTCGACGCCGATGGTCGCGACCATCCGGTCTTCCGAATGAACGAAGGTGCCGCGGGTATCGATCGCCACTCGCTCGCCGCTGCCGCGGTTGCCGTCCGCGTCCGCATCGGAGAGTTCCGATACCGCCTGCCACGAGCCGACGTCGCTCCAGTCGAAGTCGCCGCGCACGACGGCCACAATGCCTTCCGCCGCCGCGGGTTCCATCAGCGCGTAATCGATCGAGACGTCGGGTGCCGTTGCGAAGCTGGCAGCGTCGATCTCCAGCATCGCGTCGTGACCGCGAGTTGCCAGAGGCTGCCACGCCGTGCGCACCGCCGCGGCGATGACCGGCGCGTGGCGGTCGAAGGCCGCGAGAATCGTGCCCGCGGTGAACGCGAACATGCCGGAGTTCCAGACGTAGTTGCCCGCGGCCAGGTAGTCGCGTGCTTGCGCGAGCGGCGGCTTCTCGATGAACTTCACCGCGGCGAAGCCGCGCTTGCCCAATTCGGTGCCGCATTCGATATACCCGAAGCCAGTCTCGGGCAGCGTCGGCGTAATGCCGAAGGTGACAAGCTTGCCCGCGCGTGCCAGCGCGGCCGCCTGTGCGACCGACTCGGCGAACGCCGCCTCGTCGCGAATCAGGTGATCCGCGGCGAGCACCAGCATCACCGCGTCATCCCCGTAGCGCGCGCGCACCAGCATCGCGGCGATCGCGACGGCGGGTGCGGTGTTGCGGCCGAAAGGCTCCAGCAGGTACGCGGCATCCTGCGGCTCGCGCCCGCCGAGACCCGCATAGACATCCTTGGTATGGAAGTAGTAATCGCGGTTGGTCACCGTGACCAGTCCGCGCGTGCCGGCGATCGACATCGCGCGATGCGCGGTCTTGCCGAGCAGCGTTTCGCCGTCCGGCAGCACCATGAACGGTTTGGGTGCGGATTCGCGCGACAGCGGCCACAGGCGGGTGCCGGCGCCTCCGGACAGGATGACGGGGATGATGGGCGACATATGGGCAGTGGCGAACGCTCGGGCTCGGTCATTCTAGCCTGTTGGCGCCTGCGGTCCTTGCGATTCGCACGCCGAGACCGGTTGCAAGTCGCCGAATCGTCCCCATGTCGTTTCGAGTCGCAACCGAAGAGAACGCAACGGCCCGATAGGGGTCCGGATCATGGCGCCGAATGGTATAATCGCACTGCAGGTTGCCGGTCGAAGTTGCGTCAGACAGAAGCGGCCGGAATTACCGATCGATCACCGGGGGTGAACTGGTCTCGACGGGGGTAGTGAAGCAGATTGGGGCATGCCGAGGTGTTGGTCCTCGTAAAACTCTGACAATCGCAAACTTAACTGCGAACGACGAAAACTACGCTCTGGCGGCTTAATCCCGCCGGACCTTGCACCGGGCGGCGCTCAGCCCGGGTGAAGCTGGCAACAGTGTAGTCACAGCAAGGACATTTCGAGCGATCGCGTCCGCCCGGGTCACTTGGGCGAGGCGTCAAATCAAGGTGACTGGTTGCCACGTCGTATGTCAGTCAACGGCGTGGCGATGAGAGCACAATGACGCGACTAAGCATGTAGTCCTGACTGTGGAGCGCTTCCGGACGCGAGTTCGATTCTCGCCACCTCCACCATAATGTGAAATCCCAACCCTTATCCGGTTGGGATTTTTTTGCCCGTTCCCCCTGTGTTGGCGCGGTTTCCGGACCTGGCCTCGCGAGCGCCGGCCCCTGTCGGGCGTGGCTTCCGCCCCCTCCGGGCCTCTCTGTTCTCGGTTTTTCCCTGTTGGCCTCGCGAGCGTGCGCGAGGCCACTTCCTTTGCTGACGCGGGTTTAGCTGCGGCCGGTTGTGGCTGGCAACTGCTCGTATGGTCGCAACGCTGTCAAGGGGGTGGATTTGAGTCATAGGTGTTCAGTTCGATCCGATGACGCGACACGAACGATGCAGCGACGACCGAATGCCCTGGCCTGTCTTGCCGACCGGCGTTAGCGGGGCATCGAACTTGCATATTGACAACCAGTTACCCAACATGTAAACTGGTTATCATGACCCATGCGAACCCAAACCCAGCTTCTACGAATCTCGCTACCGGTGCTGAAGCCGTCACCCATCTGACGCTGACAGTGTTCCGCCTGAATGGCGTGCTGCTGCACTGGGGCGACCGGTTGGTCGAACCCTTGGGCCTGACCAGCGCTCGCTGGCAGATGCTCGGCGCCATCGCGCTCGCCGGCACCCAGCTGACGGCGCCGCAGGTGGGCGAGGCGATGGGCGTCACGCGCCAGGGGGCACAGAAACAACTGAATCTGTTGCTCGATCAAGGGCTGGTTGAATCGCGCCCGAACCCTGCGCACCGGCGCTCGCCACTCTATGTGCTCACGCCGCAAGGCAGCGAGCTTTATCGACAGGCCGATGCGCTGTGGATGAGCGAGGCTGCCAAGTTCGCCACCCAGATCCCGGCGGCTCAGGCACGCGCCGCCGCGCGAACGCTCGAAGCGGTGCTGCGCGAGTTGCAGGCCGTCAATGCTTCATTGGAGATGGAATCATGAAATCGAAACTGCACGGCTTGTTCGGGGCCGTCGCGCTGCTGTGCATCGCCACGTTCTGGACATCGACCGTCGTATCCGAACTGTTCTTGAGCTCGGTCAGCGTCGTCGCCGTCAAGAACGCGGTGCTGACCGGCATGTGGGTGCTGATTCCGGCGATGGCCGCGACCGGCGGTGGCGGCTTTTCGTTGGCGCGCTCGCGCAGCGGGCGCCTCGTCGAAGTCAAGGGACGGCGGATGAAGGGCGTCGCGGCCAACGGGATGCTGGTGCTGCTGCCCAGCGCGTACGTGCTGGCGTCGTGGGCGAACGCAGGGCGGTTCGACGGCGCGTTCTACGCGCTGCAGGGCGTGGAACTGGTGGCCGGCGCGATCAACATCACGCTGCTCGTGCTGAACATGCGCGACGGCTTGCGGCTCACGGGGCGGCTGTCACCGAAGCGGTCCGTGCCGGTGCCGGCGTCGCGCAGTTGATCAGTAAGCGTCCCGGAATCCCGTGTTACTTCAAGGACCGCAAACGCTTATCGTGCGGCGTACTCGGGGGGTGATGTCAGCGCGCTGAAGAATCAGCTCGCGGCAGGTTTCCAGTGGAAGTGCAGCAGTTCTGCGACGCGGCGGATGGCATGCGAGGGCAGGCGTTGCAGCACATCCTTCAGATAGGCGTAGGGCTCGACGCCGTTGAGCCGGTTTTTGGTCGGGCCACCATACGCCACCCATTTGAAGGGCCGCGCCGGCGCCTCCTCCTCCTCCGCGTCCATCACCATAGCCGCGCCAAGCCGCGCCCCCGAATACGCACGCGCACTGAACGCAGTTCGGTGACGACGAACGCGCTGTCAGCGCTATCCATCGAGCTTGAAGAGGATGGCCGTGGCGGCGCCGAGCATCAGGACCGCGGCGATCCTGCGCAGCCAGCGGGCGGAAACCCTCGTCGTGAATAGAGCGCCCGCGGCAACGCCGGCACCGAGGACCGCAGCCGCCCAAACCGTCAGCCGCCACGGGATTTCTCCAAGCGAGAGGAAGGCGAGCGTCGCGCCAACCGCGATGGGAATCTGGGCGAGCTGGCCGAGCAGGACCCGGGCGCGTATCGGTACGCCGGCGACTGCGAGCAGCGGCATCGCAACCATCGGCCCCGATGTTCCCGTCAATGCGGAAGCGAAGCCGGTCATTGTCCCGATACCGACCGCTTGCTTGCCCGAAACAACACGCGCTCGCCCGTCGCGCGGGATGCCGAGCCACTCGGCAACCGCCGCACACGCGAACGCGAGCGCGACGACTACGGCGAGCACGCGCTCATCGATCGCGTCGACGACGATCGCGCCAATGATAGCCCCCGGTGCTGCCGACGCGAGGAAGCTTCGATGTCCGCGCAGCTCGAAGCCCGGCATTCGATGAATGGCGAGCGCGACAAATCCCGAGACCAGGAACGACAGCGCGGCGACGACGATTGCCTCGCGCACCGATACGCCCTCGAAGTACATGAGCACCGGCACGAGCATGAAGCCCCCGAGTCCGACGGCGCCGATCAGCGCGCCGATGCTGCCGACGAGGAGGGCCGCGACAAGACTCATACGCCGCCGCCTGCGGCTAACCCGGCCGCTGGCACGACGTCGAGGTTGACAGGGAGCATCTGACCCGAAGCAAAGTCACCGCGGACGATCACCCGCTCGATCACGACGTTCGCCAATCAGCCGCCGATGTCGGACTCGGACAGCATGGATGGCCGTAGACCGAAAATGTTGTGTTGCATCAATAACCCGTTGTGGTCCGCGAGCGGATGCCCGAAGTCGTCGCAATGACGTAAATCGTGTCGGATAACTCCTACAGCGAGCCGGCTCCGGCAAAGTGCATTGATGCGACTCAACACAAACGCGCCCATTGCCGTTAGATTATGGCATGAGCCATCCACGTCACTGGAGCCTCGGGTCCAAGCTCGCGCTAATCGGCATTCCGTTCCTGCTGCTGGCGCTGCTGTCGATCGCACTGACGCTGTGGGTCTCCTGGAAGCTGGACGGTGGCGCGGCTGCTGTCAACGAAGCGGGTCGCATGCGAATGCAGGCATACCGGATGGCGCTGGCGGTCGGTACCGGCGAAACCGGTGCGCTACCGAAGTACGTCGAGGAATTCGAGGGCAGCCTCGCAACGTTGCGCCATGGCGATCTCGAGCGGCCGCTGTTCGTGCCGTGGGACGATGCGGTGCGCCAGCGCTTTGCGGCAGTCGAGCGCAATTGGGTGCAATTCCATCGTAATTGGACGTCGACGCCGTCCTCCGACGTCTCCGCGCTGCGCGACGACACCGCGGCATTCGCTTCGGGCATCGACGCCTTTGTCGCCAGCATCGAACGCCACATGTCGCGCTGGACGTCGCTGCTGCATTTGTTGCAGCTGGCGATGATGGTCTCGGCCGTGGTAGGCGCCGTATTGCTGCTCTACATGGGCTACCTGTTCGTGCTGGAGCCGGTCGGGCATCTGAAGGAGGCGACCGAACGCCTGCAGCGCGGCGATTTCGGCGCCCGCGTGCAACGGGTTACCACCGACGAATTCGGTTCGCTTGCCGAATGCTTCAACGACATGGCCGGGAATCTGCAGTCGATGTACCGGGACCTCGAGGCCAGGGTGGCGGAGAAGACGTCGGAGCTCGAGGAAAAGCGCGAGCGGCTGGAGGCACTCTACGACGTGACCGCACTGGCGGCAAAGGCGGTGACCCTGAAGGAGCTGGCCAACGGCTTCGCCGAACGCATCGGGCGTGTCTCCCGTGCGGACGGGGTCGCGCTGCGCTGGTCCGACGAAGCCAACCAACGCTTTCTGCTGCTTGCGTCCGAAGGGCTTCCCGAGTCGATGGCCGACGACGAGGCATGCGTGCGTTCCGGACAGTGCTATTGCGGGACGCTGGAAACTGCGCAGGAAGTGCGCGTCGTGTCCATCGCCGCCATGCGCACGACCGCGAGAAGGCATTGCGCCGATGCCGGCTACGCGACGCTGGTGTCGATTCCGGTGCGCCTCCACGAGCGGCTGATGGGTGAGGTGAACCTTTTCTATCACGCACAGGTGACGATGTCGCCGGCCGAGCGCTCGCTGCTCGAGGCGTTGACCGCGCACCTGGCCGGGGCGATGGAAAACCTGCGGCTCAACGCACTGGCGAGGGAGGCCGCGGTTGCGCAGGAGCGCACCTTCATCGCGCGCGAACTGCACGACTCCATCGCGCAGTCGCTGGCCTTTCTGAAGATCCAGGTGCAGCTGATGCGCGATGCGCTGGGCAGCGGCGACGGCGAGCGCGTGCAGCGCGTGCTGGAGGAAATCGACACCGGCGTACGCGAGAGCTACGGTGACGTGCGCGAGTTGCTGCTGCATTTCCGCACCCGGGTCCATGGCGAGGACATCGGGCCGGCGCTCGAAACGACGCTGCGCAAGTTCGAGCACCAGAGTGGACTCAAGGCGACGATGCAGATGCAGGGCCACGGCATGCCGTTGGCACCCGACCTGCAGGTCCAGGTGCTGCACATCGTGCAGGAAGCGCTGTCGAACGTGCGCAAGCACGCACAGGCGGCGCGGGTCTGGCTGACGGTGTCCCAGCTGCCGCAGTGGCGCTTCGAGGTCCGCGACGACGGCATCGGATTCATGCCCGACGCTGGCGCCAGCGACGAGACGCACGTGGGGCTGCGCATCATGGCCGAACGCGCCGAGAAGATCGGCGGCACGCTGGACGTCGTGTCGACACCCGGCCGGGGGACGTCGATCGTCCTCACGCTCCCGCAGCGGATCGGGCTTGCCGCCGCGGCGTCTCCTCCAGTCGCCGAGACCGTCTCCCGCTAAAGCCGTGGACGACCTGAGTCTGCCTCCGATCCGCATCCTGGTCGTCGACGACCACACGTTGTTCCGGCGTGGCCTGACGGCACTGCTCGCACGCGATGCACGGCTGCGGGTGGTCGGCGACGCGGCCGACGCCGGGGAGGCGCTGCGCCGGGCGCGGGAACTGTCGCCCGACCTGATCTTGCTCGACAATCACCTGCCGGGCGTCAACGGCGTCGACGCACTGCCGTCACTGCGCGAAACGGTACCCGGCGTGCGCGTGCTGATGCTGACGGTGAGCGAGGACGAGCAGGACCTGGCCCGTGCGCTGCGCGGCGGCGCCAGCGGCTACTTGCTGAAGACGATCGAGGGCGATGCGCTGGTCGCGGCCATCCTTCGCGCCATGCGCGGCGAAACCGTGCTGGCCGAAGAGATGACCAGCAAGCTGGTCGCTGCGTACCGTGATGCGGCGTCGGCGCCTACGCCGCCGGCTTCGAAGCTCGCGCTACTTTCGCCTCGCGAGCAGGATATCCTGCGCGGCATCGCGCGCGGCTCAAGCAACAAGGAGATCGGCCGCGACCTGGGCATCGCCGAGACGACGGTCAAGATCCATGTCCAGCACGTGCTGCGCAAGCTCGATGTCAGTTCGCGCGTCCAGGCCGCCGTTATCGCAACCGAGCACGGGCTTGGTTGATCTCGCGCAAACTCCCGCGATCCAGCTCCCGACCTAGTTCTTCCGGACGATGCCGCGACCTGCGCGCATCATCCTTTCGTATGTCCGCCGCCTCCTCCACCGGAGGATAGCTGCGCGACAGCTCCGCCCCTAGACTCGGCGCAGTCGATAGAGGGCCAGACGAGGGGAGAGCGGAATCCATGAACAAGAAGAGGCAAGGTCTCTCGGTGCTGATCGCCAGCACGCTGGCGTTCACCGTGTGCTTCATGGTGTGGATGATGTTCGCCGTGGTCGGAATTCCGATCAAGAAGACGCTCGATCTCAACTCCACGCAGTTCGGGCTGCTCACCGCGATGCCGGTGCTCACCGGCTCGCTGATACGCGTGCCACTGGGCATGTGGACCGACAAGTACGGCGGCCGCATCGTCATGTTCGTGTTGATGCTGGTCTGCGTCGTGCCAATCTGGCTGATCGGCTACGCGACCGAGTACTGGCAGTTCCTGGTACTGGGGCTGTTCGTGGGGCTTGCCGGCGGCTCGTTCTCGGTGGGCACGCCCTACGTCGCCCGCTGGTTCCCGCGCAAGCAGCAGGGCTTCGCGATGGGCATCTTCGGCGCCGGCAATTCCGGCGCCGCGGTGAACAAGTTCGTGGCGCCCGCACTGGTGGTCGCCTTCGGCTGGGTGCTGGTGCCGCAGGTCTACGCGGCGATCATGCTCGGCACCGCGCTGCTGTTCTGGTTCTTCAGCTACTCCGACCCGCATCACCTGGTCGACTCGAAGATCACCTGGCGCCAGCAGCTGCAGGCGCTGCGCGATCCCAAGGTCTGGAAGTACTGCCAGTACTACTCGATCGTCTTCGGCGGTTACGTGGCGCTCTCGCTGTGGATGGTTCAGTACTACGTCGGCGAGTTCGAGCTCGACATCCGCATCGCGGCGCTGCTTGCCGCGTGCTTCTCGCTCCCCGGCGGCGTGCTGCGCGCGATGGGTGGCTGGATGTCCGACAGGGTCGGCGCGCACGCGATGACGTGGTGGGTGCTGTGGGTGAGCTGGATCTGCCTGTTCCTGCTGTCGTACCCGCAGACGCAGATGACGATCCTGACCATCGACGGGCCGAAGACCTTTCATATCGGCCTCAACGTCTGGATGTTCACCGCGCTGATCTTCATCCTCGGCGTCGCCTGGGCCTTCGGCAAGGCGTCGGTGTTCAAGTACATCTCCGACGACTACCCCGACAACATCGGCGTCATCTCCGGCATCGTCGGATTGGCCGGCGGACTGGGCGGCTTCATCCTGCCGATCATGTTTGGCGCGCTGATGGACCTCACCGGCATCCGTTCCTCCGCGTTTATGCTGATGTATGGCGTGGTGTGGGTTTCGTTGATCTGGATGTACTGGACCGAAGTGCGCGGTGCCGAACTGATGGGCGCCAAGTCCAAGCCGTTCCGCCTGCACGGCTAGCCTCGCGCCAAACCTCGAAGGAACATCATGTCGGCCAACAACACCGCGACCCACGCCGCCGCGCCGCTGCCCAAGCGCGAAAGCCGCGCCGACATCCTCGACTGGCGGCCGGAGGACGACGAATTCTGGGAGTCCACCGGCAAGCGCATCGCCTACCGCAACCTGTGGATCTCGATCCCGGCGCTGCTCTGCGGCTTCGCGGTCTGGGGCATGTGGGGCATCATCGCCGTGCAGATGCTGAATCTCGGCTTTCCCTTCACGCAGGGCGAACTCTTCACACTGACTGCGATCGCCGGCATCGCCGGCGCCACGATGCGCATCCCGGCGTCGTTCCTGATCCGGCTGGCGGGTGGGCGCAACACGATATTCCTGACGACGGCGATGCTGCTCGCTCCGGCGATCGGCACCGGCATCGTGCTGCAGCACAAGGACTGGCCATTGTGGTCGTTCCAGCTGATGGCACTGTGGTGCGGCGTCGGTGGCGGCAACTTCGCGTCGTCGATGTCGAACATCAGCGGCTTCTTCCCGAAGCGGCTGCAGGGCACCGGCCTCGGCTTGAACGCAGGTCTCGGCAACTTCGGCGTGACGACGATGCAGGTGGTTATTCCGCTGGTCATGACCGTCAGCATCTTCGGGGCGTGGGGTGGGGCACCGGAAATTCTGCTCAAGGAAAGCGGCTGGATCTTCGGCAAAATCGAGGCCGGCACGCCGACATGGATCCAGAATGCCGGTTTCGCCTGGGTGCTGTCGCTGGTGCCGCTGTCGATCCTGTGCTGGTTCGGCATGAACAACCTGAAGACGATCTCACCGCACACCGGCAACCCGCTCGTCGCGTTCTCGAAGATTACCTACCTGTACACGCTGGCGTTCGTACCGTCGATCTTCATGCTCTGGCTGTACTTGCCGGCGCCAACGGGCCTCGGGCTGCTCAACGTCTGGGTGGCGATTCCGCTCGACATCATGCTCATGCTGACGGTGATGAAGCTCGCCGCCTTCGGTCCGATGAAGGAGGGCGTGGCCAAGCAGTTCGAGATCTTCCACAACAAGCACACATGGTCGATGACGATCCTGTACATCGTCACCTTCGGCTCGTTCATCGGCTTTTCGATGGCGCTGCCGCTGTCGATGAAGGTCATTTTCGATATCATTCACATATTCGACGCGAACGGCGTGATGGTGCAGACGCGGCCCAATCCGAACGCGCTGCCGGTGCTCGCCTATGCGTGGATCGGACCTTTCGTCGGCGCGCTGACGCGCCCGGTGGGCGGCTGGATCTCCGACAAGGTCGGCGGCTCGATCGTCACGCAGTGGGTGTCGGCGACGATGGTCGCGGCGTCGGTGGCGGTGGGCTACGTGATGATGAAGGCCTACCACTCGCCTACACCCGAGGAATACTTCTTCATCTTCCTCGCGCTGTTCATCGTGCTCTTCGCCGCCACCGGCATCGGCAACGGCTCGACCTTCCGCACCATCGGCGTCATCTTCGACCGCCAGCAGGCCGGCCCGGTGCTGGGTTGGACATCGGCGGTGGCCGCCTACGGCGCCTTCGCGGCACCGGTGGTCATCGGCGAGCAGATCAAGGCAGGCACGCCAGAAATGGCGATGTACGGCTTCGCGGTATTCTATGCGCTGTGCCTGATCCTCAACTGGTGGTTCTACCTGCGTTCCAACGCGTACGTGAAGAACCCGTAATTTCCCAGCAAAACGGTTGTAGCGGAGAATCTCGATGAGCCATTTTTTCGACCGATTGAATCATTTCTCCATTCCGAAGGAGTCTTTCGCCGGCGAGCTGGGTGTCACCACCGGCGAGGACCGGACGTGGGAAGACGCTTACCGCAACCGCTGGGCGCACGACAAGATCGTGCGCTCGACGCATGGCGTGAACTGCACGGGTGGTTGCTCGTGGAAGATCTACGTCAAGGGCGGAATCGTTACCTGGGAAACGCAGCAGACCGATTACCCGCGCACCCGCTGGGATATGCCCAACCACGAGCCGCGCGGTTGCTCGCGTGGGGCGTCGTACAGCTGGTACCTGTACAGCGCGAATCGTGTCAAGCATCCGATGGTGCGCGGTCGGCTGCTCAAGCATTGGCGCGCGGCCCGGCTGCAGCATGGCCCGGTCGAGGCATGGGCGTCGATCCAGGCCGATGAGGCGAAGCGGCGCGATTACCAGAAGGTGCGTGGTCTCGGCGGCTTTGTGCGCTCGAGCTGGGACGAGGTCAACGAGATCGTCGCTGCCGCAAACGTGCACACGATCAAGAAACACGGCCCCGACCGCGTGGTCGGTTTCTCGCCGATTCCGGCGATGTCGATGGTCAGCTACGCCTCGGGTGCACGTTATCTGTCGCTGATCGGCGGCGTCTGCATGAGCTTCTACGACTGGTACTGCGACTTGCCGCCGTCGAGCCCGCAGGTCTGGGGCGAACAGACCGACGTTCCCGAAAGCGCCGATTGGTACAACTCCGGCTTCATCATCGCCTGGGGCAGCAACGTGCCGCAGACGCGCACCCCGGACGCGCACTTCTTCACCGAGGTGCGCTACAAGGGAACGAAGACCGTGGCGGTGACGCCCGACTACTCCGAAGTCGCCAAGCTGTCGGACATCTGGCTGCACCCGAAGCAGGGCACCGACGCGGCGGTGGCGATGGCCATGGGCCACGTCATCCTGAAGGAATTCTATTTTCCCGATTCCGGCGCGCGCAGCGCCTACTTCGACGACTACGTACGGCGCTACACCGACATGCCGATGCTGGTGATGTTGAAGGAGCACACTTTGCCCAGCGGCGACATAGTCACCGTGCCCGACCGCTACGTGCGCGCGTCGGACTTCGACGGCAAGCTCGGCCAGGCGAACAACCCGGAATGGAAAACCGTTGCGTTCGACGAAAACGGCAACGTGGTGCTGCCACAAGGTGCGATCGGTTTTCGCTGGGGTCCCGATGGCCGCACCGATACCGGTCAATGGAACCTGCAGGCCAAGGAAGCAAACGACGGCAGCGATGTGAAGCTGCAGTTGTCGGTGCTCGAAGGCCAACATCCGAGCGACCAGACGGCCAAGGTCGGCTTCCCCTACTACGGCGGCATCGCCCGCGAGCATTTTCCGGGCAACGTGTTGAACGGTGAAACCGGAGACGTGCTGGTGCGCACCGTGCCGGTCCGGCGCATCGCGCTGGGCGGCGATGGCGACAAGCGCGAAGCACTGATAGCCACGGTATTCGATCTGCAGGTGGCCCAGTACGGCGTCGCGCGCGGACTGGATGGCGAGCTGGCGGCGAAGGACTTCGATGACGACACGCCGTATACACCAGCCTGGCAGGAGCGCATCACCGGCACGCCGCGCGAGCAGGTAATCACCGTGGCGCGACAGTTCGCCGACAACGCGCACAAGACCGAAGGCCGCTCGATGGTCATCATTGGTGCCGGCATGAACCACTGGTATCACTGTGACATGAACTATCGTGGTGTCATCAACATGCTGATGATGTGCGGCTGCGTCGGCAAAAGCGGTGGTGGCTGGGCGCACTACGTGGGTCAGGAAAAGTTGCGCCCGCAGACAGGCTGGACAGCGTTGACCTTCGCGCTCGACTGGATCCGCCCGCCGCGTCAACAGAACAGCACCAGCTTTTTCTACGCGCACACCGACCAGTGGCGCTATGAAAAGCTGGGTGTGGACGAAGTGTTGTCGCCACTGGCCGACAGATCGACGTACGGCGGCAGCCTGATCGACTACAACGTGCGCGCCGAACGCATGGGCTGGCTGCCCAGCGCGCCGCAGCTGCAAACGAACCCGCTGCAGGTGGTACGCGACGCCGTCGCGGCCAACATGGAGCCCAAGGATTACGCGGTCAAGGGTTTGCAGGACGGCACGCTGAAGATGAGCTGCACCGACCCGGACAATCCGGACAACTGGCCGCGCAACCTCTTTGTCTGGCGCTCCAACCTGCTCGGTTCGTCAGGCAAAGGCCATGAGTACTTCCTCAAGCATCTGTTGGGCACCAGCAACGGCGTGCAGGGCAAGGATCTCGGAGAAGAGGGCGCCCCCGAAGCGGTGAGCGCTTCCCCGACGGGGGACCCGGCCGGCTTGGAGCGGCCCGGCGTCGGCCGCGGCGCCAAGCCGACGGAGGTCGTCTGGCACGACAAGGCCCCTGAAGGCAAGCTCGACCTGCTGGTGACGCTGGACTTCCGCATGAGCACCACCTGTCTGTACAGCGACATCGTATTGCCCACCGCGACCTGGTACGAGAAGAACGACCTCAACACCACCGACATGCATCCGTTCATCCATCCGCTGTCTACCGCGGTGGACCCGGCTTGGCAGTCGCGCTCGGACTGGGAGATCTACAAAGGCTTCGCGAAGAAGTTCAGCGAGGTCTGCATCGGTCACCTCGGTGTCGAACGTGAGCTGGTGCTGACGCCTCTGATGCACGACTCGCCCGCCGAACTGGCGCAGCCCCTCGAGGTGCAGGACTGGGCGCGTGGCGAATGCGAGCTGATCCCGGGCAAGACGGCACCGAACATGCAAGTCGTCGAACGCGACTACCCGAACGTGTACAAGCGCTTTACGGCCCTCGGCCCGCTGATGGGCAAGATCGGCAACGGCGGCAAGGGCATTGCGTGGAACACGCAGACCGAGGTGCGCCAGCTGGGTGAATTGTGCGGTCTCGTCAGTGAAGAGGGCGCGACCTGCGGCATGCCCAGAATCGACACCGATATCGATGCCTGCGAAGTCATCTTGCAACTGGCACCTGAGACCAACGGGCACGTCGCGGTGAAGGCCTGGCAAGCCTTGAGCAAACAGACCGGTATCGACCACACGCATCTGGCGCTGCACCGCGAGGACGAGAAGATCCGCTTTCGCGACATCCAGGCGCAGCCGCGCAAGATCATCAGCTCACCGACTTGGAGCGGTATCGAAAGTGAAAAGGTCTCCTACAATGCCGGCTACACCAACGTGCACGAACTGATTCCCTGGCGCACCTTGACCGGGCGCCAGCAGTTCTACATCGACCACCCCTGGATGCGCGCATTCGGCTCGGCTTTTACCAGCTACCGCCCGCCGGTGGACCTGAAAAGCACCGCCGACATCCACGGTATCCGGCCGAACGGCAACCCGGAGATTGCGCTTAACTTCATCACGCCGCACCAGAAGTGGGGTATCCACAGCACTTACACGGACAACCTGCTGATGCTTACGCTGAGTCGCGGCGGGCCGATCGTGTGGGTCAGCGAAGAGGATGCCAAACGCGCGCAGATCGTCGACAACGACTGGATCGAGCTGTTCAACCTGAACGGTGCGCTGACTGCGCGCGCCGTCGTCAGCCAACGCGTCAAGCCGGGAATGGCCATGATGTATCACGCGCAGGAAAAGATCGTCAACACGCCGGGCAGCGAAATCACCGGCGTGCGGGGAGGCATTCACAATTCCGTGACCCGCGCGGTGCTCAATCCGATGCACATGATCGGCGGCTATGCGCAACTGAGCTACGGCTTCAATTACTACGGCACTATCGGCACCAACCGTGACGAGTTCATCGTGCTGCGCAAGATGAACAAGGTCGGATGGCTGGACACGCCGTTGGCGCCCGAGAAAATCGAGTCCACGCAGGCGCATGGGGAGGGGGCTTGAACGCCACCGGTTCGTTTCCAAGGCGTTCGCTTCCCCTCGGGAGAGTCGTTCCGCAACAATGTAGGGAGTACTGCAAATGAAGGTCCGTGCGCAGATTGCGATGGTGCTCAATCTGGACAAGTGCATCGGCTGTCACACCTGTTCGGTCACCTGCAAGAATGTCTGGACGAGCCGTCCAGGCATGGAATACGCCTGGTTCAACAACGTCGAGACCAAGCCCGGCATCGGCTACCCGAAGGAATGGGAGAACCAGGACAAGTGGAACGGCGGCTGGATCAGGAAGGCAAGCGGCGCGATCGAGCCGCGCCAGGGTGGCAAGTGGAAGCTCCTGATGAAGATCTTCGCGAACCCGAACCTGCCGCAGATCGACGACTACTACGAGCCGTTCACTTTCGACTACGACCACCTGCAATCGGCACCCGAGATGACCGCCGCTCCGACGGCCAAGCCGCGCAGCCTGATCACCGGCATGCAGATGGACAAGATCGTCTGGGGCCCCAACTGGGAGGAGATCCTGGGCGGCGAGTTCTCCAAGCGCAGTGCGGACAAGAACTTCGATGGCTTCGAGGCGGCGCAGAAGGCGATGGTCGGCGAGTTCGAGAACACCTTCATGAT
>JADYZP010000048.1 GCA_020853025.1 Burkholderiales bacterium
GACCCGGTAGCCACCGCCGAAGTTCAGCGTGAAACGCTCATCGTCCGCGAACTTCGTGCTGCCCACGCCGCCCAACACGTAAAAGGCGCTGTTCATGGCGAGGTTGCGACCGAGAAACACCTCGCCTGGGAGAAAGTTATAGCCGAGCGAGAGCCCGTAGTATGTGAGACGCCTATCAGTCCCGAGGTTGAGCGGGTCGGAGCCGGGGTTCAGGATCTCGAAGCTCGTGAGCCCGAGCTTGGTCTGTCCGGCTTCCGCGCGGAAGAAGAAATCCTCGGTCACGTGATAGGTCAAAGTGGCGCCGTAAACGGGGTTCGAGCCGAAATCGTCGACGCTCATCACACCGTAGAAGCCGCCGACCTCGATGTTCTCCTGGTCGATCTTCGCCACCTTGATCTTGCGGCGCTCGACCTCGGGTTCGATCACGCGCGGCGGCGGTGCGTTGTCGCTGTCTGTCGACTCTGGTTCTGCGACGGGCGGCGGCGCGTCCTGCCACGGCCAGCGAAACGACGCGCAGCCCGGCAGCACAGTGGTCGCCGCGGCGAGCGTCAGAAGAAAAAGGCGAGTCCGACTTTCCATTCCTCGAGTTCCTCGTTGTCGTTGCGGCTCGTGAATACCACGCGGTTCTTGTATTCGCCGCGGACGAAGAAGCGCCGTGTCAGATAGAAGCGAAATCCAGCGCCGTAATACGCGGACTGGTCGTGCAGGTCGACGGCCTGCGGATTCTGCGGGTCGCGATTCACGTTGAAGAGGCCGCCGCCGAGCGTGACGAAGGGCGAGAAGCGCCATTCAGGCACGAACACGTGATTGAGCCCCACATCGAGCGTGTAGCCGCTGCGATCGGCAGGCGTCGCGTTGCTGGTGACGCCCAGGAACTGCGACGGCGAAAGATCGATCTTCAGGTGATCGTTGAGCGAGAACGCGAGGTAACCCGAGACGAGGTTCGCGCCGTCGAAGTCGCCGACCATGCCGCCCGCTTCCCAGCGGTGCGAGGTGAAGCCTGCGCGGTCGCCCAGGTCGATCTTCAGGAACGTGCCGTCTGCAAGCAGCGTTTTCACCATGTCGCGTTGGGCGGCCCAGCCCTCGATACCGCGCTCCGTGCGGACCTTGAGCCAGTCGGTGCGACGCTTCAGGACCTCGACGGACTCGCCGCGGCCGACGACCTGCGTGACAGGATAGCCGCGACCCGGGCCCGTGCGCAGTTCGAGGTACGGCTCCGCGACGAAAACCTGCAGCAATTCCTTCGCAGCGTGCGCCGCGGGCGTCACGACGAATAGAGCGAGGAAGCCGCACAGGAGGGCCGCGAGGCTAGTTGACCGGCACGCCAGGATCGAACGGATTGTTGTAATACTGCGCTCCAATATCGACCCATTCCGAGATCAGGCGTAGTTCGGCTGGCGACAGGAAGTTGCGATGATCGACCGTTCCACCGCCCGCTTCGAAGCGACTGAAGAAGCGAGTGGACCCCCGCGCGTTACCGGCGCTCAGCGGTGGAGGATACGGTATCGGTGCGAAGATCGGCAGTCCCGAGACCGGATCGATGCCGACTTGCTGCTGGCAGTCGATCAGCGCGCCCGTCGCCGGATCGAGACACTGCTGGTTGCTCGCGAAGAGCAGTTCCCGGTAGGCGGCGAACTGCAGCGGCTCGGCCTGCGAAGCGCCGTCCTTCAGGTCGAGCTGCCCCGCCGGGACCATCGGCGCGTTCGCGGCGTTCGTCGTGTTGTGACAGCCCGCCTGCGTGCAGGTGTGATCCGCGACCTGCAACATGGTCACCGGGTCGATCACCGGTCGCGGCAGCGACCAGAGTGGATGGATGTGCTGCTCGTAGTTCACCACGATGCGACAGGTCGGTGTCCAGCGTGTCTGGCATTCGGTGCTCGCCGGCGCCGCTGTCATGAGAGCGGCATAGTTGTAGGCAACATCCGGATCCGGCGCGCGCACCGCCGGGTCGGTCCATACATCCTGGTAGACCACGTTGACGGCAGGATTCACCGACTCGCAGTTGACACCGGTCGTGCAGGCCGAGGTGACGCGCGCGCGCGTCTCGGCCATCGTCTCGCCCGCCTGCGGCAGGAAAGCCGCCACGGTGTTCGGAAACGGCGTGCCGGTCGTCAGCGCGCCGCTGTAGGCGCTGCCGAAAAGGCCCGCGCGGCCGTGAGAGGTCGGTGTCTGCGGATCGCGGATGTGGCATCCACCGCAGCTGCGCACCTCGCCGGGTCGCAGTTGCAGCCAGTTGGCATGTCGCGGAAAACCGGGCAGGCGGCGGCCATTCACGTCGAGGATGGACATCTGAAATGCGACGTTGGCGGGCACCTTGATGCGCACCGAGCCGTCCGGCTCGATGGGTGCATAGGCGAGGATCTCGCGCATGAAGTTGGTCGCGCCGAACGCGGCATTGTCGATGTCGAGCACGTCGTCGTCGGGGATCGAGACCATCTTCTCGATGCGGATGAAGCGCGCGAGGCGCTGGCTGGCAGTCGTCTGCACCGGATCCGCCATGCCGCGGATGCCGACGGCACCCGGCGGCGCGGCACGATCGACGCCGTCGAAGTCGTAGATACTCTTGATATTGAGCAGCCCCGCGCCCTCGGCCACGAGATCGGGATCGGCATCGACGCCTGGCGTCTTGTCGAGGATCACGGCGGGCGGCGTGCGCGGCTGCGCGATCACGACGTCGGTGATCATGCGGCCCACCTCCGGCGTCATGAGCGGCAGGAAAGCCTGCGCGGACAGGTCGTACATCCAGAGGCTGTACTGGGGAGGCGCGGGCAGCGCAGCAGGGTCGTTGACCACGTCGTCGGTGCACGGCCGGTCCTGGCCATTCAGCGTCGCGCGGCACTGCGCCCAGCTCACGACCATGCGGTTGGTGCCGTCCCACAGCGGGAAGGCGTCGTGGAAGCGGCCGCCCGGCGAAATGCCGGGCACGGTGCGCACATCGTTGCCGGTCGCCGGTCGCTGTGCCGGGCCGGTCATGCCGACATTCGCAAGCGTCGGCTGCGTGTTCTCGACGTAAGTGCCGGCATCGATCAGATAGAGATTGCCACCGAAATCGTCGCCCTCGCGCGGGCGCACGAGCGCGAGGATGTTGCCGTTCGGCATTTCGCGCGTTTTCACGAATTCGATGGTCGAGTTGTTCGTGCCGGTGTCGTGGCTTTGCGCGCCGTACAGCAATTCGATATCGGTGCCGTCCGGGTTCGACTGGTAGAGATGGATGCCGTCGCGGCCGCCCGGGGCGTCATCCCAGCGGCTCCACATCAGCTTGCCGCTGCGCAGCACCGTGGGGTCGATGTCGTGATCGGGGTTGTACGAGATCTGGCGGATGTTCGTGCCGTCGGCATTCATCACGTGCAGCACAAAGGCGGGTTCGTTGCGTGATGTCGTCTGCGCTTCGAATTGCGGCTTGCCTTCGTCGATCAGCACGGCCTTCGCGCCGCGCTGACGGGTGGAGGAGAAGAGGATGCGGCCGTCGGGCAGGTAGTGCGGCGCGATGTCCTGTCCTTCCTCGGCGATGATGTCGGAGCCGATCACACGTCGCAGTGTGTCGGTCGCAAACACGTACTCCCAGATGTTCCAGGTCGGCGGGTCTTCCTCGTCCTGGTTCGCATCGAGCGGACCGCGCATCGCGAACACGATCGACTTGCCGTCGTACGACGCATCGATGTCGCGCATGTCGTAGAGGTCGGTGCCCGTCACGCGCTGCGTGATGTTGCGCTCGGGCGCGGTCGGATCGGCGCGGTCGCGCACATAGACGCCGATTGCAGCGTCCGGCTGCGCGTCGCGCAACTCGACGAGACTGTCCGTCTGCATCGGCGCGGGGGCCGTGCGCTTGATGTACGCCATCGGAAAATCGGCCGCGACCGGATCGCGGTTCTGGCCGCTGCCGATGTCGACGTTGCCGCCCGGGCTGCAGGCCGCGACGGTGCCGAGCGCAAGGGCCGCGATGAGGCCGCGCGCGGCGCCCGGCGCTGCGTGACGTGCCGCACTCTTTCGCTGCTCGCTCATGCCGCAATCCTCATGTGACGTAATCATGCCCGCCCACTCACGCGCCGATCTGCCGAGGCGGTCACAGCGCGCGGCGGCGTACACGCTCCCTGATAGGCGTGCGCATACGCGCGCGATGTGACGGCAGTCGCAAATTTCCGCGGCAAGCATACCTGCACGACGTTACGGAGCGGGATGTCGTCACTCGGCGACGTCTGTGAGCTGAGACATTCCGGGGGCAAGTTCGCGTTGCGTATAGTCAAGGCCGCAATCAGGGAGCCGATATGAAACTCGATCGTCGAACCGGAGCAGTCTGCCTGCTCATGAGCCTCGCGGCCGCGACCGCGGCGGCCGGTCCGCGTGAACAGGCGAAGCGCATGCACGATCGCCTTGCCGGCGTGCCGCCGACCGAGAGTGTGCTCGCAAACATGGCCGCCGATATCAC
>JADYZP010000049.1 GCA_020853025.1 Burkholderiales bacterium
CATCAAAATACCCGACGCGCAACTCAACGCGCTGAATCTCAAGCAGGCCGAGTTTCATGGCGACTGGAATTACGCGATCCTTCCCCAGCGTAGAAAATAATGATCAAGTTATTTTCACGCGCTTCCTAACCGGGCCGCGTCATCGCCTCCGGATCGATCCAGCGATCGAAATCCTCGGCACTCACCAAGCGAAGCGCCAGCGCAGCCTCGCGCAAGGTGCTGCCGTCGCGATGCGCCTTCAACGCGATCTTCGCCGAGTTCTCGTAGCCGATGTGCGGGTTGAGCGCGGTAACCAGCATCAGCGAGCCTTCGACGTGCTCGCGTATGCGCACGAGATCGGGATCGATGCCTCGCACGCAACGTTCGTCGAAGGAGCGCAGCGCATCGGAGAGCAGCTCGATCGATTCCAGCACATTGTGCAGAATGATCGGCTTGAACACATTGAGCTGGAAGTGCCCCTGCGTGCCGGCGAAGGCCACCGCCGCGTCGTTGCCGAACACCTGCACGGCGACCATCGTCAACGCTTCGCATTGCGTCGGGTTGATCTTGCCGGGCATGATCGACGATCCAGGCTCGTTGTCGGGGATCGACAGCTCCCCGAATCCGGCGCGCGGCCCGCTGGCGTAGAGACGCACGTCGTTGGCGATCTTCATCGCAACGCCTGCCGTCGTGCGCAGCGCCGCGCTGGCGTTGACCATTGCATCATGCGCGGACAACGCGGCGAACTTGTTCGCCGCGGACACGAAGGGCTTGCCGGTGATCCGGGCGATCTCGCGCGCCACTTCCACGCCGAAGCGCACCGGTGAATTGATGCCGGTGCCGACGGCCGTGCCCCCCAGCGCCAGCGCATACAAGGCGTCGCGCGCGGCGCACAGGTAGGTGCGCGCATCGTCGAGTTGCGCCACGTAGCCCGACAGCACCTGCCCCAACGTCACCGGAGTCGCGTCCTGCAGATGCGTGCGTCCGAGCATCACGACGCCGGCGAAAGCGGCTGCCTTGGCGTCGAGCGTCGCGCGCAGCTGCGACATCGCCGGCAACAGCGCGCGGTCGAGTTCCTCGACGGTCGCAACGTGCATCACCGCCGGAAAAACATCGTTCGACGACTGGCTGCGGTTGACGTGATCGTTCGGGTGCACCGGTTGCTTGCTGCCGACGCGGCCTCCGGCCAGCTGAATCGCACGATTGGCGATCACCTCGTTGGCGTTCATGTTCGACTGCGTGCCCGATCCGGTCTGGAACACGACCAGCGGAAACTCGTCATCCCAGCGGCCGTCGATGACTTCCTGCGCGGCACGATCGATCAGGCGCGCGGTGTCCGCGGGCAGCACGCCCAGTTCCGCGTTGGTGCGGGCGGCGGCCTGCTTGACGATGCCGAAGGCGCGCACGACCGGGCGGCCGAACGTGAAGCGGGCAACGCCGATCGGGAAGTTGTCGATGGAGCGCTGCGTCTGCGCACCCCACAGCCGCTGCTCCGGAACCGGGACCTCGCCGAGCGCATCCTTCTCGATCCGCATCTCGCCCACGTCTTGCCCTCGTTGTCGCGCAGTCTAGCCCCTCGGCAGCAGCCGCTCCCGGCGATCGTGCGCGACGAGTTTCATCACCGCGGCGGAGGCGATGCGCGTTCGCACATTGTCCGCCCGCGACGTCAGCACGATCGGAACGCGGGCGCCGAGCACGATGCCGGCACTGTCGGCGCCGGCCAGGTACGTCAATTGTTTTGCGATCATGTTGCCGGATTCGAGGTCCGGGACCAGCAGGATGTCGGCGCAACCGGCAACCGGCGACACGATTTGCTTGGCCTTCGCCGCCTCCATCGAGATCGCGTTGTCGAAGGCGAGCGGCCCGTCCAGTACGCCGCCGGCGATCTGCCCGCGATCGGCCATCTTGCACAGTGCCGCCGCGTGCAGCGTGGATTCGATGTTCGGATTGACGGTCTCGACGGCGGAGAGAATCGCGACTTTCGGCTGCTCGATACCCAGTATGCGCGCAAGATCGATCGCATTGCGGCAGATGTCCGCCTTTGCCGCCAGGTCCGGCGCGATATTGACCGCCGCATCGGTGATCATCAGCATCCGCGGGTACGCCGGCACGTCCATCACGAACACGTGACTGATCCGGCGCTCGGTGCGAAGTCCGGTGGTCGTCGGCACCATCGCCTCCATCAATTCGTCGGTGTGAAGGCTGCCCTTCATCAACGCCTCGACGTCGCCGGCGCGTGCCATGGCGACCGCTTCGAGCGCGGCGGCGTGGCTGTGCGGCGCCGACACGATGCGGTAGCCGGCAAGGTCGATCCCCGCCGCCTGCGCGGTGGCGCGGATCTTCGCTTCCGGCCCCACGAGGATCGGTACGATGAGTCCGCGTCGCGTCGCCTCGATGGCGCCGGCCAGCGAATCCCGGTCGCAGGGATGAACGACCGCGCAAGCCACCGGCGGCAACGGCTCGCAGCGCTTCAGAAGGCGCGCAAAGCCGTCGTTGCGGCGAAGCACGACCTCGGGAGTGGCGATGTCGCTGTAGGCGATGCGCTGTCCGGGTGCCGTGACCGTGGCGAACCCGTCCACCAGCACGTCGCCATTGCCGTTGACGGCCCTGCATTCGAACTCGATCCGCTGCGCCTGTTGGTCCTTGGTGCGTGCGGTCACGCTCGCCGTCACGCTGTCGCCGGTGCGCAGCCTGCCGCCGTAGGTGAACCGGGTGCCGACGATGGCGCTGCCGGGGCCGGGCAAGCGCCTGTTGAGGATGCCGGCGATCAGCGCAATCGCGGCGGCACCCGGTGCCGACGCGACATCGGCGACCGCGCCGGGTGCGAGATCGAGATGGAAGGTCTCGACGTCCCCGGTGACCAGCGACAACGCTTCGACCTCGGTCGCCGTCAACGTGCGCGTCACCGTGTCGCTGGCGCCGATCTCGATTTCGTCGAAAGTGTGATTCGTGTACTGGCGCATCGCAATTCGTATTAGTTGAAGCGCGCTCTTCGCGGGTACGGTCAGAGATAGAAGTCGGTCATGAAACCGCGGCCGCGCATTGCGCACAGGATTGTGCGGTGCAGTATCCTAGCATCCACGGTCAGGCGCGATCTTGCGCCGGGTCAACGCGACCGGGCGCGGCACGGGTTGACCTAGCGCGCGGTGTCAGAGCCCGAGGTAGGCAATGGTCGAGCTTTCGACGTCCGGGTTCGGCGCGACAAAGCCCTTGTAGCCTACCGCATCGAGGGCGTCACGGCCGGGCTTGGTGTCGCGCAACGTCAGCAGCGCGTCGCGGATGCGCTGCTGCTCGTCGGCAGGCAGTTTCGTCGAGACGATAATCTGCTTGATCGGTACCGGCTTCGAGTTCACCAGCACCTTGCCTCCGTTGTCGGTCCACTTCTTGACCACCGATCTGGCCGCGGTGACGCCTCCCTGCGCAAAGCCGTTGTCGATGTAGAAGGGGACGGCATCCTGGTAGCGGGTGGTGATGACCCGGACGGTGGTGGGCGTGGGCTCGCGCTCGTGCGTCGCGGTCAACTTGTCGCCGCGCAGCATCGCCCGCACCATCACCGCCGTGATCGAGTCCGGATCCGGCGTCACCATCGTATGCCCCTTCATATCGTCCAGCGTCTTCAGCGGCGAACTCCCGTGCACCAGCAACGACGCCGTGTACTCGGTGTAGCCGGTCGTCCAGGCGACGGCCTTGTAGCGGCCGGCCTTGATCTCGGCCATCGAGACATGCGCCGGATGAATGTAGGCGAGGTCGTATTCCTGCTTGGCGAGCCCAGCGCGTACGTCGTTGTAAGCGGGGACCAGCACGATCTTCACGCGCCGGCCCGTCGCCTTGCCGAGCACCTCGGCCAGCGGGGTGAACTTGTCGCGGACTTCCTTCGGCGTCGCCTGATAGGTGACGCCTTCCGTGACGGCAAAAATGAGCTCCCCCTGCGCGGCCGCCGTCGTCGACAGCGCAAGACCGAGGAGGAGCGATACGGCGATTCGACCGAACATGATTTCCCTTCCGTCCGTGAGGCCGACCATCCCGTTCACCCGGACGCCGGGATCGGCGCAGCCCGGTCAACACATGCAAATCGCGGGCCTGCGGGCAGGTAATCGATTTTCCCTGCGACAGCCGACTGACCGCACCGTTCCGGGGTGCCCGATACCGGACAGAAACGCCCGCGAAGGGCAGGTCGGGCCGGCCGGAAGACTAGCCGGCGCGATGTCGAAGCTTGCGGATCGCTTCGAGCTGCGCGAGCGCGGTGGCGAGTTCCGCCTGCGCCGAAGCAAGGCTGCCGGCCGAATCCTTGTCCCGCATCGCGTCTTCGGCCTTTTGCTTGGCTTCCAGCGCCTTGGCCTCGTCCAGGTCGTGCGCGCGGATCGCCGTGTCGGCCAGCACCGTCACCTTGTTCGGCTGCACCTCCAGGAACCCGCCCTGCACGAACACCAGTTCCTCCTGGTCCTGTCCGGGCAGCTTGATGCGCACGGCGCCGGGCCGGATCTGCGTGAACAGCGGCGTATGCCGCGGGAAGACACCGAGTTCGCCTTCGACGCCCGGCAGCACGACGAACTCGGCCTCACCGGAGTAGATCTGCTCTTCGGCGCTTACTACATCGACGTGAATGGTGTTGGTCATGGCGACGATACGAAGCTCAATGATTGTAAGGTAGTGTTCTCAGCGCCGATGCCGACAACGATGTACAGATCGGTTGAGCGTCGGCGACCAGCCGTCTGCCGCAGCCGCGACCGCCACGCCAACGACGCTCCAACAAACCTGCACAGCGGACCTCTGTCGCGCGCCCAACGGCGTTGGGCGCCACCGTAGATATCTGCAACTATTGCAGCGTCTTTGCCTTTTCGATCGCTTCCTCGATCGTGCCCACCATGTAGAACGCCTGCTCCGGCAAGAGGTCGCACTCGCCGTTGACGATCATGTTGAAGCCCTTGATCGTGTCCTTCAGCGACACGTACTTGCCAGGCGAGCCGGTGAACACCTCGGCGACGGTGAAGGGCTGCGACAGGAAGCGCTGGATCTTGCGTGCGCGGGCGACCGCGAGCTTGTCGTCGGGCGAGAGCTCGTCCATGCCGAGAATCGCGATGATGTCACGCAGCTCCTTGTAGCGCTGCAGCGTCTGCTGGACGCGTCGCGTGCAGTTGTAGTGCTCCTCACCGATGACGTGCGGATCGATCTGCCGCGACGTCGAGTCCAGCGGATCGACCGACGGATAGATGCCGAGCGAGGCGATGTCGCGCGACAGCACGACGGTGGCGTCGAGGTGACCGAAGGTCGTCGCCGGCGACGGGTCGGTCAGGTCATCCGCCGGCACGTACACCGCCTGGATCGATGTGATCGAACCGGTCTTGGTCGACGTGATGCGCTCCTGCAAGCGGCCCATCTCCTCGGCGAGCGTAGGCTGGTAGCCCACCGCCGACGGCATCCGGCCGAGCAGCGCCGACACCTCGGTGCCGGCCAGCGTGAAGCGGTAGATGTTGTCGACGAAGAACAGCACGTCGCGGCCCTCGTCGCGGAACGATTCAGCGATCGTGAGTCCCGTCAGCGCCACGCGCAGTCGGTTGCCCGGAGGCTCGTTCATCTGCCCGTAGACCATCGACACCTTGGACTTCGACAGGTCGTCCTTGTTGACCACGCCCGAGTCCATCATCTCGTGGTAGAAGTCGTTGCCTTCGCGGGTGCGCTCGCCGACACCGGCGAACACCGACAGGCCCGAGTGCGCGGAGGCGATGTTGTTGATCAGTTCCATCATCGTCACCGTCTTCCCCACGCCCGCGCCGCCGAAGAGGCCGATCTTGCCACCCTTGGCGAACGGGCAGATGAGGTCGATGACCTTGATCCCGGTTTCGAGCAATTCCTGCGACGGCGAGAGTTCCTCGTAGGCGGGCGCCTGGCGGTGGATCGACATCGACTTGGCGGCGGCCACCGGCCCGCGCTCGTCGATCGGCCGGCCCAGCACATCCATGATCCGGCCGAGCGTCTCGACGCCGACCGGCACCATGATCGGCGCCTTGGTGTTCAGCACCGTCATGCCGCGGCGCAGTCCGTCGGAGCTGCCGAGCGCGATCGTGCGCACGACGCCGTCACCCAACTGCTGCTGCACTTCGAGCGTGAGGCCGATCTCGTCCAGCTTCAACGCGTCGTAGATCTCGGGGATCTGGTCGCGCGGAAACTCGACGTCGACGACCGCGCCGATGCATTGGACTATGGTTCCTTCGTTCATGTTGCCGTCCTTGGTTGCAGGTCTGATTTCGATGTTCGTTGCGTCAAACCGCCGCGGCGCCGCCGACGATTTCGGACAATTCCTTGGTGATCGCCGCCTGCCGCGTCTTGTTGTAGATGAGCTGCAGCTCGTTGATGATCTTGCCGGCGTTGTCGGACGCCGCCTTCATCGCTACCATCCGCGCCGACTGCTCGGACGCCATGTTCTCGTTGACCATCTGGTAGACGATGGCTTCGAGGTAGCGGCGCATCATGCCGTCGAGCAGCGTGCGCGCATCCGGTTCGTAGATGTAGTCCCAGGTGCCGTCGGAGATCTCCGCGGTGCGCAACTCGCCGGACGCCGTCCGGAACTGGTGCGGAATGGGGATGATCCGGCCATGCCGGGGTTCCTGACTCATCGTGTTGACGAAGTTCGTGTAGAACACGTGCACTTCGTCGACTCCGCCCGCCAGATACTCGTCGATCAGCGTCTTCACGGGGCCGACCATCCGGTCGAGAGACGGCCGATCGCCGATCTGCACGACCGAGGCGACGACGTTGCCGCCCATCCGCTGCAGGAAGCCCAAGCCCCTGCTGCCGATCGCAACGTAGTCGACGTCGATGCCATTCGCCTTCCAGTCGCGATGCGCCTGCAGCACCTGCCGCAGGATGTTCGTGTTCAGGCCGCCGCACAGTCCCTTGTCGGTGGTGACGACGATCGACCCCACGCGCTTCACCGTCTCGCGCGGAACCAGGAACGGGTGGCGGTACTCGGTGTTCGCCTTCGCCGTGTGCAGCACGATGTTGAACAGCTTTTCGACGTAGGGACGCGACGCGCGCATCCGATCCTGGGCCTTCTTCATCTTCGAGGCCGCGACCATCTCCATCGCCTTGGTGATCTTGCGCGTGCTCTGCACGCTCTTGATCTTGTTTCTGATTTCTTTCGATCCGGCCATGTCGGCGTTCCGTGGAGCTGTTCTCTAACGCTTAACCGTCGTCCCCGTGGACGACGATCAGTATGTGCCCGTCTTCTTGAAGTCCTCGATCGCCGCCGACAGCGCCGTCTCGTCGTCCGCCGTCAGGTCGAGCGTCGACGCGATTCTGTCGACAATCGCTCCGTACTTGCCCTTCATGAACTGGCGCAGCGCCGCCTCGAACGCGAGTGCCCTCTCCACCGGCACGTCGTCGTAGTAACCCTTGTTCACCGAGAACAGCGTCAGCGCCTGCTCGGCCACCGACAGCGGCGAGTACTGCGGCTGCTTCATGAGCTCGGTGACGAGGCGGCCGCGGTCAAGCTGCTTGCGCGTGGCCTCGTCCAGGTCGGAGGCGAACTGCGCGAAGGCCGCAAGCTCGCGGTACTGCGCCAGCGCCAACCGCACGCCACCGCCCAGTTTCTTGATGACCTTGGTCTGCGCGTTGCCGCCCACACGGGATACCGAGATGCCCGCGTTGATCGCGGGACGGATGCCGGCGTTGAACAGGTCGGTCTCGAGGAAGATCTGCCCGTCGGTGATCGAGATCACGTTGGTCGGCACGAACGCGGTGACGTCACCCGCCTGCGTCTCGATGATCGGCAGCGCGGTGAGCGAGCCGGTTTTGCCCTTGACTTCGCCCTTCGTGAATTTCTCGACGTACTCGGCGTTCACGCGCGCCGCGCGCTCGAGCAGGCGCGAATGCAGGTAGAACACGTCGCCCGGGTACGCCTCGCGACCCGGCGGGCGGCGCAGCAGCAGCGACACCTGGCGGTAGGCCCACGCCTGCTTGGTCAGGTCGTCGTAGATGATCAGTGCGTCCTGCCCGCGGTCGCGGAAGTACTCGCCCATCGTACAGCCCGAATACGGCGCGATGTACTGCAGCGCCGCCGATTCCGACGCCGACGCGGCGACGACGATCGTGTAATCCATCGCGCCGTATTCGGTCAGCTTGGACACGACGTTCTTGATCGACGAAGCCTTCTGCCCGATCGCGACGTAGACGCAGATCAGGTCCTTGCCCTTCTGGTTGATGATGGTGTCGACGGCGACCGCCGGCTTGCCGGTCTGGCGGTCGCCGATGATGAGCGCGCGCTGCCCGCGGCCGACCGGCACCATCGCGTCGATCGACTTCAACCCGGTCTGCACCGGCTGCGACACCGATTGCCGTTCGATCACCCCCGGCGCGACCTTCTCGATGACGTCGCGCATCTTGGCGTTCACCGGCCCCTTGCCGTCGATCGGCCGGCCGAGCGAATCGACGACGCGGCCGATCAGCTCCGGCCCGACCGGAACGTCGAGGATGCGCCCCGTGCACTTGACGGTGTCGCCTTCCCGGATCTTCTCGTAGGCGCCGAGGATCACCGAGCCGACCGAGTCGCGCTCGAGATTCAACGCGAGACCGAAGGTGTTGTTCGGGAACTCGAGCATTTCGCCCTGCATCGCCGACGACAGGCCGTGGATCCGGCAGATGCCGTCGGACACCGACACCACGGTGCCCTGCGTGCGCACTTCCGCCGCTGTGTCCAGGTGGGCGATCTTGCTCTTGATCAGTTCGCTGATTTCGGACGGATTGAGTTGCATGTCTTCCTCACGATTGCCGCGACGTCAGACCGCGGCGCCACGTTGAATGTTTGGGGGCTGGTCGGCGTCAGGCGCGAAGCTGCGCCGCCATCGCGCGCAGCTGCTCAGAGATGGTGGCATCGATGACATTGTCGCCGACGGTGACGCGGGCGCCGCCAATCAGCTCAGGCCTCTCGACCACGGTCGCCTCGATCCGGCGGCCGAAGCGGCGCGCGAGCGCCGTCTTGAGCTCGGCCAGGTCGGCGTCGGCAAGCGGAAACGCCGTTTCGATGGTCGCCCGCGCAACGCCGTCGGCATCGTCCTTCAGCGCATCGAACTGCCCGGCAATCGCCGGCATCAGCGCGATCCGGTCGGCGTCGATCAGGACGCGCAGGAAGTTGCGACCCTCGTCGTTCAGGCGGTCGCCGCAAATCGACAGCAGCAGCGATTCGCGGGCTGCCGTGTCGAGTTTCGGATTGTCGAGCGCACCGGCGATGCGCGGATCGGCCACGACGCTGCTCGCCAGCCGCAGCATCTGCGACCAGGCGGACAGCGCGTTACGCTCACGGGCGAGCGCGAACGCAGCTTCGGCGTACGGACGGGCGATGGTGATCAGTTCGGCCATGGTCGCGGTCGCGGACGCCTCTTACAGCTCGCGCTTCAACTGCGCGAGCAGTTCGGCGTGGACCTTGAGGTCGACGTCCTTTTTCAGGATCTTCGACGCACCGGTGACCGCGAGATCGGCGACCGCGTCGCGCAGCTGTTCTTTCGCCCGCGCGACCTCTTGCTCGATCTCTGCCTTCGCCGCGGCCAGAATGCGCTCGCCCTCGGCCTTCGCCTCGAGCTTCGATTGCTCGATGGTCGCGGCCTTGAAACGCTCACCGGTGGCGACGATCTCGGCAGATTTGGCCTTCGCATCGGCGAGGATTTCCGCTTCGCGCTTGGCGGCGTTGGCCAGGTCCTTGCGCCCCTGCTCGCCGGCAGCCAGACCATCGGCGATCTGCTTCTGCCGCGTTGCGATCGCGCGCATGAGCGGCGGCCAGATGACGCGCGCGCAGAACCAGATGAAGGCCGTGAAGGCCGCTGCCTGCATGATCAGCGTCAGGTTGAAATTCATGACAAGCCCTTGGGGTGCGGATCGAACGGATGCGGGAGTCGTGCGCTTACTTGGGGACGACCGACAGCAGCGGATTGGCGAAAGCGAAGAACATCGCGAGGCCGACGCCGATGATGTACGACGCGTCGATCAAGCCGAGGAGCAGGAACACCTTCACCTGCAACTGCGGCATCAGTTCCGGCTGGCGCGCGGCGCCTTCCAGAAAGCGCGAGCACATGATGCCGACGCCGACGCAGGCGCCAAGCGCGCCGAGACCGATGATCAGGCCGATCCCGATGGCGGTGCTCGATTGGATCATCGCCAGCAGTTGCACGTTTTCCATGTTGCTTTCCTTTCGGTTGCGAAGAGTGAGACTTGAATGAAACCTGAACGGGGGTGAACGAAAATGGGCGAATACGAGCGAAAACGACCGGAGCACCGGTCAGTGATGTTCCTCGGCCATCGCGAGATAGACGATGGTCAGCATCATGAAGATGTACGCCTGGAGCAGGATGATCAGGATGTGGAAGATCGCCCAGCCGAGGCTGAGGATGCCGGAGAACACGGTGCCTGACAGCCCGCTCGCCGCCCACATGCCGAGCAGCAGGAAGATGATCTCGCCGGCGTAGATGTTGCCGAACAACCGCAGGCTGTGCGACAGCGGCTTCGAGACGTACTCGACTATCTGGAACATGAAGTTGAACGGCCAGAGCAGGATGTGGTTGCCGAAGGGCGCGACGAAGAGCTCCTTCGCCCAGCCGCCGACGCCCTTGGAGCGGATGCCGAAAATGATCATCAGCGCGAAGACGGTCAGCGCCAGCGCGAAGGTCGTGTTGATGTCGGCCGTCGGCACCAGCCGCCAATTGTGAAGTCCGGCGAAGCCGAGCGCTGTGGCGGCGATGTCGATGGGTACGATATCCATCGTGTTCATCAACACCACCCAGACGAACACCGTGAGCGCGATCGGCGCCACCCACTGGCTTTCGCCGTGGTAGATGCCCTTGACCTGGTCGTTGACGAATTGCACACAGAGTTCGACGAAGGCCTGCCGTTTCGACGGCACGCCGGCGGTCGCCTGGCGGGTCACCCACCAGATGAAGCCCAGGCCGACCAGGCCCAGCAACACCGACATGACGACGGTGTCGGTGTTGATGCTCCAAAAGGTGCCGTCGCCCACCTGCTGGACCTGGAAGGTCAGATGGTGCTGGATGTACTCGGAGGGGGATTCGTAGCTGGCGCCGGCCATGGTGGTTTGGGGAGAATTTTTCGTTGCGCTAAGTTGCGCTCAATTGCGCTCTTTCAGGGCCATGCGAAACAACAACACCGTGATCACGAAGGTCGAGAAGAACGCCGGTGCGTTGATCTCCTTGTAGGTCGTCAGCAGCAGCCAGAGCTGCGCGACGATCACCAGGATCTTGCCTGCTTCGGCCCTGAGCAATGCGGCCACCGTGGCGCCGGCCGTGGCCGGATTGGAAATCGCGAGCAGGGCCGCGTAGACCACCACGGCCACCATGTTGACGACCCCTCCCCACAGCGCCGACAGCGCAGCGTCGTTGCCCGCCCATCCCCACGCCGCACCTGCCAACCCGGCTGTGACGCCCGCCTGCCAGCACAATACCCGACGGACAGGCCTGGTCGAAAATGGGACTGCCTTTGCCATGCTCATGCGACCGGCGTGGACGGTTGCCCCTGCCGAATTCGTCGTGCATCAGGCGGCGAATTTGGTTGAACAACGCGCATACACCCAAGCTACGAAGCAAACCTATGGATTTTACTAGGATTTGGTCCCTTCCGGCAACGCATTGTTGCGGCGCAATGTCGGACATGTGCTCGCCCCCCTGCACCCGCCGGCGCTGGCCGCGCCTCGACAATTGCCCGATCAGCCGCCGGATAGCGCTCCGACGATCATGATCTTCGCCCCGGATGCGACAAGCGCCAACGGATCTCGCTCGATCCTGGCGTCGACGAAGACCTGCACATGCGGACGCATGCGCCCCGCCTCGTCGATCATTCGAAAGCGCATCCCCGGATATGCCGCGTCGAGTGCCGCGAGCACGTCGGACAGCCGGGGAACAGACGTATCCACCGTCACGCTCACCTGCGCCGCCCCGTCCGTATACGAGCGAAGCATCGTCGGTATCGAAACGCGGAACCGGGGAGGCGACGCTGCCATTGCCGATGTCGTCACGATCGCGCGCCGTCGCCTTCAGGCAAGCGTGACCGAGTAGATGTGCGGCAGGTGCGCCGCCAGGCACTTCCACGTCCGCCCTTCGTCGCGGCTGCCCCACACTTCACCCGACGTCGTCCCGAAATAGACGCCGACGGTGGGGAAAAAGTCGTGCGTCATCGCCTGCCGCTTCACCGTCCACCACGCCTGCGTTTTCGGCATGCCGTCCGCCTGCCGCTTCCACGTCCCGCCGCCGTCGCGGGTTCGGTATGCGGCCGGCTTGCCGCCCGACGACACTCGCGGCCAGACGGCGGTGCCGTCCATCGGAAACACCCACGCCGTATCTTCGTCGTACGGATGCGCCACCATCGGAAAGCCGACGTAGCCAACCGAACGGGGCATGCCCGTGCCGATGTCCTGCCAGCGTGTGGCCGGACGGTCCAGGCGAAAGATGCCGCAATGATTCTGCTGGTAGAGGCGGTCGGGATTGCCGCCGGCGAAGCGCACGCAATGCGGGTCGTGTCCGTATTCGAGGTCCGGGTTGGGCTGGAAGTCCGCACGCACGCCCTGATTCAACGGATGCCAATCGGCGCCGCCGTCGACCGACTCGAAGACGCCGCCGCTCGACATCCCGATGTACATGTGCAACGGATCGCGCGGATCGACGAGGATCGAGTGCAGCTTCGGTCCGTCGGGCGTGCCGTCCTGGTCGCCGCCGCACCACGCCTTCCGCTGCGGATGCGCGTTGAATCCCGCCACCCCGTCCCACGTCACGCCGCCATCGGCGGAGCGGAACAGCCCCTGCGGAGACGTCCCTGCCCACCACGTTCCCGGCTGCGACGGATGCCCCGGAGTCAGCCAGAAGGTGTGGTCGACGACGCGACCGGAATCCGGCGTGAACGCCGGCGGCTTCACCGCTTCCTTCCACGATCGCCCCGCGTCGGTCGAGCGGAATACCGTCGGACCGAGGTGGCCGGTGCGCGCGGCGGTGAGCAGCGTTCTGCCGTCGCGTGAATCGAGCATCGCGTGATGGACGATATGCCCGAGGAACTGCGGGCCGACGAGCTTCCACGTTCGTCGCGTGGCCTCGCTGGTGAGCGTCCACAGCCCCTTGCGCGTCGCCACGAGCAGACGTACGCGGCGCGGAGTAACGGTGCGGGTCTTGGTGGCGCGCGGCGACATGGGTCGAGTCTCCCTCCGGATGCGGCAGGCATGCCGTGAGGGCGATAAGCTACGCCGGCGACGAGTCTCCCCGCAAGCGCCGGGGTTGAAATTTCAGGCGCAAACCGCAACGTTCATGGCTCTCGCTTCGGTTGCCCGTCGCGTCTGTCCGTTTTCCCTCGAAGGAGTCGCCATGACCATCAAAGTTGGAGACAAGCTGCCTGCCGGCACACTGTCCGAATTCATCGAAGTCGAAGGCAACGGTTGCAGCGTCGGCCCCAATACCTTCAAGGTCGCCGACCTCGTCAAAGGCAAGAAGGTCGTGATTTTCGGCCTGCCCGGCGCGTTCACTCCTACCTGTTCGGCCAAGCACGTGCCTTCGTACGTCGCCAGCTACGACAAGTTGAAGGCGAAGAGCGTGGCGGAGATCATCTGCCTGTCGGTCAACGATCCGTTCGTCATGGGCGCGTGGGCGCGCGACCAGAAGACCGGCGACAAGGTCCGCATGATGGGTGACGGCAGCGCCGACTTCACGAAGGCGCTGGGGCTGGAAGTCGACCTGACCGACAAGGGCATGGGCATACGCAGCCAGCGTTTCTCGATGCTGGTCGACGACGGCGTCGTCCGTGTTCTGAACATCGAGGCTCCGGGCAAGTACGAAGTGTCCGACGCCGACACGATGGTCAAGCAGATCGGCTGATCTGGCCCGGCCTCATCGCGAACGCTCCTGTCGTCGTTCCCGCACATTGCGCATCGTCCTTTCCGGGGTCGCAGGAATGAATTTGGAGGAAGACGGGAACGACGGGGCGTCGTGAGTCACTCGCTGCGACTCGAGACACTCAGCGTAGCTTCGAGAGTATTCCGTCGAGGTGGTCGAGGCTGGCGAAGTCGATGGTCAGGCGCCCTGCGCCACGACTGCCGGCGACGATCCTGACCTTCGCACCCAACTTTTCGGCGAGTTCCGTTTCCAGACGCGCGGTGTCCGCGTTACCGCTCGTACGTGCCGCGCGCCGCTTGGCGCGCTGCACAGGATTGAGCAGCGAGTGCACCAACCGTTCGGTTTCGCGTACCGACAACGCGCCGTTGACCACGCGTGCGGCCGTCGTCGCCTGCTGCGCGGGAGAGAGCGCCAGCAACGCGCGCGCGTGCCCCATCTCCAGCGCGCCACGCATCAGGTAATCCTGCGCAGGCTTACCGAGCTGCGTCAGGCGCAACAGGTTGGAGACCGCGCTGCGCGACTTGCCGACCGCCTTCGCCGCGGCGTCATGCGTCAGTCCGAATTCGTCGATCAACCGCTTGAGTCCGTTGGCCTCCTCCAGTGGATTCAGATCCTCGCGCTGGATATTCTCGATCAGCGCCAGCGCCAGCGCGTGTTGGTCCGGCACCTGCTTGACCAGCGCCGGCACCTCGCTCAGTCCCGCGCGCTGCGCCGCGCGCCAGCGGCGTTCGCCGGCGACGATTTCGAAGCGGCCGCCGTCGACCGGACGCACGAGGACCGGCTGCATCACGCCCTGCTCGCGGATCGACTCGGCGAGCTCGGCGAGTGCGGTTTCGTCGATGTGCGTGCGCGGCTGATACTTGCCCGGACGAATGCGGTCGATGGCGATCATCTGCAAGGCGTCCGCCGGTGCAGTCTCGTTGCCGCCGGCGAGCAACGCATCGAGCCCGCGGCCCAGTCCCTTCGGTCGGATCATCAAGGACCTTCCTGGTGTGCAGCGCCCACCGGCGCCGGCTCCATTCGCCGCAGCATTTCGCCGGCCAGTGCCAGATAGGCGAGCGCACCCTTCGACTGCGGCTCGAGCTTGAGCACGGGAAGGCCGTGCGACGGCGCCTCGGCCAGCCGGATGTTGCGCGGAATGATGGTTCGGAACAGCTTGTCGCCGAAGTGCTTTTCGAGTTCCGCGGTCACGTTCAGCGCCAGCGTGTTGCGCGGGTCGTACATCGTGCGCAGGAGGCCTTCTATTTCCAGCCTGGTATTCAAGTGCAAGCGCACCTTTTTCAGCGTCTGGATGAGATCCGACAGCCCTTCGAGCGCGTAGTACTCGCACTGCATCGGAATCAGCACCGAATCGGCAGCACACAGTCCGTTCAGCGTCAGCAGCGACAACGACGGCGGGCAGTCGATGAGGATGAAGTCGTAGTCGGTTGCCACTTCGCTGATCGCCGCCTTCATCTGAGACAGCGCCTCGGCCAGCGCGTCCTTGAGGCGCGTCTCGCGTTCCGGCAGATCGACCAGCTCGATCTCCGCACCTGCGAGTTCCCGATTGGCGGGCACCACGTCGAAGCCGCCGGACGGCGAGGCTACGCGCACGTCGGCGATCTTCCGCTCGCCCAGCAGCACCTGGTAGACAGTGGCGTCGAGCGCGCGCTTGTCGAGACCCGAACCCGTCGTCGCGTTGCCCTGCGGATCGAGATCGACCAGCAGTACGCGCCGCTTCATTGCGGTGAGGCTCGCCGCGAGGTTGACCGACGTGGTCGTCTTGCCGACCCCTCCCTTCTGATTGGCGATGGCGATGATGCGCGTCATCGCGAGACAGTGCCGGGTGCCCGCTGCATGATGACGAGATGGCGTGCGGCGCCGAGTCCGGGCACCGTCAGCGCGGGTGCTGCGAGCACGCGCATCTCTGGCGGCAGTGCCGCAATTTCCTGTTCCGGATGCACGCCCTTCATCGCGACCAGCAGGCCATGAGGTGCCTGCTGCGCCGCCGCCGCCGCGGCGAAGGTTGCCAGGTCGGCGAAGGCGCGCGAGATCACGACATCGTAGGACGCGGCCGGCTTCAGGTTCTCGACACGCATCGCCAGCGCTTGCGCATTCGGCAAGCGCAACTCGATCGCCGCCTGCATCAGGAATGCGGCCTTCTTGTGATTGGCGTCGGCCAATGCGACCTGCCAATCGGGGCGGGCAATTGCCAGCGGAATTCCCGGGATGCCGCCGCCGGAGCCGACGTCGAGCACCCGCAGGCCCGCGCGCTGCGGCAGGTGCGGCAAGACGGCGAGCGCGTCGAGCAGGTGGTGCGTAAGCATGCGCTCCGGCGCGCGTATCGCGGTCAGGTTATAGGTCCGGTTCCACTTGACCAGCAACGCAATGAAACCGAGCAATCGCGATCGCTGTTCCGTGGTCAACGCGACGCCCAGCGCATCAGCGCCGCGCACGAGTTCGTCGGCCAGAGTCGTGGCGGGCGCGCACACGGACACCGCCTGGTCGTCGACCATCGATCCCGCCTTTCCTAGGCCGACTTCCGGTCCGGCGACGGCCGCGTGCCGCCCCCGCGCTTCAAGTGCACCAGCAGCAGTGAAATGGCCGCCGGCGTGATACCGGACAGGCGCGATGCCTGTCCCACCGTCTCCGGCCGCGCTTCGGCGAGCCGCTGGCGTACCTCGACCGACAGCCCGCGGACGGCAGCGTAGTCGAGGTCGGCGGGAATACGCTGCGTTTCCTGCGCCAATTGCCGTGCGATCTCGCTGCGTTGGCGGTCGATGTAGCCGGCGTACTTGACTGTCACCTCGACCTGCAGCGCCACCACATCGTCGGCGACCGGCGTACCGGCACCCGGTAGCGTATGCAGAGATGCGTAGTCGATCTCCGGCCTGCGCAATAAGTCAGTAAGCGCATACTCGCGCTCCAAGCTCCTACCAAAAACACGTTCCGCATCAGCCTCCGAGACATCTTGCGGCCGCAGGCACGTCGACGACAGCCGCTGCACCTCGGCCGCGATGGCGTCGCGCTTGCGCGCAAAGGCGTCCCAGCGCGCATCGTCGACCACGCCGAGTCGGCGCCCGTGCCCGGTCAGCCGCAAATCGGCGTTGTCCTCACGCAGTTGCAGCCGGTACTCGGCGCGCGACGTGAACATCCGATAGGGCTCGGACACGCCGCGGGTGATGAGGTCGTCGACCAGCACACCGAGATACGCCTCGTCGCGGCGCGGGGACCAGGCCTCCTGCTCGCCGCTGTGGCGTGCGGCGTTGATGCCGGCCAGCAGTCCCTGCGCCGCCGCCTCCTCGTAGCCGGTCGTGCCGTTGATCTGGCCGGCGAAAAAGAGTCCGGCAATCGATTTGGTCTCCAGCGACGCCTTCAACCCGCGCGGGTCGAAGTAGTCGTACTCGATCGCGTAGCCGGGACGCAGGATGTGCGCGTGCTCGCAGCCGCGCATCGAGCGCACCAGCGCCAACTGCACGTCGAAGGGCAGCGACGTCGAGATACCGTTGGGGTAGATCTCGTGCGTGTCGAGTCCCTCCGGCTCGAGGAAAATCTGGTGGCTGTCGCGCTCGCCGAAGCGGACGACCTTGTCCTCGATCGACGGGCAGTAGCGCGGCCCCACGCTCTGGATGACGCCCGAGTACATCGGCGAGCGATGTAGACCCGCACGGATGATTGCGTGCGTCCGCGCGTTGGTGTGCGTGACCCAGCACGGTCGTTGTTCGGGGTGCATCGCGCGCGAACCGACGAACGAGAACACCGGCTCCGGATCATCGCCCGGTTGCACCATCAGCACCGAGAAGTCGATCGATCGGCCATCCAGCCGCGGCGGCGTGCCTGTCTTCAGGCGGCCGACCGGGAGCGCTAATTCGCGCAGCCGCGCCGCCAGCCGCTTGGCCGGCGGGTCGCCGGCGCGCCCGGCCTCGTGCTGCTGCAGACCGACATGGATCAGCCCCGACAGGAAGGTGCCGGTGGTCAGCACGACGGCATCGGCATGGAAGGCCAGACCGATCTGCGTTACCACGCCGGTCACGCGGTCGCCGCCGACCAGCAGGTCGTCGACCGGCTGCTGGAACAGCGTCAGGTTGGGCTGGTTTTCCAGGCGCCGCCGGATCGCCCCTCGATACAACACGCGATCGGCCTGCGCCCGCGTCGCACGCACCGCCGGCCCTTTGCTCGAATTGAGCGTGCGGAACTGGATGCCCGCCTCGTCGGTGGCGATCGCCATGGCGCCTCCCAGCGCGTCCACCTCGCGGACCAGGTGGCCCTTGCCGATGCCGCCGATCGACGGGTTGCACGACATCTGCCCCAGCGTCTCGAGGTTGTGCGTCAGCAGCAGCGTGCGCCGCCCCATCCGTGCGCTGGCGAGCGCCGCTTCGGTGCCGGCATGGCCGCCACCGACGACGATGACTTGAAAGCGCTGCTGGAAGTCCATGATTTGGCGGATATTTTTTCTTAACTACCGTACTGGACGAAGCGCCATTCTAGTCGAACGGCGACACCCGCGAAAGCCCGGAGGTTTCACGTGAAACCTCCGGGGCTACCCACAGGCGCGGGCATGCTGCACCGCACCAGAATGCTGCCGAAGTTTCACGTGAAACCGTTATCCTGCCCCACGTTGGTCGTCTGGAAGCGTTTGCAATGCGCCGCGAGCGACGGCGGCCATCAGGCCCCGGACGACCCCTCGCTACATTCGCCGCCCGCCGAAGATCAGCGCTGCAACCGCTGCCCCAGCGCCTCGCGCTCGATCTTGAGTTCGGGCGGCAATTTGGCGCCGATCTTTGCGAAGAGTTCGTCGTGCAGCGCCAGTTCGCGCTCCCAGCTCGCGCGATCGACGTTCATCACCGCCGCGAATCGATCGGCGTCGAAATCCGCGCCGGTCCAGTCGAGGTCCGCATAGGCGGGCGCCAGCCCTACTGCCGTCTCGCCCGCCTGCGCGCGACCGCGGCAACGCTCGACGATCCATTGCAGCACGCGCATGTTCTCGCCGAAGCCGGGCCACACGAACCTGCCCTTCGCATCCTTGCGGAACCAGTTGACGCTGAACAGGCGCGGCGGATGCGCGACCGCCTTGCCCATCGCCAGCCAATGCCGGAAATAGTCGCCTACGTGATAGCCGCAGAATGGCAGCATCGCAAAAGGATCACGACGCACTTCGCCGACCGCGCCGGTGGCCGCAGCCGTCGTCTCCGAGCCCATCGTCGCCGCCTTGTACACGCCCTCCTCCCAGGTTCGCGCTTCGCTGACCAGCGGTACCGTGTCGGACCGGCGCGCGCCGAAGACGAACGCGGAAATCGGCACGCCCGCGGGGTCGTCCCACGCGGGGTCGAGCGACGGGCATTGCCGCGACGACACCGTGAAGCGCGCGTTCGGATGCGCGGCCTTGCGACCGCAGCCCGGCGTCCAGTCCTGGCCCTGCCAGTCGACGAGATGCGCGGGAGGCTCGTGGGTCATGCCTTCCCACCAGACGTCACCGTCGTCGGTCAGCGCGACATTGGTAAAAATCACGTCGTGCTTGAGCATTTCCATCGCGTTGGCGTTGGTTTCGTAGGACGTGCCCGGCGCGACGCCGAAGTAGCCGGCCTCGGGATTGATCGCGTGCAGATAGCCGTCCGTGCCGGGCTTGATCCACGCGATGTCGTCGCCGATGGTGGTGACCTTCCACCCTTCGCAGCCGGGCGGAGGAATCAGCATCGACAGGTTGGTCTTGCCGCAGGCGCTGGGGAATGCCCCGGCGACGTAGGATTTCTCTCCCTGCGGCGAAGTGACGCCGAGGATCAGCATGTGCTCGGCGAGCCAGCCCTGGTCGCGGCCCATCACCGACGCGATGCGCAGCGCGAAGCATTTCTTGCCGAGCAGCGCGTTGCCGCCGTAGCCCGAACCGTAGCTCCAGATCTCCCGCGTCTCGGGGAAGTGCACGATGTACTTCTGTTCGGCGTTGCTCGGCCAGGCGACGTCGCGCTGGCCGTCCACCAGCGGTGCGCCTACCGAATGCACGCAGGGCACGAAGGCACCGTCGCTGCCGAGCGCGTCGTACACCGCGCGGCCCATCCGCGTCATCAGCCGCATGTTGACGACGACGTAGGGGCTGTCGGAAATCTCGATGCCGATATGCGCAATCGGACTGCCGATCGGGCCCATCGCGAAGGGCACCACGTACATCGTGCGCCCGCGCATGCTGCCCGTGAACAGCCCATCCAGCGTGCGCCGCATCGCGGACGGCGCGACCCAGTTGTTGGTCGGGCCAGCGTCGTCCTCGCACTTGCTGCAAATGAAGGTGCGGTCCTCGACGCGCGCCACGTCGGAAGGATCCGAAAGCGCCAGATAGCTTCCCGGCCGCTTGCTCTCGGAAAGCTTGGTCAGCGTGCCCGACGCCACCATCAGCGCGCACAGTCTTTCGGACTCCGCCTCGCTGCCGTCGCACCAGACGATGCGCTCGGGTTGCGTCAATGCCGCGATCTCCCGCACCCAGCCTAGGAGGCGCGCATGGTGTACGTAGGATGGCGCACCGACGGAGGCGGCGAGCGTCGCTAGGGTCTCTGGTTGGTTCATCGTGGGGGCGCTGACTCGAGCGGATACTGCGTGGAGGAATTCGCGGCGCGCCGTCGCTGGCGCGAAGCGATTATACGAGTTCATTTTACTCGCCGGAATCATCGACCGCACGGGTCGAGCGGCCTTAGCTATTGACGACGATTAACAAACTATCGCGGTCGTCCGCGATACCACTGCCGTGCGCGGACGAACACCAACGGCGTCGCCAGAAGCAGCACAACCAGCCGCGTCACGTGAAAGGCTGTGACCAGCGGCACACCCAGCTGCAGCACTTTCGCAGTGATGCACATTTCGGCGATGCCGCCGGGTGCATTCCCCAGCACCAACGTGGCCGGATGCAAATCCACGGCCCACGCGAGCGACGCTCCGAAGACCGCAGACAGGATGATCGACAGCACGACGGTCATCGCGACCGCACCGACGAAACGATGCGCGCCGCGCAGGAAATCCGGCTGGAAGCGCGAGCCGAGCGCGCAACCCAGCAGCCACTGCCCGACATTGGACGCCAAAGACGGCAGCGACGACAGGTCGATTTGCGCCGCAGTCAACGGGATCGCCACCGCCAGCGAGCCGAGGACGAAGGCGTTCGGCATCTTCAGCCACTGGAAGAGCAGGCTGCCGGCGAAAGTGGCGGCCAGCAGCAGCGCAAAACCGCCGGCGGAAAATACCTTGGCGCCCTGCACGAACGGGTCGGCGCCGTGGATTCCCAACGCAGTTATCGCGCCGGGGACGAGCGCCACCACGATCAGGATGCGCAGGCTCTGCGCGGCGGCGATGCGGTCCATGCGGCCGCCGAAGCGTTCGCCCAGCGTGGCCATTTCGGTGGCGCCTCCGGGGACGCTGGCGAAGATGCCGGTGGTCTTGTCGAGGTTGGCGAGCCGTGCGAGCGCGATGCCCGATACATAGCCGAGCACGATCGCGAACACCGCCCCGATCGCCAGCAACCACCAGTAGCCGGCGACCAGCCGGACGACTTCCGGTGTGAAATAAAGCCCGAGCGAGGTGCCGATGATCCATTGCCCGAGGTAGCGCGCAGGTGGCGGCGCGGCGACATCGACACCGGCAATGCGCAGCAGCGCGAGCGCGAACAGCGGCCCCAGCATCCAGGGGATCGGCGTGTGCAGCAGCATGCACACGTAGCCGGCCACCGCGCCGGCGGCGAGCGCGGCGCCCCAACGCAGGCTTCGATGCATGTAGTCGATCATCGCCGGCTATCGATGCAAAGCCGCGTGAATCGCGGTGGAGCCTTGTGAATCAACCTGCTCCCGATTCGCCGCTGCGAATGTGTACTCATGTGTGTACCCGAGATCGGCTTGTCATGCGCGGCACGCCTCGGCTTCACGCCGAGGCGCCCTCGAGCCTATAACACGCCGAGCCCCTTGGCCGCATAGTGAAGGCAGTCAATCGCATGAGGCCGGCTTCCGCGCGCGCTGCAACTGGGTGCTGGCGCCAACGGCCACCTTGTGTCAGCCTCGGCAGTCGTGGGCATCCTCCAGGAAAGCGGCACGCCGGACTTGTCAATCCGTGTTGTGAATGAATATCATCCATATCGTGAAGACCCTGCCCCGCCTAGTGGATGACGCGCTCGCCGCGCGGCTGCGCGTAATGCCGGCCGTGGTGCTCACCGGTGCACGGCAGACCGGCAAGAGCACCCTGGTCGAGAAGCTCGTTCCGGGCGACCGGCGCTACCGCTCGCTCGACGACTTCGACGTGCGCGACGCGGCGCGCCGCGATCCCGAGGCCCTGCTGGGAGGCGACGATCCGCTCACGCTCGACGAGGTCCAGCGCGAGCCGGGCCTGCTGACTGCGGTGAAGCGGGCCATCGACCGCGACCGCCGGCCCGGGCGCTTCCTGCTCACCGGCTCGACCAACCTGCTCCTGATGCGGCAGGTGTCGGAGTCGCTGGCCGGCCGCGCGAGCTACCTCACGCTCTGGCCAATGACCCGGCGCGAGCAACTCGGGCTGGGACGCGCAGGGCGGTGGGACGAGCTGCTAGCCGTGCCCGAGGAGCAGTGGCGCGACCTCTTGGCGGCCGGGGACCACCCCGAGGAAGAGTGGCAGGCGCTCGCGATGCGCGGGGGATTTCCCACGCCGGCTCTGGAGCTCATGGCGCCGGCCGACCGCGCCATCTGGTTCGACGGCTACGTGCGCACCTGGCTCGAACGCGACCTGCAGGACCTCGCCTCGATCAGCGCGCTGCCCGACTTCCGACGCCTGATGCAGGCCACCTGCCTGCGCCTGGGGCAGCTCCTCAACCAGACCGCGCTGGGCCGCGATGTCGGCCTGCCGCAGCCGACGGTACACCGCTGGCTCAACCTGCTGGAGACCTCGTATCTGCTCGTGCGCCTGCCGGCCTACGCGGTGAACCGCACCAAGCGACTCGTCAAGTCGCCCAGGGTTTTCTGGGGCGACACCGGCGTCGCCCTGCACCTCGGCGCCACGGCGCCCGCAGGTGCGCACCTCGAGAACCTGGTGCTGCACGACCTGATCGCCTGGCGCGATGGGCGGGTGGAACGCGTGGAACTCGCCTACTGGCGCACCACGATCGGCGAGGAAGTGGACTTCGTGATCGAGGCCAGCGGCAAGCTGCTGCCCATCGAGGTAAAGGCCACCTCGAAGCCGCGCCTCGCCGACTGCGCGCACCTGCGCACCTTCCGGCAGGAGTACGGGCGCAAGGCGCGCGCCGGGCTCCTGCTGCACACCGGGCGCACGGTCGAGTGGCTCACCCCCGACGTGCTGGCCGTGCCCTGGTGGAGGGTGATTTGAAGCGACTTCGCCCCGCCAGTCAGATCTTCCCGGAAGTGCACCTATTTCCCGATGCAGAAACGCCCGAATATCGCACCCAACAGGTCGTCGGACGTGAACTCGCCGGTGATCGTCGACAGCGAGCGCTGCGCTTCACGCAACTCCTCGGCGAATAGCTCGACGGCAGGCGCCGACGACTCGACGTGCGCGGCGGCTGCCGCGAGATGGCCAGCGGCCTCGCGCAGCGCGTCGACATGCCGGGCGCGGGCCAGGTACGTGTCCTCGGTCGCCACCTCGGCGCCGACCAGCGCCAGCACTTCGCGCTCGAGCAGCGCCACGCCATCGCCGCTGCGTGCGCAGAGCCAGACATGCGCCCACGCGCCGCCACCGTCCTCGCGCCTGTCGACACGCGGCGCGACGCTGGCCAGGTCCGCCTTGTTGTGGACGACGACGCGCGGCAGCGCTGCGGGCAGCCGCGCCAGGATCGCGCGATCGGCTTCGGGCAGCGACGAGGGCCCGTCGCGCGCGTCGACGATGAGCACGACCAGATCCGCGCGCCCGACGGCGGCCCAGCTGCGCTCGATCCCGAGGCGTTCGACCTCGTCGGCGGTGTCGCGCAGGCCCGCGGTGTCGACGACGGTGAGCGCGATGCCGGCGATCTCGACCCTGCGCTCGACGGTGTCGCGGGTCGTGCCCGCGATCGGCGTGACGATCGCCGCCTCCTCGCGCACCAGACGATTGAGCAGGCTCGACTTGCCGACATTCGGCCTGCCGATCAGCACGACGGTCAGGCCTTCGCGCAACAGCGCGCCGGTGCGTGCGCGCGCCAGTACGCCGTCCAGCCGTTCGCGGATCGCGCCGAGCCGGCGCGCGACGTCGTCGGCGCGGAGGAACTCGATGTCCTCTTCCGGAAAGTCGAGCGTCGCCTCGGTGTACATCCGCAGCTCGGTGAGAGCTTCGACCAGCGCACGCACGTCGCGCGAAAACTCGCCGTCCAGGCTGCGCGCCGCCGCGCGCGCCGCCGTGGCGGTCGCCGCGTCGATCAGGTCGGCGACGCTCTCGGCCTGCGCCAGGTCGAGCTTGCCGTTCAGGAATGCACGTCGGGTGAACTCGCCGGGCGCCGCCAGCCGCGCGCCCAACTCGACGCAGCGCGCGAGCACGAGGCGCAACACCGAAGGCCCGCCATGACCGTGGAACTCGACCACGCTCTCGCCGGTGTAGGAGTGCGGCGCCGGAAAATACAGCACCAGCCCATGATCCAGCGGCGCACCACACGCGTCTTTGAACGTCGCCCGCGACGCGATACGCGACGGCGGTACACGCCCGGCGATGCCTTCGATCAGCGATGCAAGATGCACACCCGACACGCGCACGACGCCGATCCCGCCGCGTCCCGGCGGTGTCGCTATGGCGACGATCGTCTCGGCGGGCAACTCCACGCGCTAGCTTAGCGCAGAGCGCGACGCGGCGGCAGCGAGCGTGGCGGTCGTTTCATTCTAGCGCCGGCGCGCCGCCTTCTCCGCGGCTTCGCGCTCGAGCATCCGGTTGACGTGCCATTGCTGGGCGATCTGCAGGATGTTGTTGACCAGCCAGTAGAGGACGAGGCCCGACGGAAAGAAGATGAACAGCACCGAGAACGCAATCGGCATGATCTGCATCACCTTCGCCTGCACCGGATCGGAGATCGGCGTCGGTGACAGCTTGACCTGCAGGTACGCGCTGATCGCGTAGAGCACCGGGAGCACGAAGTAGGGGTCCGGCGCCGACAGGTCGTGGATCCAGAGTATCCACGGCGCCTGCCTCAGTTCGACCGCCGACAGAAGCACCCAGTACAGCGCGATGAAGACGGGGATCTGCACCAGGATCGGCAGGCAGCCACCCAGCGGATTGATCTTCTCCGTCTTGTACATCTCCATCATCTTCAGCTGCAGCTGCTGCTTGTCGTTCGCGTACTGTGCCTGCAGCGCCTTCATCTTCGGCGCGATCAGCTTCATCTTGCCCATCGACCGCGCCGCCGTCGCGTTGAGCGGATAGAACGCGCCCTTGATCATGATGGTCATGACGATGATCGCCCATCCCCAGTTGCCGAGGATCCCGTGCAGGAACTTGAGCAGCCAGAACAGCGGCGCGGCGATCACGGTGAAGATGCCGTAGTCGACGACGAGATCCAACCCCGTCGCGGTCTTGGCGAGCACGTCCTGATCCTGCGGGCCGACGTAGAGCGGGACGCGCACTTCGCCGGTGGCCCCGGGGGCGATGGTGCCCATCGGCACGATCACACCGGCGGCGTAGAGCCCGTTGTCGAGCTTCCTGGTGAAGAACTCGCGCGGGGTCTTCGCTTCGTCGGACGGCAACCAGGCGGCCACGAAGTAGTGCTCGATCATCCCGACCCAGCCGTTGTCCGCGCTTTTCTGGTACGGCAGCTTGCGGCTGGGATCGGCAGCCAGCTTGTCGATCTCGCCGAAGTCGACCTTCTTGAATTTGTCCTTGTCCTCGTAGATGACCGGGCCAACGTACGACGCCGGCGTCATCGAGCTTTGCGCGACCGCATGCTTGGTGTCGCGCGTGAACTGGAAATAGGCATGCGGCGACAACGGCGCGGCCCCCGCATTGGTGAGCTCGAAGGCGACGTCGATCAGGTAGGTGCCGCGATGGAAGGTCAGCACCTGGACGATCCGGTCCCCGTTGGGCGTGGTCGATTGCAGTTTCAGTTGGACGCTGTCGACCCCCGGTGCGAGTTCGCGCGGCCCCGGCAGCACCTCGTAGTGCGTGCGGTGATTGGACAATCCTTCGCCGATCAGCCCTGCCTGCGCGACAAAGGTTCGGTCCGCCGTGCGCTGCAGCACGTTGTAGGGTTTGGTCCTGTCGGTTGCGTCGCGATGTCGTATGAGCGACACCAGCGAGATGACCCCGCCGGTGGTGTCGATCTCTGCCGTATAGAGGTCGGTCTTGATCGTGACGTGCGGACTGCCGGCCTCCGCCGGCGCGCCGGAGGCTGCCGGCACACCGCCCGCGCCGGCCGTCGTCGCGGCTGCGGGCTGCGGGACCGTCGACGGCACCGGCAGGTCCTTGGGCACCGCCGCCGGGGCGCCGGGCGCCGGAGCCGCCGCTTTCTGCACGACCGCCGGCGGCGGCGCGTGCTCCTGCTGCCAGGCCTGCCAGAGCATGAACCCGGAAAACGTGAAAATGACGAACAGGATGAGGCGCTGGGTATCCATCACGGTCATGGCTTGCCGCGCGCCGGCTGACGGCGCGGGCACCTTGTCGGGAATGCTAGGGAACGGGGTCGAAACCCCCGGGATGATACGGATGGCAACGCGCGACGCGTTTCACGGCGAGCCATAGTCCGCGTATGGCGCCGTGCCGCTCGATCGCCTGCAACGCGTAGTCGGAGCAGCTTGGGTAGAACCGGCAGTTGTTACCCAAAAGCGGCCGCAACAGATACTGGTAGCCGCGAATGAGTGCAAGGAAAACGGTTTTCATGCGCGCGACTCGGCGAGGCCCAACAACAACCGATGCGCCTCCGCCGCGGCCGCGTCCTGCTCGGCGCGGTTGCGCGCGCGCTTCACACGCAGGATCAGGTCGTAGGCGGAAAGCGCAGGCCGGAGCGCTCGCACCGCCTCGCGCAGCTTGCGGCGTATCCGGTTGCGATCAACGGCGCGCCGGGAGATCTTGCGGCTGATGACGTAGCCGGTCCTGCCGATGCTCGCGGCAGTTGGTGCGTACACCAGTTGCAAATAGAGGCCTTCCACGCGACGGCCGGTGCGAAACACCGAGTCGAACGCGCCCTGCCCAGTAAGGCGAAACGCTCGGTTCGGTAGTGTTGCGCGCGTCGTTGCCGACGGTCCCGGCGGAGGGGCGATCAGACGGTCAGGCTCTTGCGGCCCTTGGCGCGGCGCGCCGAAAGCACGCGGCGACCGCCCACCGAGGACATGCGTGCGCGAAAGCCGTGCGTGCGTGCGCGACGGATCTTGGAGGGCTGGTACGTGCGTTTCATGGCGGGCCTTCGAGCCTGGGAATGACGTTGAAAAGCCTTATATTAGAGCGCGTTATACGACATGCTGTCAAGCAAAGCGCCGCTGCTGGCGCGGCGCGGCCGTCGATGCAAGCGGTCACTTTCCGCGCGCTCCCCCACCCACCGGACTTGGCCACGACATCCCGACCAATGTTGCTGGCTCTGTGGATAACTGCCGCGCTGCCGCTTACAATCGACACACTGCGCGACGTCCGAGCCTTCCGTTATGCACAGCCGACAGGCCGCTCCGACCGGCCACCGGACGCGCTGTAGATCGCCTTGCCCGACCCATGTCCCACACTCACGCCGCCATCGCCTGGAACGCCTGCCTGCAGGCCTTCCGCAACGAGCTGACGCCCCAGCAATTCGTCACCTGGATCGAGCCGCTTGCCTGTCGGGACGAGGGTGGCGCGCTGACGCTGACCGCACCCAATCGCTTCGTGCTGCAATGGGTACGGGAGCGCTTCGGGCCCCGGATTCAGTCGCTGGCCGCCGCCGCGGCAGGCACCCCGGTAAGTGTCGAATACGCGGTGGCCGACGCCACCCCGACCCCGGCCGCCACCGCGATCCCGCGCGCCGGACCGGCGGCCGTCCCTGTGGATAGCATCCCGGCGGCGGTTCCGTCGCCGGCAGCGCCTTCACCCGCGGCCGCGGTCGCCGCGGCCCCCAAGCGGGACCCGTCCAGCCTCAATCCGACCTTCAATTTCGAGACCTTCGTCTCCGGCAAAGCCAACCAGCTCGCCCGGGCCGCCGGCCTCCAGGTGGCAGACCACCCGACTTCCTACAACCCGTTGTTCGTCTACGGCGGCGTTGGGCTGGGCAAGACGCACCTGATCCAGGCTATCGGCAACCGCATCCTTGCCGCCAATCCTGCCGCCAAGATCCGCTACATCCATGCGGAGACTTATGTTTCTGACGTCGTGCGCGCGTACCAGCACAAGGCCTTCGACGAGTTCAAGCGCAATTACCGGTCGCTCGATCTGCTGCTGATCGACGACATCCAGTTTTTCGGCGGCAAGAGCCGCACGCAGGAGGAGTTCTTCTACCTATTCAATACGCTGATCGAGGCGCACAAGCAGGTGGTCATCACCTGCGACACCTATCCGAAGGAGATCACCGGCATCGAGGAGCGCCTGATCTCGCGCTTCGGCTGGGGTCTGACCGTCGCGCTGGAGCCGCCGGAACTCGAAATGCGTGTCGCCATTCTGCTCGCCAAGGCGCGGAGTGTGGGCATGCGGATGGACGAGCAGGTGGCGTTCTTCATCGCCAAGCACATCCGCTCCAACGTGCGTGAACTGGAAGGCGCGTTGAAGCGCGTGCTCGCCTATTCGAATTTCCACGCGCAGGAGATCTCGCTGACGCTGGCCAAGGACGCACTGCGGGACCTGCTCGCCGTGCAGAACCGACAAATCTCGATCGAGAACATCCAGAAGACCGTCGCCGATTATTATAAGATCCGCATCTCCGACATGCATTCGAAAAAGCGTTCGCGGGCCATCGCGCGGCCGCGACAGGTGGCGATGGCGCTGGCCAAGGAACTGACGCAGATGTCGCTGCCCGAGATCGGCAGCAACTTCGGCGGGCGCGACCACACGACCGTTCTGCACGCCTGCCGGCAGGTGGCCAAGCTGCGCGAATCGCTGCCCAATATGAATCACGACGTGAACTTCCTGCTGCAGGTGCTGCGCAGCTGAAAACACTTCGTGCCACCGCCGTCCGGGAGCCGGTTTTCCCTATGAAAACGTGTCGTTTCGGTATATAATTCAAAGGATTTGCCACGCATCGCCCTGAGCGACCCTGAAACGAGCAGCCGCGAATAACTGCGTGACCGGACGGTGCACAAGACGTGGACAACACGCGCGTTGGCTGATCGGTCGTTTTGGTCCCCAATCAATCCACCGTTCGCACATGTTTTTTCCGGTCGCTTGCCGCAACACCACGTTCCTGAATCACAAGCGGTTTTTTCGATTATCCCGCGCTTGCCCGATCTCCTATTAACTGATCCTATTGTTCAACAATGCAACTAAAACAGATCGCCCGTGACGCGCTCTTGAAACCGTTGCAAGCCGTGTCCGGCATCGTTGAACGCCGCCACACGCTGCCGATTCTAGCCAACGTACTCCTCGAACCGCGCGACGGCAGTCTCTACGTCACCGCGACCGATCTCGAGATGCAGATCACCGCGCACAGCACGCTGCCGGGCAAGGAAGGCCAGGCGACGACCGTCGGCGCACGCAAGCTGCAGGATCTCCTGCGTGCGCTTCCGGACGACGCGACGCTCAACGTCGACATCGGCAGCAACAAAATGAAGGTGCAGGCCGGCCGGTCGCGCTTCAACCTGCAGACGCTGCCCGCGACCGACTATCCGCGCATCAGCCTGGGCACCGAGCAGTTGCAGACGCTGTCGCTGCCGCAGCGCGAGCTGCGCGGCCTCTTCAAGCTGGTCGAATTCGCGATGGCGCAGCAGGACATCCGCTACTACTTGAACGGCATGCTGCTGGTCGTCGACCAGGGCACGTTGCAGGCGGTTGCCACCGACGGCCATCGGCTGTCGTGGGCGAGCATCGCGGTGGCGGGGACCGAGTCAAGCTCCGAGATCGCCGAAATGACGCGGCAGGAGGTGATCCTGCCGCGCAAGACCGTGCTCGAACTGGGCAAGTTGCTGGTCGACAGCGACGAACCCGTCACGCTCGACATCCTCAGCAACCAGGTGCGCTTCCGCTTCGCCAACGTCGAGCTGGTGTCGAAGGTCGTCGACGGCAAGTTTCCCGATTTCAACCGCGTGATTCCGGTCGGACACGCCAAGCAGATCGAACTGAACCGCGTCGAGCTGCTCGCCGCGCTGCAGCGCGCGGCCATCCTGTCGAACGAGAAATTTCGTGGTGTGCGCATCGTGCTCGGCGTCGACCAGCTGAAGATCATCTGCACGAACAGCGAACAAGAGGAGGCCGAGGAGGAACTCGAGGTCGACTACAAGGGCGATGCACTCGACGTCGGCTTCAACATCACCTATCTGCTCGACGCGCTTTCGAACCTGACCATCGAGCGCGTGTGCTTCGCCTTCGGCGACGCCAATTCGAGCGCGCTGGTAACCATGCCGGAACGGGATGACTACAAGTACGTGGTCATGCCGATGCGAATTTAGGCGGCCTGTAACGGGCCACCAAGACGGAGTTTCATGAATTCAGCCCAGCCCAGGCCGCAACCGCAGCCGCACGACGAAGGTCCGGAATACGATTCGTCCAGCATCAAGGTCCTGAAGGGACTCGACGCCGTCCGCAAGCGGCCCGGCATGTACATCGGCGACACTTCCGACGGTACGGGACTGCATCACATGGTCTTCGAGGTGCTGGACAACGCCATCGACGAGGCGCTCGCCGGATGGTGCGACGACATTAAGATCATCATTCACGCCGACAACTCGATATCGGTGCAGGACAACGGCCGCGGCATTCCCACCGACGTCAAGCATGACGACGACGAGCAACGCTCCGCCGCCGAGATCGTGATGACCGAGCTGCACGCCGGCGGCAAGTTCGACAACAACAGCTACAAGGTCTCCGGCGGCCTGCACGGCGTCGGCGTGTCGGTGGTCAACGCGTTATCGGACTGGCTGAAGCTCAAGATCTGGCGCGCAGGCAACTTCCATCAGCTGGAGTTCCGCCGCGGCATCGCGGTGTCGCCGCTGGCGGTCATCGGTCCGACCGACCGTCGCGGCACCGAAGTGCACTTCATGGCGTCGAAGGAGATCTTCGGCCAGGTCGAATATCACTTCGACATCCTTGCCAAGCGTATCCGCGAGTTGTCTTTCCTCAACAACGGCACGCGAATCGAACTGATCGACCAGCGCGACGGCAAGAGCGAGACTTTCGCATACTCAGGCGGCGTGCGCGGCTTCGTCGAGTACATGAACCGCACGAAGTCCGTGCTGCATCCGAAGATCTTCCATGCGATCGGCGAGAAGGACGGCACGGTCGTCGAGGTCGCCATGCAGTGGAACGACTCCTACGCGGAGAACGTGCAGTGCTTCACCAACAACATCCCGCAGCGCGACGGCGGCACGCACCTGACCGGGCTGCGGCAGGCGATGACGCGCACGCTCAACAACTACATCGAGCGCGAAGACATCTCGAAAAAGGCGAAGGTCGAGACCACCGGTGACGACATGCGCGAGGGCCTGACCTGCGTGCTGTCGGTCAAGGTGCCCGAGCCCAAGTTCAGCTCGCAGACCAAGGACAAGCTCGTCTCCTCCGAAGTCGGCCCGATCGTCCAGGAAGTGGTGGCGGCGAAGCTCGCCGAATTCCTGCTCGAGTCGCCGCAGGACGCAAAGATCATCTGCGGCAAGATCGTCGACGCCGCGCGCGCGCGCGAGGCGGCACGCAAGGCACGCGAGCTGACGCGCCGCAAGGGCGTACTGGACGGCCTAGGCCTGCCGGGCAAGCTTGCCGACTGCCAGGAGAAGGATCCCGCGCTGTGCGAGCTGTACCTGGTCGAGGGCGATTCCGCCGGCGGCTCGGCCAAGCAGGGCCGCGACCGCAAGTTCCAGGCGATCCTGCCCCTGCGCGGCAAAATCCTCAACGTCGAGCGCGCACGCTTCGAGAAGCTCTTGTCCTCGGAGGCGATCGCGACGCTGATCACCGCGCTCGGCGCCGGCATCGGCGCACCCGGCGGGCACAACGGCAATGGCAATGGCAACGGCAATGGGCACGACAAGGAAGACAAGGACGCGTTCTCGCACGACAAGCTGCGCTATCACCGCATCATCATCATGACCGACGCCGACGTCGACGGCTCGCACATTCGTACGTTGCTGCTGACATTCTTCTATCGCCACATGCCCGAGTTGATCGAGCGCGGCCACATCTACATCGCGCAGCCGCCGCTGTACAAGGCGAAGCTGGGCCGCGAGGAGACCTACCTCAAGGACGACCATGAGTTGAAGCAGTATCTGCTGCGCGTCGCGATGAAGAACGCCGAGTTCGCCCCCGGCGCCGGCCTCCCGCCGCTCGCGGCCGATACCTTCGCCAACGTCGCGCGCGAGTTCCTGCTCGCCGAGGCCGTCATCGACCGCCTGGCGCGTGTCACCGACAGCGCGGCGCTGCACGCGATGTTGGGCGGCCTCGACATCGACCTTGGCAGCGACGCCGCCGCGGCGCAAAGCGCGCAGGCGTTGGCGGCGGCGATCGGCGATCCGGAACTGACGGTCGAGCCGCGCTACGACGCGGCGACCGAGACACGCCGCCTCGTCATCCGCCGCATGCACCACGGCACGCCGCACCTGACCGCCATCGACGCCGAATTCCTGGGAAGCGGCGACGCCGCGCAGATCCGCGCCGCCGCCGACGTGCTGCGCGACGTCGTGCAGCCCGGCGCCGTGATCAAGCGCGGCGAGCGGCAGCAGGCGGTGAAGACCTTCAAGGAGGCGCTCGACTGGCTGCTCATGCAGGCGCGCGACGCCACCGCCATCCAGCGCTACAAGGGCCTGGGCGAGATGAACCCCGAGCAGCTGTGGGAGACGACGATGGACCCGAAGGTTCGCCGCCTGCTGCGTGTGCAGATCGAGGACGCGATCAGTTCCGACGAAATCTTCACGACGCTGATGGGCGAACAGGTCGAGCCGCGGCGCGCATTCATCGAGAACAACGCGCTAGGCGTGCGCAATCTCGACGTCTAGCGCGCTTGATCAAAGGATTCCATGACGAGGCTCTGGCCGGCGAGTGGAACGGACGTCGGTGCCGCTCGCGCCGCGGCATGCGCGCGACAGCTCGGGATGATCTAATGCGTGTCGATGGGCGCCGTTTCCGGCCGTGGCGCAGAGAGCGATAGCGGCCGCAGTTTCGATTCGGGGAAACTCATGCCGTCGTCGTGGCTGGTGTTCGCGAGGCGCGTTCTGTCCGCACTGCCCGTGCTCGCCGCTGCCACCGCGCTGCACGCGCAACCGGTCGAGATCTTTGTCCCGCAGGGAGAAACGAAGGGAATACGTCAGGCCACCGCACGCTTTGCGCAGCCGATGGTGGCGCTGGGCGATCCGCGCGGTGCGGACCCCTTCACCGTCGACTGTGCGGAAAAGGGCACGGGCCGCTGGGCGGATAGCCGCAACTGGGTGTACGACTTCGGGCGCGACCTGCCCGCAGGACTGCGCTGCAGCTTCACGCTGAAACGGGGATTGACCGACGTGGCCGGCACCGCGCTGCCGGCGGGGCAACGTTTCGAGTTCTCGACCGGGGGACCGGCGATCGTGCAAAGCCTTCCCTACGAGGGCAGCCGCATCGACGAAAACCAGGTGTTCATCCTGGGTCTCGACGCTCCGGTGAAGCCGGAAACGGTCACCGCGAACGTGCACTGCATCGCGGCCGGAGTCAACGAGGAGATCGGCGTGCGTCTGGTGACCGGCGCCGAGCGCAGGACGATTCTCGATCATCGCAAGTCCTTTGCGGCGTCGTATCTGCGCCTGCTGTTCGTCGATTCCGGCGACGGCCGCAGCCGCGGACTTCTGTTCCGATTGCCGGTCACCGGCAGCGATGCCGAGCGCTTCGCGCGGCTGCGCGACGCGCCCGATTCGCCGCTGCTTACCGTCGCCTGCGCGCGCACGCTGCCGGCCGGCGCGGAAGTCAAGCTCGTCTGGGGCCGAGGCATCGCTGCGACGACCGGGGTGGCGACGGCGGCGGCGCAGGCGCTCGCCTTCCGTGTGCGACCGGCATTTCGCGCGACGTTTTCCTGCGAGCGTGTCAACAAGGATGCGCAGTGCATTCCGATCCTGCCGCTGACCCTGTCGTTCACGGCACCGATCGCGAGGGTGCAGGCGGCCAAGGTCCGCCTGGTGGACGCGGCCGGCAAGGTCTATCCCGCCCGGCTTCCCCAGCCAGCGGATGCGAACGGTGTCGATTCGCTGAGCTTCGGCCCGGGACTACCGGAAAAGCAGCGCTTCCGCATCGACATTCCCGAACCGCTGACCGACGACGCCGGACGTCCGCTCGCCAATGCGCGGTCGTTTCCGCTGCAGATTCGCACCGACGAGAATCCGCCGCTCGCAAAGTTCGCCGCCGACTTCGGCATTCTCGAACGCGTGTTGCCCGGCGGCGAGAAGCCGCTGCTGCCGGTGACCGTGCGCAACGTCGAGCGTGTGCTGCCGGGCCAGCTTGCATCGGTGGCCGACTCCGGCGCGAAGCCCAAGGCTGTCGCAACCGGCGAAGCGCCGATTCCGGGACAGGTGCTGCGCGTCGCGCGCGGCGAGGAGATGCAGATCGTCGGCTGGCTGCGCCGGCTCGCGGTTGCCAACCGGATCGAGCGCGAGTACGACGACCGGACGCAGCAGTGGTCGGTCAAGCGCAACGGCTACGCATCGTCGGTTTTCAGGAGCGGCGACCTGCGCAGGAAGATCGCCGTGCCGAAGCCGCTGGGTGCCCGCGCCTTCGAGGTCGTCGGCATCCCGCTGCCGGAAGCGGGCTTCCACGTCGTCGAACTGGCGAGCCCGAAGCTCGGCGCCGCGCTGCTGGGGGAGCCCCGGCCCTTTTACGTGCGCGCGGCCGCGCTGGTCACCAACCTCGGCGTGCACTTCAAGCTCGGGCGGGAGTCGTCGCTGGTGTGGGTGACGCGTCTCAATGACGCCACGCCGGTGCCCGATGCTGCGATCGCCGTGCGCGACTGCAACGGCAGGACGTACTGGGAAGGCAGGAGCGACGCCGCCGGCATCGCCCGCGTCGACCGCGAGCTTCCGGACCGCGATACGCTGCCTTCCTGCGGCGTCGAGGAATCGCAGAAGGAATTCTTCGTCACCGCGCGCAGCGGCGACGACATGGCCTACGCGTTCTCGAATTGGGGCGAAGGTATATCGCCGTGGCGCTTCAACGTGCCGACCGGCAGCTGGCAGGGGCCCTGGCTCGCGCATGCGGTGCTCGACCGCTCGCTGCTGCGCGCGGGGGAGACGGTGTCGATGAAGCTCTTCGTCCGGCAGACGACCGGCGGCGGCTTCGCGCTGCCACCGCGCACCGCACTCGGCGACACGCTGCTGATCAGGCACCTGGGCTCGGACCGGGAGTACACGGTGCCGGTTCGCTGGAACGGCGCGTCGAACGCGGCGTCGGGAGATGCGGCCTTCGAGATACCGAAGGACGCCTACGCCGGGACCTACCAGATCAGCGTTCGCGACACGTTGGCGTCGCACGGCAGCGATGCGCAGGAACGGCAGGCGGGCTCATTTCGCGTCGAGGCGTTTCGCGTGCCGCTGCTGCGCGCGCGAATGCAGGCGGTGGGCGTGCCGCTGGTGAATCCGGCCAGCGTCAATCTCGACCTGCAGGTCAGCTACCTTGCGGGCGGCGGCGCCGCGGGACTGCCGGCGACGCTGCGCACGCAGGTCGAGCGCCGGTCGGTCAGCTTCACCGACTACGACGACTTCATCTTCGCCGGCGGCGACGTGCGCGAAGGCCGGGACGAGCAGGGCGACGCGACCGCGCGTTTCGACAATTTCGTCTTCGCCGATCCCGACATCGACGAAGGCGACACTGCTGCGCCGCGCCCGCAGCGCGGCAGCGTCCTGCCGCTGACGCTAGACGCCGCCGGTGGCGCGCGCGCGACGATTGGCGACCTCGAGGCCTCGGCGCAGGCGCGCACCCTCGTCGCCGAGCTCGAGTACCGCGATCCCAACGGCGAGACGCTGACGTCGGCCACGCGCGTCGCGCTATGGCCGGCGTGGATCGTGCTGGGCATCAAGCCGGATAGCTGGGTGGGCAGCCGCGACCGGCTGCGCTTTTCCGTCGTCGCGCTCGACCTGGCCGGTCGGCCGGTCGCCGGAGTCAAGCTGCGCACCGACGCGTTCAGGCGCGAGACCTACTCGCACCGCCGGCGCCTGATCGGCGGTTTCTACGCCTACGAGCACGGTTCCGACACGACGCGCGCCGGCGAGCTGTGCAGCGGCAGCACCGACGCGCTGGGGTTGCTGATCTGCGAAGTGCCCGCGCCGGCGGCCGGCAATCTCATCCTGCGCGCTCGCGCCGAGGATGCCGATGGGCGCAGCGCCGTCACGCATGCCGAAACCTGGGTCACGACGGAGGACGACGCGTGGCTGGCGGCGTCGGACAACGACCGCGTCGACCTGCTGCCGGAAAAGAAGCGCTACGAGCCGGGCCAGGTCGCGCGCTTGCAGTTGCGCACGCCGTTTCGGGAATCGACGGTGCTGGTCACCGTCGAGCGCGAAGGCGTGCTCGACGCCTTCGTGACCACGGTGCGCCGTGGCGAGCCGGTGCTCGAGGTGCCGATCAAGGGCGCTTACGCGCCGAATGTGTTCGTCTCCGCGTTTCTGGTGCGTGGGCGCGTCGGCGACGTCGCACCGACGGCGATGATCGATCTCGGCCGGCCGTCGTTCAAGATGGGCCTGGCCGAGGTGCGTGTCGGCTGGGCGGCGCACGAACTCGCGGTCAAGGTCTCTCCGGCGCGCGAGGTCTACAAGGTGCGTGATCGGGCGAGCGCTGCGATCGCCGTGCGGCAACCGGACGGCAGCGCGCCGCCGAAGGGCAGTGAAATCGCGTTGGCGGTCGTCGACGAGGGCCTGCTCGAGCTACTCCCCAACACGTCGTGGAAACTGCTCGACGCGATGATGGCGCGGCGCGGCGACGAGGTGGAGACCGCCACCGCGCAGATGCAGGTGATCGGCAAGCGGCACTTCGGCCGCAAGGCGGTCGCACCGGGTGGCGGCGGCGGCCGCGCGGCATCGCGCGAGCTCTTCGACACGCTGCTCATGTGGCGCGCACGGGTGCCGCTCGACGAGGCTGGCAACGCGACGGTGGAGATCCCGCTCAACGATTCACTGACCGGCTTTCGTATCGTCGCGGTCGCCTCCTCCGGCGTGGGACTCTTCGGCACCGGTGAGGCGTCTATCCGCTCGACGCAGGACCTGATGCTGTTGTCCGGCCTGCCGCCGGTGGTGCGCGAGGGCGACCGCTTTCGCGCGACCTTCACCGTGCGCAACGCAGGGCAACGGCCGCTCGAGGTCGCGCTCGTCGCGCGGACGAGCGCGGATGCGGCGGGTGCTGCCGCCGTCGCGCTGGAGCCGCGCGGCGTCGCGCTGGCGCCCGGCGCCGCGCAGGAAGTGAGCTGGGAGACGAGCGTGCCGGCCAACGCGGACGCACTCGCCTGGCAGGTCGATGCGACCGAGCACACGAGCGAAGGCGCGCGCGTGCGCGACGCGCTGAAAGTCGTGCAGCGGGTGCTGCCGGCGGTTCCCGACCGGACGTATCAGGAGACGATCCTGCAGCTGCGCGAACCGCAGGAGTTAGCCGTGGCGCGCCCCGAAGGCGCAATCGCCGGGCGCGGAGGGCTCGGCGTGCAGGTGCAGGCGAAGCTCGCCGCGGAGTTGCCGGGAGTACGCGACTATTTCGAACATTATCCGTTCAGCTGCTTCGAGCAGCGCGCGTCCGTCGCCATCGGATTGCGCGATCCGGCGCGCTGGAGCGCGCTGATGCGTGCGCTGCCCGAACATCTAGACCGCGACGGGATGGTCAAGTTCTGGCCGCCGCTGCGCGAGGGCGAGGACGCGCTCTCCGCGTACCTGCTGTCGGTGGCGGCGGAAGCCGGCCTGGCGATTCCCGAGCGCGAGCGCGACCGCATCGAGAAGGCGCTGATCGGCTTCGTCGAAGGGCGCATCGTCCGCGCTTCGGCGCTGCCGACGGCGGACCTGTCGATTCGCAAGATCGCCGCATTGGAGGCGCTGTCGCGGCGTGCAGAACCGTTGCAGCCGAAGTGGCTCGACAGCATCGCCATCGAGCCCGATCTCTGGCCGACCTCGGCGGTGATCGACTGGTACCTGATCCTGAAGCGCCAGCCGAAGCTGCCGCGGCGCGACGAACGGATTGGCGCGGCCGAGCAGATCTTGCGCACGCGGCTCGACTTCCAGGGCACGACGATGCGCTTCTCGACGGAAAAGTCCGATGCGCTGTGGTGGCTCATGGTTTCCGCCGATGCCAACGCCAACAAGCTCTTGCTGGCGATGAACGACGTGCCGGCGTGGCAGCGGGACATGCCGCTGCTTGCACGCGGTGCGCTCGGCCGCATGCAGCATGGCCGCTGGAACACGACGGTCGCCAACGCCTGGGGCACGCTGGCACTCGCCAAATTCTCCGCACGCTTCGAAACCACACCGGTGACCGGGACTACCGTCGCGACGCTGGCCGGCGACTCCTTCGTCCACGCGTGGAAGGGCGACGAGGGCGCCCGGAGCTTCGCCAAGAGACTCGCCTGGCCCGAGGGGCGTGAAGACGTCGTCGTCAAGCACGAGGGACGCGGAACGCCGTGGGTGACGCTGTCGAGCGTCGCGGCGGTTCCGCTGACGCAACCCGTGTCGAGCGGCTATCGCGTCACGCGAACAGTGACGCCGGTCCGGCAGCAAAGCAACGACCATTGGCGGCGCGGTGACGTCGCCCGCGTGCGGCTCGAAGTCGAAGCGCAATCCGACATGGCGTGGGTCGTCGTCGACGATCCGCTGCCTGCGGGGAGCACGGCGCTCGGGCGCGGCCTGGGCGGCGAGTCCACGCTCGTCACGCAAGGCGAGCGCCGGCAGGGCACCGTCTGGCCGGCCTTCGAGGAGCGCACGGCCACCGCGTTTCGTGCCTACTATCGCTACGTGCCGAAGGGACGCTTCGTCGTCGAATACACGCTGCGGCTCGACAACCCGGGTACGTTCAACATGCCCGCTACGCGCGTCGAGTCGATGTACGCGCCGGAAATGTTCGGCGAATTGCCCAACGCCGTCTGGACGGTGTCGCCGTGACCGAGCGCCGCAGGCGCACGTCGCTGCGCGCCGCCGCGCTGTTCGCTGCGTTCTTCGCCACGCTCATGGCAGGTACTTGCGTTGCCGCTGCGCCGCCGCCGTCGTTTGCCGAAGTGAAGCGGGACTACGTCGCTTCCGACGCGCTGCTGCTCGACCGCATGGGATCGCCGCTCGCGTCGCTGCGCGTCGATACGACGATCCGCCGACTCGAATGGGTAACGCTTGGCGAAGTCTCGCCGGCGATGAGCGCCGCGCTGATCGCGGCCGAGGACCAGCACTTCTACGAGCACGAAGGCGTGGATTGGACGGGGCTCGCGGTTGCCGCCTGGGACAGTTTATGGCGCTATGCGGACGCCCGCCGACCGCGCGGCGGGTCGACGTTGACGATGCAATTGGCCAGCCTTGTCGACCCCGCGCTGCGTCCGCAGGCGAGCGAGCCGCGTACGCTGGCGCAGAAGTGGGCGCAGATCGAAGCGGCGCGCGCGCTCGAACGCGGCTGGACGAAGGAGGAGATCCTGGAAGCCTATCTCAACCTGTCGTCGTATCGCGGCGAGTTGGCCGGCCTACGCGCTGCCGCAGGCGCACTTTTCGGCAAGGCGCCTTCGGGACTCGACGCGCGCGAGTCGGCGATCCTGGTCGCGCTGCTGCGCGCCCCGGCCGCGCGCTCGGCGCTCGTGACGCAGCGTGCCTGTGCGGTCGCCGCGGTCGCGAGTCCGGAAGTCGCCTGCGAGGCGATACGCGCACTGGCGTCGGTGTCGCTGGCAGGTGCCCGACTGCCGGCGTCGCGCGATATCGGCAACGCAGCGGCACCGCACCTCGCTGCGCGCCTGCTCGACACGCCGGGCGAAAGACTGACGACGACGCTCGACGGCGATGTGCAGGCCTTCGCGGTGGCCACACTGCGCGCGCACCTGACCGAACTCGCGGCACGCAACGTCGAGGACGGCGCGATCGTCGTACTCGACAACGCGAGCGGCGATGTCGTAGCCTACGTCGGCAGCAGCGGCGAGCTTTCGCGCGCAGCGCAGGTCGACGGCGTCGTCGCGCCGCGGCAGGCGGGCTCGACGCTGAAACCCTTCCTCTACGCGCTGGCGCTCGACGACCGCCTGCTGACCGCCGCATCGCTGGTCGACGACAGCCCGCTCGCCATTGCCACCGCGCGCGGCGTCTACGCGCCGCAGAACTACGACCGCGACTTTCGCGGCAGCGTCAGCCTGCGCACCGCACTGGCGAGTTCGCTCAATGTGCCTGCGGTGCGCACGCTCGACGTCGTCGGGCCCGACCGCTTTCGCGAGGCGCTCGCGAGCCTCGGCTTCGCAACGCTGACCGAATCAGCCGACCACTACGGTGCGGCGCTGGCGTTGGGTGGCGCCGAGGTCACGCTGCTCGCGCTGACCAACGCGTATCGCACGCTCGCCAACGGCGGCATCCATGCTCCGCCGCGTATGCGCGACCAGCGTGCGCAGGTGCCGGCACGGCGTCTCTTCGGCGCGCAGGCGAGCTTCATCATCGCCGACATCCTCGCCGACCGTAGCGCGCGCGCCGCCACCTTCGGACTCGACAACCCGCTGGCGACCCGCGTCTGGAGCGCGGTCAAGACCGGAACCTCGAAGGACATGCGCGACAACTGGTGCGTCGGTTTCACGTCGCGCTACACGGTGGGCGTATGGGTCGGCAATTTCTCCGGCGCGCCGATGCACGACGTGTCGGGCGTCACCGGCGCGGCGCCGGTCTGGCGCGACATCGTGCATTACCTGCATCGAGCGCAGCGTTCGCAGCCACCGGCGCCACCCGCTGGCGTTGTCGCCAGAACCGTCAGCTTCGCGCCGGCGGTGGAGCGTGCGCGCCGCGAATGGTTCCTGCCCGGGACCGATGCGGCGACGATGCGCGGCAGCGCACGCCGCGCAAGTGGCGACACCGACAGGCTGACACCGCGCATCCGGTATCCGGCGCCCGACACCGTCATCGCGCTCGACCCCGACATCCCCGCCGCGCACCAGCGCGTCGCCTTCGTGGCGGCGCCGGCCCGCGCCGACCTGCGCTGGCAGGTCGACGGCGTCGAACTCGATGAGTATGGTGCGCGCGTGCTGTGGCCGCCCACGTCGGGAAAGCACCAACTCGTGTTGCGCGACGCGCGGGGCGAGGCGCTTGCACAGGTCGGCTTCGAAGTTCGCGGGTGGCACGCACGATGAATCTGTCCACGTTCGCCCATTTGTTGCTCGCCGTCGCCGCGCTCGCCGCCGCCGCGCCGTCTGCCGCGCTGGTCGCGGACGCCCGCGATGCTGCGGCCGCGTACGCGCCGAAGTTGATCGTAAAATTCAAGCCCGGCGCTGCCGGAACTCCGGCCGAGCGTGTGGCGAGGCTGGCCGCCGACACTGGAATCACCCTCGTTCAGCGGCGGATGATGGCCATTGGTGCGCAAGTGCTCACTTCGCCTGAAGTCAAATCCCAGCAGGATGCGGAAGCTATTGCTGGCCGCCTGGCCGCACATCCAGACGTGGCGTACGCCGAGCGCTCGCATCGCGTGCGCGCGCAGCGCGTACCCGACGATCCTCTGTTCGCCAACCAGCTTTATCTGGCGGCCGGGGCGGCGACCATCGATGCTCCGGGCGCCTGGGACGAAACGGTGGGCTCGGCGTCGATCGTCGTCGCGGTGCTCGACACCGGCTCGACCGCGCACGCCGACCTCGCCGGCAGGTTGCTCGCCGGCTACGATTTTGTCTCCAGCGCAGCGTTGAGCAACGACGGCGGCAGCGCCGACGCAGCCGGCAGCTACCGTGACGCCGATGCGTCGGATCCGGGCGACTGGGTCAGCGCGGCGGACATCGCCGCCAACATGATCTTCTCGGACAACGACTGCACGGTCCGCGACAGTTCGTGGCATGGCATGTCGGTGATGGGGGTGATCGCCGCCGCGACCGACAACGGCCGCTATCTGGCCGGGGTCGACTGGCGCGCGCGAATCCTGCCGTTGCGTGTACTGGGCAAATGCTACGGAGACGATCCGGATGTCGCCGACGCGATCGCGTGGGCGGCGGGGCTCCCGGTGCCAGGCGTGCCGATCAACGCGACACCCGCACAGGTGATCAACCTGAGCCTAGGCGATCCGGGGCCTTGTCCGCAGTTCATGCAGGACGCGATAGCGGCGGCGCTGGCGAACGGGATCACGCGCGCGATCGTGGCCGCCGGCGGCAATGCGAACAGCAGCGAGGCGTTTTTTCCCGCGGTCTGCGACGGCGTCATTGCGGTCGCCGCATCGACGCTTGCCGGCAGCCGCGCCGGCTATTCGAATTTCGGTGCACGTATCGACATCGCGGCGCCCGGAGGCAACGGCAGCGGTGCCAGCGCGAATAACATCCTGTCGCTCACCGACGTGGGCGCAACCGGACCCGTGGCAGACGGTGTTCGCGCCCGATCCGGCACCAGCTTCGCGGCACCACTGGTCAGCGGTGTCTTGTCGCTGATGCTGTCGGTGGCACCCGGCCTATCCGCCGCCGACCTGCGCCAGCTATTGGTCGCGAGCGCGAAGCCGTTTCCCATGGGCTCGACGTGTACAACGGCGATCTGCGGCGCCGGGCTGCTCGACGCGCCGGGTGCCGTCATTCGCGCCAAGGCGGCCGCGGGCGCCGCGGTTTCGGTGACGCTGGTCGAGTTCTACCACGAGATGCTCGACCACTACTTCATTACCTGGGTCACCTCGGAGATCGATGCACTCGACACCGCGACGACGAGCAAGGGCTGGGCGCGCACCGGCAGGACGTGGAAGGCGCTGCGCAACGGCGTCGCGGGCACCACGGGCCTGTGCCGGATCTACATCCCGCCGGACCAGGGTGACGGCCACTATTACGGCCGCGATACCGGCGAATGCCACGTCACGATGGCCACGCATCCGGACTTTGTCGTCGAGGGTTCGGCGTTCTTCTATCTCTATACGGCCGACGCGGGCCGCTGCCCGCACGGCACGCGGCCCGTGTATCGCGTGTATTCCAACCGGGCGGATGCCAACCACCGTTACACGACCGACCGCGCCGTGCGCGATCAGATGGTCGCGAAGCGTTGGCTTGCCGAGGGCGACGGTGACGATGTCGTCGTCGCCTGCGCGCCGGAATGATGCGAGCAACCTGCTGCGCGTTGCGAAAATGAGCGACGGCTTCACCACAACGCTCTCGTCATCTGCGCGAAAGCGGGGATGACGGCTGCTGGGCTCAGGATGATCTCGGGGGCTCGGTACGCCGCCGCCCGTCGCACCGCGCGTCTTCAGGCGGACTTGCGCTTGTGCGCCGCGGGCTTCCTGGTCGCCGGGGCTTGCGCTGCGGGCTTCTGCGCCGCGGCCGTCTTCGCGGTAGTCTTCGCAGCACTGCGGGGCGCGGCGGACTTTGTGGCTGGCGTCTTCACAGTCGCGATCTTTGCCTGCTTCCGCGCACCCTTCGGCGCCGTCGCTCGCTTGGTGCGCGTCGGCGCTCTGGATGCGCTCTTGCCCGCCTTCGCGGCGAGCAGCGCCAGCGCGTCTTCGAGCGTGATCGAGCCCTCCTGGTCGCGGTCGGGCAGCGTCGCGTTGACCGCGCCGTGCTTCACGTAGGGTCCGTAACGGCCGTTGTGCAACTCGACCGGAGCGCGGGTCTTCGGATGCATCCCGAGCACGCGCACGGCGGCGGCGCCGCGACCACGCGCGCCTCTCGCCTTGGCGGGATCCCTGGCCTCGAACTCGAAGCCGACCTTGCCGTCCGTCTGCACGACGAGGAACGCGGAGAAGGGCCTGCGCGTACGCGCCGACACGAACTGCAGGAGGTCGGTCTTCTTCGATGCGAGCAGTTTTCGCATCTGTTCCGGTTCGACCGCCCGTTGCAGGATCATCCGGCCGGAGCGGAAGTCACAGGATTTCTCCGGACCTGTCGCTTTTTCGCAGACGTAGGAATTGCCGTGCTCGTACACGCGCGCGCCGCACTTGGGACAGTCACCGAGCGGCGTCTGCGCCGAGAAATCCCGAACCTCGCCGTCGTCGGTGACGTCGGCATTGCCGAAATCGAACACGACCTCGTTCGCATCGTTCAAACGCAGCTTCGCCGAGAACGGCCGGCCCATCTTGCTGCGGAAGCCTTCGAGAGGGCCGATCTCGCGATTCGCGATCAGCGCATCCGCCTCGTGGGGTTCGAGCTGCCGGCCACCCAGGATTTTCCAGAACGCGAAGTCGCAGTCGGGACGCACGCACTGGAACTTTTTGTACTTTTCGTGCATCTCGCCGCCGCATTTGGGACACGCGTTCGCTAGCGTGGCGAAGTCGCCGGGGATGGTGTCGCTTTCGTAATTCTTCGCCTGGTCGACGATGTGCTCGGTCATTTCGACGATTTCGCGCATGAAGGTGTCGCGCGCGAGCTTGCCGTGCTCCATTTGCGCGAGCTTGAACTCCCACTCGGCGGTCAGCTCCGGCGAGAAGAGCTCGGGCACGCCGAGCCCGTGCAGCAGCGTCATCAGCGAAAACGCCTTCGCCGTCGGATGCAGGTCGCGGCCTTCGCGGTAAATGTAGCGCTCGAAGATCAGGCCCTCGATGATCGCCGCCCGCGTGGCCGGTGTGCCGAGGCCTTTTTCACGCATCGCCTCGCGCAGTTCGTCGTCTTCGATCAGCTTGCCCGCGCCTTCCATTGCCGACAGCAGTGTTGCTTCGTTGAAGCGCGGCGGCGCCCGCGTGACCAGCGGCACCACGTCGATCTTCTCGGTGGCGACCTTTTCGTCGGCCAGTACCGGCGCGAGCGACGCCTCTTCGCCCTGTGCCTCCTTGCCATAGACGGCGAGCCACCCCGGATTGACCAACACACGGCCCTCGGTCTTGAAAGGCTCGTCGTCGACGCGCGTGATCCGTGTCGTGACCAGGTGCTCGGCCGCCGGATAGAACACGCAGAGAAAGCGGCGCACGACCAGATCGTAGAGCTTCCCCTCGACCTCGTTCAACTGCTTCGGAGGCACCACCGTCGGAATGATCGCGAAGTGATCGGAGATCTTGGTGTTGTCGAATATTCGTCGATTCGGGCGCACCCACTTCTGCTTCAGGATCTCCCGAGCAAAGCCGCCGAAGGCATTCGACTCGCGGAGTTCCTCGAGCGTGGCGTTGACGGTGCCGAGGTAGTCCTCCGGCAACGCACGCGAATCGGTTCGCGGATACGTCAGCACCTTGTGCTTTTCGTACAGCGCCTGCGCGAGCGACAGCGTCGTCCGCGCCGAGAAGCCGAAACGGCCATTCGCCTCGCGCTGCAGGCTGGTGAGGTCGTAGAGCAGCGGCGGGCTCTGCGTCGTCGGCTTCGACTCCTCGGTGACGGTGCCCGAGCGGCCGGCGCAACGGTCGGCAATGCGCTGCGCGCGCGCCTCCTCCCACAGCCTTTCGGCGCGCAGGTCGGGATCGTCGTCGGATTTTTCGAATTTTTCGTCGAACCAGCGGCCTGGGTATTCGCCGCCCTTGGCGCGGAAGGTGGCGACGACTTCCCAGTAGTCGCGGGGCCGGAACGCGCGGATCTTCTCCTCGCGCTCGACCAGGATCGCGAGTGTGGGCGTCTGCACGCGGCCCACTGTCGTCAACTGGAAGCCGCCCGACTTCGAATTGAACGCCGTCATCGCCCGCGTGCCGTTGATGCCGACCAGCCAGTCGGCCTCCGAGCGACACACCGCCGCGTCGGCGAGCGGTTGCATCGTCTCGTCGCTGCGCAGTCGCGCGAAGCCATCGCGGATCGCCGCCGGCGTCATCGACTGCAGCCACAGTCGCTGGATCGGCTTCGCCGTCTTCGCATACTGGACGATGTAGCGAAAGATGAGCTCGCCTTCGCGTCCCGCGTCGCAGGCGTTGACCAGCGCGGTCACGTCCTTGCGGCGGATCAGCTTCAACAGCGTCTTCAGCCGGTTCTCGTTTTTCTCGATCGGCTTCAGCGCGAACTTGGACGGCACGGCGGGCAGGTGCGCGAAGGTCCACTTGCCACGCTTGACCTCCTCCTCCTCCGGCATGCCAATCTCGAGCAGGTGCCCGACCGCCGACGAGAGAACGGCATGGTCGCTCTCGAAGTAGTCGTCGTGGCGCGTGAAGCCGCCCAGTGCCTTCGCGATGTCGGCGGCGACGGAAGGCTTTTCCGCGATGATGAGGGTCTTGGCCAAGGGTCGAATGGTCGGTCGAGGGGACGCAGATACTACATTAAGGGCGGGTGTGACCCATGTTGGGGGCACTTCGCCATAGGGCAATCGCGGTCACGGCACGGCGCCCGGACGCCCACGATACCCGCGTGGCCGGTCGTCGCGCGCGCAGCAAAGCTCATCGGCGCCGCTGCCATCGACCTCCAGGCGACGCCGCGACGATGCCCGCGAGTTCGAGTTCGGTCAACTGCGACAGCACCGCATCGGTCGCGAGCCCGGTACGCGCCACCAGCGTGTCGACGTCGGTCGGATCCTCGGCGAGTGCGGCCAGCAACGGTGAATCGCCTGGATTCGTGAGCTGCGCCGAAAGCGATGTCGCCGTCCCGGCGTGCATCCCCAGTTCTTCCAGGATGTCCTTCGCGCACTCGACCAGCTTGGCGCCGTCGCGGATCAGCCGATGGCAGCCGCGCGCCAGTGGCGAGTGGATCGATCCAGGAATGGCGAACACCTCGCGACCCTGCTCGCCCGCCAAGCGCGCGGTGATCAGCGAGCCCGAAGCCAGCGCGGCTTCGACGACCAGCACGCCCCGTGCAAGTCCGCTGATCAGCCGGTTGCGGCGCGGGAAGTTCCTGGCCAGCGGCGGCGTTCCGGGCGGGAACTCGGACAGCAGCCCACCTCGCGCGGCGATCGCGTGTGCGAGTTCGCGGTGGCGCGCCGGATAGACTCGGTCGAGCCCGGTACCGACGACCGCCAGCGTCGAGCCGGCGCCAGCGAGCGCGCCTTCATGCGCCGCGGCGTCGATGCCCAGCGCCAGTCCCGACACGATGGTGAGCCCCGCGTCGGCAAGCGCGTGCGCAAAGGCGCGCGCGTTGTCGCGCCCCTGCGCTGTGGCATTGCGGCTGCCGACGATCGCCAACGCCTGGCGGTTCAACAATTCGCGGCGTCCGACGAAAAAGAGCACTGGAGGTGCAGCGCCGAGCTCGAGCAGCGCCTGGGGATAATCGGGATCGTCCCAAGCCACCACTTCATGCGCGGGGTCGGCGAGCCATGCGTGCATGCGGGCGAGCGCATCGTCGTCGGGTGCCCTGCGCAGACGGGCGATGTCGACGTCGGAGATCACCGACGCAAGCCGTGCGGGTGTGGCGGACAGGATATCGCGGGGGCCGCCGAAGGCGCGCAGCAGCGCCAGCCAGGCGGCCTGCGGCAGCGTCCTGTGCGCCAGCTCAGCCCACGCCGCGCGGGTTTCGTCGACTGCGCTCATTGCGGCCCCGAAGCGGCGTTCATCGCGCGACTATGGCCGGCGCGTCGCGCGCACCGGTATCCGACCAACGGCTGGGGCCGGGGCCGGGGACGAGAACTAAGGCGTGCGCGCGAAATCTCCGGTGCGCACCGGATCGGTCGAGTTGAGGACCACCGCAAAGGATACGCGGTCGAAGGTGCGGAACACGAACAGCAGGCCGGTCCGCTCGTCCGCCGGCGCCACGTATTCGCGGGGCGTGAACGTCGTCGTGTTGTCGAGGAAGCGCAGGATGGTCGCCTGTTGCCGAGATGGCCGCGGATCTACGATCGGCGCGATGACGCGATAGACGGCGAGTACGTGGCCGACTTCGATGCCGTCGCGCGTACCCTGGTCCAGCGTCACGATGCCGCCGCGCCCGGTCTCAACGCCATTGAAGGGCACGCGCAGGATGCGCGCGTTGACCGGCTTGTCGGGCGCGTGCGGCACATAGTTGACCAGCGTTTCGCGCGGTGCCGGCAACAGGCGGTCGCCGATCTGGATCTCCTGGTTCGCGGTTTCGATGCGCACGGTGGCGAGCTCACCGAACTTCTCGACGCGAGCGGTGCCGAGGAACTTGCTCTCGTAGCCAAGAACCTCGGTGCCGTCCAGGTTGACGATGGCACCTGCGGGCCGGTAGATGTACCAGTAGTCGCCGGCCTTCGGATCGATGCCGAGTACGTAGACGACGTCGCCGGTGCCGCGGACGACGCGCGAGTCGTTGCGCCCGTGCAGGATTTCGGCCGCGTCGTAGAGTCCCGATGGTCCGGTCACCAGCGGCCGCGTCAGGTACGGCTCGATGTCATTGGGTGAAATGCTCGGGATCGCATCGGCCCGTAGCGCCGACACGCGCGTCGTCGGCGATAGCCGCACGGTGTCGTCGGCGATCGACAGCTTCGGTTGCCCGTTTTCGTATTCGAGGCGAACCACGTCTCCCGGATAGATGAGATGCGGGTTGCGGATCTGTTCCTTGTTCATCCGCCAGACTTCGGGCCAGCGCCAGGGCTCCTTCAGGAACTTGCCCGAGATGCCCCACAGCGTGTCGCCCTTTTGCACCGTGTAGCTTGTCGGCGCCTGGTCGGCGACCTGCAGGTTCTGCGCGCCGACCGCGCCGCAAAGCGCGAGCAAGCCCCACGCCGCGGCTGCGGAGGCGTGGCGAATCGCTGTGTTAAACTGTTGAAGCATAACGCCTCTTCCCGGTCGGGCGAACCTTGAGGGGTGGCTTGCGGATAGTCGCCTTCGTCTTAGGCGAATGTCCTAAACCGCCGCAAAATAAGGACTTAACACGGATTCTGCATCCGCTACGTTGCATTTGGCAAGCTATGGCACTGCTGACCATCCTTGAATACCCCGATCCGCGTCTCAAAAAAGTCGCGTCCCCGGTCACCGCGTTCACGCCAGAGCTCGTCCGGCTGGTTCGCGACATGGCGCAAACCATGTATGCGGCGCCCGGCGTGGGCCTGGCGGCCACCCAGGTCGACGTCCACAAGCGCATCGTCATCATCGACACCTCCGAAGCGCATGACGACCTCCTGGTCCTCGTCAACCCGGAGATCATCGCCGCCGAGGGCGAGGCGGAATGCGAGGAAGGTTGCCTGTCCGTTCCTGGCTATTACGACCGCGTCACCCGCGCAGCCCGGGTCACGGTCCGCGCGGCGAACGAGCGCGGCGCAATGGTCGAGCGGACCGTGGAGGACCTCCTCGCCGTATGCATACAGCACGAAATGGACCACCTGGTCGGCAAGATGTTCGTCGACTATCTGTCGCCGTTGAAGCGCGCACGTCTGGCGTCCAAACAGCGCAAGAAGCAGCGGCTGGCCGGCTAGCCGCGCGCGTCGTAGCGCTTCCTCGAGTCCAAACGTGGCCGCGTTACGCGTCGGCTTTGCCGGCACTCCTGCCTTTGCCGCGGAGGCGCTGACCGCCATTCTGTCGGCCGGTTACGCGGTGCCCATGGTGCTGACGCAGCCGGATCGTCCCAGCGGACGTGGCTTGAAGCTCTCGCCGTCGCCGGTCAAGCAGTGCGCGGTCGCGCACGATATTCCGGTCTTCCAGCCAGCGTCGCTGAAAGCCCCGCTAGCGCGCGCCGAAGCGCTGTCGGTCCGCCTCGACGTGCTGGTGGTGGCCGCCTATGGGCTCATCCTGCCGCCGCCAGTGCTGTCCTGGCCGCTGCATGGAGCGCTCAACATCCACGCGTCGAAACTGCCGCGCTGGCGCGGTGCGGCGCCTATCCAGCGGGCGCTGCTTGCCGGCGACTCCGAAACCGGCGTCACGATCATGCAAATGGACGCCGGGCTCGACACCGGGCCGATGGTCGACTCGGTGGGCGTCCTGATCGCCCCGCGGGAGACCGCAGGCACGCTGACCGTGAAACTGGCGGCTGCCGGAGCCGCGGCGATCGTTGCCGTGCTTGGCAGACTCGCGCGCGACGGCGCGCTGGCGGCGATCGCGCAGTCTGCCGCCGACGCTACCTACGCGCCGAAAATCGGCCGTGCCGACGCGCGGCTCGACTGGCGGCTGTCGGCCGAGTTGCTCGATCGGACCGTGCGTGCCTTCGACCCCATCCCGGGCGCCTACACGCGATGGCAGACCGAGACCGTGAAGGTTTGGACGGCCGAACCGTGCGCAGCACCCGGAGCTGCGCCCGGAACGGTGGTCGCCATAGGCCCGGAAGGCGTCGATGTCGCCTGCGGAACAGGAGCATTGCGACTGCGTAGCGTGCAGCCGGCCGGCGGCAGACGCATGGTGGCGGCGGCCTTTGCGGCCGGCCGAGCGTTGCTGCCGGGTGCGCGCTTCGCGGTCGGCGAAGCCGATGCGCATTAGCCGCGTGAAGGAGCACCTGGCGAGCGCCTTGCGGTCGGAAGGATCCGATGCAGCATGAACAGCGGATGGCAGCGCTTGCTGTTTGCCGTGTCCAGGACGGCGCCACGCTGCCGGCGGCACTTGCTGCCGTGGCCGACGGTGCGCCCACGCGAGGGTACACTCTGGTGGCCGAACTGGCCTACGGCACGCTGCGGCATTGGGGTCGGCTCGCCGCGCTGAAGCAGGCACTGGCCACCCGACCGCTGGCAGAACCCGCGCTGTCCGCGCTGGTGGCGGTTGCGCTGTATCAGCTCGACCATACGCGCTCACCCGCCTTCGCAGTCGTCGATCGCGCCGTCGATGCGGCGGTGCTGCTCGCGCGTCCGCAAGCGAAGGGGCTCGTCAACGCGATGCTTCGTCGCTACCTGCGCGAGCGCGTGGCGCTCAATGCCGAAGTTGCGAAGGCGAGTCCGGTGGCGCGCTGGTCGTATCCGCGCTGGTGGATCGGCCGCGTGCAGGCGGACCATCCGCAGCATTGGCGACAAATCCTGGAAGCGGGCAACGAGCGGCCGCCGCTGACGCTGCGGGTCAATCGGCGCACGACCTCGCGCGATGCACTCGCGGCGCGCTTCGCCGCGGCAGACATCGCCACGCAGGCCGTCGGCGAGGTTGGGCTCATCGTCCTCGCGCCGCAGCCGGTGCCGGCGCTGCCCGGCTTCGGCGAAGGAGCCTTCGCCGTTCAGGATGCCGGGGCCCAGCTCGCGGCACCGCTGTTGCGCGTCGAAGACGGCATGCGCGTGCTCGACGCCTGCGCGGCGCCTGGCGGCAAGGCCACGCACCTGGCCGAATTGGCCGACATCGATCTCGTGGCGGTCGACAGCGACGCGGCGCGCCTGCCGCGTGTACGCGAGAACTTCGCACGCTTGAAACTCGACTGCCCGCGACTGACGATCCTCGAGGCAGATGCGGCGGACCCCGGCGACTGGTGGGACGGCCGACGCTTCGATCGGATCATGATCGATGCCCCCTGCACCGCATCGGGTGTGGTGCGCCGGCATCCGGACGGCAAGTGGCTGCGGCGCAAGTCGGACGTCTCGACGTTCGCCGAGCAGCAGCGGCGGCTGCTTGCGGGACTGTGGCCGACACTCAAACCTCGCGGCATGCTGCTGTACGCGAGCTGCTCGGTGTTCGCAGCGGAAAACGAGTGGCAGATCAAGGACTTCCTGGACCGAAACGCGGACGCGTTGCGCGAATCCATCAGCTTTGGCGCCGATTGCCCCCACGTCGGCGGCCAGCTCTTGCCTTCGGGGAACGCTGCGAGCCACAATCAGGACGGCTTCTTCTACGCGCTGCTGCGCAAGGCCTAACGAGCCTTCGTTGGTGGCTGCGCCGCCTCGCCGCCGGAAACGCGGTACCGATTCTCGCCGGCATGCCGCCCGTCCCCTTTCCTTCCCGGCTGCTGTTTTCTCGTAACCCGACGCGTAGGCGTCTGCCGTCGCTCGCGCTCGTTGCGCTGCTGGCAGCCGCTTTGCTGTCGACGTTGGTCTCGCCGGTATCGCGCGCAGACACGATTCCCGTGAAGTCGGCCGAACTTCGCGTCGAGGACGGCGAAGTGCTGTTGAATGCCGAGTTCCAGCTTGCGTTCAATTCGACGCTGGAGGAGGCGCTGCAGCGCGGGATAGCGCTGTATTTCGTGCTCGAGTTCGAGCTGACGCGCAGCCGCTGGTATTGGCTCGACGAGCGCGTCGGACAGGCGTCGCTGACTTCGCGCGTTTCCTACAACGCGCTGACGCGCCAGTATCGTGTCAGCAGCGGGCTTCTGACGCAGACACTTGGCTCGCTGGAAGAAGTCGAGCGCTACATCGGCCGCGTCACGTCGAGGCCGGTCGCGCAGGCCACCGCGTTGTCCAGGGGCCAGCGCTACGACGCCGCGATCCGTCTGCGCCTGGACGTCAACCAGCTCCCCAAGCCCTTCCAGGTCGACGCGCTCGCGTCGCGCGAATGGACCCTCGACTCCGGCTGGTACCGGTGGAGCTTCGTGCCATGAACGCTCGCGCCGCCTCCCCCGGAGGGGGCGAGCGCCTTGGGGCGGCGGGTGGACGCCCCCCCGAAGCGGCGCTGTGCGCCGCCTCCCCCGGAGGGGGCGAGCGCCTTGGGGCGGCCCGGCGGCGCTCTAGGCGCTCTAGGCGTTTCGGGCGTTCTGGGCGTTCTGGGCGCTCTGGGGGGTATTCATGAGCGCACTTCCGGGCAAGCGCGGGCTGCGCTGGCTGTTGCTGGTTTCGGCGTCGCTGTCGACGATCGCGCTGTTCCTGCTCGCCACCGCAACGGCGAACACCGGCCTCTTTGCCCGCGGCTACGACAACCTGCTGATCTTGAACGGCGTGCTGGTAGCGCTGCTGATGCTGGTCGTCGGCTGGCAGATGTGGCGGTTGCGGCGCAACCTGAAGGCGGGGATCTTCGGGTCGCGCTTGGCACTGCGCCTGGTGTTCCTGTTCGCGGTGGTCGCGGTGCTGCCGGGCGCGCTGGTCTACGCGGTATCGGTACAGTTCATTGGCCGCAGCATCGAGAGCTGGTTCGACGTGCGCGTCGACCGCGCGCTCGAGGGCGGTCTCAACCTCGGCCGCAACGCGCTCGATTACCTGTTGAAGGAAACCGCCGGCAGGGCCACGCAGATCGCGGTGTCGCTTGCCGACAATCCCACCAACCTGCCTGCAGTGCTCAATCGGGCCGCCGAGCAAGCCAATGTCTACGAGGCCGTGTTGTTCTCATCCGCCGGCAGCGTACTCGCGATCGCCGGGGTCGGTGGCTCGCGCGCTGCGCCTGACCCGCCGCCACCGGCGGCGTTGCGGCTGGCGCGGCTGCAGCAGCCGTACACCAAGATCGAGCAGTTAGCCGACGGCGGGCTCGTGTTGCGCGCGGTGGTCCCGGTCAACACCGACGACAACCTCAATCCGCTGAAATTGCTGCAGATCATCGAACCGGTACCCAAGCCGCTGGCCCAGGACGCCGAGCGCGTGCAGGAGGGGGTGCGCGACTACCAGGAGTTATCGTTTGCGCGCAGCGGCTTGAAGCGTCTCTACGCGCTGACGCTGACGCTGACGCTGCTGCTCGCGCTCACTTCCGCGCTCGGACTCGCGGTCGTGCTCTCCGAACAGTTCGCCGCACCATTGGGCGCGCTCGCAGCCGGCACGCGCGCCGTCGCGCAGGGCGATTTCAGCCGTCGGCAGCCGGTGGTGTCGCGCGACGAACTGGGTGTGCTGACTGAATCGTTCAATACGATGACCGAACAGCTCGCCGAAGCACAGGGCAGGGCCGAGGACAGCCGCCGAGCGATCGAAACTACGCGCGCCTATCTCGAGAGCATTCTCGGCAATCTGTCGGCGGGCGTGCTCGTGTTCGACGAGCGCCATCGGTTGCGCACGGTCAATCCAAGCGCCGCGGTGATTCTGCAACAGCCGCTTGCCGAGCTCGAAGGCATGTCGCTGGCCGAATGGGGCAAGCACCTGCCGGCGATGGCGCCGTTCGCTGAACTCGTCTCCGAAGGCTTTCGCGGCAGTCGTGACGGCCAGTGGCAGAAGGAAGCCCAACTCGCGGTCGCGAAGCTGTCGCGGACGCTGCTGATGCGAGGCACGCGCCTGCCCGGGACCACGGTTGCCGGCGGCTACGTGGTAGTCTTCGACGATGTGTCGGAGCTGGTCCAGGCTCAGCGCGATGCGGCTTGGGCTGAAGTCGCGCGGCGATTGGCGCACGAGATCAAGAATCCGCTGACGCCGATCCAGCTTTCCGCGGAGCGGCTCGCCGTCAAGCTGGCGCCTAAGCTCGACGAAGCGGAACAGGAAATCCTGCGTCGAGGGACACAGACCATCGTGTCGCAGGTCGGCGCAATGAAGCAGATGGTCGACGACTTCGCGATCTATGCGCGGCAGCCGCGGCCGGGCCAGATGCAACACGTCGACCTGGCCGATCTCTTACTTGACGTGCTTGCGCTATATGACAATCTCGGTCCCCACGTTGCCCTTTCGCTGCCGGAGACACCCGTCCAGATCCTGGGTGAGCCTGCACGCCTGCGGCAGATATTCCACAATCTCATCAGGAACGCGATCGACGCCCAGGCCGACAAACCCGACCCGCGCTTCGCCATCCGTGTGTCCGCGCATGCGGGCGAGGCGACGCTGGTTTTCGACGACGGCGGTTCCGGTTTCACCGACCAAGTGCTGACGCATGCCTTCGAACCTTACGTGACGACCAAGACCAAAGGTACGGGACTGGGTCTTGCTATCGTCAAGAAGATCATCGACGAGCACGGCGGGCGAATCGTGCTCGCTAACGCCGAGGGCGGTGGCGCACACGTGACGCTCGTGTTTCCCAATCCAGCCACGGGTACCAGGCCCGCTGCCGCCGCAACCTGAAGGCCCCGAGGGAAGATGGCCATACCAAAGGAAATTCTAATCGTCGACGACGAAGTCGGCATTCGCGAACTGCTCTCGGAAATTCTGCAAGACGAGGGGTATCGGGTCGCGCTCGCCGAAAACGCGGGCGAGGCGCGCGCCTACCGGCAGCGTGCGCAGCCGTCGCTGGTGCTGCTCGACATCTGGATGCCGGATACCGACGGCGTCACGCTGCTTCGCGAATGGGCGACCGGTGGCCAGCTCACGATGCCGGTGATCATGATGTCCGGCCACGGCACGATCGAAACCGCCGTCGACGCGACCAAGATCGGCGCCTTCGATTTCCTCGAAAAGCCGGTCGGGCTGCAAAAACTTTTGTCGACGATCTCCCGCGCCTTGAAAAGCGCGGCGGTGCAGGAGCCGCGCCGCGTTTCACTGGCGCCACTTGGTGCAGGGCCGGTCATTCGCGAAACCGAGCGCGCACTCGAACGCCTTGTCGCGGTTCGAAGGCCGACGCTCATTCTCGGCGAGCCGGGTACTGGCCACGACGTCGCTGCGCGTGCCTTGCAGATCGCCGATGCCCCGTTCGTCGCACTCTCCAACGGGCCGCGGCTGACCACCAATCCGATGGGCGTCATCGAGGAGGCGCGCGACGGCATCCTGTACTGCGCCGAAATCGCCCACTACTCGAAGTTCGAGCAAAAGGGGCTCGCGTTTCTGATCGGGAAGCTCGACAAGCTGAATGTCACGCTGGTCTGCACGAGCTCCGAGGCGCTGGGTAACCTCGCCGCCGAGGGCAAGTTCGACGCCGCACTGCTCGCGCTGCTATCGGCCGGTACCGTGATGCTTCCACCGTTGCGGACGAGGCGCGAGGACATTCCGTTGCTCATTGAACGCCTGTGGCGGGAGGCTTCGAAAGACGACTCGCCGGCACCGGTGCTCGCTGCGTTGCCGCCCGCCGCACTCACCGCGCTGACCAACGCCTACTGGCCAGGCAATATCGATCATCTTGCCGGCTTCATCCAGAACCTCGCACTGCTCCGCGGCGAAATCACGACCGAGCACGTGAAGCGGGTGCTGGGCGAGGCGGCGTCTCCCAATCCGGCGCCCGCGCCCGAGATTACCGCGAGGTTCTTCGAACTGCCGCTGCGCGAGGCGCGCGAGGCTTTCGAGCGCATCTACTTCGAGCAGCTCCTCGGCCGCGAACAGAGCAACATGAGCAAGGTCGCCGAGAAGGCGGGCCTGGAGCGGACGCACCTCTACCGCAAGCTCAAGCAGTTGAACATCCGCTTCTCCCGCCGTACGGACGAGAGTGCCGCCTGACTTGGGCGATCGCGCTTCCGGACTCCCTCCGCGCTGCGCACCCGCATTTGAGCAACACCTCACCGGATCAAAAATACTCGACCGCCCTGGTCATCGGGGCGATCGGCGTCGTCTACGGCGACATCGGCACCAGTCCGCTGTACATGCTGCGCACGGCGTTCACCGGCCAGCACGGACTCGCGCTGACGCCGGCGAACGTCTACGGTGTGCTGTCGGTCGTCTTCTGGTCGCTCGTCGTCGTCGTCACTTTGAAGTACATCACGCTGATCATGCGCGCCGACAACAACGGCGAAGGTGGCATCCTGGCGTTGACGGCGCTGGTGTCGCGCGGGCTCGAACGGTCCGAACGGCGCCGCTGGTGGCTCGTCGGCTTCGGAATTTTCGGCGCGGCGATGTTCTACGGCGACGGCATGATCACGCCCGCTATCTCCGTGCTGTCCGCCGTCGAAGGGCTGGAGATCATCGCGCCCGCGTTCCATCCGTTCGTCGTGCCGGTGACGCTCGCCATCATCGTCGTGCTGTTCGGCATCCAACGGCACGGCACCGCGAGCGTCGGGATGTTCTTCGGGCCCGTGATGTGCGTCTACTTCGTCACGATCGCCCTGCTGGGCCTTGGGCAGGTCCTCGAGCAGCCGGGGATCCTGGCGGCGCTCAACCCGCTTCACGCGCTGCGGTTCTTCGCCGACACACCGGTCGCGGCCTTCCTGTCGCTCGGCGCCGTCGTGCTCGCCGTGACCGGGACCGAGGCGCTCTACGCCGACATGGGTCACTTCGGCCGCTCGCCGATCCGCAGGGCGTGGCTGGCGTTCGTGATGCCGGCGCTGGTGATCAACTATTTCGGGCAGGGCGCATTGCTGCTCGCCACGCCCGGCGCGATCAAGAACCCGTTCTACCTGCTGGCGCCGTCGTGGGCGCTGATTCCGCTGGTGATCCTCGCCACCTGCGCGACGGTGATCGCGTCGCAGGCCGTGATCTCCGGGACGTTCTCGCTGACGCGCGCGGCGATCCAGATGGGCTACTGTCCGCGGCTGCAGATCCAACACACGTCGGAGCGGCAGATCGGCCAGATCTACGTGCCGTTCATCAACTGGTCGCTGTTCGTCGCGGTCGTCCTGCTGGTCGTGTCGTTCCGCAAGTCCGAGCACCTCGCCGCCGCGTATGGCATCGCGGTGACGCTCGCGATGCTGATCGACTCGATCCTGATCCTCGTCGTCATGCGCAGGCTGTGGAACTGGCCGATGGCGGTCGCGATCGCCATCGCAATACCCTTGGTGCTCGTCGATCTTGCATTTCTCGGCGCCAACTCGATCAAGATTCCCGATGGTGGCTGGTTCCCGCTGGTCATCGGCGCCGCGGTGTTCACGCTGCTCACCACATGGAAGCGCGGCCGGGCGCTGCTGATGGACAAGCTGTCCGAGGACGCGCTGCCGCTCGACGTGTTCATCCAGAGCATCGAGGTGGCGCCGCCGACGCGCGTCGAGGGAACAGCCATCTTCATGACATCGACGCGCAACCGCGTGCCGCACGCGTTGCTCCACAACCTGAAGCACAACAAGGTACTGCACCAGCGCGTCGTATTCCTGACCATCGTCATGCGCGACATTCCGTACATGGCACCGGAGGAGCGCATCGAGGTCCGGTCGCTGGGCTGCGACTTCTACCAGTTCCTCGCCTATTACGGCTTCAAGGAGGACCCCGACGTCCCGGAATTGCTGGACGAGGCCGGCCGCCGCGGCTTCCCCTTCGAAATGATGGAAACGAGCTTTTTCGTCTCGCGGGAGACGCTGATCCCGATGGTGGGACCGGGCATGGCGATGTGGCGCGAGCGGCTGTTCGCGTCGATGTCGAAGAACGCAGCCAAGGCGTCCGAGTTTTTCCGGATTCCGACCAATCGGGTGGTCGAGCTGGGGACGCAGGTCGAGCTGTGATCTCGGGCGGCCTCGCGTCGCCCGCCGGCGCGGGTTACGCCGCCGGCGCCATCTGCGCCTTCATCGTCTTCATCGCCTTGCTCTCGATCTGCCGGATGCGCTCGGCGGACACGCCGTACTCGGTGGCCAGATCCTGCAGCGTCGCCGACGAATCGTCGTCGCGCAGCCAGCGCGCCTCGATGATCCGGCGGCTGCGGGCGTCGAGCTTGGCCAGCGCGGTCCTGAGGCCCTGCGTCCGATTGCGCGCGGTTTCCTCGCGAATGAGGATCTGCGCCGGTTCGTCGTCGCTGTCCGTCAGGTAGGCGATCGGCGAGACGAAGTTGTCCTCGTCACCCGGAGCCGGGTCGAGTGCCAAGTCATGTCCGCCCAGGCGCGTTTCCATTTCGACGACCTCCTCCGGCTTCACACCGAGGTCCCTGGCGATCTTTTTCGCGTCTGCCACCGACAGCGCAGCCGAACTCGTCTTCATGCGGCGCAGGTTGAAGAACAGCTTGCGCTGCGCCTTGGTCGTCGCGACCTTGACCAGGCGCCAGTTGCGCAAAATGTACTCATGCATTTCGGCGCGGATCCAGTGCAACGCGAAGGAGACGAGACGCACACCGCGCTCCGGATCGAAGCGGCGCACCGCTTTCATGAGGCCGAGGTTGCCTTCCTGGATCAGGTCGGCCTGTGGCAGTCCGTAACCGGCGTAGTTACGCGAAACGGCCACCACCAGACGAAGGTGCGAAAGCACCAGCTGGCGTGCGGCGTCGATGTCGTCCGCCGCCTTCAGTCGTCGGCCCAACGCCGTTTCCTGTTCCTGTGTCAGCAACGGGAACCGGTTGACCGCCTGGATGTAGTGGTCGAGGCTGCCCAGCGACGCGGGGGTGGGGAACGCCAGAGTCGTACTCGTCATGACTTCGGTCTCCTTTTGTGGGCGTCGGGCGGGCGGGATATCGACTGCGCTTGCGATGACTCCCACCGGCACCCAACGCTATTTTAGCACTCGGACAGTTGGAGTGCTAACTTTGGAATTGGTTCCCGAGCAGAATGCTCGGGTATGACCACGGCAAGAGTGTAGGCGCTTGCTAACCCCGCTCGCAGCTGTCCGCGGCTTCCGCCGGCAGCAAGGCGTCGACGAATTCGCGTGCAGCGAAGGGGCGCAGGTCGTCCACGCCCTCGCCGACGCCGATAAAGCGCAGCGGCACCGGGTGCTGCTTGGCGATCGCGGCGACGACGCCACCCTTGGCGCTGCCGTCGAGCTTGGTGACGATGAGCCCGGTCAGTCCGACGGCGGCGTCGAAGGCCTTCACCTGCGCCAGCGCGTTCTGGCCGGTATTGGCGTCGAGCACCAGCATGATCTCGTGCGGTGCGCCGTCTTGCGCCTTGCCGAGTACCCGCTTGACCTTGGACAGCTCCTCCATCAGGTTCGCCTGCGTCGGCAGCCGGCCCGCGGTGTCGGCGAGCACGACGTCGATACCGCGGGCGCGGGCGGCGCCCACCGCGTCGAACATCACCGATGCCGCGTCGCCGCCGGACTGCTGAATCACCGCCACGCCGTTGCGTTCGCCCCAGATCGCCAGCTGCTCGCGCGCCGCTGCGCGAAAGGTGTCGCCGGCCGCCAGCAGGACCGTCAGCTGCTGCTGCTGCAGCCACTTGGCGAGCTTGCCGATCGACGTCGTCTTGCCGGCGCCGTTTACGCCGGTCAGCATGATGACAAAGGGACGTTGCGGGCCGATCAGCAGCGGCTTTTCCAGCGGAGCCAGGAGATCGGCCATCGCGCCGGCCAGTTCGGCGCGTGGATCCCCTGCATCGCCAGCTCGGCGCCAGCGCTGCTTCAGGTCGGCGAGAAGATGTTCGGTCGCGTCGACGCCGACGTCGCCGGTCAGCAGCGCGGCTTCCAGCGCTTCCAGCGCTTGATCGTCGAGCTTGCGCCGGGAAAAAACGCCTCCGAGCGCGCCGGAGAGCTTTTCGCGCGAGCGTCCCAGCCCCGCCTTCAGCCGGTCGGACCAGGACGGTTGAAGTGCCGGCGTTTCGTCGGCGGATTTCTTTTTAAACAGGTCGAACAACGGGGGCTCCCTTGCGGCCGTCGGCGGCGGCTGTCGCCGGGGAAGCTAGAATTCTACCGGTTCCCACCTTCCCTCCTCGCCGTGCCCGCTTCGCAAGCCCAGCGCCTCCGCGTCATCGGCGGCCGATTTCGCGGCCGTATCATTCGCTTTCCGCGGGTCGCCGGCCTTCGGCCCACTCCCGATCGCGTGCGCGAGACGCTGTTCAACTGGCTGGGCCAGGACTTGGCGGAGTTGTCCACGCTGGACCTGTACTCGGGCAGCGGTGCGCTGTCGCTCGAGGCGCTGTCCCGCGGCGCTGTCCGCGTCGTGGCGGTCGACCGCGACCCGGCGCTCATACGGGCACTTGCCGACACTGCGCGGGAATTCGGCGCGACCGGCCTCGAAGCGCATGCCGGCGACGCCCGCTCGTGGCTGGCGTCCGAATCGCGCCGCTTCGACGTCATCTTCGCCGACCCACCATTCGACGAGGATCCCTGGTCCTGGCTGTTGCCCCTGTGCGCGCAGCACCTCGCTGGCGGCGGCGGGCTCTACGCCGAGGCGCCAAGGAAACTGATCGCGCCGCCGATGCTTGCTGTCCATCGGCATGCGAGGGCGGGATCCGTGCATTATCATCTGTTGCGACACATTGGCGAGGTTGCATGATCAAGGTCGTCTATCCGGGTACCTTCGATCCGTTCACGCGAGGTCACGAAGACCTCGTGCGCCGGGCTGCGCACGTTTTCGACCGGGTCGTGGTAGGCGTCGCCGACAGCACCGCCAAACACCCGTTCTTCGAGGCCCACGAGCGCGTCGAGATGGCGCGCGACGTGCTCTCGTCGATACCCAACGTCGACGTCATCGGCTTTTCGTCGCTGCTGATGGAATTCGTCCACGCACAGGGCGCGAAGATCATCCTGCGCGGCCTGCGCGCCGTTTCGGATTTCGAGTACGAGTTCCAGATGGCCGGAATGAACCGGCATCTGTACCCCGATGTCGAGACGCTGTTCCTGACTCCTTCCGAGCAGTACACGTTCATCTCCGCGACCATCGTGCGCGAGATCGCGAAATTTGGCGGCGACGTCAGCCACTTCGTCCGCCCGGCAGTTGCCGAGCGGATCCGCGCGCGGGTGCGCGAACGCAACGCCGGTGAAGGCTGACGCTCATGGCCTTGATGATCACCGACCAGTGCATCAACTGCGACGTCTGCGAGCCCGAATGCCCGAACGAAGCGATCTCGCAGGGGGTCGAGATCTACGCGATCGACCCCGACCGCTGCACTGAATGCGTCGGTCACTTCGATACGCCGCAATGCCGAGAAGTCTGTCCGGTCGATTGCATCCCGGTCGATCCGGATCGCGTCGAGTCGCACGAAGCGCTGACGCGCCGCTACGAAGGACTGATGGCGGCCAAGGCGAAAGCCGTCGAGACGGGATAGACCAGTCCCTCCACGCAATGACAACGGGCGCCTGAAGGCGCCCGTTGTCATTGCGTGGAGCCGTCCTGATCAGCGCGGCCAGTTGGTGCTGAAGCCGGCTTCGCACTTCGAGCCGCCGCAGGAGGTACCGCCGTCGAACGTCCTGTTTTCGAAGTTGAAGTAATACGTCTGCCCCGGCTCCAGCGCCACCGGCGTGGTGCCGACGTTCCAGTCGAGCGTTGCCTGGACCCCGTAAGCCTCGGCGTAGGGCCCGTTGGCGCCGGTCCGATCGATAGCGCGGAAGTCGCAGGCGCTCTTCGACAGCGTCACGTGCCGCAAAGTGGGCGGCCCCTGGTACTCGGCCATGCTCGTATAGCCCGGGTACAGGTAGCTCGCGGGCGCCGACGGCACCGTGAAGCTCATCACGATCACGCCATTGGCTGCGAAGCCGCCGATCGCCGACGTTTGGATCCGCTTGGAATCACCCCAGGCGACCGAAGTCTGCACGACGTTGCTATAGGACCCGCAGAAGTTGCCGCCGCCACCGCCGCCGCCACCACCACCGCCACCGCCCACCGCCTGCCAGTCGACGACCACGCCGACAACCGCGCTCTTGCCGTATTGGTTGATGCCTGCGACGTAGTACGTCTGCTTGCCGGACTCGGTCGACGTCGTCGTGCAGGTCGATCCGCTGCTGCCGGTACAGCCGATCCATTCGTAGGAGGTCGGTGCGCCGCTACAGGTCGCCAACAGCACGACGTTTTGTCCCACCGTCGGCGTCGCGCTGCTCGCGGAGATCGTGCATGCGGGGGGCGAAGTCGGCGGTGGTGGCGGCGATTGCCAGTTGATGTCGATGCTCGCGACCGGGCCTGCACCCAGACCGTTGGACGCGGTCAACGTGTACTGCTTGACGCCCGCTGCCGTGGCTGAATCGTTGCAGCTTCCGCTGTTCGACGTGCAGCCGGTCCAAGCGTAGTTGGTTGGCGCATTGATGCACGACGACGTGATCGTGATCGTCTGCCCCAACAGCGGCGAGGTGTCGCTCGCGAGCAGCGTGCACGATGGCTTGCCGGAGGATCCGGCGGCCTGCCAGTCGATCGACTTGTATGCGGTGTTGCCGCTTCCGGAGGCGTTGCTCGCGGTCAGCGAGTAAGTCAGTACTCCGGGAGTTGCCGACGTCGCCGAACACTGGACGCCCGAGCAACTGATGCCGGACCAGCTGTACCCGGTGGGATTGCCGCTGCACGACGCCGTCAGCACGATCGACGTGTTGACCGGTGGGGACTGGTTGCTGGCGATGATCGAGCAGCCGGGCACGGGTTCGCCGCCACCGCCGCCACCGCCGCCGCCGCCACCCGAACCCGGCTTCCATTCGACGTCGACCGCCGTGCGCGGTCCGGTTCCGGCGCTGTTGAGCCCGATGATCGCGTAGCGGGCGAAGCCCGGCTGCTGCGACGTGAACGTGCAGGTGGACGCCGTCGCGGCGCAGGAGGGCATGATGGTGCAGACGGCCTGGAGCAGGTAGTTGCACTCCATCCAGTCGTACTGGTTCGGCGATTGGCTGCAGTTCGCGGTGAGCGTTAGCGGCGAGCCATTGGTCGGCGTCGACGAACTGGCCGAGAGCGTGCAGATCGGGACCGCGCCGGATCCGCCGCCCCAGTTGACGCTCAAGGTAACGGGGCCACCGGGGCCTTCGTCGTTCGACGGATAGACCGTATAGCTCTTGACCCCCGACTTGGTTTCCGTAGTGCTGCACTTGCTGGTCGAACTCGTGCATCCGGCCCACATGAACGCCGTCGGATTGCCGGTGCAGATCGCTTCTAGGTTGAGCGTCGAGCCGAGCAGCGGCGAACTGCTGTTGGCGGTCAGCGTGCAATTGGGCGAGCTCGCCTTCGGCTCCGGTGCAGCCGAGCCGGCGGCAGGGGCGCAGAACAGCACGGGGAACGTCGGATCGCCGGCGCCCTCGGGCTTGTACCCCTTGGCGACCATGAACGCGAACACCGACCGCTGGTCGGTATAGCGGTGGTTGGCGTCGGCGCGCTGGTTCCACAGGCGGTAGACCGGCGTCGTATCGGCCGGGCAGTTGCCGTTGAGGTCGATCGGGAAAGCGCGAAACACTTCCGCCGATTCGAACTTCCAGTCGTCGGCGAACTTCGCCTTCACGTCCTCGCATTCCGAGGCCGATGCCGAGTAGAAATGCGAACTGATCTTCTCCCCGTAGAAACGGCAGACCGGCAGAGAGCCGGCTTGCGCGCTGCCGGCGTTGATGACCGGGAACTGGTAGCCGGTTCGCGCCCAACCCGGATGCACGCCGGTATCGAGGTCCGCGATCTCTGTTGGGTCGGAGCTGATGAAATAGTGATCGAGTCCGGAGTGGTAGAACTCGATTGCCTTGACCTGTTCGCTTGCCGGGATCGCGGCCATCGACGGAAACACGACCGCGGCGAGAACCGCGCAGATCAGGATTCGAAATCGCATGATGTCGGGCCGGGTACGACCCCGGCGGAATAATGGGCAAAAAATCCAGAGTCGGACAGGTAATCTGCCCGTCGAGTTCCCGGCACCGCAAAAAACCGCGCCGCGAACGTCACCGCCTCACATGACGAGGCATATGCTTTCACACCCGCGATTTTAGTCCCAGAATCGCAGCACCGATAGTGTCGCCAATTGGCGTCAGGCGTTGGCCGCGAGTGGCAACGCGTCGGGCGCGACGACGATCGTGTCGATGGCGGCGATCTGGAGCTCCAGTCCGCCGATCTGGGCCCGGATCACGTCTTCCTGCTGCTCGAGCTCGGTGATGCGCTCCTCGAGTTCGCCGCTCGCCTGATGAATGCGTTTGATGCTGTCGAGCCTGCGCCGAAGCTGCAGATGATGCTCGCGTACCTGGGTCTCGAGCGGCGACATCACGGCCTTCAACCAGGCCTCGACGTCACGGTTGGCGATGACGTAGACGTGCTTGACCCTGGAGGCGATGGTTTCGAAAAAGCGCTTCATCAGCGCGAACTTCGCCTTGCTGACCATGTTCCAGAGCGTATTGAAGTGGGTGTTGTACGCGCGTTCAAGACGCTCGATCTCCTTCTGGTACTTGAGTACCGAGAACGGCGGCGGCGTGAAGGCCCCGATGCCGTGCTCTTTCGCGAAGCGCGCGTACATCGCGCGCATCATGTCGTGGATCTCGGCCGACTGCCGCGCAGTGGCCACGAATTCGTTCTGGATCTGCCGGAAGAAATCGTTCATCGCGCCGCGCACGCCACGCGTGAACGGGCTGTCCTCGATGTGCCGGCGCGTGCGCGCAGCGTTGGTGCGAAGCGACTCGAGGCCGATGTGGTCGAAGAGGTCGTTGGTCTGTTGCGTAAACACGTTGCGCAGCGCGGTGAAACGTGCGAGCCCGCGTTCGAAGACCTCTTTTTCCTCGCGCACTCGTTCCATCATGTGTCCGACGACGTCCTGGTTCTTGCCGCGCAGCGCGCGCAGCTCGCCCAATTGCTCGCGGATGCCGACGATGCGTGCTTCGAGGATTGCGCGCACGCCGGCCGTGATCGAGCGGACCTCGCCCTGCGACGCTGCGCCGACGATGTCGCGCTTCGCCGGGATGAGCTCGCGGGACAGCGCGGCTTCGAGCGCCGGCACGCGGCTCCTCGCCAGCAGCGCGTCGTCGCCGCTCACCTTGGCAAACAGCGCTTTCTGCGCCGACGCCGCAAAGACCTGCGACGTCGGAATCGACAGCATCTGCGCGGTGTTGCGCACCTGCCGGCTGATCTCGGCATCGATCTCGGCGTCGGATTTCAAGTCGTCCCAGAGGCTGTCGATCTTGTTGAGAATGACGATGCGGCCTGCCTGCGTGGTTGGATCGTCGCCGGCCAGGTGCTGGTTCCACACCTCGAGATCGGTCTTGGTGACGCCGGCGTCGGCGGCGAGGATGAACAGCAGCGCGTGCGCGTTGGGCAGCAGGTTGAGCGTCAGTTCGGGCTCGGTACCGATCGCGTTCAGCCCCGGGGTGTCGAGGATCACCAGGCCCTGCTGCAGCAACGGATGCGGGAAATTGATCACGGCGTGGCGCCAGCACGGGATGTCGACGTTGCCTTCGTCGCCGTGCTCGAGTGCGGCGAGGATGTCGTCTTCGCCCTCTCCATAGAGGCCGTATTTGCGCGCCAGCGCGACCGGGACACGCTTCACCTGCGAAACGCGTGACAGCGCCTCGCCCATTTTTTCTGCCGACGCCAAGTCGAGCGCGAAGGTCACCCATTCGTCGGCGTAATTCTTGAACTCGGCGACGGTGGCATCTTTGAGGCGGGTCTCGATCGGCAAGAGACGGATCGACGGCGGCCGGGACGCGTCGTAGAGGAGTTCGGTCGGGCACATCGTCGTCCGCCCGGCGGCCGAGGGCAGAAGTCGTTGGCCGAAGTCGGCAAAGAAAATGGCGTTGATCAGTTCCGACTTGCCGCGCGAGAACTCGGCGACGAAGGCGACGATGAGCTTGTCCTGGTGCAGTCGCTCGAGCAGTTGCTGGACGCGCAGGTCGACCTGCGCATCGGCCAGGTCCTGCTCCAGCAGCCAGTCGTGCAGCGCCGAGACGCCCGAAGACAGCCGGCGCCGCCAGTCGCTGTAGGCCTCGAAACGGGCGGCGAGATCGCGGGTGGGCACCATGACGCTCCAGGATGTCACTTGGCGCCCTGCAGGGCGCGGGCTGGCAAAGGGTGGAACTTTAACACCGGCTGTGAAGCACAAGCCATGCCGAACGGCAGCGCGCCGGCGGCTGCAGGGAAAGGGTGCCGTCGCCGGCCTGGCGCGGGGTGCCCGATTGCGTCGCCACCTGCCCTCGCCCGGCAGCCCGACGCTTCCCCACCGATCGTGCGCCGCCGCCCGCCGCATGATCGGACTTCACCGCTGGCACGTCGGGCAATAGAACGACGCCCGGCCTCCCAGCCTGCGCTGACGGATCGTCGTCGCGCAAACCCGGCAGTGCTGGCCTTCGCGCCCGTAGACGAAATAGTCGAGCTGGAAGTACCCGGGTTCGCCGCGGGCGTCGACGTAGTCGCGCAGCGTGCTGCCGCCCTTCGCGATGGCTTCGATCAGCACCGCGCGCACCGCGTCGACCAGCCGGGCAAGCCGCGGCCGCGATATCCGATGTGCCGGGATGGTCGGCCGAATGCCGGCGCGAAACAGCGACTCGCTGGCGTAGATGTTGCCAACGCCGACGACGACGAAGTTGTCCATCAACGCCAGCTTGATCGCGGCACTTCGGCGCCGCAGAGTCTGCCACAGGTACATGGCGTTGAACGCGTCGTCGAAGGGCTCCGGCCCGAGGCGCGCGAGGAGTGGATGCGCGTCCGCGGGTGGGGGCAGCCAATGCATCGAGCCGAAACGCCGCGGGTCGTTGTAGCGAACCAGCGTGCCGTCGGCGAGGACGAGGTCGACATGATCGTGTGCACGCCTGGGCGGCGGGGCGCCGTAGACGCGCAAGCTCCCGGTCATGCCGAGGTGAACCAGCAGCGTATTCGGGCTAATTCGAAAGAGTAGGTACTTACTCCGACGATCGATGGCATCGATGATGTGTCCGACCAGACGATGCGACAGATCCGAGGGAACCGGCCAGCGCAATCGCGAGTCATAGACATTCAGCGCGGCGATGCGTTTGCCTACGACCCACGGCGCGATACCGCGTCGCGTCGTTTCGACTTCGGGCAATTCAGGCATGCGCGAATCGCGTGAGACAGGAAAGTGGTCGAGGGCGGGCGTTACGGTCGTCGGAAGCGATGACGCAGGCGTTTGTTGCGCCGCCGGATATAGCCTAACATCGACCGCAGTTCGCGCCACTGGCCCCCCGTGTTCTGGCGGCGCGTGTCGCCTCCCAACCTTCATCGTCGAGACCGCATGCCCCGCAATACGAAGTTCCTTCGCTCCTTGACCGCGAGCGGTACGCCGCTGGTGACCGCGCTGACCGGCCTGTTCATGGTGGCCGGCTGCGCCACGGTGGACGCGCAACAGCACCCAGCGCCGGCGCCTGTCTCGCCGGGCATCATCCCGCACGCCAGGACGGCACCGGCGGCGCACGACGACGGTTCCGGCCTTACTGCGGACGTCTTCTATCGACTGCTGCTGGGCGACGTCGCGCTGCAACGCGGAGAGACCTCGTTGGCGGCGCGCGCGTATTTCGAGGCAGCGCGCGAGACGCGCGATCCGCGTATCGCGCGCCGCGCCACCGAAGTGGCGCTGGCCGCACGGATGCGTGGGCTGGCGCAGGAATCCGCAAAGCTCTGGGAGGCGCTCGACCCCGCCGCCGAGCGTCCGAAGCAGGTAATGGCAGCGCTTGCCGCCGGTCCGGGCGGCAAGTCGTTCGATGCCGCCATCGACGGCGACGTGAAGGCGCGGCTCGAGAAGCTGATCGCCGATGCCGCGCTGAGCGAGCGCGGGAACGGCGAGGTCTTCCTGCAACTCAACAGGCTTTTCGGCGAGTCGTACGACCGGCGACAGGCCTTCGAACTCGTTCGCGAACTCGCCAAGCCGTATCCGAACAGCCCGGAAGCGCACTTCGCGATCGCGCTCGCGGCCTACAGCGGCGGCGTCGCCGAGAACAGCCCCGAGAACGTTGCGCTCGAAGAGATCGATCGTGCGCTCGAGTTGAAGCCCGACTGGGAACGTGCGGCGCTCCTGAAGGCGGAGCTCCTCGCGCGCAGGAAACCCGACGACGCCACCGCTTTTCTCGCTTCGTTCGTCGACGCGCATCCGGACGCGCGTGCCTCGGCAGGTGCGCTCGCGCAGTTCTACATCGAACAGAAGCGCTACGCCGAGGCGCGCGCGGTGTTTCAGCGAGCGTGGAACCGTGACCGCAACGCCCGCGAGTTCGAGTTCGGCGTTGCGGTGATTTCGATGCAGATGAAGGATTGGGATACGGCCGAGTCGCTGTTTCGTGACTTGAAGCGTGCCAACTACGGCGACAATGGCGCCGTAGAACTCTACTTGGCGCAGATCGCCGACGAGAACGGGCGCTTCCAGGAAGCGATCGAGCGATACCGCGCGGTTCCGGAAGGCGAGCGCGCGTGGATCGCCAAGCTCCGTATCGCCGCGATGATGGGCAAGCTTGGAAACGTCGCCGATGCGCGCCGCTACCTGGCGGACCTGCCAGCTGTCACCATCGAGCAGCGCGTGCAGGTAAGCCAGGCCGAAGCGCAGCTGCTGCGCGAAGTGAACGACCTCGCCGGCGCCTACGCCGTGTTGGTCGCGGCGCTGAACGCGCATCCGGATTCGCCCGAGCTTCTTTATGACACCGCGATGATCGCGGAGAAGCTCGACAGGATCGACGACGCGGAGTCGCGTCTGCGGCGTGTGGTCGAATTGAAGCCGGACGATGCCCAGTCGTTGAATGCGCTCGGATACACATTGGTCGATCGCACGCCACGTGTCGCCGAAGGCTTCGCGCTGATCGAGCGCGCATACAAGCTCTCGCCGGACGATCCGTTCATTCTCGACAGCATGGGATGGGCATTGTTCAGGCTCGGCCGCTACGCCGAGGCGGAGACCTACCTGGTGCGCGCAATGAAGGAGCGTCCCGACGCCGAGATCGCCGCACACCTGGGCGAGATCCTGTGGGCAAAGGGGGAGCACGAACGCGCGAAGGAAATCTGGCAGACGCAGTTGAAGACGTCGCCGGACAATCCGGTGCTGCTTGAAACCGTGCGCCGCCTGGCGCGGTGACGCGAACGGCGGCGAAGCCCTTGCGCGCCTTCGGCGGCGCACTCGCGCTTCTCGCGCTCGCCTCCTGCGCGACGATCGCGCCGCGACTCTCCTCACCGTCGGCCACGGCCACGGTCTCAGCCTTCGAAGCCGCGGGCCGATTGTCCGCGCGGCGCGGCAACGAGGGCGGTGCCGTGCATTTCACCTGGGCGCACGCGCCCGACGGTGATCGTCTCGACGTTGCGACTCCTCTCGGGCAGGTGATCGCGCGGCTGCGAGGCGACGCGACGGGCGTGCGGGTCGAACGTCCCGGCGAAGCCTCGGCCGCCTACGCGGACTGGAATGCGATGACCCGCGACGTGATCGGTGTTGCGATTCCCGTCGAGGGACTCGCGACGTGGATCCAGGCGGCGCCCATCGCGCTGGTCGGCTTTGGCGTCGAGCGTGATGCATCGGGCCGAGTGCAGGTGCTGCGCCAGCGGGGATGGGAGATCGTCTACGCGTATCCGGACGCGAGCGCCATGCGCCCATCGCGACTCGTGATGCGCTATCCCGACAGCGAAGCCATCGAAGTGCGCATCGTCGTCGACCGTTTCGAGGCGGGCAGCGCGAAATCCTAGCGCCGTACGATCATGTCGACGCTGTCCGCGCTCACCGTGCCCGCACCGGCCAAGGTCAACCTCTTCCTTCACGTCGTTGGCCGGCGCAAGGACGGCTATCACCTGCTGGAATCGCTGTTCACGCTGGTCGACCTCGCCGATACGCTGGTGCTGACGTTGCGCGATGACGGCGCGGTCGTCCGCGGCGCCGACATCGCCGGAGTCGCGGACGACGACGATCTTTCGTTGCGCGCAGCGCGCGCGCTGCGCGCCGCCGCGGACGTGCGCGAAGGCGTCACCGTGCGGCTGACCAAGCGTATTCCGCAGGGCGCGGGATTGGGCGGCGGCAGTTCGGACGCGGCGAGCGTGCTGCTGGCGCTCAACCGTCTCTGGCGGCTCGACTGGCCGCGCGCGCGGCTTGCGGACCTCGGACTGACGCTGGGGGCGGACGTTCCCTTCTTCGTCGGCGGCGCAAACGCGCTGGCCCGCGGCGTCGGAGAACGCCTGACTCCGGTGACGCTGCCGGGGTCGTGGATGGCGCTCGCATTCCCGCGCGCGAAGGTGCGCACCGCCGAAATCTTCGCTGCACCGGAATTGACACGTTCGACACCCTCGGCGAAAATGGACGTCTTTTCCGACAGTTATGGCCGCAACGACCTGGCGCAGGAGACCGCGACAAGGTTTCCGGCCGTGGCGGAAGCGATCGACGCGATGGCTCGCGTGGTTCCGCAGGTGCGCATGACCGGCTCGGGTGCCTGCGTGTTCGCCGCATGCGCGACGCAGACGCAGGCACAGCGGGCTCTCGCGTCGCTGCCGCCGCACATCGAAGGACATCTGGCAAGAACGCTCGCCCGACATCCGCTCGCGGACTTCGCGCGATGAGCCGGACGGCCAGTGGTTTCCGCTGGGGAGTCGCCAAGTGGTAAGGCACCGGATTTTGATTCCGGCATTCGTAGGTTCGATCCCTACCTCCCCAGCCATTCTCAAGCGCGGTGGCGCGGCCAACCCGATTGGCGGTCGTGTCGCGCGGAGCTTCGCCAAATTCGGATAGACTCGACGGCTCCTGAACCAAGGGTGGCCCGTCATGGCGTACGAGCGGATGCGCATCTTCACTGGCAACGCGAATCCGAAGCTCGCGGACGCCGTATGTCGTCATCTGAACCTGAGCGTGGGCCGCTGCCACGTCGGGCGCTTCTCCGACGGCGAGGTGATGCTCGAGTTGCTGGAGAACGTTCGCGGTCGCGACGTCTTCGTCCTGCAGTCGACCTGCGCGCCGACCAACGACAACCTGATGGAGATCATGGTGATGGTCGACGCGCTGAAGCGCGCATCGGCCGCGCGCATCACCGCCGCGATCCCCTACTTCGGCTACGCGCGGCAGGACCGCCGCCCGCGCTCTGCGCGGGTCGCGATCACCGCCAAGGTCGTCGCCGACATGCTCTCCACGGTCGGCGTGGACCGGGTGATGGTGATGGACCTGCACGCCGATCAGATCCAGGGCTTTTTCAACATTCCGGTCGACAACATCTACGCCACGCCCATCCTCCTGGGCGACCTCTGGAAACGCAACTACGAGGACCTGCTGGTCGTGTCGCCGGATGTCGGCGGCGTCGTGCGCGCGCGGGCAATCGCCAAGCGCCTGGATTCCGACCTCGCGATCATCGACAAGCGGCGACCGAAGGCGAACGACTCCGAGGTCATGAACATCATCGGCGACGTCGACGGCCGGACCTGCGTGATCATGGACGACATGGTCGACACCGCGAACACGCTGTGCAAGGCGGCGACGGCGCTGAAGGAGCACGGTGCGGGCAAGGTCGTCGCCTACTGCACGCATCCGGTCCTTTCGGGCGGCGCCGTGGCCCGGATCACGGAATCCGATCTCGACGAGCTGGTCGTCACCGATACGATCCCGCTGTCGGACGAGGCGCAGGCGTGCCCGCGCGTGCGGCAGCTTTCCTGCGCGCAGCTGCTCGCCGAGACGATGACGCGGATCTCCAACGAGGAGTCGGTTTCGTCGCTGTTCACCGATTAGCGTCCGTATCCGGTTTCAGGCTATAATTTTCGGCTTTCCCGCCCGGGGGCGCTCATTCGCCAACCCGGGCGTTGTCGCCCATCGAGGCTAACTTGAGGCGGACGACCCGCGGCGACGGCCGGTCCATCGTGACCCCGGCGCCCACGGAAGGCCGCAGACAACCGGAGTTCCCATGAACATCGAATTCACCGCCTTCCCGCGCGCGACCGAAGGTCGCGGCGCCTCGCGGCGCATGCGCCGCGCCGGCAAGGCCCCCGGCATCGTCTACGGCGGAGCGGCCGCGCCGACGCCGATCGAGCTCGACCACAACGCGCTTTTCCACGCGCTGCGCAACGAGGCGTTCCATGCGTCGATCCTGACCATGAAGCTCGACGGTGCCGCGACGCGCGTGCTGCTGCGCGACGTGCAGATGCATCCGTTCCGCAACGAGGTCCTGCACGTGGACTTCCAGCGCGTCGACGAAAACCGCAAGATCCACATGAAGGTGCCGCTGCACTTCGTCAACGCCGAGGTGTCACCGGCGGTGAAGCTCTCGAGCGCCATCGTCACGCACGTGACGACGGACGTCGACATCTCCTGCCTGCCGAAGGATCTGCCCGAGTTCATCGAAGTGGATCTGTCGGAACTCGACGTCGGCCATTCGATTCACGTCTCGGCGCTGAAGCTGTCGCAGGGCGTGTCGGTGGTCGTGCGCGGCAAACTCGACCCGGTGGTCGCCACCGCCGTCGTCCCGCGCGCGCAGGTCGAAACCGAAGAGGAGAAGGGGGTCGAAGCCGCGGCAGCAGTTGCTCCCGAAGCCGACGCCAAGGCCGCCGCCGACAAGGGTGCGGACAAGAAGGACGACAAGAAGGACGACAAGAAGAAGTAACGGTCGCCGCTTCCGGCGCACCGATGGAGGCCCGCCGATGCCCGCGGGCTTTTTTTTCGCAACCCATTCAAAGCCACCGACACCATGGCAACGCCGCTTCGTCTCGTCGCCGGTCTGGGCAATCCGGGCCGCGAATACGCGCGCACGCGGCACAACGCGGGGTTCTGGTTCGCCGATCGGCTGGCGGAGAAATTGGGCGCGCCGTTTTGCGCGGAATCGAAGTTCGCAGCCGAAGTCGCGCGCGCCGGCGACGTCCGCCTCGTGAAGCCGGCGACGTACATGAACCTGTCGGGGCGTGCGGTCGCCGCGCTGGCGAGGTTCTTCGACATCGCCTCCGGCGAGATGCTGGTCGTTCACGACGAGCTCGACCTCAAACCCGGCGAGGCGAAACTGAAGTTTGGCGGCGGGCACGCCGGACACAACGGCTTGCGCGATATCCAGGCGCAGCTCGGTACGGCCGACTTTTGGCGGCTGCGGCTCGGCATCGGGCATCCGCGCGATTCGGAACTCACGCAACAGGAAGTCGTCGACTATGTGCTCAAGCCTCCGCGTGCCGAGGAGGGGGTCGCGATCGACGAAGCAGTCGAACGCGCGCTGGCGGCGTGGCCCGCGCTTGCCGCCGGCGACATGGAGCGCGCGATGATGGCGTTGCATACGAGGAGCGGTTGTGATTGATGCTTTAGCCTTGCCGGCCCCGCCGGCCCGTTTCCAGGAGAAGACCTCCTCATGAGCCTCAAGTGTGGAATCGTGGGCCTGCCCAACGTCGGCAAGTCGACGCTGTTCAACGCGCTGACCAAGGCCGGCATAGCGGCAGAGAACTACCCGTTCTGCACGATCGAGCCCAACGTCGGCATCGTCGCAGTTCCCGACCCGAGGCTGGCCGTGCTGGCCGCCATCGCCAGGCCCGAGCGCGTGATGCCGGCGGTGGTCGAATTCGTCGACATCGCGGGGCTTGTCGCCGGCGCGTCGAAGGGCGAGGGGCTGGGCAACCAGTTCCTGGCCAACATTCGCGAAACCGACGCCATCGCGCACGTCGTCCGCTGCTTCGAGGACGAGAACGTCGTCCACGTGTCGGGCAAGGTGAATCCGGTCTCCGACATCGAGACGATCAACACCGAGCTGGCGCTCGCCGACCTGGCGACGGTGGAGAAGCAGCTCGCCAAGCACGAGAAGGCCGCCCGCGCCGGAGGGGACAAGGAGGCGCAGCGCATCGTCGCCGTGCTGCGCAAGGTGGAGGCCGTCCTCAACGAGGGCCGGCCGGCGCGCACGGCCGAGCTGTACGCGGAGGAGCGCGAAGTGCTGCGTCCGTTTTTTCTGCTGACGATGAAGCCGACGATGTACGTCGCCAACGTCGCCGACCACGGCTTCGCCGACAATCCGCTGCTCGACGCGGTCGCCGCGCACGCGGCGACGGAGGGTGCGCCGGTGGTCGCCGCCTGCGCATCGATGGAGGCGGAGATCGCCGACCTCGACGCCGACGACAAGCAGGTGTTCCTCGACGACATGGGCATGACCGAACCCGGCCTCGACCGCGTGATCCACGCCGGGTACGCGCTGCTCGGCCTCCAGACCTACTTTACCGCCGGCCCGAAGGAGGTTCGCGCATGGACGATTCACGCCGGCGACACGGCGCCGCAGGCGGCGGGCGTCATCCATACCGATTTCGAGAAGGGTTTCATCCGCGCCGAGGTCATCGCCTACGACGACTTCGTCCGCTGCAAGGGCGAGCACGGCGCGAAGGAGGCGGGCAAGATGCGCCTCGAAGGCAAGGACTACGTCGTTCGCGACGGCGACGTGATGCACTTTCGGTTCAACGTGTAACTTCATGGACTTTGTCGGCATTCCTGAAACACAATGCCTCAATCGGCCGCACGAGCAGCAAGCCCGATGATTGGGGCTTCACTTGTTCCTGCAGCCAAACCTCGATGAGCGATCGATAACGCACATCGCGCACCTTCCACGACCCCTCGTTCATGATTCTGCGCTTCACGAAAATGCAAGGACTCGGCAACGACTTCGTCGTCTTCGACGGCGTGCGCCAGCGCGTCGATCTTTCTCCCGCACAGATTCGCGCGCTGGCCGATCGCCACTTCGGCGTCGGCTGCGACCAGGTGCTCGTCGTCGAACGCGCGCGTGGCGACGCCGATTTTCGCTACCGGATCTTCAACGCCAGCGGCGAGGAAGTCGAGCACTGCGGCAACGGCGCGCGCTGCTTCGTCGTCTTCGTCCGCGACCAGGGGTTGAGCGACAAGTACCAGATGCGCGTCGAAACGAAGAACGGCCTGCTCGTGCTGCGGCAGGAGTCCGACGGACAGGTGACGGTGGACATGGGCGCGCCGAGGCTCAACGCGCGTGATGTGCCGTTCGAGGGCGGTACCGGTGAGCCGGTTGAGCCGCTCGACGTCGACGGCACGACCGTCGAGGTCTCCGTGCTGTCGATGGGCAATCCGCACGCCGTGCAGCGCGTCGCCGACGTCGATGCCGCACCAGTTGCGACGCAGGGCCCACGCATCGAGCGTCATCCGCGCTTTCCGCAGCGCGTGAACGCCGGCTACATGGAGGTCGTCGATCGCGCTACCATTCGCCTGCGTGTGTGGGAGCGCGGAGTCGGCGAGACGCTCGCCTGCGGTACCGGCGCCTGTGCGGCGGTGGTCGCTGCGGTGAGGCGCGGCGACGTCGATTCACCGGTACGGGTCATCATGCATGGCGGAGAGCTCGTCGTCCGCTGGAATGGCGACGCAACGCCGGTGACGATGACGGGTCCGGCGGTCAGCGTATTCGAGGGCCGGTGGGATTCGTCCGCTGCGCCCGCCTGCAATTCGTAATTGACAACAAAGCGAAAGGCGGGAAGCCAAGCATGGACGCAGCGGCGGTCGCCGAATTCCTGAAGCGGAATCCACAATTTTTCGAAGACTACGCGGACGTGATCGCCGAGATCTTCGTGCCGCATCCGCACGGCGGACACGCGATTCCGATCGCCGAGCGGCAGATCGTCACGCTGCGCGAAAAGGTCCAGGAGCTGGAGGCCAGGTTCAGGGAGCTGGTGACCTACGGCACCGAGAACGACCAGATCAGCGAAAAGGTCCACCGGTCGACGCTGGCGTTGTTCGCCGCACCCGACCTCGAAACCACGCTTGCCGTCCTCTATCACAGCCTGAAAGAAGACTTCGCGGTGCCGCAGGTGGCGGCGCGGCTGTGGGGCAAGGTGCCCGAGCAGTCGTACCTGCCGGAGCTGGCGGCGACGTCGACCGAGGTGCGGCAATACGCGAACCAGCTCGGCCAGCCGTATTGCGGGCCGGTCGCGGCCTTCGAGTCGCGCGAGTGGTTCGACGATGGCGACGTGCTGCAGTCCTTCGCCTTTCTGCCGCTGCGCACGGCGACGACCTTCGGCGTGCTCGCGCTCGGCAGTCCGGACGCCGAGCGCTTTCATCCCGGCATGGGGACGCTCTACCAGATGCGGCTGGCCGAGCTGGCCAGCGTGGCGACAGCGCGGTTCCTGCCTTCGCCTTAGCGACCGCGGGCGGACGACACACGATGCGCAAGCGCGCCACCGCCGCTCCCGACGTTGCCGTAGCTTCGGCGGCCAACGCGGCGCTGACAGCGGCTTTCGCGCGTCACCTCGCCACGCGTCCGGCGCACACGCGCAACGCGTATGCGCGCGATGTCGCCCGACTCGCCGAATCGGCGGGCGAGGCGCCGCTCGAAGGGCTCACGCGCGCGCAGCTCGCACGCTTGCTCGCCGGCTTCCACGGTGACGGACTGTCCGGGCGCAGCCTGGCGCGAATGCTGTCCGCATGGCGCTCGTTCTACCGCTTCCTGCGCGAGGTCGACGCCACTTTCGTCGACGATCCCTGCGCCGGGCTCAAGGCGCCCAAGTCCGTGCGGCGCTTGCCGTCGGCGCTGTCGCCTGACGAGGCGGTACGACTGGTCGCCATCGAGGACCGCGACGATCGATGGTCGCTGCGCGATCGGGCGCTGCTCGAACTCGCGTATTCGTCGGGGTTGCGGCTATCCGAGCTCGCAGGGCTCGATGTCCAACGCATTGACCTCGCCACCGGCGAGGTCCGCGTCTGGGGCAAGGGTTCGAAGGAACGGGTCGTCCCGGTGGGGGCTCCCGCGCGCGAGGCGCTCGCGCGCTGGCTGGCGCAGCGATCCACACTCGTCGACGACGACGAGCGCGCGCTCTTCATCAGCGCGCGCGGTCGGCGGATGGCCGCGCGCACGATCGAGCGCAGGCTCGCCACGTGGGCGGTCCGACAAGGGCTCGACCGTCACGTCCATCCGCACATGCTGCGCCACTCGTTCGCATCGCATCTGTTGCAGTCGTCGGGTGACCTGCGCGCGGTGCAGGAAATGCTCGGCCATGCGTCGATCGCAAGCACGCAGGTCTACACGCATCTCGACTTCCAGGCGCTGGCAAAGGTCTACGATATGGCGCATCCACGCGCGAAGCGGAAGACTGGTTCGGTACCGTAGTCATTAGCTGCGGTACGCCGATTCGCCATGCGCGGTGATGTCGAGGCCTTCGCGCTCCTGCTCTTCCGGCACGCGCAGTCCGATGACCACGTCGACGATCTTGTAGCAGACGTAGGCGACCACACCGGACCAGACGACGGTCAGTGCGACCCCTTTCGCCTGAGTCGTCAACTGCTCGCCGTAGCCCGGGTAGCCTGTGGCGCCGGTCACCCAGTCGGTGACGACTCCTGGCCCGCCGAGCGCGGGCGAGACGAAGATGCCGGTCAGCAGCGCACCGAGGATGCCGCCTAGGGCGTGGACGCCGAACACGTCGAGCGTGTCGTCGACCTTCAGCAGGTGCTTCAGTCCATTGACGCCCCACAGGCAGACAAAGCCCGCGGCGGTGCCGATGACGAAGGCGCCGGGAATGCCGACGTTGCCGGCGGCCGGAGTGATCGCGACCAGCCCGGCGACGGCACCGGACGCGGCACCGAGCGTCGACGGCTTGCCCTTGAACGTCCATTCGCCGAAGGTCCACGCGAGGACCGCGCAGGCGGTCGCCAGGAAGGTGTTCATGAACGCGAGTACTGCGGAGTTGTTGGCCTCGAGCGCCGAGCCGGCGTTGAACCCGAACCAGCCGAACCACAGCAGCGAGGCGCCCATCATCGTCATCGGCAGGTTGGCCGGCGCCATCGATTCGCGGCCGAATCCAATGCGCCGGCCCATCACGTAGGCGCCGACCAGCCCCGCGACACCGGCATTGATGTGCACGACGGTACCGCCTGCGAAGTCGAGCGCGCCCCACTGCCAGATCAGGCCGGCCTTGGCGTTGTTCGCGTCGACGACGCCGGCTGTCGTGTACGCATCCGGGCCCATCCAGAACCACACCATGTGCGCGATCGGCAGGTACGAGAACGTGAACCAGAGCACCGCGAACAAGAGCACCGCGCTGAACTTCACGCGCTCGGCGAAGGCGCCGAGGATCAGGCACACGGTGATCGCGGCAAAGGTCGCCTGGAAGGCCACGAACACCAGCTCGGGAATCGGCGTGTTCTTCGAGAACGTCGCCGCCATCGCGAACTCGCCCTTCGACGAGTCGAAGGTGCCGGACAGGAACAGCCGGTCGAAACCGCCGAAGTACGCGTTGCCCTCGGTGAACGCGATGCTGTAGCCGTAGACGCACCACAGCACCGTGATCAGCGAGAAGACGACGAACACCTGCATCAGCACCGACAGCACGTTTTTCGAACGGACCATGCCGCCGTAGAACAACGCCAGTGCGGGGACGCTCATCATCAGCACCAGCGCCGTGCACACCAGCATCCACGCGATGTCGCCCTTGTTGGGAGCGGGTGCTGGAGCGGCGATTGCCGCCGCTGGAGCCGCCGTCGCCGCGGGCACCGCATCGGGTGCTGCCACAATGTTCTGCGCCAGTACGGGCATCGCGAGCGCGAACGCGCCGAGCATCGCGGCAAGAATGCAAAATTTCTTCATCGCGGACCTCCTCTACAGCGCGTCCGAACCGGTTTCGCCGGTGCGGATGCGTACGACCTGCAGGAGGTCGAAGACAAAGATCTTGCCGTCGCCGATCTTCCCGGTATTGGCCGCCTTCTCGATCGTTTCGATGACGCGATCGAGCAGGTCGTCCGTGATCGCCGCTTCGATCTTCACCTTGGGCAGGAAGTCGACGACGTACTCGGCGCCACGATAGAGTTCGGTATGGCCTTTCTGGCGGCCGAAGCCCTTGACTTCAGTGACGGTGATTCCCTGCACGCCGATCGCCGACAGGGTTTCGCGGACCTCGTCGAGCTTGAACGGTTTGATGACGGCGGTTACGAGTTTCATGGCATTCCTCGTCATTCCTCGTGAATGCGCGACGGCGGGGATGCCATCACACCACTGGATCGTCAGAACGTTTCCTGGATGCAACACTCGATTAGCATTTCGTGTGCCACCACAAAAATATACTAATAATCAATCACTTCAATTGCATTTTGCTGCCGGCGAGCTCTGCGTTTCCAAGTGCTGGCACCAATGCGGTGCGTGACTCGGATGGCGCGCACGGTCGTGGGGCGTACAAAGGGCGGTCAAAGTCGAGTCGAGCCGGCGTTGCATCGGCCAAAGGTGCAGGAGGCGAGCGATGCCCGCTTTGCTAGACTTGCCGCATTCACACCAAGTCGCATGCCCGCTTCGCCTGCAGTCGCTCCCGGAGGTCTCCGATGCTCAACTTCAACAGCAAATCCCTGGATGAACTCGCCGCGCGTATCGGCCGCGCGGTCGAGGCCAGCCCGGCCAAGGACATCGAAAAAAACGTGAAGGCGATGTTGCAGGGAGGGCTCTCGCGCCTGGAACTCGTCACGCGCGCCGAATTCGAAACGCAGGCGGCCGTTTTGCTGAAAACGCGCGAGAAGCTCGAACGGCTGGAATTGCGCGTTGCCGAACTCGAGGCGCGCACGGCCCCCCCTGTCGCCCCGCACTGATCGACTCCGGCGCTTAAGGCGGCCGCTCGACGCGAGACCCCGATGCCGGTGGCCGTGCTGCACAGCCGCGCGCTTGCCGGCGTGGTGGCGCCGCATGTCACCGTCGAGGTGCACATCGCCGGCGGCCTACCCGGCGTCCACTTGGTCGGCCTGCCCGACACCGAAGTCCGCGAGGCGCGCGACCGCGTGCGCGCGGCGATGCAAAACGCGCAATTCGAGTTCCCCGCGCGCCGGGTCACCGTCAACCTGGCGCCGGCGGACCTGCCCAAGGAATCGGGACGCTACGACCTGCCTATCGCTCTGGGCATCCTCGCCGCTACCGGCCAGATCCCTGCAAAGGACCTTGCCCAGTATGAGTTTGCAGGGGAGCTAGCACTTACTGGGGAGTTGCGCGCCGTGCGCGGCGCACTGGCGATGGCGGTATCGGCGCGGCGTGATGGCCGCACGTTCGTGCTGTCGCAGGCGTCGGCGGCGGAGGCCGCGCTGGTGCAAGGCGCCACAGTGCTGGGCGCGCCCTCGCTGCTCGCCGTTTGCGCGCACCTCGCGTCGCAGACGTACTTGTCGGCGGTGGTCGCCGTGCCTCCCGAAGGCGGTTCGGCGCTGTCCGACCTGGCCGACGTGCGCGGACAGGCGCACGCCAAGCGTGCGCTCGAAATCGCCGCCGCCGGCGAGCATTCACTGCTGTTCTCCGGACCACCCGGTACCGGCAAGTCGATGCTCGCGCAGCGACTGCCTTCGCTGCTGCCACCGCTGACCGAGGACGAGGCGCTGGAGGTCGCTTCCGTCGCGTCGATCGCCGGACGCTTCGTACCCGACAAATGGGGGCAGCGCCCGTTTCGCGCGCCGCACCACACGGCGAGCGCCGCGGCGCTGGTGGGAGGGGGCAGCGATCCGCGGCCAGGAGAAATATCGCTCGCGCACCGCGGCGTGCTCTTCCTCGACGAACTGCCCGAATGGGACCGCCGCGTGCTCGAAGTACTGCGCGAGCCGCTCGAGACCGGCGTCATCCACATCTCGCGCGCGGCGAGGCAGAGCTCGTTCCCCGCGCAGTTCCAGTTGGTCGCGGCAATGAACCCATGTCCGTGCGGCTGGCTGGGCGACGCCAGCGGACGCTGTCGTTGCACGCCCGACCGCATCGCCCGCTACCGTTCGCGGGTGTCGGGGCCGCTGCTCGACCGCATCGACCTCGCGATGGAGGTGCCGTCGCTCGGCGCGGAGGCGCTGGCAATGCATCGTGGGTATGCTGCGCGCGACGAGTCGCAAGCAGGGGGCGCCGCGACTGCGGCGACGACGCCGATCGAAGGCCGCGGCGAATCGTCGGCGGCCGTGCGCATTCGCGTCGCCGCTGCGCGCGACCGGCAAGCCGCGCGTCAGGGCAAGACGAACGCAAGGTTGCTCGCTTGCGAGATTCCGCAGCACTGTCTGCCGGATGCCGCCGGCGCGGCGCTGCTCGCCCAGGCGATGACCCGGCTCGGTTTCTCGGCGCGCGCGTATCACCGGATCTTGAAGGTTGCTCGCACCATTGCCGACCTGGCCGGTGCCGATACGATTGCGCCTCGGCATCTGGCGGAGGCGATCGGCTATCGCGTCAGCGATGCGAAACCGCAGTGATGGACCCGGACGACGAACAATCTGGCGAGCCGTGGCCGGTTGTCGTTTTCAGGGTATCCATGCCAAAGCGTGAACCGCTCGCACGCGGACAATCGACATTCGCGGATCCGGGCCGGTGGATTCAGGACTTGCGTCCCGCGTATTTCTCGCCGGCGGAAATTTCGCCTTTCAGCCAGTTCTGCGGCGGCGGCAACGGGCAGGTCGTGTACGCGGAGAACGCGCAGGGCGGGTTGTAGGCGCGGTTGAAGTCGATGGTCCAAGCGCCGCCGTCCCTGGGCTTCTCGACGGCCAGGAAGCGTCCCGACGGATAGGTGATCGACGCGTTGCTGGTGGCGTCGCGGAAGATGATGAACAGCGCCCGGTCGTCGTCCAGCGCATCGAGCGACATCTTCTGGCCGTTGACCGTGAACTCGAGCGTGCCGGCGACCTTTTCGTAGCTGATCTCGCCGCGCACGTTGGCGATCGGGATCGTCGCGCCCTCGGCGCGCGCGACAAAGCGCGCGGGTACCTTGAATTCGGCCGTCGGTGAAAACCAGACGCGGCCGGCGAAGGACCTGCGGCGCGGCGAATCGCGGTCGGCGGCGCGCACGACGATCTTGCCGTCCTCGCGCTTGACGAACTGCAGCGACAGCCGGCCGGAGGTCACCCACTCGACGCGGGTTCCGCCGGTGACGAGGTCGCGCGACGTGAAGGGCTCGGTGTCGTCGGGGTTGTCGACCGGGCGCATCGTCTGCCCCTTGGCGAGCGTCAGGCGCGCCTTGTCGCCGCCGGCCGTGATCGTGCCCAGGTGCGCCGGCGAGAGCGCCTTCGGCAGCACGATGTGACTGTCGGGTGCGGAGCCGATGGTCCAGGTGCCCGGGCCCAGTTCGTCGCGAGAGACCATCGACAGCCAGCCGCGCTCGCGCGTCAGGCTGGCGTCGGCCTTGGTGCGCCACTTGGCGAGTTCTTCCTGATACGCGCGGTCGGGGCCGGACGCGGCCAGCGCCAGGCCGGCAAGCAGCAAAGCCGCGACGGCGGCAGGCAAACGGTGCATGAGGTTGGAAGCCATCTCGCGTGCTCCGTAGAGGCGTGCAAAGGAATGATTCTACCTCTGGGCGGACGCGCGACGTGCGGGGCGCACACGTTATGTTGCACTGCGGTAAACTGATCGACTCACATGGACGCGGTCACCGACGCTTTTGCCGAAGCGCAGGAATCCGGCGCGGACGCGCCGCGTCTGCGCGAGATTCCCTACAACTACACGTCGTTCTCCGACCGGGAGATCGTCATCCGCCTGCTCGGTGCGGACATGTGGCAGTTGCTGGGCGAACTGCGCGGCGAGCGCCGCACGGGCCGCTCGGCGCGGATGCTGCTCGAGGTGCTCGGCGACATCTGGGTCGTCGAACGCAATCCCTATCTGCAGGACGACCTGCAGGACAACCCCGGCCGGCGCGCGATGCTCGTCGACGCGATGCGGCATCGGCTGCGCGAAATCGACCGGCGCCGGAGCACCGGAGCCGACGACGCGGACGCCGCGCGCGCGGCGCGCGAGCACAAGGTTGCAAGGCTCGTCGCCGCGGCGGATGCCGCCGTCGACCGTTTCGCGCGCTCGTTTGCCGAGACGGCGAACCTGCGGCGGCGCGCGCGGCGCGTGCTGGCGCGGTACACGGCGCGCGACAACGTCGCCTTCGATGGTCTCGCCAGAGTTTCGCACGTGACCGACGCCACCGATTGGCGCGTCGAGTACCCGTTCGTCATTCTCTATCCGGACAGCGAAGAAGAAGTGCGTGGCTTAGTCGAGGGCTGCGTCGAGCTGAACTTGACGATCATCGCGCGCGGCGGCGGCACCGGCTACACGGGCGGCGCGATACCTTTGGACGCGCGCTCGGCGGTGATCAACACCGAGAAGCTCGAACGCCTGTCCGCGATCGAGCGCATCGTGCTCACCGGTCACGCCGAACCGACGCCGACGATCGATGCGGGCGCGGGGGTTGTCACGCGGCGGGTGATGGAAGCCGCCGAGGCTGCGAGGCTGGTCTTTGCGGTCGACCCCACGTCGGCAGACGCATCGTGCATCGGCGGTAACGTCGCGATGAACGCCGGCGGCAAGAAGGCAGTGCTATGGGGCACGGCTCTCGACAACCTGGTGTCGTGGCGGATGGTGACGCCCGACGCGCAGTGGCTCGAGGTCACGCGCAGCGACCACAACCTGGGCAAGATCCACGAAGCCGCACAGGCTACATTCGAGTGCCGATGGCTCGCCGCCGACGGCAAGACGACCGTTCGCCACGAGGCGCTGGCCATTCCGGGCGCGAGCTTCCGTCGCGCGGGCCTCGGCAAGGACGTCACCGATAAATTCCTCTCCGGACTGCCCGGCATCCAGAAGGAAGGCTGCGACGGGATCATTACCAGCGCGCGCTTCATCCTGCACAAGCTGCCGCCGGCGGTGCGAACCGTCTGCCTCGAGTTCTTCGGCCAGGTGCGCGCTTCCACCCCCGCGATCGTCGAGATCAAAAACCACCTCGACGCGCTGCCGAAGACCGGCTGCGCGCGGGTGATGTTGGCAGGGCTCGAGCACCTGGACGAGCGCTACGTGAAGGCGGTGGGCTACGCGACCAAGGCCAGTCGCCACGGCCGACCGAAGATGGTGCTGCTGGGCGACATCGTCGGCGACGACGACGCAGCCGTCGCGAGGGCCGCGTCGGAGGTGGTGCGCATCGCCAACGCGCGCGGCGCCGAAGGTTTCGTCGCGGTGTCGGCTGAGACGCGCCGGAAGTTCTGGCAGGACCGCGCACGCACCGCGGCGATCGCCAGGCACACCAACGCGTTCAAGATCAACGAGGACGTGGTGATTCCGCTGCCGCGGCTTGGCGACTACACCGATGGCATCGAGCGGATCAACATCGAGCTCTCGCTGCGCAACAAGCTGCGCCTGCTCGACGAGCTCGACGCTTACTTTGCGAGCCGCGAACTCACGCAGGCCTTCGCTGCCGACAGCGACCTGCGCCCGCCGCAGGAGCTGGTCGACGCCAAGGTCGAAGCGGCACGTGAGCTGATCGCGACGACGCGCCGCCAATGGCAGGACCTGCTCGACGGCATCGACGAAGCCTTCCCGGCGCTGCAGGAGCATTCGGTCGTCGTGTCGTGGAAGCGTGAGGTCAAGGCGCCGCTGGAGGAGATCTTCGCCGGGCTGGCCTTCGCTCCGGTGGTCAGTCGCGTCAACGGGATCCATGCGCGCGTGTTGCGCAGCCGCGTGTTCGTCGCGCTGCACATGCATGCTGGCGACGGTAACGTGCACACGAACCTGCCGGTCAATTCCGACGACTACGCGATGCTGCAGGAGGCCAATGCCGCGGTCGCGCGCATCATGGTGCTGGTGCGGGACTTGGGCGGAGTCGTCTCCGGCGAGCACGGTATCGGCATCACCAAGATCGAATACCTGACCGACGACGAATTGGCGCCCTTCGCCGTCTACAAGGCGAAGGTGGATCCGGAAGGACGCTTCAATCGCGGCAAGCTGCTTCGCGAACCCGCTCGGCCGGCCGGACTTGCCGGCGCCTACACGCCCAGCTTTTCGCTGATCGGCCACGAGAGCCTGATCCTCGAGCAGAGCGACATCGGCAGCGTCGCCGATTCGGTCAAGGACTGCCTGCGTTGCGGCAAGTGCAAGCCGGTCTGCGCGACGCACGTGCCTCGCGCGAACCTGCTCTACAGTCCGCGCAACAAGATTCTCGCGACCTCGCTCTTGATCGAAGCCTTCCTCTACGAGGAACAGACGCGCCGTGGCGTCTCGCTCGCGCACTTCGACGAATTCGGCGATATCGCCGACCATTGCACGGTCTGCCACAAGTGCGCGAATCCCTGCCCGGTCGACATCGACTTCGGCGACGTGTCGATCGCGATGCGCAACCTGCTGCGCCGTGGCGGCCACCGGAAGTTCAACCTCGGCACTGCGGCGTCGATGTTCTTCCTGAACGCGACGGATCCGGCAACGATCAAGGCTACGAAAAAGCTGATGATCGACTGGGGCTACAAGGCGCAGCGGCTTGGCTACCGGCTGGTGAAGCTTACCGGTATCGCGCGCGGACAAACGAAACGTCCGCCGCCGACGGTCGGCAAGCCAAGCCTTCGCGCGCAGGCCGTCCACTTCGTCAACAAGCCGATGCCCGGCGGACTGCCCAAGCGCACGGCGCGCGCGCTGCTCGACGTCGAGGATGACGCGGTGGTGCCGATCATCCGCGATCCCGCACGCGCGTCCGAAGATGCGGAAGCGGTATTCTATTTCCCCGGCTGCGGTTCGGAACGGCTGTTCTCGCAGGTCGGACTCGCAACGCAGGCGATGCTCTATCACGTCGGTGTGCAGACGGTGCTGCCGCCGGGCTACGTGTGCTGCGGCTATCCGCAGACCGCGGCGGGCAACCATGATGAGGGCCAGCGCATCACGACCGCCAACCGCGTGCTGTTCCACCGCGTGGCCACCACGCTCAACTATCTCGACATCAAGACGGTGATCGTGTCCTGCGGTACCTGCATGGACCAACTCATGCAGTACGAATTCGAGCGGATCTTCCCGGGTTGCCGGCTGCTCGACATCCACGAGTACCTGATGGAGCAGGGTGTCGCTCTCGATGGCGTCACCGGCACGCGCTACATGTACCACGATCCCTGTCACACGCCGATGAAGCTATATTCGCCGCTCGCCGTCGTCAATTCGCTGATGGGCTCCGACGTGGCGCTGAACGATCGTTGCTGCGGCGAATCGGGCACGCTGGCGATCAGCCGGCCCGACGTTTCCACACAGGTCCGCTTCCGCAAGGAGGAAGAGATGCGCCATGGCGCCGAGCGGTTGCGCGCGGACGGTCGCGCCGGCCCCGTGAAGGTGCTGACGTCGTGTCCGTCGTGCCTGCAGGGCTTGTCACGCTTTGCCGATGACGCAGGCACGCAGGCCGACTACATCGTCGTCGAGCTTGCCAGGCATCTGTTGGGGCCCGACTGGATGGCGCGCTACGTCGAACGCGCGAATGCTGGCGGCATTGAGCGGGTGCTGCTGTGAGCGACGAGTCGGGCGGGTATGTTCGGCATCGCGCTTCCCGCTGGCTGGGCCCTTGGCGCAACGCTACGTGGCTGTTCGCGGTGTCGCAGCCGAGCGATCCGGGCGGCGACAGCGCAACTTTCCCGTTCGCGCGCCGCCGTTCGCGCGTATGGCCTCTTCCAGCTGTCGGTAGCGGCGGTCCTGAGCGGTCCGGTTGCGGGCGCTTTGTGCTATAAGCGGGCCGTGAGTCGACACCTGCGGCGGCGTGCGGCCGCAGGTTCGAGGCAAGCGTATCCAGGTGGGGTCGCCGTTTACGGGTCGTCGAAGCGCGGCCTTCGACCGGTTCCTTGCGATTTCTTCCGGTGACCGAACGAGACCTTCGGAGAGCTGATGCAGGACACTGTTTCCCAGGCGGTACGACCGCCGAATTCCGAGGCGGAACCGGGCGCGATTCCGTCGCTCGCGTTTGCGGATGCCGACAGCGCGAAGCGCTGGGCCAAGTCACTGCTCATCACCGGGGTGACGCCGCTATACGAGGCCGTGCGCGGACAGTTGCGGGCGCTGTCCGCCGCCGACTTCTCGCCGCGCGAGCGCGCCACCATCGCCGAGGTCATGCGCGAGCAGGTCGTGCATCTGCACACCGAACTTGCGCGCCGCTACGCCGGCAAGCCGCAACCCGCTTCCGAGCGGGAGGTCGATGCCGCCGAGCAGGCGATAGCGCTGTGGCAGGGATTGTGGGAGCAGTATTCGGCGTGCCTCAAGCCCCTGCTCGAAGGCGACGTCGAACTGCAGGGCGTCAAGGCCAAGCTGCTGCAGCGCGGCCTCTATGTCGGCAAGCAGTTGATCATCGTCTACGGGCTCGCCCGCAGGATACCGCCGCCGACCTTGTGGCAGGAACTGCACGCGTATTACCGGCTCGCCGAGTTACTCGATTGTGCGGTGACCGCAGTCTCCGACGACCTGCAGCCGCATGCGGTCGGCATTTCGTGCTACTCGACCTATTGCCATGCACTGCTTCTGGGTCTTGCCGACCCCTGCGCGCTGTCGGTACGCCAGATCGAGTTGACCGACCGCTGGCTCGGCCAATGGGCGCGCAAGATCTTTCCTTATTCGCAGCAGCGCGAGACCGAAGGCCCGGTGATGCTGATGGATCTCGATTCGTCCATCGGTGCCTGGCTCGCCGGCACGGCTCCGGCGCAGCCTGTGCCATCGATGCGCTTTGGCTATCCCGGCAAGCTCGCTACCAGCATTCGCGGACGACTGAAGCGTTTGTCGTCGGGGGCCAGTCCCGCGGAATTGCAGCTCGGCCACGATACTTCGGTGGAAGGATCGGGGGCATTGCTCAGGCATCTCGACGCCCACTGGTACCAGATGCCGCGACGCGACGAGCAGGCGGCCCGCACGGAGCTCGCGCTGTCGGTGGGGGGCGTCCAGGCCGCGTATTTCCGTGTGGGCGGACGCACCTTCGACCGGCAGGATCCGCTTGGCCGCCTGACCTTTCAGGGGGCGCAGCACCTGCAGACGCTGGGCGCGCTCACCGACTACGACCGCTACAAGGAAGAGGCCGAGCGCAACTGGCCGTGGGAGCAATGGCAGGGCGAGTACGCGTGGCGGTACGCCAAACTGCTTCGGCGCGACGCCAGCAGCTATCGCTGGTTCCTCGGCCAGCTGGTCGTAGTGCGCGACGACGAGCGCATCCGCATGGGTTATGTGACACGGGTCGCATTCGGCGCGCCGAACGAGCTCGCACTGTCGCTCGCACTGTGGCCGGGCCAGCCGCGATCGATCCCGGTGCGGCCGACCTCGATTGCTTTCGCTGAAGAACTCCCGCTGCCGGCGATCATGCTGTCGGCCGCGGAAGACGACCTCGTTACGCTGATCGTGCCTCCGCGCACTTTCAACCCCAGCCGGGTGCTGCGATCGATGGATACCGGACCCGAGCGCACGTTTCGGCTGACCAAGCTGCTGCAGCGGGGCGGGGACTTCGAGCGCGTTGCGTTCGAGGAAAGCTGAGCGGATCGGTGGCGTCGACGCACGCCGGCGCGGCGCCTCGACGCCGGCCCTAAGGAAGCGCGTGAAAATAACTTGATCATTATTTTCTACGCTGGGGAAGGATCGCGTAATTCCAGTCGCCATGAAACTCGGCCTGCTTGAGATTCAGCGCGTTGAGTTGCGCGTCGGGTATTTTGATG
>JADYZP010000050.1 GCA_020853025.1 Burkholderiales bacterium
CAGAACATCAAGGGCCCGATCCTGTGCCTGGTCGGCCCGCCGGGCGTGGGCAAGACTTCGCTCGGCCAGTCGGTCGCCAAGGCCACCGGCCGCAAATTCGTCCGCATGTCGCTGGGCGGCGTGCGCGATGAAGCCGAGATCCGCGGCCATCGGCGCACGTACATCGGTTCGATGCCCGGCAAGATTCTGCAGAATATGACCAAGGTCGGCGTGCGCAATCCGCTATTCCTGCTCGACGAGGTCGACAAGATGGGCCAGGATTTCCGCGGCGATCCTTCGTCCGCGCTGCTCGAGGTGCTCGATCCCGAGCAGAACGACACGTTCGTCGATCACTACATCGAGGTCGAGTACGACCTGTCCGACGTCATGTTCGTGGCGACGGCCAACGCGATGAACATCCCGGCGGCGCTGCTCGACCGCATGGAGGTCATCCGGCTGTCCGGCTACACCGAGGACGAGAAGATCGCGATCGCCAAGCAATACCTGCTGCCGAAGCAGATGAAGAACAACGGCATTCGGCCGGACGAGCTGCATGTGGCCGAAAGCGCGCTTCGCGACATCGTCCGCTACTACACGCGCGAGGCGGGCGTGCGCAACCTCGAGCGCGACATCAGCAAGATCTGTCGCAAGGTGGTGAAGGCGCTGCTGCTGAAGCAGAGTGAAGGCAAGGCGCGTCGAGCCAAGGGTCCGGTCGACATCAATTCGAAGAACCTCGACCGCTATCTCGGCGTGCGCCGCTACACCTATGGAATCGCCGAGAAGAGGAATCAGGTCGGTCAGGTCACCGGCCTCGCGTGGACCGAGGTCGGCGGCGACCTGCTGACGATCGAAGCCGTCGCCTTGCCCGGCAAGGGCAAGACGACGTCGACCGGCAAGCTGGGCGACGTGATGAACGAGTCGATTGCGGCGGCGCTTTCCGTCGTCCGCCATCGATCGAAGCAACTCGGCATCGCATCGGACTTCTACACCAAGACCGATCTGCACATCCACCTGCCGGAAGGCGCGACGCCGAAGGACGGTCCGTCGGCGGGCGGTGCGATCGTCACTGCGATCGTGTCGATCCTCACCGGCATCCCGGTACGCTGCGACGTCGCGATGACCGGCGAGATCACGCTGCGCGGCGAGGTGCTGCCGATCGGCGGTTTGAAGGAGAAGTTGCTCGCGGCCGGCCGCGGCGGCATCAAGACGGTGCTGATCCCGGAGGAAAACGTCAAGGATTTGACCGAGATTCCCGACGAGATCAAGAATCGCCTCGACATCCATCCGGTGCGCTGGATCGAACAGGTGCTCGAGAAGGCGCTCGAACGGCAGCCGAACTCGCTCGTCGAAGAGAAGCAGACGGGAGAGGCGCCCCCGGTGCCCCCGGTGCCGGCCGCCGAAGACAAGTCGCTCTCGCTCAAGCACTGACCGCAGACCCGCGCCAAGGGCGCATCGGCATGAAACATGCTGGTGCGCCCTCGTGTTGTACGGATGCGCGGGTATCGGCGTGCACGCTGCGCGGCATCAATCGCATTGCTTCAATCACGTGCGATCACTAGTTCGCGCGCAACTCGAATGCAACGGTGTCCTGGTCGTCGGGTGCCTATTCGTTCTTCTTGACTCTGCGCAATCGCGAGCGTTATAAGGTTCTTGTCGGGTGTCGGATTCGCTGCCTGCACCTCAACTCTTCGCAGTTTCCTCGCGAGCCGCTTCAAGACCTAAGGGGAAGTTCGTGAACAAGTCCGAATTGATCGATGCGATCGCCAAGCACGCCGATATCTCGAAAGCGGCAGCGGGTCGCGCGCTCGATGCGACCGTGGATTCGATCCGCGCCTCGCTCAAGAAGGGAACGGTCGTCACGCTCGTGGGCTTCGGATCGTTCTACGTCGGCAAGCGCGCGCAGCGCGCCGGGCGCAATCCGCGCACCGGCGCGGCGATCAAGATCCGCGCCGCCAAGGTGCCCAAGTTCCGCGCTGGAAAAGCGCTGAAGGATGCGCTAAACTAGCGCTCTTTCCGGGCAGGCGGTGTCGGGGAGTTGGCGGGCGGTTTCGATTGCCGGAAGCGCTCGCAAGGCGCCCTCGCAAGCGGGTGCTTAGCTCAGTTGGTAGAGCGTCGCCCTTACAAGGCGAATGTCGGGAGTTCGAGCCTCTCAGCACCCACCATCGTTTGCATCGGCATCCACAGCCGGTGTGAGTCGTGGCAACTGAAGTTGTGGCAACTGAAGTTGTGGCAACTGAGGTGCGGCAAGCCAGGCAGGCTCACGGCAGCCGACGCTGGCGCAAGGCAACGAACGGAGTGGTAGTTCAGTTGGTTAGAATACCGGCCTGTCACGCCGGGGGTCGCGGGTTCGAGTCCCGTCCACTCCGCCAATCCTGCATTCGGTATCGTCCAAGCAATTCCTCTCGACGGTCACCACCGCGTTTGCACCGTCAAAGCACGACGTCCCGACGGTCAACTCCCTAGTTACGTAGCGCAATCGATCACGGCCGCCGGTTCGGACTGCCGGGCGGCGGCACGGCTTCGCCCGGTCTTTACCGAAGCCGCATCCTGGCGTATACGGAATCGTCGAGCAAGGTCCCAGGCAAAGGCACTTGCCCGTTTCCAGGACGCGAGAAATCCGATCCTTGCCATCTGCCGGGACCGCACTTCGATCGAGCCTCGTCCCACAATCAACAACGGAGTGCGAAATGAGGATCGGGATCGTTTCAGTGTTCGTCGACTATCACCGCCGCGGACGGAAGAACCGATACTCGCTGCAGCCGCAGATCGGACCGCTGCTCGCGGGACTGCTTCCTCGCGACATCGAGATCGAGATTGTCAACGAGACTTCGCACGACCTCGACTGGAAGCGTGACTACGACCTGCTGTTCATCTCGTCGCTGCACTCGGACATGGACCGGGCACGGCAGATATCCCACTACTATCGTCGCCGCGGCGCCGTCACCGTGATTGGGGGAGCTTTCGCGAGCAGCTATCCGGAGCTTTGCGAGCCGTGGTTCGACGCCGTGGTCGTCGGCGATCCGGAAGGCGCCGTTCCGCAGGCCTACGCGGACTTTTGCGCCGGATCGCTGCGGAAACGTTATGTTTCTGCACCCTACACGCCCACTTCGACGACCACGCCCCGCTTCGACCTCTTCAACGGAAGCAGGCATCACGCGCTGTGCTTCGAGGCGACGCGCGGCTGTCCGTTCGCGTGTGATTTTTGCGTACTCACCGGCCTTGGTACTCGTCATGAAGTCCGGCCGATCCCGCTGGTCATCCGTGACATCGTTGCCGGGCAGCAGATGCTCGACCCGACCATGCCCTGGTACAAGCGGCGGATCGTCGGCTTCTGCGACAACAACATCGGAGGCAACCTTTCCTACCTGCGGGCGCTATGTGATGCCCTGGAGCGGCTGCGGCTGCAGTGGTATGGCGCCGCCACGTTCAACGTCGTTGCCAATCCGGATCTCGTCCGCGCCATGTCGCGATCGGGTTGCCGCGCGCTTTTCGTGGGGCTGGAAAGCTTCAACCCCGCGACGCTGGCGGACATGGGCAAGCATCAGAACCTGATCCACAAGATGCGCTCGGCGCTGGACAATTGCCGCAGGCACGGCATCCTGATCATTTCCGGCCTGCTGGTCAGCCCGCTGTCCGACACGCCGGACGACATTCGAGCCATCCCTGCGAATCTCGCCCGGTCCGGCCTGGATGTGCCGACATTCGTCGCCTTCGAGTCGCCCATTCCAGGCACGCCGCACTTTCGCCGGCTCGGCCGGGAAACCCATCCGCCGGCGTTCATGCCCAACGTCCTGTTGCGCGACCTGGCGGGCTATACGCTTGCCGTCAGGCCTCGCAATTCGTCCGTCGGCGAGTTCGTCGCCGCGTATCGCGACGTGGTGCGGGAAGTGTTCTCGGCGAAGCGGCGGCTTGCCAAACTCGTCCACGACCTGCCGCCGTTGCTGGCGGGCGGCCATTGGTTGCCCGCGTTGGTCGACATCGGCGATATGGCGACGATATCGGCCGACGCAGTCGATGATCCCAGACGCAGCTTCGTTGCGGGCACGGATGCGCCGCCACCCGAAACGGTGCCGCTCGTCGATGCCGATTTCACTTGCGAGGCGGAGCGCAACGCGGTTGTCGAGCCTTGGCGCGTCACCGACGAAACGGGCACTTTGCTGGCGCATTGGCAGCATGCCAAACCCGTCTTTGCTCCGCGTCGCCGTACCGCAAGTCCGGTGGCGATCCCGCTTGCGTCGAACGCCGCATGACGAACCCGTGACGCCATGATTCAGGAACCCCTTGTTCCGGGATCGCCGCCTCCGGAGCCCGATCTTCGCGAGCGCATACGCGCCGAGCAGATCCGGATGGTGTACATGCATTCTCCGACGACGACCGGCGGCTCGCTGGTGGCTGCTGCCTTCCTGATCGCAGTGCTGTGGGACACCGTGTCGCATGCGTCGCTGCTGGCGTGGGGCGCGACGATGGTCGTTTATCAAGTGTTTCGCATCGCAAGCTACCGGCGTTACCTAGCCGCGCGGCCGAGCGCCGCGCACTCGCGTCCATGGGGGCGGCTGTACATCTTGATGACCACGATCGCAGGATGCCTGTGGGGTAGCACCGGCATTCTCTTTTATGTGCCGGAGTCCACGATTTCCCAGGTCTATCTGTGCCTCGTTCTGTTCGGTGTCGCGTCGTTGACGATTCCGACACTCTCGCTTTTCGCGCCGGCGTTTTACCCGCTGGTCGTATTGGTCCTCATGCCGTTCATCCTCCGTTCGCTGGCGACCGGCCAACGGGAACAGATTGCACTGGCTATCCCTCTGGTAATTGCCCTGGTCATGTCGGTAACCTTCGGACGCAAGATCAACCGGCTGATCGACGAATCGATCAGCCGGCGCTTCGAAAACCTGTCGCTAGTCGAGATTGCGGAACGTGCACGCCGCGAAGCCGAGCGCAGCAACCGTGCGAAGTCCGAGTTTCTTGCCGCGATGAGCCACGAGCTGCGTACGCCACTCAACGCGATCATCGGTTATTCCGAACTCATGACCCAGCAGCCCGCGCGCTTCGGTACGCAAGGCGCGCAGGATCCGCTCGAGCGTGTCCTGCGCGCGGGCCGTCATTTGCTCAATCTCATCAACGAACTCCTGGAACTTGCGAAGATCGAGGCGGGCAAGACCAGCTTCGCCTTCGAAGACGTGGATGTTGCCGCACTTTTGCGCGACGTGGCGTCGACCACGCAGTCGCTGGCCGACCAGAACCAGAACCAGGTATTCGTTTCGGCTCCGGACACGCTCGCGCCCATGCGCACCGACCCCAAGCGCCTCACGCAAGTGATCCTGAATCTCCTTTCGAATGCCTGCAAATTCACCGACAACGGAAGAATCGATATTTCGCTCGTCCAAGTGCAGTCCGACGGGAGGACGTGGCTGGAACTGGCGGTCAAGGATACCGGCATCGGCATGTCGCACGAGCAGACCGAGAGGCTGTTCGAGGAATTCTTCCAGGGCGATGCAGCGACGCATCGCAAGTACGGCGGTACCGGCCTTGGGCTCGCGATCAGCCGCCGGATTTGCCGTGCGATGGGCGGCGACCTGAACGTTGTAAGCGAACTTGGGAAAGGGTCCACTTTTACCGCTCGGTTGCCCGAGCAACCGCCGCAGGATGCGGCGATTCCGGAACCCGCGCGTCGCGAATCCGTGACGGCGACGGGGTCCCCGGCGCAGAGGACCGGCGTCGTGCTCGTGATCGACGACGACCGCGAAGCACGTGAACAGGCGGCCGAGCGTCTCGCCGATCACGGTTTCGACATCGCGACGGCGCCGGATGGCATGACCGGACTGCAGCTTGCGCGCAAGCTCAATCCGTCGGCGATCACGCTCGATATCGTGATGCCGGGGCTGAACGGATGGTCGGTGCTTGCGGCACTGAAGGAAGATCCGGAGTTGTTCGCGATTCCGGTCGTCGTGCTTGCGGCGTTGGGGAGCGAGGTCAAGAAGGGCTTTGCGCTCGGGGCCGCTGCGTGCTTGTCCAAGCCGGTCGACTACGGGCTTCTCGCCGATACCCTAAAGGGCCTGACCGGAGGCAACCGTTCGCCTTCCGATGGATGACGCCGGGTAGATCGCTGCGCGCAGCCGCAAAGCCGGGGCTCAGTCGGCGCCGACAATGCGGAACGCTGCAACCGGATCGCGAAAGCCCTTGAGCGCCAGCGGGCCCACCGGCTCCTTGCGGATCGACGGCGGCAGCGCCGCCGCCGTGCGGGCGCTGACGACTATCTCGCCTCCCCGAGCTTCCCCGCACAGCCTCGACGCCAGGTTGGCGACCGTACCCACCACGCCGTAGTCGTAGCGATCGGAAAATCCGATCGCGCCCAGCGTCGCGTAACCGTAGGCTACGCCGGAGCCGATGTGAAGTTCGAATCCTTCGCTTTGCCATCGTTCCCGTGCGGGCTGGCACGCCTCGAAGACCGCCAGCGCGAAGCGGACCGCATGCGTGCAGGGTTCGGGTACAGGCTCGGGGTCGTTGAAAAATACCATCGCCCCGTCTCCGACAAAGCGTTCGATCGTGCCGGCGAATTTCTGTGTCTGAGTACCCACGCCCTGATGGAACTCGCGCAGGACCCGCATGACGTCCTCCGGTTCGCTGCGCTCGGAAAACGCGGTGAAGCCACGCAGGTCGAAGAACACGACCGCGATATTCGCGCGATGCGTTTCCAGCAACGCGTCGAGGCCTTCGTCGGACGCGCGCGCGACCACGCTGGGCGGGAGAAAGCGCTTCAGCCTCGACAGGCGCTCGACTTCCGTGACCTTGGCGGCGACGCGCTGCTCGAGATCGCCATTCAGTTGCAGGAGTTCGGCCGCCTGCGCTTCGATGCGATCGAACAGGTACTTGACCCGGACCAGCGAGCGCACGCGGGCCAGCAGCTCGGCGCCGTTGATGGGCTTGGTCACGAAGTCGTCGGCACCGGCGTCGAGTCCCTTGATCCGTTCGACGTCGGGATCGAGCGCCGTCACCAGCACGATCGGCAGCAGCGCGAAGCGGGCATCGGCACGCAGCTGACGCAGCACTTGCAAGCCGGACAATCCGGGCATCACGACATCGAGAAGTACGAGGTCCGGGGCGGATCTGTCGATGGCATCCAGCGCCTCTTGTCCGCTGTTTGCGGTTTCCACCTCGTAGTCGTGGCAACTCAGCAGGTCTGCGAGCAGGCGCACGTTGTCGTCCTGATCGTCGACGACGAGGATTCGGGCTGCGCCTTCGCCCGGGCCGCCCGGCGGGCTCATGGCGCAAACGTCATCCAGGCGCCGGGTGCGGGCAACTTGAAGGTTGCGCCGTTCTCCAGGGACGCATGCAGGATCGACAGAAAGCCCTCGGCATCCTCGGTGGGCACCGTACGCAAGTCCTTCGCGTCATCCGGCAACAGTGCAAAGAAATCCTCCCAATGGATGATCACCACATAGCGTGGCTTCAGGCGGTCGAGGATCGCCTTCGGATAGTCTTTCACCTGATCGAAACCCGGCATGCAGACGATGGCGAGGTCCACGGGCCGCGGATCGTCTCCCGGATCGAACTGCGGCGGGAAGCCGAACGGCGAATTGCTGGCCGCATCCTGGTAATGAACCCTGAATTCGACCTTGTCGTCCGCGCCCAGGAAGTCGATCAGGTAGGCGAGCGTCTGGCCTTCGCGCCAACCGTAAGCGCGCTTCGGAATTTCGGATAGCGGTGCTTCGTAGGAGCCCTCGAAGAATTTGAGGTGCCAGAAGATGGGCGCATGCTCCGACTTGAGCGCCATGAAACGTATGCGCCCACCTTCGGGCCGCCACCACTTCCCGACGTGCTGCTCCGAGCCCAAATCTGTTTCCACCGACTGGACGTCGCTGCCCGGAATCGACTTGTCGCCGGCCAGCGTGTTCTTCATCGTCTCGCTGCCGTAGATCCTGACCTGCGGCAGGTACTTCGACTTGATGTACGGCACATCCATCAGATGATCGTAGTGCGCGTGCCCGACCAGTATCGCCTTCGTACCCGCGAGACCGTTGCCTGGCCGATCGAGGAAACGGTCGATCTGGTCGGGACGCGATTGGATTTCCGCAAATGCGACGCGCGGAATCGACGGGTTGGAGAAGAAGGGCGCGGTGACGATGACGTCCGGTCCCCGCTTGATCACCACACCTCCCGCGCCCAGGTACCTGACCTGAACCGCAGTCGCATACGCGGGGTCACTGGCGGGTAACTCCGAGCCGCCGGTGTACACAGGCAACTTGTCGCTCGGGCCGCTGCAGCCCGAAACGGCGATCGCCGCAAGGCAGGAAACGAACGCAAGCGCGAGCCACGCCAAGCGTCGGGCGTTGCCGGCACGCCTGCCGGTTTCGGTAGCGCTGTTCCGGCGCATCATTTCGGGTTCCTCGTCGGCGCGTGCCTGATGATCGCCGCGGTTCCGTGCGGCGCGGATCGCTCGTTCCCCCGCACCCCGGCGGCCAGCGCGCGCCAGACGGCAATATTACGACTTTCCGGTGCGCAAGGGGATGCGTACGGCGGCGCTCGCGCGGCGGGACGGCGGCGAAGGTCCCGCGCCCGAGTTGCGCCTCGATCGGACCCGCGTCACATCACGCAGGAACGCAGGCGATCACGCCTTTGTCGTCGACGCCCTCCGGCGTCCATCCGAACACCCGCATCAAGTCGCGGACTGCAGGGTCGGTCGTGTAGCGGTGGTTGGGCGCCGAGCCCTGTCCGTTGTTGTAGAGGCGATACAGCGGCAGAGCATCGACTGCGCAGTTCCCGCTGGCCGAAGGCAGGTGTACGCCGAATACCTCGCCTTCGAAGGCCCAGCTCGGGTTCGACTTCACGACCGTGCATTCGCTGGCGACCGGCGTGTAGAAATGCGAGCTTCTCGGGTCGAAGGCGGTGCTGAAGAAGCGGCAGACTGCCGCTGTGCCCGACGTTCCGAGCGCGAAGGCCTTGAATTCCGAGCCGGTACGTTTCCAGCCCACGAAGTCGCCGTTGTCGAGCTTCGCGATCTCGTCGGCGTTGCTGGTCATGAAATAGTGATTCCACGATGAATGGGAATACTCGACCAGCTTGACGAATTCGGGGGTACCGTTGCCGCGGAGCAGGAAAGCCTGCGGGCTTCCGACGCCGGTGCTCACCACGCGGATCTGCGCACTGCGTGCGCCGAAGGCGGCAGGCTTGAAGGCGACGTCGACCGTGCAACTCTTCCCCGTCGGCACGACGCCGCAGGTCGTTTGCATCACGACGAATTCGTCGGGTGCGACGCTGGTGATGCCGGTAACCGTCACCGGCAGCGCACCGTAGTTGGTCAGTGTGAACGTGACGACCGGACTTGCCTGGTCCTTCACCTGGTCGCCGAAGTTCGACGGAACGGGCATGAGCAGCTGACCGAGCGTGGACGGGGGTGGCGACAATCCGCCTCCCTGGCACTTGCACGCGGCGCTCGGGGTCCCGTCCGCGCAGACCACGCGGCCGTCGGCGGTGCACGCCGCGGTGACGCCTCCCTGCGTCGCGCAGCACGGCACCTGGGCGAAGGAGGGCGCCGCCGCGAAGAGCAGCGCCAGCATCACGAAGTTCGAAAATCGTCGCATGAGCCTTGCCTCAACCGGGAATTCAGCGGCCGCCACTCGCGGCGGGGCACCGATGCGTCCGCAGCAGGCGGCCACCTGCCGCTCCGTACCGCCTATGCCGATATCATATCCGGATGAAGCCCGCGACTGGAAGTTGTCGATGAGCGGCGATGCGCCAAGATGCTATAATCAAGCAAAACAATTGCTTATGTGAAACCCTCCGGCGAACGGGCGGGTGTCTGGGAGGATGCAAAGTCCTCCCTTTTGGTTGGCCTCCGCAGATTCCGGAAAGATTCGAATGTTCGATCTGGTTACCAAGTACAAGGGCGCCGCGCAGATCATCCTGTTCTTGATGATGGTTCCGTTCGCCTTTTTCGGCGTCGACTATTATTTCCGGAGCCCCGCCAGCGAAGGATCGGTGGCGACCGTTGGCGGGGCTCCGATCACGCAGGCGGAGTTCGCCGATTCGATGCGCGAACAGGCCGATCGTATGCGGCAGCAGATGGGCCGCAATTTTGATCCGTCGATGCTCGACAGCCCCGAGGTGCGCTTTGCGCTGCTCGAAATGCTGGTGAACCAGCGACTGCTGGCGGGCAAGGCGCGCGAAGAGAAATTCCACGTGTCGGACGCGCAGTTGCAACAGTATATCGCGGCGATTCCGGCGTTCCAGGAGGATGGCCGGTTTTCTCCCGACCGTTACCGGCAGGCGCTGTCGACACAGAACATGACACCGCCGATGTTCGAGCAGCGACTGCGGCAGGACATGATGCTCGGCGCGGTGCAGGAGCCCATCGTTGCGGCGAACATCGTCGCCCGTACGTCCGCGTTGCGATACCTGGGACTGCTCGAACAGCAGCGAGAGGTCGAGCTCGCCGCAGTCGAGATGGAGCCGTTTCTCAGGGGCGTGAAGATCGACGATGCGCAGGTCCGCGAGTTCTACGACAAGAATCCGGCGGCCTTCCAGACTCCGGAGCAGGCACGCATCGAGTACGTGCTGCTGACGCAGGATGCAATGATTGCGCAGACGAAGGTCGACGAAGCGGACGTGAAGAAGCAGTACGAAGCCAACGCTCGCCAATACACGGTCGGCGAGGAGCGTTCCGCGTCGCACATCCTGATTCCGCTGAAGGTGGATGCGAACGAGGACGAAAAGACGGCGGCGAAGAAGCTTGCCGACGAGTTGTACGCCAAAGCGAAGGCGGCACCTGCGCAGTTCGCCGATCTTGCCCGCGAGTATTCAAAGGATCCGGGCTCCGCGCAGCAGGGCGGAGATCTCGGCAGCTTCGCCCGGGGCGCGATGGTCAAGCCTTTCGAAGATGCGGTATTCGCCGCCAAGGAAGGGGATCTGTTGCCGCCGGTGCGTTCGGACTTCGGCTGGCATGTGATCAAGGTCACCGGTGCGCGCGCGGCGCGCACGCAGCCCTTTGACGAAGTGAAGGCGCAAATCGAGGCGGACTTGAAGCAGCAGAAGGCCGGGCAGAAGTTCGCCGCCTCTGTCGATCAGTTCCAGAACCTGGTCTACGAGCAGGCCGACAGTCTCGCCGGCGTTGCCAAAGCGCTCGATCTCAAGGTCGAAACGACGCCGTTCATCACGCGCGCACAGGCGCAGACGATTGGCCTCGGCAATCCCAAGTTCGTCGATGCGCTGTTCTCGCCGGAGTCGATACAGAGCAAGCGCAACACCGAAGCCATCGAGGTCGCGCCCAACACGCTCATCGCCGGACGCATCGTCGAGTTCAAGCCGGCCGCGCGACGGCCCTTCGACGAGGTCAAGACGGAAATCCGCACCCAGCTCGAGCGGCGTACGGCAAGCGAGCTCGCGCAGAAGGCCGGACTCGCGAAACTGAAGCTGCTGGCCGAGGGCAAGCCGGACAAGGACGTCGGTATCGTGTTCGCCAAGCCGGTCACCGTCGGTCGCGGCCAGGTCCAGCCGGGCCTGCCGCCGGACGTGCTGGCGCGCGTCTTTCAAGTCAAAGCGGACAAGCTGCCGGCCTACACCGGCGCCGCCAACGAACTCGGCGGCTTTTCGATCGTGCGCGTGTTGAAGGTGACGACGCCGCCGGAGTCGGACAAGGCGCGCGTCGACATGGCGCAATCGCGGTTATCCGAGCAACTCGGCCGCGAACTTCTCTCTGCCTATCTGGCGAGCCTGAAAGCGGAGACCGACGTCACGATCAACCAGGCGAATCTGGAGAAGAAGTGAGTCGGACGCCGAACGCTCGACGCTGACTTCCCGCCGCGCGCCAGCCAGGGCCCGCGCTCGCTGCGCATCAGTTCGGACAGTTGGCCTTGACCCAAAGTTCGAGTTCGCCGCGCTCCTTGCGCCGCGTCGCATCGTCGACGTAGACGGCTTCGCCCTTCTCGTTGTAGCGGACGAGCGCGATCTGCTCGGCGGCCAGCTGCCTGATCTGCGCGCGCGTGCGCTGGCACTGCTCGGCCACCTTGTTCACCTCGGCGCGTTGCGTGTCGACCTTCTTGTCCTTGGTGGCAGCTTCGGTCTGGCGCTTCTTGAATTCGAGTTCCTTGGCCGCCATGTCGCGGACCGCGTTGGGATTGGAGGGTGGTGCGGCGCTGTGCACGGTTTCGGACTGGACGTTGCCGGGCGGCGGCTGGTCGGAATAGACGACGCGACCACTGGCGTCGGTCCACTTGTAGACGGCGGCCGGCACGGGCGCCGCCAGCGCGGCGCAACCCAATGCGAGCAGCGCGGCCACCGCATACCGGGCTGCAGCCGACGTCGGTCGCGCGTGCGGCAAATCGATAGCGAAAGGTCGGCGCGCCACGGCGCTCCTTCGGTGAAATTATGACATTGGCAAACTACTCCTCAGTACAGCCGTCGTCAATCAGCGGTCGCTTCGCCGCGCCGTCGAGCCTCCGGCAGCAGACCCAACGCCTGAGCCGCCCGCCTAACGGCCACTCATGCTCCAGCGGCTTGGGAACGGTGCGCAACGCGAGTACAATTGCTCTTTGCGCACAGGAGAAATCGCAATGCGTGTCGTTCGGAAAGCGCTGACCTTCGACGACGTCCTGCTTGTCCCCGCGCATTCCCTGGTAGTACCTCGCGACGTTTCCCTCAAGACCCGACTCACCCGCGCCATCGACCTCAACATCCCGCTGATTTCGGCGGCGATGGACACGGTAACCGACGCGCGCCTGGCGATCGCCATCGCGCAGGAGGGCGGACTCGGCATCCTCCACAAGAACATGTCGCCGGTGCGGCAGGCGACCGAGGTCGCCAAGGTGAAGCGCTTCGAAAGCGGCGTCGTCAAGGATCCGATCACGATCCCGCCGACGATGTCGGTGCGCGAGGTGCTGGCGCTGACGCTCCAGCACCGCATTTCCGGATTGCCCGTCGTCGACGGCAGGCGCGTGGTCGGCATTGTTACCAATCGCGATCTGCGCTTCGAGACCAACCTCGACCAGCCGGTCGCCAACATCATGACCCAGGGCGACCGGATGGTCGTCGTTCCCGAGGGCACCGAGGTCGAGCAGGCCAAGGGCTTGATGCATCAGCACCGGATCGAACGCGTGCTGGTCGTCAACGAGCAAATGGAGTTGCGCGGCCTGATCACGGTCAAGGACATCCTGAAAGGCATCGAGCATCCGATGGCCTGCAAGGACCAGCAAGGCCGGCTGCGCGTCGGGGCTGCGATCGGCACCGGCGGCGATACCGAAGAGCGCATGGAGGCGCTGGTCGCAGCCGGGGTCGATGTCATCGTCGTCGATACGTCGCACGGACATTCGCAGGGCGTGCTCGACCGCGTCGCCCAAGTCAAGAAGCGCCATCCTGACGTGCAGGTCATCGGCGGCAACGTGGCCACGGCCGCGGGTGCCAGGGCACTGGCCGATCACGGCGCCGACGCCGTCAAGGTCGGTATCGGGCCCGGCTCGATCTGCACGACGCGCATCGTCGCCGGCGTCGGCGTGCCGCAGATCTCCGCCATCCAGAGCGCGATCGAGGGTGCGGCGGCGAGCGGCGTGCCGATCATCGCCGACGGCGGCATCCGTTACTCGGGCGACGTCGCCAAGGCCATCGCGGCCGGCGCGTCGTGCGTGATGCTCGGCAGCGTTCTCGCCGGCACCGAGGAGGCGCCGGGCGAGATCGAGCTCTACCAGGGACGCTCGTACAAGAGCTATCGAGGCATGGGTTCGTTGGGCGCGATGCAGGACGGCAGCTCCGACCGCTATTTTCAGGATGCAGAAGGCGAGGGCGCTGCGGAGAAGCTGGTCCCCGAAGGCATCGAGGGACGCGTGCCCTACAAGGGCCTGCTGACGACGGTCATCCACCAGCTGATGGGGGGCCTGCGCGCTGCAATGGGCTATTGCGGCTGCGCGTCGGTCGAGGAGTTGTCCACTCGGGCCGAATTCGTCGAGATCACATCGGCCGGCGTTCGCGAATCGCACGTGCACGACGTGCAGATCGTGAAGGAGGCACCCAACTACCGGGTGCAGTGACGCCGCAGCGATTTGCGGCCGGCGCGAGCCGGCCTTGTTCCATGGGTTCCCCAACTGCCTGGTCCATCGATGGCTGCTCCTTCCCATTCACGAATCCTGATCCTCGACTTCGGCGCGCAGTACACGCAGCTGATCGCACGCCGGCTGCGCGAGTCCAACGTCTACTGCGAGATCCATCCCTTCGACGTCGACGACGCCTTCGTCCGCGACTTCGCGCCGCGCGGCATCATTCTTTCGGGCGGCCCGAACAGCGTCACCGGCGGCGACACGCCACGAGCGCCCGCGGCGGTGTGGACGCAGCGCGTACCGGTACTCGGCATCTGCTACGGCATGCAGGCGATGGCGGTGCAGCTGGGTGGTGCCGTCGAGGCGGGCAACGTGCGCGAGTTCGGCCACGCCGAGATGCGCGCGCACGGACACTCGACGCTGCTGCGCGGGATAGAGGACCGCGCGAATGCGCAAGGGCACGGCGTGCTCGACGTCTGGATGAGCCACGGCGACAAGGTTAGCGTGCTGCCGCCCGGCTTCAAGCGCGTCGGCTCATCGACGGCCTGCGCCATTGCGGCGATGGCCGACGAATCACGGAATTTCTACGCGGTGCAGTTTCATCCGGAGGTCACGCACACGACGCAGGGGACGGCAATACTCGCGCGTTTCGCGCACGACATCTGCGGCTGCGGCGGCGACTGGAACATGCACGACTACGTGCCGGAGGCGCTCGACGCGATTCGCGCGCAGGTGGGCGACGACCATGTGCTGTTGGGACTGTCCGGCGGTGTCGATTCGTCGGTGGCGGCGGCACTCATCCATCGCGCGATCGGCGACCGCCTGACCTGCGTGTTCGTCGACCATGGCCTTCTGCGCCTGAACGAGGCCGAGCAGGTGATGCACGCCTTCGCACAGAACCTCGGCGTGCGCGTGATCCACGTCGACGCCGGCGAAGAGTTCCTGTCCGGCTTGGCGGGTGTCACGGAGCCTGAAGCCAAGCGCCGGATCATCGGCCGGCTCTTCGTCGATGTCTTCCAGCGCGAGTCGGCGAAAATTCCCGACGTCAAATGGCTGGCACAGGGAACGATCTACCCGGACGTGATCGAGTCGGCGGGTGCTGCGACCAAGAAGGCGCACACGATCAAGTCGCATCACAACGTCGGCGGGTTGCCGGAGACGCTGCACTTGAAGCTGCTCGAGCCGCTGCGCGAGCTGTTCAAGGACGAGGTGCGCGAACTGGGCGTGGAACTCGGACTGCCGCGCGACATGGTGTACCGCCATCCGTTCCCCGGCCCGGGACTCGGCGTGCGCATCCTGGGCGAGGTGACGCGCGAGCGCGCCGATCTGTTGCGCCGAGCCGACGCGATCTTCATCGACGAACTGCGGATGGCGCACGATGCCGACGGCCACTCGTGGTACGACAAGACCGCGCAGGCCTTCGCCGTGTTCCTGCCGGTGCGCTCGGTCGGCGTCATGGGCGACGGGCGGACCTACGAGAACGCAGTTGCGCTGCGCGCGGTGCAGACGACGGATTTCATGACCGCGCACTGGGCGCACCTGCCGCACGACCTGCTGGCGAGGATTTCCAACCGGATCACCAACGAAGTGCGTGGCTTCAACCGCGTCGTCTACGACATCTCGAGCAAACCGCCGGCGACGATCGAGTGGGAGTAGGGGTCCTTCGCGGGGTATCGATGCCGGCGCGGCCCGCTTGCGCGCCGACGAGCGAGGCGAAAGCGACGCGCAGGAGCGGGGCCGCGGCCGGCAGCCGCTTCCGCGCTCCCGCCGTCAGCGCCATGCACCCTTGAGCTCGATCGTGACCGGCACCGGGCGGCATACGGTGTTGCACACCGGCGAATACTGCTGGGCGAACTTCAGCAGGTCGTCCAAGTCTTCATAGCTGCAGTCGGCCTTGATGTCCATCATGATCCGGTACTCCTTGTAGCCGGTCGCGACCTGCGGGTCCAGCGCGAGCAGGCTCTGGAGATCGATGCCACCTTCGAGCTGCGTCGACATCGACGCGATCCTGATGCCGTGCGCGGCCGCATGTAGTACGGCGATCGTCGTAACGCAGCCGGCGAGCGCATGCAGCAGGAACTCCGCCGGGTTCGCACCTTCGTTGTGGCCCAGAAGCATGGGCGGCTCGCGATTGGTGAACATGAACGCTTCGTTATGCGAGGTGCGCTCGGCGCCGGCACCATACCTCGAGTGAAACACGACCGGTCGCGTGCAAACGTTGTGCCGACACCCTGCTGTGCCCCGCAGCGTGCCACGGCTCGGCGCGGCGGCGGCCTGTTCCGCTTGACGGAATCTGTGCGGAAGATCACAATGCAGCATGATTCGCTCGTTCGGGTGCACGGATACCGAGGCCTTGTTTCACAGCCGCGCGGTATCCCGCTTCCGCAATATCGAGCGTGTCGCGAGGCGCAAGTTGCTTCAGCTCCACGCCGCCACGGAACTCGCCAGTCTGCGCATCCCTCCGGGCAACCGGCTGGAGGCACTGAAGGCCGACCGCAAGGGTCAGCACAGCATTCGCGTCAATGACCAGTGGCGGATCTGCTTTGTCTGGAAGCCGGATGGAGCGCACCGCGTCGAGATCGTTGACTACCACTAGGAATTCGAAACATGGCGAAGTTGCTCGAAGAGATTCATCCGGGCGAGATCCTGCTGGAGGACTTCATGAAGCCCATGGGCATCAGCGCTCGCCAGCTCGCCTCGGACATCGATGTCTCGCCGAGCCGGATCAGCGAGCTGGTGAATGGCCAGCGGCCCATCACCGCGGACACCGCGATTCGGCTCGGATTGTTCTTCGGCATGGAGCCCAGGTTCTGGTTGAACCTGCAGTCCGAGTACGACATTCGAGTCGCGGATCGGGAACTGCGGGCCAAGCTGTCGCCGAGGATCCGCGTCTTTCAGCCGGTTGCGGGGTGACGGTCTGCTTTCGCGGCTTGGCACGACCGGTGAGTGAGAGCCCGCGCGCTCCCAACAACGGGTCAGAGCGCTCGTTGATGATTGAGTGGGAGTAGAGGGGCCTTCGCCGACTATCGCGGTCTATCGAGAAGTCTGCTTGGCGCCTTGACTTCATGCGCGAATGTCTGTCGAGATCGATCGAGATCTGTCGCTGGGATGCGCTTCAATCTTACGGTGAATCTGACAGCAAGACTGTCGCGATGATTTCCCGGCAGAGACTTACCGTCAGGTTCATTTCCCCGATTGACGGTAGATTCCGGGCGCAAAGTCCAGCATCCACGCGGGTCATCGGGCGATGGGCGGGTTCGCCGCGCTGACGGCAAATTCTTGCACTCCCAGACGATACGCCGCACCGGTGGGTCGCGTTTCGTAACTCGCTGTGCTGGGCAATGGAAAGGCAGGAGACGGGGCTACCTGCGCTCGTTGATCTTTGTAACTACATCATCAACGGCAGCCTCTTCGATCGTCGATTCACCCGTGGCGACGGTCGGAAATTGCCAGCCTTGGCGACCGTTCATTCCCGAACCGTACGGCGCCAACGGCCACTTGGTATTGAATGCCCGCTGTGCGTTGGACAGCGGTCGCACGGGTGAGCGCGGTGGCTGGCGGCACCCGGCCAATTCCGGCCATTGAAGTCGTCGACAATCAACAGAATCGAGCGGCCGGAAACCTGTCACATTGCGGACAGACATTGTCGAATTATATTGGGTAGCGGTTCGGCCGGGGCGGTTGACATCGACTTGAGCGCAATTGAAGGGATAAAGGGGTATGACGCATATTTCCGACCCGGATTTCGCAGAACGTGTCCGCAAAAGTTTCGATTTGCAGAACGTGATGCACCTGATCCAGGCCACGTTGCCCGTTGTTGAGCACGGCCGCACCGAAATCCACCTGCCGCACTGGGAAGGTATCGAGCAGCAGCACGGCTTCGTGCATGGCGGCGTGGTCGGCACCATTGCCGATTCGGCGGCTGGCTACGCGGCGATGACAATCGTGCCTGCCAGCGCCTCGGTTCTGACCGTTGAATACAAAATGAACCTGGTTGCGCCGGCAGACGGAGAAAAGCTTATCGCCCGAGGCCAAGTCGTACGCCCCGGCCGTACACTGATCGTTACCAAGGCTGAAGTATTCGCCGTCAAGGGTGGCAAGGAAATCCTTTGCGCGCTGATGCAGCAAACGATCATGGTGATGCACGGTAAGGTTGAGAAGTAGCGTCAAATTGCCAGTAGCCAGCGCAACAGGCTGCTGCAACTGAATGCTGCGTGATCAGTAGCAGCCATCGTCTATGAAATGCTCATCGGGCAGCTTTGGGTCGGGTTTCGGCGTAGGACTGGACGAGCCCAACAGCTGCTCCTTTGCCTTCACCAGACATTGAAAGATCAAGGTCGACGGACTTGACCCGGCCAATTGCGGATGTTGGGCTTCTGCTTCGCGCCCCGAAACTGTCGTCGCCCAACTACAGGTGACTAGACAGTCGATACGGACTACGATCAACAGACTGCGCGCGGTCAAGTCGGCTCGCATTTTCGTCTCCACGGTTCCATCAAGGAATCCATGTCCATTACTTCTTCTTCGCCGTTGTTGCGCGTCGTGTGCCGGAGAACATTCATCGCAACGACATGTTTGTTATCGCTCGTCTCGTGTGGCGGGGGTGATAGCAGCCAATCAGCGACGAGTAAACCGACGCCGGGATTGAGTTTGCTTGCAGGAATGTCAGGTGGCACTGGGAATATCGATGGGCCGACAGGCCGCTTCCTTTGGCCAGAGGGTGTCGCCGTCGACACTGCGGGCAATCTTTATGTGACGGATTACGGCAACCACACGATCCGCAAGCGTGCGCCTGATGGCGTGATAACGACGGTCGCCGGATTGGCTGGGGTTAGTGGGGCGGCAGACGGCAGTGGCAGTGAAGCGCGTTTTTCCCAACCATCCGGCATCGCGGTGGATGGTGAGGGGAATATCTACGTCTCCGATAATGCCGGTATCCGTAAGATCGCGCCCAGCGGGGTAGTGAGTACGTTTGTGGGGAAGTCTGATGGAAGCCCAAGTCTGGGCGGCCTCGCGGCGGACGCTAACGGTCTCATTTACGCGGCCGGAGGGGGCGCAAACAAGGTGTACAGGATCTCGGCTGCAGGCGTAGTCACGACGCTGGCTGGCACCGGCGCGTGGGGATCGGCGGATGGACTTGCAGCGCAAGCGACCTTTGCCTACCCGGCTGCCGTTGCACTGGATGGTGCCGGGAATGTTTACGTTGCCGACCGCGATAATTTCACGATACGCCGGATTTCACCCAACGGTTTTGTAACGACGGTGGCTGGCACTGCGGGGCTTTCGGGCGCAGCGGATGGCGTCGGAGCGGCTGCCCGATTTGCCGGCCCAGCAGGGATTGCAATGGATCCGACAGGCGCGATCTACGTCACAGACGCTGGCGACCTCAGAGCTTTTAACAACACGATTCGCAAGGTGAGTATCGGTGGCGCCGTATCCACGATTGCCGGGAATGTGGGTGTCGCCACCCCGATGGATGGCGTCGGCGTTGCCGCAAGCTTTGCGGATCCTCGAGGCATAACCGTCGACAACTTCGGAACCGTATTTGTCGCCGATCGCGCAGCCAGCACGATCCGTAAAGTGATACTCGAAAGTGAGGTGACGACGATCGCGGGCTCGCTGCCTGCGACAGGAGCCATTGACGGCGTCGGACCCGCGGCTCGTTTCGCCTATCCAAAAAACGTAGCAGTCGACGGATCCGGCACGATCTATGTGGCGGATGCTGGCAACAACTTGATCCGCAAGATCACCTCCTCCGGCGTGACAACGACGCTGGCTGGAAAAGCAGGTGTCGCAGGCACGGCAGATGGCACTCTGATGTCCGCTACTTTTGACGGCCCGAGTGGAGTTGCACTCGGTCCAGGTGGCACAGTCTATGTGGCCGATAGTGGGAGCCACAGAATTCGCAGGATCTCGCCCGAAGGCACGGTAGCGACTTTTGCGGGTGCTAATTGGCCAACGCCGGTGCATGGATTTGGTTATTCAATAGCGGGTAGCGTGCCCGTTGCAATAGCGGTCGACGGGTCGGGAAACGTGTACGTGGCTGACTCGGGGATGAACATGATTCGCAAAGTCAGCCCCAGCGGCAGCGATAGTGTGCTGACGACTGCTATAGCGCCAAGAGGTGTTGCGGTAGACAGCAATGGAAACCTGTATATGAGCGATAGCGGCAATCAGACGATTCGCAAGATTGCCGTGACGGGACAGGACACAGTCGTGGCTGGAGCTCCTGGATCTTCGGGGTCGGCGGATGGCAACGGTGCGGCGGCGAGATTCAACAACCCCGGCTCGCTAAGCGTGGACGGGTCCGGCAATATATATGTCGCAGATGCCGGCAATCACCTCGTCCGAAGGATCAGCGCTGGCGGGACGGTGACAACGATTGCCGGCCGGGCGGGATCCGTTGGCGTCATTCTCGGCGATCTACCCGGCAGCCTGAATGCTCCGATCGGCATGGCGACCGATATCAACGGCGCTCTGTACACCACCTCGGAAAATTCAGTATTGAGAATTGAATTGCCTTGAATCGCATCTAGGGACTCGGCCATCCGCGATGGGTCGGGTCTCGGCGTAGGACTGGACGAGCCCAACAGCTGCTCCTTTGCCTTCACCAGACATTGAAAGATCAAGGTCGACGGACTTGACCCGGCCACAAGCGGAGGTCGCGGATCGGCCCCCGGGTTGACCCCAAAACCGGACATTCGTTGAAATGCGAATCGCCCAGGATTTTGGATAGCTGCTCTCGAAACGCGTTAAGCGCAATAGGAGAGGGATAGAGTGAGCGAGGCATATGTGCACGGCTACCACCAGCGTGAGAACGAACGGCTGCAAGATCAGGCCGGAACGCTGGTCGACCTACTGCACTCCGACACCGCCTATCCGTCCGGAAGCACGATCCTCGAAGTGGGGTGTGGCGTTGGAGCCCAGACGGTCACCCTGGCTAGACGGAGTCCGCACGCACGATTCACGTCGGTTGATGTCTCCGCGGACTCGGTTGCGGAAGCCAAGAGGAGGACGGACGCGGCGGGATTCACCAATGTCCAGTTCCAGGAGGCGGACATCTTCGCGTTGCCTTTTGCCACCGAATCCTTCGATCACGTCTTCGTCTGTTTCGTCCTGGAGCATCTGTCGCGGCCGGTTGAAGCGCTGGCGATTCTCAACAGGCTGCTCAGACCCGGTGGCACCATGACTGTCATCGAGGGTGACCACGGATCGACTTACTTCCACCCCGACAGCCGTGCAGCCCGCATGGCGATCCAATGTCAAGTCGAGTTGCAGCGGTTGGCGGGAGGCAACGCATTGATAGGCAGGCAGCTCTATCCACTTATGGTCGAGGCGGGCTTAGAAACGGTTCACGTGTCTCCACGCATGGTGTATGTGGATTCGAGCAGACACGACCTCGTCGATGGCTTCACCAGGAAGACATTCACCGCGATGATTGAGGGCCTTCGTGAATCCGCCATTTTGGCTGGAATAATCGACCCCGAGACTTTTGACCAAGGTGTTCGCGATTTGCGCAGAACGGCAGATGGAGACGGCGTCTTCTGCTACACGTTCTTCAAGGGAGTGGGAGAGAAGAGACGCCGAACCTAACGATAGCCTCGTCAAAGTCGCTTCGCTTGCCGCTCAAGCAGAGCATTTTGAGCGTCTGCAATCGCAGGTTCGGAACAACCGGTATGCGCCAAGCCGAGAGGCCGTTCAGGGTCGGGATTTGCCGGCTCAGCGGTCGCTGGCCAGCCACCGATTATGTTTTCGCGGACGGAAAGAAGCCGGTCGCCGCCGCGTGCCGAAATGGAACTGTCGGCCACAACCAGCCGTAGCGTCTCGTCCTCCAAAGCGGACGCGCAAATCCAACGACCGACCATCCCATCCGCCGTCGCCGAGTCGAACAAGCCCATGCTAGCCTGATCAACAGCCGCTCGGTGCCGCGGAAAATAGCGTCCTTTGCGGCGACGAAAGAGCGTTCCGAGGGCTTCCGTGCGGGTCGCTGGCGGAGCAGGGGTGGGGTGCACGCCGACGGGCGCCTGGATGTACACAAAAAGCTGGAAGACAATTCAACTCATGGTGCTGATTGCTGGATTCATCTTCGTAGTCTTCGTCTACAGTCTGGCGTCCCGACGGCTGGATAGGACGGTTCTTACAGCGCCCATCCTGTTCACCGCTGGCGGGGCTCTGATGGCGCTTTCGCCTGAGATATTGAGCGAGTTGAGGCTCGACGCCAGCGGATTAATGCTGGTTGCGGAATTGGGTCTTGTGATGACGCTTTTCACGGATACCTCGCGCATCGCGCCTCGTATGCTGACCAGCCAAGCCAATCTGCCTGTTCGCCTGCTCAGCACAGGCATGCTCCTGACCATCGCACTGGGCGCGCTGTGCGCCATGGTGGTTTTCGGGAACCTCTCGTGGTGGGAGGCCGGCATCCTCGGCGCGATTCTGGCGCCGACCGATGCCGGTCTGGGGCAGATAATCGTGGCGAGCCCGCGCGTACCACAACGGATTCGTCGGGCGCTGAATGTCGAGGCCGGGCTGAACGACGGACTCGCGGTTCCTTTCTTGCTGTTCTTCATCGCTGTGGCCGCAGCCACGGGCGAGAACATTCGAGGCAGCAGCGTGCTTGCACGATTCCTCGTCGAGCAGCTCGGCTATGGAGCCTTGATTGGACTCGCCATCGGCCTTGCAGGCGGGTGGCTGCTCGTCGCGCGTGTCTGGACGCAGTTCAGCATCGCCGTCGTGCTCTATGCGGTTCTGAGCTTGACATTGATCCGCATGGTGCCTGTGGCGATCGCGCTGAGAGGAACCGGACTCAGTCGAGCGACGGTGCTCTTCATGGGCTGGTTTGGCCCGAGGGGCCTTGCGTCGATCGTACTCGGACTGGTCTATCTCGAGAGCGAACTGAGTCTGCCCGGAGAGTCGACGGTTCGGCTTGCAGTCATGGCGACGGTGCTGCTGAGCATTGTCGCGCACGGCCTCACTGCGGTACCCGGGATCGATCGCTATGCAAGCGCGATCGGTGCGTTAGACCCAGCCGCGCCCGAGCACCGGGCAGACGAGTGTGGAAACACCGGGGCCGGGAGCGGCTGAGCCTCCTGCAGGCCGGCGACCGTCACGGATACGGCTCCGACGAACGTGAGCGCCATGAACAGGCCGAAGAGTAGTTCCGAAATGCGGTCCACCGGGCTCAACACCGGCTCGCGTACCGATTCTTCTCCGGAATCCGATTCGCTCATTGCGTTTTCCCTACCGCTGCCAGGCCGAGCCGGGCCGGCAACGCCATGCGCTGCGAGCCCGCATGGCGGGCCGGCGGGCAATCCGAAGACTCCGGCACAAATTTGAACGGAAAATCGGCGGCGTTGTAGTGTCCGATCTTGAACTTTGGCAGCTTCACTTTCGGGATCGGTGCCGCCGTTTAGAGAATGTGCTTCATCAGATGGCTGATCACGAACGGTTCGCGTCCGGAGGATTCCATATCATCAACCGCAACTGCCCCGGCAGGGCGGTGCGCAATCCGGTGCCGGCGGCGCCGCCGTTTTGCATGCGACAATTCCGCGCGAAAACGGCTCCCGGACTGGTGTCACGCACAGAGTTCGGCATTGTAGTGGAACCCGGCAGCGAAGCGTTTGCCATGGTCGAATCCGACGGGACGTCGGTGGACGGGAGGATCGCGCGACATGTACCGAATGCTTGCCTGGGCCGTTGCCGTAATCGCGTCGCTGGTCGCCGGCTGCGCAACGCTGCCTCCCCCGGAAGGGCGGACCGAAACCTCCGTTCTTGCCGACACCGCGGGGACGCGGCTCGGTCGCGCGATCATGCCGGAGGTCGCCGCGAATCCGGGGAAGACCGGGATCCACGCGCTTGCCGATCCTCACGATGCCTTCGCCGCCCGGGTCCTGCTCGCCGGCGCCGCGGAGAAGTCGATCGACACGCAGTACTTCATCTGGAATGGCGACCACGTCGGCTACGCGCTCTGGCAGGCACTTTGGCAGGCGGCCGAGCGGGGCGTGCGCGTGCGCCTGCTGCTCGACGACTTGAACACGGTTGGCCTCGATCCCGTCATCGCGGTGTTGGCGGGGTTGCAAAAGCGCGTCATTTTGGGGATGGGCGCGGATTGGTCCGAAGCCGCATGGACAACGCGATAGCCGGAGCACGGTCGCGCCCGGGCTGAGCAGGTACCCCCAGTCAGAACGG
>JADYZP010000051.1 GCA_020853025.1 Burkholderiales bacterium
CTGTTTGACATCGCGGACGTCAACAAGGCCGCCTCGGCATTCAACCCCGAGAAACTCCTGTGGCTGAACCAGCAGCACCTGATGCGCACCCCGCCTGCAAAGGTCGCGCCGTACTTCAAGGCGCATCTTGCACGGCTCGGCCTGCCGACCGACGACTCGCCGCTGATCGAGGGCGTGATCCTTGCGCAGCGCGAGCGCACGAAGACGCTGAAGGACATGGCGCAGGCAAGCCGCTACTTCTTCGCAGACAGCCTCGAGTTCGATGCGAAGGCGGTGGCGAAGCACCTCACCGCCGAATCAAAGGCCATGCTCGCGACGCTGCGCGAGCGTCTCGCAGCGCTCCCGTCCTGGGAGGCGCCAGCAATTCACGCTGTGATCGAGACTCTCGCGACGGAGCTCGGCGTGGGCCTCGGCAAGATTGCGCAGCCGGTGCGGGTGGCCGTGAGCGGCGGCACAGTCTCGCCGCCGATCGACCAGACGCTCGCGCTGCTCGGGCGGGAGCGCACCCTCGCGCGGCTCGCGGCCGCGTGATATCCGCGCGGGACATGCACCGCAAGGAGCGGGTGATTTATGAAGAAGCGACAGAAGCCGGTTCCTGAGTTTGCCGACGAAGCCGCGGAGCGGGCCTTCTGGGAAAAGGCCGATTCGACGGAGTATTTCGATTGGTCGAAAGCGAAACGCGCAATTTTTCCGAATCTGAAGCCGTCTACCGCGACGATTTCGTTGCGACTGCCGGAACATCTGCTGGCGGCCATCAAATCAGCCGCCAATTCCCGCGATGTTCCGTATCAGTCGCTGATCAAGGTCTGGCTGCAGGAGCGCGTGCGCAACGAGTGAACAGCGTGGTGCGCTGTTCACTCGTTGCGGTTACTGGACCGTCTTGCTGACGACGTTCGTTGGCATGCTCTCGAGGCCGGCGCTCGTGTAGGCCGTCATCGAGAAGTACCACGTGCCCTGCGCGAGATTGTCGACCACGTAGGTCGTGAGACCGGCGTTCGCGAGCTGCGCGGTCTGCGTGAGCGCAGTGGGCGCCGTGCCATAGCGGATACGGTATCCCGCAAGGTTCGTGAGCGTGGTCCCGTCGTCGTTCTCGGTCGGGGCCGGCCAGGTGAGCGTCGCCGCTCCGGGTGTCGTGCTCGCGACCGTGATCGAGAAGGCGGGCAGGGTGGCGTTGCCGCCCCGGCCATCGCTCACGCTGATGACGACGTTCGAAGTCGTGCCAACGTCCGCGGCGGCAGGCGTGCCCGAGAGTCGCCCCGTCGCGGTGTCAAAGGTTGCCCAGGCGGGCCGGTTTGCGATGCCGAAAGCGATCGTGTCGCTGTCGGGATCGGCGGCGGTCGGCGTGAAGCTGTAGGCCGCGCCGACGTTCACGGTGGTCGCAGGCGTGCCCGAGATCGTCGGAGTGCGGTTCGTGGCATTCACGGTGACCGAGAACGCAGCCAGTGAGGCGTTGCCGCCCCGGCCGTCACTCACGCTGATGACGATGCCTGAGGTCGTGCCGGCGTCGGCAGCAGCCGGAGTGCCGGACAGGCGACCCGTCGATGTACTGAAGCTCGCCCACGAAGGCCGGTTCGCGATGGCAAACACGAGCGTGTCGTTGTCGGGGTCGGAGGCGGTGGGCGTGAAGCCGTACGCCGCGCCTGAGTTCACGGAGGTCACGGGCGCGCCGCTGATCGTCGGCGCCCGGTTGGCTGCCGCGCTGACCGTCACAGAGAAGGTCTGCAGCGAGGCGCCGCCGCCCTTGCCGTCGCTGACACTGATCACGATGCCGGCATGCGTGCCGGCCGCTGTCGGCGTGCCCGAGAGCCGGCCGGTGCTCGTCGAAAAGCTCGCCCAGGCCGGGCGGTTCGCGATGCTGAAGGAGAGCGAGTCGCCATCGGGGTCGCTCGCTGAGGGCTGAAAGGCGTATGCGGTGCCGACCGTCACGGTGGTCGCCGGTGCGCCGCTGATCGTCGGCGCGCGGTTGGCGGGTGGCGGCGGTGCCTGCACCTGGATGGTGAAGGCCGGCAGCGAGGCACTGCCGCCCTTGCCGTCGCTCACGCTGATCGCGATGTTCTGGAAGGTGCCAACGTTGGCGGTGGTCGGCGTGCCGGAGAGCCGGCCGGTGCTCGTCGAGAAGATCGCCCAGCCGGGCATCCCTGCAATCGAGAAGGTCAGCGCGTCGCCATTGGCGTCAGCCGCAGTCGGCTGGAAACTGTAGGCCTGCCCCGTGATCACACTCGCTGGCGGCGCGCCCGAGATGGTCGGTGGCGTGTTGGCAGGAGGATTCGTCGTGCGTGCCGTGACGGCGATGCGGAATGCGCCGAGCGCGGCCGTGGCCTTGCCATCGCTGACGGAAATTGTGATGTCGCCGGAAGTCCCGACGTTTGCATCAGCCGGCGTGCCGGTCACGCGGCCCGTGGTCGCAGCGAGGCTTGCCCACGCGGGCAGGCCCGTAGCGCTGAATGTCAGCGCATCACCATCGGCGTCGCTGGAGGTGGGTGCGAAAGTGTAGGCGGTACCTGCCTGCACGGAGGTGGCAGGGCTGCCGGCAATGACAGGCGCGTTGTTCGCAGGCGGCGCCGGCTCGAACGGGTCGGCGTTCGAAGTATCCTTCTCTTCGTCGATACACGCGGCGAGCGTGAGGGTCGATGCCGCTGCCAGCAGTACAAGATACTTTTTCATTCCGCGCGTTCCTCGAGTCCCCGCATCGGCTGCGGTTTCGGGGAGAGCGGATTCGAGATCGGAGGGGTATGACGACAACACCCGCATCGCACGGGCCTGGCCGGCAACCCCGCTATCTCGAGTCTGTCAGACCCCAAGACCGGAGGCTTTGCGTCCCCGCCTTGCGACGGGTATGCCTTTCACTGGCTCTCTTTTTAGCACGCGAAATTCGCGCGCATAATGTCTCAGGGTGACGACATCAGGTATTGTCTTATCGCGGGGAATTAAGGCAAACGCGCGCTACCTTGACATAGTGCCGACGCTTGCGTAGTTTCGCGCCCCTTTCGTGGGGC
>JADYZP010000052.1 GCA_020853025.1 Burkholderiales bacterium
ATCCATACCAAGTGGTACTTGCAGTCCCAGACATTGTGGCTACCCGCCTTGTAGTCCTTCATCCCACCATCTTATCCCGGTCGCCTAAAGGCGAGGGGTTTGCGGATCCCCTATCGGGGACTCTAAATTCCCGAATGTGACGTAGTCATGACTTGCAGCGCGGATCGCTGCCGCGCGGAGCTCGGGAGGTGGTGCATATGCCTGACGTACCATGCGCTCTCGCTGGCCGCCGCAACTGCGCGTTGTCCATAGGTCTGGCGCAGCCGCTGGCCGATGCAGCAGCGTCGCTTCGCCCGCAGCACATCATCCGCGAGCTTGCGCAGCGCTACGGACTGGAAAGCGTCAGCTACCTGCACGTCGACGACTCCGCACCGCGGCCCACGGGTCGTGTCGCGTGGACGACTCTGCCTGCAGCGTGGGGGACCAGCTATGCAAGTCACGGCTGGGCGACGATCGATCCGAGGCTCGCGCGAACCCGCAATCGGCTGGCACCGCTGGTATGGGACGCCGGTGATTTCGCGGATGACCCGGCAGCGCTACGTTTCTTCGACGCCGCCGCGCACTTTCGCCTTCGTAGCGGCGTTGCGATCGCCCTGCATCAGTCGCTTTCGTCGCGCATCGTGCTGACCTTCGATTCGACCTCGGGGCCCATATCGCCGGCCCGGCGCGAAGCGATGGCCGCGAGCCAAGGCGACCTGATGCTGATCGCCATTTCCTTGCATGAAGACGTTCTGGTGCGACGACTCGAGCGTCCGGGTCATCGCGCGCCGCCTGGCCCGCGCCTGACGCTGCGCGAACGCGACTGCCTGTCGCTTGCCGCGCGCGGCTTCACCAGCGTCGACATCGGCGACAAGCTGAACGTCGCGCCGCGCACCGTCGATTTCCACTTCGGCAACATCAAGACCAAGTTGTGCGCGCAGAACCGTACCGAAGCGATCGCCAAAGGCATCGCTTTCGGCATCGTGGATACGGGGGCGCGTGGCGCGGGCCGGTAGTGTATCCGGGTAGAACCGCACCGATTATCCATTGCTGTCATTGCCGCGAAAGCTTGCCCTCGCCTAGCAGGTGATTCAACCTTTCGACGCCAGCCACGCGCGCAGTTCCGCGACCGAATGCACGATTGCCAGCGGCGCGAGTCGCACCAGCGCCTGCGGCGCATGCGCACCGTAGCCGACCGCCAGACCCGCCACACCCGCATTGCGCGCCAATTCGAGATCGTGCGTGGTGTCGCCGATCATCAGCGTGTCGCGCGCGTGCACACCCAGGCGGTCCATCAGGTGCAGCAGCATGTCGGGATGCGGCTTCGGAAAGCCTTCGTCGCCGCAGCGGGTCGCAGAAAAGCGCGAAGCAAGCCCGCTGGTCGTGAGCACCCGATCAAGGCCGCTGCGCGACTTGCCGGTCGCCACCGCCAGCAAATGACCTGCAGCGTCGAGGTCGTCGAGCATCTGCTCGGCACCGGCGAACAGCGCAATGTCGTCCTCGAGGGCAAGATAGTGCTTGCGGTACTGCGTCGCCAGTTCCGCGTGACGATGCACGGGAAGCGACGGGACGGCCGAGCGCAACGCGTCGGTGAGGCCCATGCCGATGACGTAGCGCGCAGCCTCGTCGTCGGGAACGGGCTCGCCCAATTCATCGCACGCGCTCTGGATCGCACGGGCAATGATCGCCGTCGAGTCGAAAAGCGTTCCGTCCCAGTCGAAGACGATCAAGCGGAATCGCCGAGATCCGGACTCAGCCATCGGTGCCCTTCGCCGAAAGTGGATCGAGCCGCTGCAGAAAATGAGCGAGTTCACCTGGCAGCGGTGCCTCGAAAGCCATCGCTTCGCCGCTCGTGGGGTGTTCGAAGGCCAGCCGGTGCGCGTGCAGAAACATCCTCTTCAGACCCTGCTTCGCCAATACCTTGTTCCATGCGAAGTCGCCGTATTTGTCGTCACCCGCCAGCGGAAAGCCGAGGTGCGTCAGGTGCACGCGGATCTGGTGCGTACGCCCGGTCTTCAATTCGGCCTCGAGCAATGCCAGCGGCGGATCCCGGTCGAACCACGTAGCCTGCCTGCGAAAGATCGTCTCGGATTCCTGCCCGCCTTCGTCGTCCACGCGCACGCGGCGCTCGCCTTCGATGGTCGTGAATTTATGCAACGCGAGCCGGACACGGCGCATTGGGTCGCGCCAGCGGCCGCGCACCAGCGCGAGGTAGCGCTTGTCGAAGGCGGCATCGCGCAATTGCGCATGCAGCGCCACCAGCGCGACTCGCTTCCTGGCGACCAGCATCACGCCGGAGGTGTCACGGTCGAGCCGGTGCACGAGTTCGAGGAAGCGGGCATCTGGACGAGCGGCGCGCATCTGTTCGATCAGGCCGGCTGCGATGCCGCTGCCTCCGTGAACGGCGAGTCCGGCCGGTTTGTCGACGACAACCAGGACGTCGTCCTCGAACAGGATCGGGATCCGCGCCCCGGCGCGCGCGTGCACGGCGGACGGCGTCGACATGGCGGGCGTCGCGGTCCGTACCGGCGGCACCCGTACCACGTCGCCGACGGCCAGGCGGGCATCGGGTCCGACGCGTCCCTTGTTGACGCGCACCTCGCCGCTGCGCAGGATCCTGTAAATGTGGCTTTTCGGAACGCCTTTCAGCATCCGGGTCAGAAAGTTGTCGACGCGCTGGCCGGCGCCGTCGTCTCCGACGGTGAGCCAATTTACGGAATCCTTGCTTAACTCGTTCATTCGATTATAATTGTCGTCGAACCGTGCATCGCAGGCGATACAGTCGCACGATGGTCGCACAGGGACCCGACGGTCCCAAAAAAGCACCCGACCACCTTGCTTGGTTCGTTCTGTGCACGGTCCCGGGCCGATTGACAAGGTGCGGGAAAAAACCGGTTTCGCGTCGCTCGCCGGGCGGGGTTTCCCCAATAAGTAGCGATGGTAATGGATGAGTGCAGTCACCGCACCCGGCAGCGGCCGGTTCGAAGCGGCGCGCTGCGCGGCACCCAAAGCGAGATTTTCAGTACCCGGCCGCCCCGTCGACAGTTGCCAGTCCAGTCACTGGCGTTTCGACCGGCAGCCGGGCGATAAGTCCACCGCTTGTTTGCACAACGAAGACACGAAGCACGCCGAGAGCCCTTCTGCCCCGCGATCCGCGGGTCCGGAAAACCCATGCCGATCGTAACCACACCCTCGCGCACCGCTCCCGCCGGCTGGCACCCAGAACCGCGCCAGCGCCTTTGGTTTTCGCCCGCAACCGCCGCCAGTTAGTGCCCTGACGCCGCGAAATCGCGGCGTGCTTTGCTTCGCCTCCGCCTGCCCGCGGCGCACTCTCGCCGGGGAAAGCCCATGAAACGCATGCTGTTCAATGCCACCCAAGCGGAGGAGCTCCGGGTGGCGATCGTCGATGGCCAGAAGCTCATCGACCTCGACATCGAGTCCGCCGCCAAGGAGCAACGCAAGAGCAACATTTACAAGGCGGTGATCACCCGCGCCGAGCCCTCGCTCGAAGCGTGTTTCGTCGACTACGGCACCGACCGCCACGGCTTCCTGCCGTTCAAGGAAATCTCCCGGGACAACTTCCGCGATCGCGATGCGGACCCCGGCAAGGCGAGGATCCAGGACCAGTTGAAGGTGGGCCAGGAGCTGATCGTCCAGGTCGACAAGGACGAGCGCGGCAACAAGGGCGCCGCGCTGACGACGTATATTTCGCTCGCCGGGCGCTACTTGGTGCTGATGCCGAACAACCCGCGCGGTGGCGGTGTCTCCCGCCGGGTCGAAGGCGAGGAGCGCAACGAGTTGCGCGACGCGATCAACGGCCTCGACGTGGCGCAGGGCATGAGCGTCATCGCACGCACCGCCGGCATCGGCCGCTCCACCGAAGAGCTGCAGTGGGATCTCAACTACCTGATGCAGCTTTGGCGCGCGATCGAAGATGCCGCCAAGATGCAGTCGGGCGCCTACCTGATCTACCAGGAGTCGAGCCTCGTCATCCGCGCGATCCGCGATTATTTCCATCCGGACATCGGTGAACTGCTGATCGACACCGAGGCGATCTTCGAGCAGGCGCAGCAGTTCATGGGCCACGTGATGCCGGCCAACGTGAACCGCGTCAAGCTGTACAAGGACGACGTTCCGCTGTTTTCACGCTTCCAGATCGAGCACCAGATCGAGACCGCCTACGCGCGGCAGGTGCCACTGCCGTCCGGCGGCGCAATCGTCATCGACCACACGGAGGCGCTGGTTTCCGTCGACGTCAACTCGGCGCGCGCGACCAAGGGTGGCGACATCGAGACCACCGCGTTCAACACCAACTGCGAAGCCGCCGACGAAGTCGCGCGCCAGCTTCGCCTGCGCGACCTGGGCGGGCTCATCGTCATTGACTTTATCGACATGGAGAGCGCGAAAAACCAGCGTGAGGTGGAAACGCGGCTGCGCGACGCACTGCGCTACGACCGCGCCCGCGTGCAGTTGGGCAAGATTTCGCGCTTCGGACTGATGGAGCTGTCACGCCAGCGACTGCGTCCGGCGCTCGCCGAAGCCGCACACATCCCCTGCCCGCGCTGTCACGGCATCGGCCACATCCGCGGCACCGAATCGACCGCGCTGCACATCCTGCGCATCGTGCAGGAGGAGGCGATGAAGGACAACACCGCGCAGGTCGTGGCCCAGGTTCCGGTCGACGTCGCGACCTTCTTGCTCAACGAAAAGCGTAACGACGTGCTGACCATCGAGACGCGCTTCAAGGTCAACGTGCTGCTGGTGCCCAACCGCCACCTCGAGACGCCGAACTACAGCATCGAAAGGCTGCGGCACGAGGACCTGAACCAGAGCGAGCCGCTGCCGATGTCCTTCGACATGGTGCAACAGCCGGAGCAACTCGATCCGGCCAGGCAGCTGAAGGACGAGGCCATAGCGCCGCGGCAGGAAGCGATGGTCAAGGGCATCACGCCTGCGCAGCCAGCGCCCGTTCACGTCGACAAGCCGGTGGCGAAGGCTGCCGCGCGCACGCGGCCCGCACGCGGGGAGTCGTGGCTCGATCGCGTGCTTGGCTGGTTCCGCGCCAAACCGGCGGCCACGCCCGCGGCGGCGGCGGCGGCTAGGCGCGACGAGCGAAGCTCCGAGCGCAAGGGCGACGGTCGACGCGACTCGCGGCGCGGCGACGAACGCGATCGCCATCGTGGCGACGGACGGCGCGGCGGTGACCAGCGTCGCGACGAGGCGCGCGACGCGCGGCGCGGCAGCGAGCAGAAACGCGACAACCGGGGTGAAGGCCCGCGCGGCGCGGCACCGGCCCGCGGCGCCTCGCCGGCGAACGCAGCACAACCGCGTCGCGACGAGCAGCGCGAAGGCAACCGTGGCACGCAGCGACCGCGTGAACCGCGCGAGCCCCGCGAACCGCCTGCCGAAGTGTCGCTGGTCGCCGATGATATTGCCATGCCGCCGCAGGCGGATGCAGCGGCCGAGGCGAAGGACGGTAGCCGTCGTCGGCGTGGCCGACGCGGTCGTGGCGGCGATCGTGCCGACCACCCGACCAACGGCGACGGGTCGGTGCTGCAGGATCCGAACCTGACCGGCGGATCCGGGTTAACCGAGCACGTCGAAGGCGCGGCCGATTCCGCGCCGGCGGGCGACGTCTCCGCGGCGCGCGAGCCGCGTACGCCCAAGGCTCCGCGCGAGCCACGCGAGCCGCGAGCACCGAGAGAGCCGCGCGAACGCCGTGACGCGCCCATGACGGGAATGCCGTCGAGCGCGCCACCGACTTTCGAGATCACGCCGATGGTCGAGACCGCTGCGCTGACTGCGGTGGAGCCCGTCGTGACCCAAGTGCCGATGCCCGCCGAATCAACGCCTGGTCCGATGCTGGCGATTGCCGAGGCCGCTCCCGCGACCCCGGAAGCAGCGACCGCGCCAGTCGAGCTTCCCGCCGCCGAGCCGATACCGTCGGTTGCCCATGCGCTGTCGCCAGAATCGGGGCTCGAGCTGGTCGAGACCACGCATCCGGCACCAGCACCGGAAATCGAGGAACCCGCGGCGCCGAGGTCGAAGCGTGTGCGGCCTCCACGCGTGGAAATGCAAAACGAACCGCTGGTGTTCGTCGAAACGCGCAAGGAGCCGCCGCCGCCCGGCGGCTGATTCGTGCACGACGTCAGACGGGGGCGCAGCTTCGCCTTCGTTACCGTTCGACGATGCGTGCGGAGTGCCTCGCCATGAAGCAGTTGCTGATCGTCTGGCACTCGCAGTTCGGAGGCACGGAGCAGATGGCGGCAGCTGCGCGCGACTCGGCACTCGACGTGCCGGAGGTCGAGGTCGTCTACATGCGCGCGAGGGACGCCGGGGTCGCCGAACTGCTGCGCTGCGACGCGCTGCTGGTTGCGACCTCCGAGAACTTCGGCTCGCTCTCCGGCATGACCAAGGATTTCTTCGAGCGCGTGTTCTATCCGTGCGAACACCGCGTCGAAGGCAAGCCCTACACGGTCATCGTCTGCGCCGGCAGCGATGGCGCCGGCGCGATGCTGCAGACCGATCGCATCGCGACGGGCTTGCGCCTGCGCAAGGTGCTGCCCGGCGTCGTCTACAAAAGCGGGTTGACCGCGCAGCCGCAGGTCGTCTCCGCTGCGGTGCTCGCGCAATGCGCCGAATTGGGTGCAACGCTCGCGGCCGGCCTTTCTGCCGGCATCTACTGAGCGCGGCTGTTCGGCGCCCCGAGGAGCCTCGCCACCAGCGCATCGCTCGCCGCTTCGGCGAGGTCGAGCACGAGTTCGTAGTGCTGGGGCCCGCCGAAGTAGGGGTCGGGCACTTCGCGGGCGTCGATTCCGGAAACGAGATCGAGATACAGGCCCAGGTGACCGCGGAAGTCACTCGGGCGCAGCGCGGTCAGTTCACGCAGGTTCGTCCGGTCCATCGCGAGTATCCAATCGAAGCGCGCGAAGTCAGCGTGCACCACCTGCCGCGCACGCAACGCCGAGATGTCGTAGCCGCGCATCCTCGCGGCGTGGATCGCGCGTCGATCCGGCGGCGAGCCTGCATGCTCGCCAAGTGTGCCCGCCGAGTCGATGTCGAAGCAGTCGATGAGGCCGATACGCTGCGCCGCCGCCCGGAATACGCCCTCGGCGGTCGGCGAGCGGCAGATGTTGCCCATGCAGACGAAGAGTACGCCGACTCTCGGGGTGTCCTTGCCCGGCGCGTCGACATCGCTGACTCCGGCGGCGGCTCGTCGATCGTCGGCGTGCATGCGCGGCCCCCTCAGGTCTCGACCGGCAGCGCGACGCCGAACATCTGCTGCTTCAGCTGCGCCAGCTGGTCGCGCAGCTCGGCGGCCTTCTCGAACTCGAGGTTCCGCGCCGCATCGAGCATCTGTTTCTCGAGCTGCTTCAGCTCGCGCTCCATGTCCTTCTCGGGCATTGCCTCGTACTTGGCCTTCGCCTGCGCGGCGCGCTGTTCCTTCTTCGCCTCGTCCGGATCGTAGACGCCTTCGATCAGGTCCTTGATGCGCTTCTGGACACCCACCGGCGTGATGCCCATCTTCTCGTTCCACGCGAGCTGGCGCGCGCGCCGGCGTTCGGTTTCGCCGATCGCGGCCTTCATCGAGTCGGTGACTCTGTCGCCGTAGAGGATCGCCATCCCGTTGATATGACGCGCCGCACGGCCGATCGTCTGGATCAGCGAGCGTTCGGCGCGCAGGAAGCCTTCCTTGTCGGCGTCGAGGATCGCCACCAGCGACACCTCGGGAATGTCCAGGCCCTCGCGCAGCAGGTTGATGCCGACCAGCACGTCGAACTCGCCCAGCCGCAGGTCGCGGATGATCTCCACCCGTTCGACGGTGTCGATGTCGGAGTGCAGGTAGCGCACCTTGACGCCGTTCTCGGCAATGTAGTCGGTCAGGTCTTCCGCCATCCGCTTGGTCAGCGTGGTGACGAGCACGCGCTCGTTGCGTTCCACGCGAATGCGGATTTCCGACAGCAGGTCATCGACCTGCGTCTGCGCGGCCCGCACCGACAGCAGCGGATCGACGAGGCCCGTCGGCCGCACCAGCTGCTCGACCACCTGTCCCGCGTGCGTGCTCTCGTAGACCGAGGGCGTGGCCGACACGAAGATCGTCTGCGGCAGTAGCCGCTCGAACTCGTCGAAGCGCAGCGGCCGGTTGTCCAGCGCGGAGGGTAACCGGAAGCCGTAGTTGACGAGGTTTTCCTTGCGCGCGCGGTCGCCCTTGTACATGCCGCCGACCTGCGGAATGGTCACGTGTGACTCGTCGACGAACATCAGCGAGTTCGACGGCAGGTAGTCGATCAGCGTCGGTGGCGGCTCGCCCGCGCCGCGCCCCGACAGGTAGCGCGAGTAGTTCTCGATGCCCTTGCAGTAGCCGATCTCCATCATCATCTCGAGGTCGAAGCGCGTCCGCTGCTCGATGCGCTGCGCCTCGATCAGCTTCATCTGGCCGACGAAGAACTCCTTCTGCGCGTTGAGCTCGACCCTGATGTGGTCGATCGCGGAGAGCACCTTCTGGCGGCCGGTCACGTAGTGCGACGACGGGAAGACGGTGAAGCGCACGAGCTTCTGTTTGAGGTGCCCGGTCAGCGGATCGAAGAGCTGCAGCGTCTCCACCTCGTCGTCGTAGAGCGAGACGCGGATCGCGTTCTCCGCGTTCTCCGCCGGGAAGATGTCGAGCACCTCGCCACGCACGCGGAAGACGCCGCGCTTGAAATCGACGTCGTTGCGCGTGTACTGCATCTCGGTCAGCCGCTTGATCGCGTCGCGCTGCGTCAGCCGGTCGCCCTGCTTCACGTGCAGGATCATGCTGTGGTACTCGGACGGGTCGCCGATGCCGTAGATCGCCGACACGGTGGCGACGATCACGCAATCCGGCCGCTCGAGGATCGCCTTGGTCGCCGACAGCCGCATCTGCTCGATGTGCTCGTTGATCGCGCTGTCCTTCTCGATGTACAGGTCGCGCGACGGGACGTAGGCCTCGGGCTGATAGTAATCGTAGTAGGAAACAAAGTACTCGACCGCGTTGTTCGGGAAGAACTCGCGGAACTCGGAATAGAGCTGCGCGGCCAGCGTCTTGTTCGGCGCGATGACCATCGCCGGGCGGCCGGTCTGCGCGATGACGTTGGCCATCGTGAACGTCTTGCCCGAGCCCGTCACGCCGAGCAGCGTCTGGAACGACAACCCGTCGTGCAAGCCTTCCACCAGCTTGGCAATGGCGTTCGGCTGGTCGCCGGCCGGCAGGAACGGCTGGTGCAACTCGTAGGGACTTTCGGGATAAGTGACTGGCATGGGATTTCAGCGACGGCGATTCGATCGGACAACCGGGTATTGTACTGCCGTGCTTGAGGTCGGAAGAGCGTCCGGCTGCAGCCGGACCCAGGATTCAAGTCGCCGGCTCGCCCGGACCGGACGCGAACTGCAGCGCCACCAGACGCGCATACAACGGATTGGATCGCGCGAGTTCGTCGTGCGTTCCGGTGGCGATAATCCGGCCGCGCTCCACCACGGCGATGCGATCGGCATGGCGCACGGTGGCCAGGCGGTGCGCGATGATCAACACCGTTCGCCCCGACATCAGGCGTTCGAGCGCCATTTGCACCATTCGCTCGCTCTCCGCGTCGAGCGCGCTGGTCGCCTCATCGAGCAGCAGCACGGGCCGGTCGGCGAGGATCGCGCGGGCGATGGCGAGCCGCTGCCGCTGTCCGCCGGACAAGCGCACGCCGCGCTCGCCCAGGAAGCTCGCGAATCGCTCCGGAAGCCGATCGATGAATTCGGTCGCGTATGCCGCCTCGCAGGCGGCGTGCACCTCGTCGACGGTGGCGGCGGGACGCCCATAGCGGACGTTGTCCAGCACGCTGGCGGCGAAGATCACCGGGTCCTGCGGTACAAGCGCGAGACGCGCCCGCACGTCCGCCGGGTCTGCGTTCCTGAGATCGACGCCGTCGATGGCGACCACGCCGCGCGCCGGATCGTGGAAGCGCAGCAGCAGCTGGAAAACGGTCGTCTTGCCCGCGCCCGAGGGTCCGACCAACGCGACGTTTTCGCCCGCCGCGACGGCGAGCGTGAAATCGTCGAGCGCCGGCACCTCGGGTCGTGACGGATAGTGGAATGTCACGTGTTCAAGCGTCACCGTGCCGCGCGCCGGAACGGGCAGCGGCACCGCACGCGCGGGCGCGCGGATCGCGGGTTCGATCGCCAGCAGCTCGAACAGCCGCTCCGTCGCGCCCGCCGCACGCTGCAGATCGCCGACGACCTCGCTGATCGTGCCGGCGGCGCCGGCGACGATCACCGCGTAGAACACGAAGGCCGACAATTCGCCCGCGCTGATTCTGCCGGCGACGACATCGTGGCCGCCGATCCAGAGAATGACGCCGACCGCGCCGAAGACCAGGATGATGACGGTGGCCACCAGCAGCGCTCGCTGGCGCACGCGCAGCACCGCGGTGGCGAACGCGCTCTCGACCCGGGATCCGAACTGCCGTCGGTCCTCGTCCTCGTGACCGTAGGCCTGCACGGTGTGGATCTCGTGCAGCGCCTCGTCGACGTAGGCGCCGACGTCGCCGACGCGGTCCTGGCTCGCACGCGAGAGCCGCCGCACGCGACGTCCGAAGAAGATGATCGGCGCCAGCACCAGCGGCACGCCGACCAGCACCAGCAGCGTCAGCTTGCCGCTGGTGAGTGCGAGCATCACCAGGCCGCCGATCATCAGCAGCACGTTGCGGATCGCCATCGACGCGCTCGAGCCGATGACGGTTTCCAGCATCGTCGTGTCGTTGGTCAGTCGCGAGATGACCTCCCCGGTGCGCATCAGTTCGAAATAGCTCGGTGGCAGGCACAGGAGGTGATCGAACACCGCGCGGCGCAGGTCGGCGGTCACCCGCTCGCCCAGCCACGATACGAAATAAAAGCGCGCGTAGGTCGCACCCGCCATCACGACGATGACTCCGAGCATGAACGCCAGTGCGCGATCGAGCTCGATGCCGCTGCCTGCGGAAAAGCCGCTGTCGATAACGAACTTGAGCCCCTGGCCGATGGTCAGCACCGCCGCCGCGGCAACGACCAGCGCGATGGCGGCGAATGCCAGCTGTCGCCGGTAGGGCCGAAGGAAGCGACCGACGCGAGCCAGCGTCTTCGCCGCGGTCAGCGGCGGCAGCTTCGGTGCGTCGACGGGTATCGGTGGGTAGCCGCGGGCCATGGAGTATCGTGCTGCGCTTGCGCCGCGACGAAATCGTGTCGCGTTTTCGACATTCTAGGAGATTGGCATGCCTCTCGCTCTGCCCGCACTCATGACGCTGCTCGCCGTCCTCTGGTACATCGTCACCGGCATTCAGGTCGGGCGGGCGCGAACGCGATACAAGGTAGCGGCGCTGGCCAGCGTCGTGCGCTGGCTGGGATTCGCCTGAAACGGGGGCACCGATTTCGGAGCTCTTGCGGAAGAGTAAAATGGCGCTTTTCGACCGGCCGCCTCCCACCATGAACGCTCCGTTGCCCGCCTCGCTGCTGTCCGTCGTCGAACTCGCGCCACGCGACCCCATCCTTGGCGTCACCGAGGCTTTCGTCGCCGACAAGAATCCGAAAAAGGTCAACCTTGGCGTGGGCGTCTACAACGACGACCACGGAAAGCTGCCGGTGCTCGACTGCGTCGAGCGCGCCGAGCACGCGATGCTCGGCAAGAGCACGCCGCGCGGTTACCTGCCCATCGATGGCATCCCGGCCTACGACAGCGCAGTGCGGAAACTGCTGTTCGGTGCCGACAGCGAAATCGTCGCATCGGGTCGGGCGGTCACCGTGCAGGCATTGGGCGGCACCGGCGCACTCAAGGTCGGCGCCGACTTCCTGCGCCGCTTCGCGCCCGGCGCGCAGGTCTGGATCAGCGACCCGAGCTGGGAGAACCACCGCGCGCTGTTCGAGGCCGCCGGGTTTACCGTCAACTACTACGGCTACTATGATGAGACGTCGCACGGACTCGACTTCGACGCGATGATCGCATCGCTCGAGAAGATCCCGGCCGGTGGCATCGTCGTGCTTCATGCCTGCTGCCACAACCCCACCGGCGTCGATCCAGACCCGTCGCAATGGGGACGCATCCTCGAGGTCGTGCGCAAACGTGGCCTGGTGCCGTTTCTCGATATCGCCTACCAGGGATTCGCCGACGGCATCGAAGCCGATGGCGAAGTCGTGCGCCGCTTCGCGGCGACGCCCGGGCCGCTGCTCGTATCGAGCTCGTTCTCGAAGTCCTTTTCACTGTACGGCGAACGCGTCGGCGCGCTGTCGATCGTCGCCAACGACCGCGATGAAGCCGCGCGCGTGCTGTCGCAGGTCAAGCGAATCGTGCGCACGAACTACTCGACTCCGCCGACGCACGGTGGCACCATCGTCGCCCAGGTGCTCGGCACACCCGAATTGCGGGCACTATGGGAAGCCGAGCTGGCGACGATGCGTGATCGCATCAAGCGGATGCGCGCCGAACTGGTCGAGCGCCTGCACCAGCGCCTCCCCGACCATGATTTCCGCTACATGCTGGCGCAGCGAGGCATGTTCTCCTATTCCGGGCTGAACCAGGCGCAGGTGCGGCGACTGCGCGACGAATTTTCGATTTACGCGGTCGATACCGGACGCATCTGCGTGGCCGCGCTCAATTCGCGCAACATCGACTACGTCGCCGACGCCATCGCCACGGTGCTGCGTTGACCGGCGGGAGCAGGCGCGGACGGAGTTTTGACCGGGGCCGGATTTCCGTTATAATTTAACGACTAAGCAACGCGGGAATAGCTCAGTTGGTAGAGCGCAACCTTGCCAAGGTTGAGGTCGGGAGTTCGAGACTCCTTTCCCGCTCCAGAATTCCAAGGGAGAGCTTCCGATACAGGCTCTCCCTTTTGGTTTCAGGCGTTCGCCATAACGGCGGGCGGCGAACATCCCTGGCGGGGTGGCAGAGTGGTCATGCAGCGGCCTGCAAAGCCGTCTACGCCGGTTCGATTCCGACCTCCGCCTCCAGCACTCCCTGTGACAAGGGCTTCCGCGCCTGCGCGCGTGTTCGTCGTCCACGGCGAGCGCGCATCCATGCCTTGCACCCGACTACGGACTCAGCGACGCGCGTACCGAAGAATGACTGCTGATCGAACGCAACCCATCAGAATCGAATGAACTCCGTGAGCATCGCATTGTATGTATGGGTAATTGTCTGAGGCCAGAAATGCCCGCCGTAATCAGCCAGTCGGCATGTGGCCTGCGGATATGCGTCACCGAGCTCCGCCCAGAGGTAGGCTGGCGTGATCATGTCGTCGCGCGCACCGACGATTAGCATCGGCTGCCGCAGCCGGGGGGGCGCGACTGCGGCCGTCAAAGGAGAGCAGCGCCTCGATCCTTGGCCACACGGTATCGTAATCGATTGACATCCGCGCCGGCGTGGCGACGGCGACGTGTCGTGGTGATGCCGCGTCAGCCGGATCAGCCGTAGGCCGGTGCGGGCCATAGCAAAGGATTTTGCCAAGGGCCGCGTACGCGTTGGGCCCCATCGTCCTCATCACGTCGATACGCAGGCGAAACAGGTCTCGCATGTAGTCGTCGGCACGCAGCCACGTCGACGACAGCACGACTCGAGAGACGAGATCTGAACGATCGGCAGCGAGCACCTGCGCGATCGCGCCGCCGGTCGAGTGCCCGACCACGATGGACTGTTCGACCTTGAGGTCGCAGAGAAGAACCTCGAGGTCGGCGCTCATCGAATCGATAGTGCGGTTGGGGTCGGTAGCCGTGCTCCGACCGCATCCGCGATGGTCGTAGCAGATGACTCGGTGCGTGTTGGCGAAGTGCGCCATCTGCCTTGACCAGAAACGGCCCTCGCCGCCGAGTCCGGCAACGAAGACGATGGGCGGACCGACGCCCATCTCCTCGAAATGCAACTGCGAATTCATTGGCCCGTTCTGTACCTCGAGCGCATCGAGCACCACACCGTGTGGCTCGCTGGTGCCAGCCTAGGTGCCGATCTTCGGCCCGAAGCCGGTCGCCCTTTCGACTTCGGCCATATCCGGACGGCGCTCGAAGGCGGCCGGCATCGTTTCACCCGGTTTGCGTACTATTCCGGTGTTCTCCATGAAGGTGTCGAGCCCCGGCGGAAGGTAGGTCCAGGTCAACTTGAGGTCGCCTGTGCCGACGTTCGCGATCCGGTGACGCGTCCAGCGGCCGACGAAGACCGTCGTGCTGGGAACGAACGGATGTGCGATTCCGTTGACGAGAACTTCGCCTTCGCCTTCGTAGCAGAACAGAACTTCCTCGTGCTTCGAGTGCCAGTGCTCACGGACGTAGCCACCTTCGGAGATGACCTGGATTCCCATGTACACGAAATTCGATGTCGAGTTCTCCGGATTGACCTTGATCGTCGAATAGCCGCGCGCCGGCAGCGGTTGCCAAAAGGACTTGCCTTCATCCGGTTGCAGGATGAATGCGTTTCCACCCAGCGTCAGCTGCTGCACAGCGACACCAGCGGCCGGATCAGCTTGACGAGTTGACATCGGGATCTCCTTGAAAAAATGGGTGGTGACCGTCACGTTCGGCGAGCGCACTCGCCGCATCGCCTCAGGCGTGTCCGCCGAGGTAGGCATCGACGATCGCTCGATTGGCTGCAAGTTCGGGGGCCGGTCCTTCCAGTGTCACCTGCCCGTTTTCCAGCACGTACGCCCGATCAGCGACGGCCAGGGCTTTGCGCGCGTTCTGTTCAACCAGCAAGATTCCGATTTCCGAACTGCGCAACTCCGAAAGTGTGGAAAAAATCTCTTCGATTACCCTGGGCGCGAGACCCAGCGACGGCTCGTCCAGCATCAGCAAGCGCGGTTCACCAGCAAGCGCCCTGCCAAGCGCCAGCATCTGCTGCTGTCCGCCGCTCAATGTTGCCGCCTGGTGATTGCGGCGCTCGGCCAGAATCGGAAACAGCGCGAACACGCGATCAAGCGCGGCCGCGCGGGAAGCTTGGCGACCAAGGTAGACACCCGTCAGCAGATTCTCTTCGACGGAAAGGTTCGGGAAGATTCGTCGGCCTTCCGGCACCAGCCTGATGCCAAGCCCGGCAATGCGGTACGGAGCCCGTCCGGCAAGGCTGATGTTGTCGAAGCGCGCCGAGCCGGTGCGCATGCGAAGCGACCCCATGATCGTCCGCAGCAAGGTCGATTTCCCCGCGCCGTTGGCACCGACGATCGCGACAATCTCACCGCGGCCAATCCTGATCGAGACATTAGTCAGTACCTCGGTTTCACCGTATCCGGCAGACAGTCGCTCGACGATCAGCACATCAAGCCTCCGCCCCGAGGTATGCGTTGATGACCTCGGGATTGACTTGAATCTCTGCCGGTGCACCGGACGCGATGAGTTTGCCGAACTCCAGAACGAGAATTCGCGAACATACGCGCATCACGAGCTTCATGTCGTGTTCAACCAGCAGAATCGTGTAGTGCTGCGCACGTAAGGCATCGAGCATTTCGCGCAACCCGACAGTCTCGGTGTCGTTCAAGCCCGCCGCCGGCTCGTCGAGCAGCAGTAACTCGGGCGAGGTCGCCAGCGCGCGCGCGATCTCGAGTCGACGCTGCGCGCCATAGGGCAGATGAATGGCGATCTCGTCATGCCGATTTTCGAGACCGACAAGTTCCAGGAGTTCCATCGCCGCCTTGCGCCTCGTTCTTTCGGCACCACTGACAAGCGGATTGAGCTCGGCGAGAAGTCCGAGGCCACGACAGGTCTGCGCGACCAGCAGATGTTCCAGCACGGTGAGGCTCTGGAACAGTCGAATGTTCTGGAAGGTTCGTGCAATGCCGCGCTTGGCGATACGTGCCGGATCCAGCATCGAAATCGCATCTCCTCGATGCAGCAACTGGCCCTGCGATGGACGATAGACACCGGCGATGATGTTGAAAAGCGTGGTCTTGCCGGCACCGTTCGGGCCGATCAGACCGACCAGTTCGCCCGCCTCGATGGAAAACGAGACCGCATCGACTGCGGTCAGGCCGCCGAAGCGCTTGCTGACGTTGCGCAGTTCAAGCAGCGGTGTCACTGATCTACCGCAGAACGAGTGTTGAAGGAAAGAAAGTCCATCCCTAGCGAGGGCTCAGGCGCCTTAGCCGTCGCAGCAAGGTGCGCGTAAGTATCCCTTCGGGACGCAAAACCATCATCGCGACGAGGATCGCACCATACGCAGACAGGCGCCACGCGTCAAGAAAGCGCAACGCCTCCGGTAGCAGTGTCAACACCACCGCGCCGATGATCGCACCCCAGAACGTTTGTACGCCACCAAGGATGACGAACAGTACGGCACTCGCGGAGATGAGAAAGTTGAAGTTGCCGCTTTCGATATACAAAGCGTAGTGCGCGAACAACGCGCCTGCGATCCCAGCAACCAGAGCGCCCCAGGCGAAAGCAATCAGCCGCACAGCCACAACATCGATTCCGATCGAGCGTGCCGCTTCGTCGTCATCGCGCAGCGTATACGTTAGCCGCGCAGCTCGCGACCGGTCAAAGGCGACGTAGAGCAGCACGAAGGCTGCGACGAATGCATAGATCATTTCGATGGTGACACCCGACATGCCGCGCATGCCATAGGCACCACCGGTGGGCTCGAAGTTCTGGAAGAACGTACGCGTAACTTCACCAAAGGCGAGCGTGACCATGACGAAGTAAATGCCCTGCAGGCGCAGTACTGGTCGGCCAATCGCCAGGGCGATCAAGGCCGGTGCGGCCCCTGCCACGGCTATCGACGGGAACAACGGCCACCCGACATTGACGGTGAGATACGACGAGACATAGGCGCCGATCGCCATGAAGCCTGCATTACCAAGTGACAGTCGATTGGTTGCCAGTATGGTGTAGGCCGAAAGCGCGAGCAGGATATTGATTCCCGTCGACGCCAGTACACCTTCATAGTAGATGTTCATGCGCGGCGATCAGGAGCGGCCACCGGGAGCTGGAAACAAACCTTCAGGCCGCAGTACCAGAAACGCAAAGAAGACCGAGAAAATTACCAGATCACGATATCCCGCATTGAAGTAGGCGTCATTGAGCGTTTCCAGAAGTCCGACAGCAAGGCCGCCGATCATTGCACCACGCAAATTGCCCAACCCGCCGATCACCATCGCGACCATGCCGATCAAGCCCTGGCGGATGCCGATCAACGGTGTTACCTGAGAGTAGACGAGAGTCGTCAACACCCCGGCGACTCCGGCGAGTGCGCCGGAAACGAAGAATGTCGTTATCGTCACTCGAGATGGATTGATGCCGTGCTGTGCCGCAGTTTCCGGATCGTCGGAGGTCGCTCGTAGCGCAATTCCCCAACGCGTGTGCCGTATCAGCACGTCGATTGCGATCATCAAGCCGAAAGCGGTGACCAGTATCGCCACTTGGAGTGCCGATATCGTCAGGCCGGCAATGTGCAATTCCACCGATCGCCCGGTATCCGGAAAACGCGATGGATCCGAGCCGAAAATCTGCGTCGCGACGTTCTGCAGCAGGATGCCGAACGCGATGGTCGTCAGCATCGGCGACAGAAAGCTGGCATTGCGCAGTGGATAAAAGCACGTTCGCTCGATCGCGACCGCGACCAGACCCGCGAACAGGAACGCGGCACCAACGCTGACCACGATCGGTGCGCCGGCAGCGGCCATGCCGATGCCGGCGAAGGTTCCGACCATGAACAACTCGCCATGGGCGAGATTGAGCTTCTTCAACACGCCGAGAACCAGCGTATATCCGATCGCAATCAGTGCATAGGTGCTTCCAAGCGTAATGCCGTTGACAAGCTGTTGGCTGAACATTCCGTAGCGATTCAGCGTGGACCGGAGTTCAGCACCCAGTGTCCGCCTTTCGCCTCCGCAATCAGCACGTCCTTGACACCGTCACCGTCGTCGTTGAAGCCACGGCTTGCTACACCATTGAAGTCGTGCAGCTTGGAGAAGTACTCCATGATCTTTTCGCGATCGCCTGCCAGCGAGTCCGGCTTGTTCTGTACGCCGGCCTTGCGAATCGCTTCGGCAATCATGTACACGGCATCGTACGCATTCGCTGCGTAATAGTCGGGCGTCTGCGTGAATTCACTGCTGTACATCTTCTTCGCCTGCGCCGCATAGGCGGCCTTGAACTGCTGGCTCGCCGGATCATTCAGCGAATCGTGCCAGATGGTGCCGGCAAAGGTGCCATCCACAGCCTTGCCGCCACGCTCCGGCATGTTGCCTTCCATCAATGGCGCGGTTCCGAAGAATGGCTGCGTCATGCCCTGCTTGCGTGCCTCGAGGATGATATTGAGCGCATCCGGTCCCAGTGCGCCCAGGCCAATCGCATCCGGATTGAGCGCTTTCAGCCGTGTCACCTGCGTCGTGAAATTCAGGTCACCTGTCTGGAAGGTAACTGGGTCCTTTCCGGTCACCGGTTCGAGCCCGATTGCCTTCAATGCGCCAGGCAGGACGGCCGTACCCAGCGAGCGAGCCACCGCGTCCTTGGTGTCGGTGATGATCGCCACCCTCTTGAACCCGTATTTCTGCTGGGCAGCTTTGACGACTGCCGTCGCGATCTTGTCTTCGGTCAGCGTGTTCCGGAACGCATACGGGCGATTGGCCTTGGCAACACCAGGCTTGGACGAGGCCACCGCAACCTGTACGACTTTCAGACGATTGCCAAGCGGGAAAGTCGCCTCCGCGGTGCTGCTGTAGTGCGGACCGACGATCGCAAGCACCTTGTCGTCACCCGCCACCTTGCGTACTGCGCTGATTGCTTCCTGCGGGTTGCCCCCTTCGTCCGCGAAGTAGAGCTTGACCGGCACTCCACCGATACCTCCACTGGCATTGATCCTGTCGACTGCGGCCTGGGCTGCGATTGCCTCGCGCTTGCCGACGTCCGCGGCCGAACCCGTGACAGGTGTTACGACACCGATCTTGATCTCTGTGCCAGCGAGCTGCTGCGCCTGCAAACCGCCGGTTAGTCCGATGCTCAGCGCACCGAAAAAAACCGGTATCGCGCGACGCAGGAACGCGCGGCCGCGTGCCGGGGAACCGAGATGGATATGCTTGCAAGATATGATCATGGCTACTCCTCCAGGAATTCGAATTGTTCAAGATCGTGGTATGGCCGCTGCGACGAACGCGATACGGGCGACCAGATCACGCTGCGTGGACGCCGCTTCATATGCTCAATCAACGACTCGAGGGGTCCGTACTCCATGACCTGCGCCATGCAGTGATGTACGCAGGCCGGACGCTTGCCTTCCTCGTGAACGCGCGTTGCACAGAGGTTGCATCGATCCGTTGGAATCGGTACGTAGTTGAACGTCTGCCCGTCGTTCAGCAGTTGTTCGAACACCTTGATACCGTACTCGGTCGGCCCGAGATCAAGCTCCTGCCTGCAGGCGGCCTCGCAGGCCATGCAACCGGTACAAAATTCGATATCGATCCAAAGCCCGTTCTTGCCCGTCATGATGTCTCCCGCGTTGTCACCGACTACGCGTTCTCTTCCACCTTGCGAATGCGGCAAAGCAGCGACTTCACCTGAGCTCCGCCAAACCCGGTCTTCGAATGCAGGCCGCCGGGAATCAATTCATTTCCATTGGCCTCGTACGCACCGAAATCCTTGTCCTCGCGAATCCGCTCGGGATAGAACCAGCTGTGCTGCGTCAGAACGATGCGCGGGTGCACCAGTGCGTAGCGGGCTCGCATCTTGATCCGACCTTGCTGGTTCTCGATCCATACCCAATCGTTGTTCTCGATGCCGAAGCGCCGGGCAGTTTCGGGATGGATCTGCACCAGCGGCTCTGGATTCATCGCGCGCAAGCTCGGAATATTGCGCATCTCACTATGGAAGAAGGCGATCGACCGCGATCCGGTATTGAGGATCAAAGGGTATTCGCGTGCGAGCTCGGGTGTGCTGACAGGACTGAAGCTTGGCTCGGTATATGCAGGAAGTGAGTCGTATCCCCAGTCCTTCATACGCGTCGCGTCGAGCTCGATCTTGCCCGAGGCGGTATCGAAGCCGGGCTTGCCGTCGGCGCGGAGCAAGCCGCGCTCGTGTCTCGCATAGGGTGTTGCAGCCGAGTCCTTCGGGGGAAAGATCCAGCCCTTTTCGCGGATTTCTTCAAGACTGATACCCGAGGGCTCGAGAAAGAAACGATACATGTCGTCGAGTGTTCGATAGCGAAAGCCCGGGTTCAACCGACGCGCCAGCTCGAAGCAGATCTCGGCATCTGAACGGCACTCACCGACGCGGACTGCCGTATTCTGCGCGGTCAGCGGCGACCACCACGCGCGTACGCCATCGCGCTCGGCGAAGCTCGACGACGGCAACACGACATCGGCCAGCGCCATCACCGTCGGAGTCATGAACAGATCGACGACGACATTGAATTCCAGAGATTCGAACGCCTTGCGCCAGCGACGTGGATCTTGCGCGCCAACGACGAAATTGGTTCCCGCGATGAAGGCCGCTTTCACCGGATAGGGTGTGCCTGAAAAGATCTGGTCGATGACGGCATCGGGCTGGGCGCGCCAATGCAAATCACGGGCGATCGGGTAGATATCGATACCGATGCGTTTGGCGAGCTGCTCTTTCGGCATGACCTCGCCGTACATCTTGCTGATCGCACCCTGACTCATCGGATAGGACGTCACGCCGAATGCCGGCCGCGCGACGACCATGCCTCCCGGCTTCTCGACGTTGCCGGTGATCGACCACAGCGCGTTGATCGCAAGAGCCACGGTCAGGCCTTCGGGAGCGAAGTCGACCGGGACGCCCCATTGCAGCGCGGACGGCTGACCTTTGGCGTACAAGCGGGCAGCGGCGGCGATCTTCTCGGCTGGCAACCATGTGATCTTCGCTACCTTGTCGAGCGGATATTGCTGAACACGTTCACGCAATTCGTCGAATCCGACCGTCCACTTGTCGACGAACGCCTTGTCGTAGAGGCCCTCGTTGATGATGACGTTGAGCATTCCGAGAGCGAGAGCACCGTCGGTTCCGGGCCGAATCGGGAGCCAGATCGTCGCTCGGGACGCGAGCCAGTTGTAGTTCGGGTCGATGACGACGAGCTTTGAGCCACGTTTTAGCGCATGGACGATCCAATGGCCGTGAAGGCCGTCGTTGCAGGTCGCGACCGAGTTTTGACCCCAGACCACATAGCATTCGGGAACGCGCCATTCGGGATCGTCGTAGCGCTGATTCGTGAATTGCGACGAATCGGGAACGACGTAGTCACCCATCGCTATCTTCATCGCGAGCAGTCGTGGGTGGTAACACGAATTGCCAGGCAGTGACTGCATCCAGTTCGGACTGCCGTAGTTGTAGGCGAGCATGACCAACCAGCCGCCGACATCGCGCCCCGTACCCTGTACGAACAGCGTCGACTCGGCACCATGCTGATCCTTGACCGCTTTCAGTCGATGCTCGATCAGGTCCAATGCCTCGTCCCAGGATGCCTTGCGCCAAGTATCGGTGCCGCGTGCGCCGGTTCGAATCATCGGATGCTGCAGGCGATCGGGTGCATTCACATATTCGCGCAGCGCGAGCGCCCGTGGGCAAAGCGTGCCGCGATTGTAGGGGTGATCGGCGATGCCCTCGATCTTGACGAGCTTACCGTCGCGCACGTGCAATTCGACGCCGCAACCGCCGTGACATCCGGGGCCGGCCGACCAGGTGGTCGATCGCACTATCTTCACCGGACTGGCATCTCGCGCGTTCAAATGGAACCTCGCCTCACTGATCCTGTCGCTGGAACCACCCTGCTTACCCGCTGTTCAGTGTGATATTCTACGGCAATTCTAAGAGCATGTTTTGAAATTTTCAAGCCGGTTGCGCGGCGACTCGGCCACCCGTGAACGATCCAGGCCAAGAATCGCGGTAGGTCGGTAGGTGTTTCACATCGGCGCGGCGCGACCAAGGGGTGGCATTGACCACCGTCATGTACAGGAGCGATATGTCGACCCTGGAACTCAATCGATTGAGCGGAGCGGCAACGTCGACCTGCGCCCTCACGGTGGCTCATCTCGTGATTGCGGGTTGGACCGGACGCGACACCGACGCTCTGGAAAGCCACATCCGCGAACTGGAGGCCATCGGGGTCAAGCGGCCCAGCCGCACACCGATTTTCTACCGCGTTGCAGCGTCGCTGTTGACGACATCTTCACGGATCCAGGTCGCCGGAGATGATTCAAGCGGCGAAGCCGAGTACGTACTGTTCCGACTCGATGATGGCCTCTGGGTCGGCGTCGGGTCGGATCACACGGATCGCAAGCTCGAAGCGCTTGACGTAACGCTGTCCAAGCAGCTTTGCGCCAAACCAGTCGCTTCAGACATCTGGCGCTATGATGAAGTGGCCCCGCACTGGGACCGGCTGATCCTGCGTTCATGGGCTCGTGTCGATGGCCAGCGCGTCCTCTACCAAGAGGGTTCGGTGGCGGCGATGCGCTCTCCCGAGGAGCTGCTGCGCTTGTGCACCACCGCAATGCCGGTGCCGTCTGCGATGTTCTGCGGTACGCTCGCCGTCCACGGCGTGGTGCGTCCGGCAATGGCTTTCGAGATCGAGCTCGACGACCCGATCCTGGGACGCAAGCTCACTCACCACTACGACATCGAAACTCTTCCAATTGAAACCTGAAAAGGAACCACGGCATGAGTCTGGCAAAACCCCATCTAGAGTTTAGCTCGGTCTCGATGTCCGAAGGCTTCGCGCTTGTGCCAGGCTACCCGCAGGGCTTTACCGAGAAGATCCTGGCTGGCAGTCTCGACGAGAAGCGCGGAATCGGCAATCGAACCCGAATTCTCAAGCTCGATCCGGGCGCGTTCAGCACCAAGCCATTCGTGCACGATTACTGGGAGGAGGTTTATCTGCTCAGTGGTGACCTGATCGTAGGCAACGACGAAAAGGGGTGTGGCGGGCAGAAATTCAGCGGGCCAACCTATGCCTGCCGGCCACCCGGTGCAGCACACGGACCGTTCAAGTCCGAAGGCGGCTGCCTGCTCTATGAAATCCACTACTACACCGGCGATCGAGCTTGAATTATCAATCGTTCCTGTCGCGATGAACGGTTCGCGCGTGTTGACCGGTTTGTCGAAGTCGCGGTCTCCGGACGAGCGGAAACCGGAGCAGCGCAGCGCAGCGCATGGACCAAGCGGCCGGCGCCTGAGCGATATCGCCTATGAGAAGATCAAGCGCCTGATCATTTGCATGGAGTATCGGCCGGGCTCATTTCTGAATGCTGCCCAAGTCGGCGCGCAGGTCGGTGCCGGCATTACCCCGGTGAATCAGGCGCTCAATCGGTTGATGATCGACGGCATGGTCGAGCTGATTCCGCGCAAGGGAGCAATCGTTCGCCCTATCTCGCTGGAGGAGATCCTCAATATCGTCGACGTCCGGATGGTGATCGAGACGTACTGCGTGCGCTTGGCAGCAGAGCGAGCCCGGGACGACGAAATCGCCCGCCTCTTCACGTTGCTTGAAGAGGCTGAAATACTCCTGAGGCAGCGTGACGTCGAGGGGTTGATGCTCCTGGATCGCGAGTTCCACATCGAGGTTTCGCACGCCGCACGCAATCCGGTACTTGCCGAAATGCTGTTGTCGCTGCACGAGCGCAGTCTGCGTGTATGGTTCACCTCGCTGTCCGACGACGGACACTTGGCACAAGTCCAGCATGAGCATCGGGACATTGCCGGACAATTGCGCGCACGCGACGCCATCGGTGCGGACGCTGCGATGCGCTTGCATATAGAGTCGTTCCGCTCGACGATCACCGGCGCATAGACCTGACGTGCGCACGCCGCTGACGGCGTGAAGGAGTCCTGGCGATCAGGTTGCGCTCACGCAGTTCGGCTGCCGAGGCGCGACGCCAACCACCGCCTCGAGCCATTGTCCGACTGCGAGCAGCGCGTCATCGCCGTTACGGCGCCCGACCACCTGCAGGCCCACCGGCAGTCCATCCACCCACCCGATCGGGATCGACAGTGCCGGCAAGCCGCACAGCGAAAACGGCAGTGTTTGGCCGAGCACCGCCTCACGCGTCGTCATCGTGCCGGATTCGACTTCGACGTCGAGCTGTCCGCGCAACGGCGGTAGCACCGGGCTGGTCGGCAATATCAGCGCATCACAGTCGGCAAGCGCAGCATCGAGTTCGGCCGCGATTTTCTCGCGCATCTTCAGCGCGTCGACATAGTCGCCGGCGAGTACCGTCTGCCCGGCCCTGAGCGCCGGCAGCACCAGGTCCGAGAAGCCCTTGCCGCCGGTAGCCAACGCCACCCGGTGAACCCACGCCGCCTCGGTGCGAACGATCGGCGTGTAACAGGGCCAGGCTGATGCCAGGCGTGGAGTTTCAAGCCGGCCGATTTCGGCTCCGCGCTCGTCCAATGCAGCCAACAGGCGCTCGAACACCTCGCGTATCGGCGATGCCAGCCGACCGGCCAGCCACTGCGTAGGCACCTGCAAGCGGGCGCGGCGCGGCACCATGCGCTGCGCGACTCGACGATGTGCCATCACCTCGAACAGCAAGGCGCAGTCGGCCACCGAGCGCGCCAGCGGTCCGGCGTGGTCGCAAGTCCACGACAAGGGCAAGGCACCCGCGAGCGGGATGGCACCGAAGCTGGGCTTGAAGCCGGTGACGCCGCAAAATGCGGCCGGGATCCGCACCGAGCCGCCGGTATCGCTGCCGATGGCGGCCAGTCCGATGCCGGTGGCCACCGCTACACCAGCGCCACTGGACGAGCCACCGGACTGGCGCGCGGGATCGAAGGGGTTCCGCACGTCTCCGGTCCAGCAATTCTCCCCCGTTGCGCCGAGCGCGATCTCGTGCATGTTGGTCTTTGCGAACAGCACGGCGCCGGCATTGCGCAGCCGCGCGACCAGTACCGCCTCCTCGTGTCCGGGGCGCGCCACGTCCTGGTCGAGTTCGTGCAGCGGCGCGCGAGTACCGGCGGCCGTCGGCATGCCGCGAACCGCGAACAGGTCCTTGATCGAAACGGGAATACCGTGGAGCGGGCCACGCAGGTGACCTTGTCGCGCTTCGTCGTCGAGTCGACGTGCCTCGGCCAGCGCGCTCGGCCAGTCGGCATGGGCCAGCGCATTGAGTTCGGTCACCGCCTGCGCGCGCTCACGCGCGGACTCGATCAGCGCCTGTGCGCTGATCTCGCGCCGAACGAGCGAGTCGGCGATCTCTGCAAGGCTGGCCATGTCGACGCACGTCCCGGTTGAAACCAGCCCGAGGTTATCATGGCTCATTACACGATGCCGGGCACTGCCTGTAACGCGAACACCGCGCTTTTCGTGGCGCGTCGAGCAAGCGCTCCGTCATCTCAAAGCTGAATAAATGGCGCGAAGGCAGCGTCGCGATCCGCAACACATCCCTGCGTTCAGGCTCGCTGGTCATGGCAATGACGAGCCCTCTCCAGGCGCGTGCGACATTGGCAGACGCTTATAGTTGACTGAATTCGTCGGATATACTATAGTTGACGGCATGCATCGACTATCAGCGCTTCGACTACCGGCACTGTATGACTCCAGGCCCCCGAGTTCCATGAAGGATTGGCAATGAGACTGACCACCAAAGGACGCTTTGCGGTGACGGCGATGATCGATCTGGCGATGCAGCGCGGTGACGAACCCGTGACGCTGGCCGAAATCAGTCAACGCCAGAGCATCTCGCTCTCCTATCTTGAGCAGCTGTTCGCCAAGTTGCGCCGTCGAGCGCTCGTCGACAGCGTCCGCGGTCCTGGCGGCGGTTATCGCCTGGCCAAGGATATGCGGGAGGTATCGGTCGCCACGATCATCCTGGCCGTCGATGAGCCGATCGATGCGACGCAGTGCGGTGGCAAGGAAAATTGTCGCGATGATCGCAAGTGCATGACCCACGACCTTTGGGCAAACCTCAACGAGCACCTTCTGGACTACCTGCGCGCGGTGACGCTCAAGGACTTGGTCGACGGCCAGCAAGCGAAGGCGGACGGCATCGCGCCAGTGCAGGACATGCGCGAGGCAGTGCCCAGGCGCGAAGGTACAACGGTTTCGGCTTGACATTCCAAGGTGAACGACCATGGCGATTACTCTTTCTGAAAGTGCGGCGCAACAGGTCCATACGCAGCTTGCGCAACGTGGGACCGGGGTGGGTCTGCGCGTCGGCGTGAAAAAAGTCGGCTGCTCAGGTCTTGCCTATACGTTCGACTTCGCCGACGAAGTGCGCGCGGACGATTCGGTATTCGAATCGCATTCCGCCACCGTCGTCGTGGCGGCCGACAGCCTGGCGTTCCTCGACGGTTCGCGAATCGATTTCATCAAAGAAGGGTTGAAGCAGATGTTCACGTTCGACAACCCCAACGTCGACAACACCTGCGGCTGCGGCGAGAGCTTCAGCCTCAAGAGGACCAGCGCCGCCTAAGACGCGGGGACACGAACGTCAATCGTGCCCGGCCGCCTATCGGAGCCCAACCAATGAGTACTGCGCTGCAAAATCTCGTCAACCAGCCGTATCGCCATGGGTTCGTCACGGCCATCGAATCGGACGTCGCGCCCAAGGGTCTGAACGAAGACACGATCCGGATGATATCGGGCAAGAAGAACGAACCGAAGTGGCTGCTCGATTTCCGCCTCGATGCGTATCGCCGTTGGCTCAAGATGGAGGAGCCGACGTGGTCGAGCGTCAAGTATCCGAAGGTGGATTTCCAGGCAATCAGCTATTACTCGGCGCCCAAGTCGAAGCCGAAGCTCGACAGCATGGACCAGGTCGATCCCGAGTTGCTGCGCACGTACGAGAAGCTCGGCGTACCGATGCACGAGCGGGCGACGCTCGCGGGCGTCGCGGTCGACGTCATCTTCGACAGCGTGTCCGTCGCGACCACCTACAAGGCGAAGCTCGCCGAGGTCGGGATCATCTTCTGCTCGATCTCCGAGGCCGTGCAATTGCATCCCGAACTCGTGCGCAAATACCTGGGGACCGTGGTCCCGGTCGGAGACAACTTCTTTGCGGCGCTCAATTCGGCGGTGTTCACCGACGGCTCGTTCTGCTTCATCCCGAAGGGCGTCAAGTGTCCGATGGACCTGTCGACCTATTTCCGCATCAACACGCAGGATTCCGGGCAGTTCGAGCGCACGCTGATCATCGCCGAGGAAGGCGCGTCGGTCTCCTATCTCGAAGGCTGCACGGCGCCGAAGTTCGACACCAACCAGCTGCATGCCGCGGTCGTGGAACTCGTCGCGCTCGACCGTGCCGACATCAAGTATTCGACGGTGCAGAACTGGTACGCGGGCGACGAAAATGGCGTCGGCGGCATCTATAACTTCGTCACCAAGCGCGGACTGTGCAAAGGCGTGGATTCGCGCATTTCCTGGACGCAGGTCGAGACGGGCTCGGCGATCACCTGGAAGTATCCAAGCTGCATCCTGCAGGGCGAGAACTCGATCGGAGAGTTCTACTCGGTGGCGCTCACCAACAACCATCAGCAGGCCGATACGGGAACCAAGATGGTCCACATCGGCAGAAACACACGGAGCACGATCATAAGCAAGGGCATTTCGGCCGGCCATTCCAACAACAGCTACCGCGGGCTGGTGCGGATCACGCCCAAGGCGGAGGGCGCGCGCAATTACTCGCAATGCGACTCGATGCTGATCGGCGATCAATGCGGCGCCAACACGTTTCCGTATATCCAGGTGAAGAACCACAGCGCCACGGTCGAGCACGAAGCATCGACTTCGAAGATCGGCGAGGATCAGCTGTTCTACTTCGCGCAGCGCGGGGTCGGCACCGAAGAAGCGGTGTCGATGATCATCAACGGATTCTGCAAGACGGTATTCCAGCAACTGCCGATGGAGTTCGCGGTCGAGGCGACCAAGCTGCTCGGTCTGAAGCTCGAAGGAAGCGTCGGATGATTCTCCAGGACAGCAAGACTCTGCTCGAGGTGCGCGGGCTCCGCGCGACCGTGAACGGCACCGAGATTCTCAAAGGCATCGACTTCACGGTCAAAGCGGGCGAGGTGCACGCCATCATGGGTCCGAACGGCTCGGGCAAGAGCACGTTCGCCAAGGTGCTGGCTGGCCACCCCGCCTACGTCGTGACCAGCGGTGAAGTCGTCTACGAAGGCCGGGACCTGCTCGAGCTGAAGCCCGAGGAGCGGGCGCGCGCCGGCGTCTTCCTCGCCTTCCAGTACCCGATCGAAATTCCGGGTGTCGCCAACAGCCAGTTCCTGCGCCTCACTTACAACTCGGTGCAACGCGAGCGTGGCAACGATGAGCTCGATCCGCTCGAATTCGACGACTTCGTCCGCGAGAAGATGAAACTGCTCGAGATGAACCCTGAGTTTCTCGATCGCAGCGTCAACGAAGGCTTCTCCGGCGGTGAAAAGAAGCGCAATGAAATACTGCAGATGGCGCTGCTCGAGCCAAGGCTCGCTGTCCTCGACGAGACCGATTCGGGTCTCGACATCGATGCGCTCCGTGTGATCGCCGGCGGAATCAATCAGCTCTCGACGAAGGACAACGCAACAATCCTGGTGACCCATTATCAGCGACTGCTCGACTACATCGTCCCCGACTACGTCCACGTCATGGACGGCGGACGCATCATCAAGACAGGTGGCAAGGACCTGGCCGTCGAGCTCGAGACACGCGGATACGACTGGGTCGGCGAAGAATTCGCGGCAGCGAGGGTGACGGCATGAGCGCCCAGGGCAGTCCCGTGCGCGGGGCCACGACGCCCGCGGCGGGTTACCTCGAAAGTCTCCTCGCCGGCCGGCCGCGACTGCCTGCGAGTTCCATGGCGTGGCTCAACGAACTGCGTGCCGAAGCGGTCGATCGTGTCGGCGCGCTCACCGTTCCCACGATCCGTGATGAGGAATGGCGTTTCACCGATATTTCACCTTTGACGAAGCTCTCGTTGCAGCCGGCGACTGCGCCCGTCCGCCACGAAAGTATTGATGTGGGCCGCTTTGCCCTCGACGAGGCGACCACCCGGATCGTCTTCGTCGACGGCGTGCACGCCCCGGAACTGTCGCGCGTCGCCCCGGATCACGGCGTCGTAGTCGCCAACCTGCCTGCGGCAGCCATGGCGCACACAGCTACGATCGAACGGCATCTTGGCTGCCACGCCGCTTTCCGCAGCGACGTGTTCGCCGCTCTCAATACCGCTTTTCTGCAGGATGGCGCAATAATCATCGTGCCGCGCGGCGCGATCGTTGCCGCACCCGTGCACCTGTTGTTCATCGCCACGCAGGCGGACGCAGCGAGCTACCCTCGCTGCCTGCTCGTGGCCGAGACGGGAAGCAAGGTGACGGTCATCGAGGACTTCGTCGCGCTGCAGCATGACGCTTACTTCACCAACGCGGTGACGGAGATGTCGCTCGCCGACGATGCGTGTGTCGAGCATATCCGGGTGCAACGCGATAGCGGCCAGGCATTTCATATCGCGAACTGCACGGTTTCGCTTGGCCGGGCGAGCCGCTATCACTCGGTGAGCGTTGCGCTCGGCGCACGGATCTCGCGTTACAACCTGAACGTGCTGCAGACGGCCGATGGCGCCCAATGCACGATCGATGGCTTGGCGCTGATCGGGGAGCGCCAGCTCGCCGACACGCACACGTCGATCGATCATGCGCAGCCGCACGGTGTCAGCCGGCAGCTTCACAAATGTATCGTGGGCGGTGCCGCGCACGGAGTTTTCAATGGCAAGATCATCGTCCGCCCGGGTGCGCAGCACATCGACTCTTCGCAGTCGAGCCGCAATCTTCTGCTCACCGCACAGGCACATGTCGACACCAAGCCGCAACTCGAGATTTTCGCCGATGACGTGAAGTGCGCGCACGGCGCAACGGTCGGCCAACTCGACAGCGACGCGGTGTTCTATCTCGCGAGCCGGGGCCTCTCCGATGCGGCGGCACGCAACCTGCTGACCTACGCCTTCGGTGCCGAAGTCATCGACCGCATACCCGTTGCCGTGCTTCGGCAGCAACTCGAGGCGATCGTGCTCGAACAAACCGCGAGCCGTTCATGACCGCCCTCCAGACGGCAATGCGTTCGCAGCCGGCGCCAGCAATCGATATCCTGCGCATCCGTGCCGACTTTCCGATCCTCGAGCTCGAGGTGGGCGGCAAACCGCTCGTGTACCTCGACAACGCCGCGTCGAGCCAGATGCCACGGCAGGTGATCGAACGGCTCGTTACCTACCAGACGACGCAGCACGCCAACATCAATCGCGGCGTCCATTACCTGTCGGAGACGGCGACCGCCGAGTACGAGGAGGCCCGCCGCAAGATCCAGCGCTTTATCAATGCGCGCGAAGACCGGGAGGTGATCTTTAGCAGTGGCACCACCGATGCGATCAATCTGGTGGCACATGGCTACGGCCGCAAATTCATCGGCGCCGGCGACGAGATCATCCTGACCACGCTCGAGCATCATTCGAATATCGTTCCCTGGCAAATGGTGGCCGAGGAGAAAGGCGCTGCGATTCGTGTCGTGCCGGTCGACGATACCGGTGAACTGTCGATCGATGCCTACGAGAAGCTCTTCACCCCGCGAACGAAATTTGTCGGCGTGTCGCACGTCTCGAACGCACTGGGAACGGTCAACCCGGTCAAGCGCATGATCGCGTTCGCGCACGCACGCGGCGTTCCGGTGCTGATCGACGGGGCCCAGGCCGTGCCGCACATGGCGATCGACGTCCAGGATCTCGACTGCGACTTTTACGCCTTCTCCGGACACAAGATGTGCGGCCCGACAGGCATAGGCATCCTCTACGGCAAGGCCGCGCTGCTCGAGCGCATGCAGCCCTACAAAGGCGGCGGCGACATGATCCTGTCGGTAACTTTCGAGAAGACCACCTACAACGCGATTCCGCATTTCTTCGAAGCCGGCACGCCGCCGATCGCGGCGGCGATTGGACTGGGTGCCGCAGTCGACTATATGTCGGCGATCGGCATGGACGCCATTGCTGCTCACGAGCACGACCTGCTCGACTACGCCACCGAACAGATGCGGCGCATGCCAGGCGTGCGGATCATCGGCACCGCGCCGCACAAGGCCGCGGTGTTGTCCTTCGCCATCGACGGCGTACATCCACACGACGTCGGGACGTTGCTCAACACCGAGGGTGTCGCCGTGCGCACCGGACATCACTGCGCACAGCCGGTGATGCAGCGCTTTGGCGTACCGGCGACATCGCGTGCATCGTTCGCGGTCTACAACACCATGTCCGAAGTCGATGCGCTGATCGCGGGTATCCGCACGGTTCAGAAGGTTTTCACGTAATGGCCGACGCCAGGGCGCTGTATCAGGAGGTCATCCTCGACCACAACAGGAAGCCGCGCAACTTCGGCACGCTGGCGCACGCCAGCCATCAGGCCGACGGTCACAATCCGCTGTGCGGCGATCGCATCACCGTGATGCTCGACCTCGATGGCGAGCGCATTGCCGGCATCGCGTTTCACGGCGAATCGTGCGCGATCTGCAAGGCGTCGGCATCGATGATGACGGCCACGGTAAAGGGCAAGACGCGCGGGGACGCGGAGACGCTGATCGGCGAATTTCGCGAAATGGCGACCGGAAAACGTGAGCCGGACAATCTCCCCCATATTGGACGCCTGGCGGTATTCGCCGGCGTGCGCGACCTGCCGACGCGCGTCAAATGCGCGATCCTGCCGTGGCATACGCTGCACGCCGCCATCAACTCGCTCGAAAGCACGTCGACCGAGGCGGCCGACGACCCCATGCACGCGCCTATCGGTGACGCCTGATGCCCAGAATTGCCGATATCGAGGATACGCCCAACCCGAACGCGAAGAAGTTCATCCTCAGAGAGCCGCTGACCTGGGGGATCTCGCGATCGTACGATCACGCGCCGCAGGCAGCCGACGACCCGCTGGCATCAGCGTTGTTCGCCATCCGGCATGTGACGAACGTGTTCTATGTCGATTACTGGATCACGATCACGCAGGACGGCGGCGCCGACTGGCGGGAATTGAGTCGCCTTGTCGCAGAGCCTATCCGCGCGGCGCCCGCGGCGAATGAGCAATCGGCACAACTTGCCGCCAGCGCTGCGCCCGCGATGACCGACATGCCGCCCGAGGAAAGAGAGCGGCTCGAGCGTATCATCGAGCTTCTCGACACGCAGATCCGGCCCTATCTGCAGGGCGATGGCGGCGACCTGCACGTAATCGGCCTCGAGGACGATCGTCTTATCGTCCATTATCAGGGTGCGTGCGGAAGTTGTCCGAGTTCGATTTCGGGCACGCTCGCCGGCATCCAGGGCCTGGTTCGCCAAATCGAACCGGATATCGAGGTCGTGGCGGTTTAACGCGAATCGGACCGTCCGGTGCTCGATGCTTGTGAAGACGCTTGCGCATCGGGCGCTTCATGCACCGCTACGATCCGAATACCGAGCGAGCTACCCGCGACATCGCCTCGCGCGCGATCTTCACCGAGATGCGACCGCCCAATCCCGACGCGCCGCGCGCAGCGGAAGCGCGACTCGATGCTGCCGGTGCTCCGGCCGATGATCTTGCGTACAGCCTGGGCTGGCATGACTGGCTCAATCTGCAGAGCCTGTTGACGGTGAGCCACGCGGTAGTCGCCGCCGCGCTCGTGCGCGAGGACTCGTGCGGCGCGCACTACCGCGAGGATCATCCCGACGCTGGAGATCCCCAGGCGTCGTATTTCACGTGCGTCACGTGGCGCGACGGCTGCTTTCCCGTCACCACCCGCCGAGTGTCGTTTACGCGTGTGCGACCAGGTGAAACCTTGCTGCAGGAGACCGGCCTTCGACTCAAGTCTTCAGCCGGTACCCGGTCCTGAAAATCCACGCGATCATCGCCACGAAGAGCACCAGGAACCCCAGCGTCATCGCCAGGCTGATTGCGACGCTGACGTCGCCTTGTCCGTAGAAGCTCCAGCGAAAACCGCTGACCAGGTAGACGACCGGGTTGAACAGCGTCACGGTGCGCCAGAACGGCGGCAGCATGTTGATCGAGTAGAAGGTGCCGCCGAGGAAGGCGAGAGGAGTCAGGAACAGCAGCGGCACCATCTGCAGCTTCTCGAAGCCGTCGGCCCAGATGCCGATGATGAAGCCGAGCAGGCTGAAAGTGATCGCCGTCAGCGCCAGGAACAGCAGCATCCAGACCGGATGCGCGATATGCAGCGGCACGAACAGCGCCGCGGTGGCCAGGATGATGAGCCCGAGCAGCGCCGACTTGGTCGCTGCGGCGCCGGCGTAGCCGATGACGATTTCGAGGTACGACACCGGTGCCGACAACAGTTCGTAGATCGTACCGGTGAAGCGCGGGAAATAGATGCCGAACGACGCATTGGACACGCTCTGCGTCAGCAGCGACAGCATGATGAGTCCGGGTACGATGTAGGCGCCGTAGCTGACGCCGTCGATCTCGGGGATGCGCGTTCCGATTGCCGCGCCGAAGACGATGAAATACAGGGTCGTCGAGAGCACCGGTGAAATCACGCTCTGCATCAGCGTCCGGCGGGTGCGGGCCATCTCGAAGGTATAGATGGCCGCCATCGCGTAACGGTTCATGCTCGGTCCTCGACCAACCCGACGAAAATCTCCTCCAGCGAGCTTTGCGCGGTCTGCAAATCACGGAAGACGATGCCCTCGTCGGCCAGCTGCCTGAGCAGCGACGTGATGCCTGCATTCTCGCCGAGGGCATCGTCGTAGTCGTAGACGAGATCGTGACCGTCGTTGGCCAGTTGCAGCCGGTACACCGCCAGCGACGCCGGAAGTGTCTGCAAGGGCTGCGCGAGGTGCAGCGTCAGGCGCTTGCGACCCAGCTTGCGCATCAGTTCGGTCTTCTCCTCGACGAGGATGAGCTCGCCCTCGAGAATCACCCCGACCCGGTCGGCCATTTCCTCGGCTTCCTCGATGTAGTGCGTGGTCAGGATGATCGTCACGCCGGAAGCGCGCAGCGACCGCACGAGGTTCCACATGGCGGCGCGCAACGTGACGTCGACGCCGGCGGTCGGCTCATCGAGGAACAGGATCTGCGGCTGGTGCGACAGCGCCTTGGCGATGAGCAGGCGGCGCTTCATGCCGCCCGAAAGCGTCATGATCTTGCTGTCCTTCTTGTCCCAGAGCGACAGGTCCTTGAGCAAGCGCTCGATGTGCGCAGGGTTTGCCGCTTTGCCGAACAGGCCGCGCGTGAAGGATACCGAACTCCATACGGTCTCGAAGGCGTCGGTCGTGAGTTCCTGCGGCACCAGGCCGATCATCGTCCGCGCCGCGCGATAGTCGCTGATGATGTCGTGTCCGCCGACACGGACCGTACCTGTACTCGGGTTGACCAACCCGCAAATGATGCTGATCAGCGTCGTCTTGCCGGCGCCATTGGGTCCGAGCAACGCGAAAATCTCGCCCCGCCGGATCTCCAGGTCGACGCTTTTCAGCGCTTCGAAACCCGATGCGTAGGTCTTCGACAGCTTGCTGACGGTGATGACGGGGCGCATGGATCGAAAGTGGACGGAAGGCGCCTGCATTGGATTGCGGCGGCCGACCATCGGCGCATTGTCGCATCAGTCCGGGAGCCTGCAGCGTCAGGACCCCGCCGTCACACCGTCTTGCGCTGCACTCTCGTTCGACGCGCGCAGCCGGAACGGCGGCGCGTTGCCGGCGCGATCCACGCCGGCGTAGATGGTCAGATGCGGATACGGAATCTCGATACCCTGCGCGTCGAAGGCCTTCTTCAGGCGGCGCAGGAATTCGCGACGCACACCCCACTGCTCGGCCGGAGGCACCTTGAACCGGCAGCGCAGGATGACCGCAGAGTCGTCCCAGCGGTCGACGCCGGCGATCTCGAGATCGGCGAGGATCCGCTTCTCCAGCGCCGGGTCGGCGCGCATCTCGCGTCCGACCTCACGCATCACCTCGACCGCGGCGTCGGTGTCTTCGCGATACGCGACGCCGACGTCGATCACCGCCTGCGCGAAGCTGCGGCTCATGTTGGTGACCGTCGTGATCAGGTTGTTGGGAACGAAGTGGACGTTGCCGGAATAATCGCGCAGACGCACGAAGCGTAGCGTGACATCCTCGACCACGCCTGACTTGCCGGCAATCTCGACGATATCGCCGGTGGTGAGCTGGTTCTCGAGCAGCAGGAAAAAGCCGGTGAAATAGTCCTTCACCAGACTCTGCGCACCGAAGCCGACGGCCAGGCCGACGACGCCGGCGGCACCGAGAATCGGCGCGACCGAGACGCCCAGTTCGCTCAGGATCAGCACCGACGCGATCAGCGTGACAATGACCGACGACAGATAACGCAGCACGCGGCCGATCGTTTCCGCGCGACGCACCTGCTCGCGCTCGGTGAACTGGCTGGCGATCCGCGTACGGAATACGCGAATCATGCGATTGAGCAGTGCAGCGACGAACCAGGCAACGACGCCGATCACCACCACGCGCACCGCGATGACCGCCGGCCCGCTCCAGCCCGAGCTCGCGAGTGCGTGCCACTGCTGCATCAGGTATTCCATAATTGCCCCCAGGTTTCACTTGCAAAGAAGTCTGATTCCCCGATTTGGCGATTGTTCCCCTGCTCTGCGCATCAGTCGGGGACCGCCGCCTCGTCCGGGAGCGTGTAGTGGAGCAGCGCACCGGGAAAGTCCGCACACAGCTTCGCGATCGCGGCGTCGGGCTGCACGCTCGCGAAGCTTTCGCCGGTCAGGACGTTAGTGAGGCGCGTACCGGGGACAAGGAACGCGAGGTCGAGTGTCGTATCGCCCCACGCGTCGCCGACGGGCAGCTCGCCGACCGCGGGACCGAGCGTGGCGAACATGCGGCCGGAGACGACGACGACACCGCCGCGGCCATGCGTGCGCGCGAAGGCGACGACGTGATCGCCGTGTGCGCCGGCGACGTCGACGCGTCGGTAGCCGCCGTGCGCGAACAGCTCCGGATGCTCGCGCCGCAACGCGAGTGCGCGCAGAACCACCCACAGCTTGGCCCGCCCGTCGTACGGTGACGCGAAGAGGCTCGAGAGTTGCGCCGAACGATCCACTTCCAGTCCGCGCGCAATTCCGGCGAGCGATTCGACACACGCCTGCCGCGACGCATAGTCGACCGGGCGCCGGTTATCAGGATCGACCAGCGACCAGTCGAGCATCTCGTTGCCCTGGTAGATGTCGGGCACACCCGGCAACGAAAGCTTCAGAAGCATCATCGACAGGCTGTTCAGCATGCCGAACCACGTGAAGAGAGCGAGCTGCGAGCGCAACTCGGCGAGGAAAAGATTCTCGCCCGGACCGCGCAACAGCGCTGCGACGAAACCGGTCAGCGCCTCCTCGTAGGCGGGGTTGACGGCGAGCCAACTAGTATGCACCTTCGCCTCGCGTGCGGCCTTGACCATGTAGTTCTCGATCCGTTCGCGATACGCAGCCAGCGCATCGTCGTCCGGAGCGTCCGGCGGAAAGGTGCCGACCAACGTCTGGTAGAGCAGGTACTCGTCGTTGCGTGAAGGAGCGGGCCGGTCGTCCACGACACGCTTCCGACTGCGGTTGATCCGACTCCAGCGACGCACCAGCAGCCGCCAGGGCGCGGGCATCTCGGAGATCACGTCGATGCGCGCGCGCACGTCCTCTGAGCGCTTGTTGTCGTGCGTGGAACTCGCCAGCATCGTCTGTGGCCACGTCACCGCGAGGTCGGCCCCCACCGCGTGGAAAGCGCGCACGCTGACACCAAAGTGCTCGGGATCGCCGCCGACCTCGTTGAGCGAAACGAGGCGGTTGAACGTGTAGAACGCGGTGTCTTCGACACCCTTGGCGTTGACCGGTGCGGTGAACTGCTGGACGCGCATTGCAAACTCGCGATAGCGCTCCTGCATCGCCGGCGCCCCCTCGGGGGGGACGCCCTGCAGCGCGCTGTGCAGGAAATCGAAGATCCGCGCATCGCTCAGGCGGCTGCGCGCCCGCGCCCGCGACACCGCCCACTCGATATAGCGCCGATCCTGGGCAGACGCACCGCCGGCGTCGATGTAGCTGCGATAGATCGGAAACTGCGCGACGATCTCCTTGATTGCTTCGCGCAGCGCGTTGAACGTGAAGTCGCGTGTCCGCCGGTCGGCACGGGCGATACGCAGCGCACGCTGCGTCAGCACCGCCAGTTCCGATGCCAGCGCACCGTCCATGATCGCGTGCCTGCCGCGATGCGCCTCGTGTTCGAAGGTCTCGGCCTCGTCGCCGACGAAAGCGCGCCACACACGGTCGACTCGCGCCTTGGCGCGGGTATCGACGAACAGTCCGTTGAGCAGGTTCGCGTACTGGTATCCGGTCGTGCCATGCACTTGCCAGGTCTCCGGAATGCGTTCGTGTGGCGCGCGGATCTTCTCGACCACCACATAAATTCCATGTGCGCTATCCCCGGAGCGCTCGCGGTATCGCTGTTGCAGTTGCGCGAAGTAGCGCGCCGGATCGAAGAGGCCGTCCGGATGGTCGATGCGCAGTCCGCCGATGACGCCGGAAGCGGCGAGGTCGAGGATGAAGCCGTGCGTTGCCTCGAATACCTCGTCGCTTTCCATCCGCAGTGCGGCCAGATCGTTGACGTCGAAGAACCGGCGATAGTTGATCTCGTCGGAGGCGACGCGCCAATACGCGAGCCGGTACGCCTGCGCTTCGAGCAGCGTGTGCAGGGCGTCGATGCGCTCCGTATCGCCGGCGGTCGCGCTGAAGCGCTCGACTGCGTCGGTGATTGCCGCAGCCAGCACCGGATGTCGTGCCGCAAGTTCCGCCAGCTGCGTCTTCAACGGGCCGATCGCGAGTTGTCGCTGCGCGATGCGCTCCGGTGCCGGGTCGTCGCGCGCGGGCAGCGCCTGCAGTTCCATGATCAGCCGCTCGGCTTCCGCGGCGGCAGTCGGATCGAGCGTGGCGCGCGCGCCGGCGAGTGCCGGTTCGAGTACCGACGGATAGGTCGCGGGATCGAGCGGAAAGCGATTCTCAAAATAGACGATGGCGAAGCCACCCGTGGTCGGATCGAAACCAAGATCCAGTTCGTCGTGATCGAGAACGGTCCCGTACGGCTCGCCGAGCACCGGGACGAGCACCTTGCCGGCGAGATCCGCGTCCTGCGGCATCCAGTCGATGTCGAAGTATCCGGCGTGCGTGGAGGCCGGCCCGTTCTCCAGCACGTCCAGCCACCACGCATTGTCCGAACCCATGATCGCCATGTGATTGGGAACGACGTCGCACAGGTGGCTCATCCCGTGACGCGCCAGCGCGTCGGTCATCCGATCGAACTCCTCGCGCCCTCCGAGTTCGGGATTGAGCACGTGATGATCGACGATGTCGTAGCCGTGCCGGCTGCCTGGGCGCGCCTTGAGGTAGGGCGAGCAGTAGACGTGACTGATGCCGAGCGCTGCCAGGTACGGCACCCGCGCGGTGACCTGCGCGAAGCCGAAGTCGCGATGCAACTGAATGCGGTAAGTGGCGCGCGGAATTGCGGTGGATGCCAGCGGCACGATCGGCATGCGGCTGCCATTCGGAGTCTTGCGACGGCTGGCGCGCTTCGTGCTCATGGGCGTCCCCACCGGCGTTCGTCGGCGATGCGCGACGCCAGCGTCGCCAGGCGCTCATCGCGCTGCGTATGTTTCGCGTCCGACCCGATCGGCAACTTGCGCCGCCAGTTCGGATGCGCATCGACGGTGCCGGGCAGATTCGCCTGCTCACGCACGCCGTAGATATCCTCGAGTTGCACGACCATCAGCGCCGACGGCGTGCGCGCGAGATACGCCTGTACCGCCAGCGCGAGCGGGGGCGTCAGTGCCGGCACCGCACTCGGATCCGGCGACGCCTCGGCAGGCAGCAATCCCACCCCAGCGAGCGCTTCGAGCAGCAGACCGCGATCATGCACGCGCTCCTCCAGCTGAACTTCGATGTCCGCGTCCTGCGCCAGCTGTCCGTGCTCTGCGCGCAGGCGGATGTCGTGGCCCTCCCACCATCCGGCGAGCGTCGGCAGGTCGTGCGTGCTGGCGACGGCGAGCGCGGCTTCCGGATAGGCATCCGGCGGTTTGAAGTCGCCCGCATTGCCGCGCTCGAACAGCAGCACGCAGTACGAGAGGATATCGTCGGCGGCCAGCGCCGAGCGGACCTCGTCGGGCACCGTACCCAGGTCCTCGCCGATCACCAAGCAACGGTGTCGCTGGCTTTCGAGCGCCAGCAGTCCCCGCAGGTCCTCGAACGGATAGCGCACATAGGCGCCCTGCGCCGGCTCGGCGCCCGCCGGCACCCAGTACAGGCGCATCAATCCCATCACGTGATCGATGCGCAGCGCTCCGGCATCGCGCATGCTCGCGCGCAGCGTCGCCAGGAAAGGCGCGTAGCCGGCGTCAGACAAGCGTTGCGGAATCATCGGCGGCAAGCCCCAATCCTGCCCCTTCGCGTTGAAGGAGTCCGGTGGCGCGCCGACACTGGCCGCGATCGCGTACAGGTCCTGATGCGCCCATGCCTCGGCGCCACCGCGATCGACCGAAACCGCAAGATCGACGTAGACCCCGATGGCCAATCCCGACTCGCGTGCCTGCCTCGCGACATCCGCCCACTGCCTCGACGCCTGGTATTGCAGCCAGGCATGAAAATCGATCCGTTCTGCATGCTCGTCGGCGAAGCGGACGACGGCATCGGCCGCCGGGTCGCGATACGCTTCCGGCCACGCGGGCCAGCCCCAAACCGTGGAATCTCGCGCACGCCAGTATTCCTGCAAGGCCTCGAACAGCGCATATCGCCGCAACACCTCGCCACCGGCGCGCTTGAAATCGCCAGCATCGGCCGCGTCACCCGCACCGCCATCGCGCCGTGCCTGCGCATAAAGCAGTTCCAGCACCGGCAGCTTGACGGCAGCCACGCCCGCGTAGTCGACGAGTTCGGACGCGCGCAGTTCGCCAAGCTTTGCCTGGAAGGCCCCGGTGCCGACGAGTTCCTGCGCCGCGGGGCAACGATCAAATTCGGCGATTGCCTGCACGTCCAGGTAGAAGACATTGAGAAACACGCGGCTCGATGGTCCATAGGGACTCGCACGCTCCGGATCGCGGGGAAACAGCGCGTGCAGCGGGTTGACGCCAACGACATCGGCGCCGACGGTCGCGCTTCGCCCGACGAGCGCCGCCAGATCGCCGAAGTCGCCGATCCCCCAGTTCCGTTCGGAGCGCAGTCCGTAGAGCTGCGCCGCGACTCCCCACAGCCTGCGCCCTTCGCGCATCGACTGCGGCCGGTAGCAGGCGGCAGGCGCCACGGCCAGCGTTCCCCGCGCCACCGGGGCGCCGTCAGCGCAGAGCGCGACTTCGTGATATCCATCCGGCAGCGCGACGTCGAGTGGAAGATCGAGCGCGACGCGGGGCTCGCCACCGACATCGACTCGTTCGCACGCGTCTGCCGGCGGCGGCGTAACAGCACGGAGGTGTTCGGATCCCTCCTCGCTGACGACTCGCCATTCGAAGCGGCACGCCAGCAGCGATGCGGCCAGGTGGACACGCAAGAACCAAGGTCGCGTGTGCGAGCGCACGACGGTCATCGGTGGCAGCGGCTGCCGGTAGCGCGCGCGTTTGACTTCCTCCACGGCGCTGGCGATCGCCGATTCGTCGTCCGTGCGCACGTGCATCGCAGCGAGAATTGCGCGCAGCGAATCGTCGGGAACGCGATGCGCGTTGCCCCAGATATCGTGATGCTCGAGCACGATGCCATGCGCCGAGGCAAGCGCGTGCAGCGTCGCCGTCATCGCGACTCGTCGATGTTGAACGTCAGCGCATAGCCGGCAAGCGCGCCCGTTACGCCCGGATCAGGGACGCCGTCGGTTGCGTAGACCCGCTGACCCGATGGAAATCGGACAGCACCGACCGGATTCGGACCCAGATTGGCGACCAGGTGCAGTCCTCTACCCGCAGCGTTGTACCAATCGACGCGCAGCAGCGCTTCGTCGTCGACGCGGTACGACCCACCGCACGACACGCCATGCTGCCACGGCACGATGTACCGGCGACGTGCGTCAAGGCAATGCCGGTAGAACGCTCGCCAGCGCGCGCCGCGCGGTCGCAGCACCTCGCTCCAGTCGAGCGTTGAAGCCACCATCGTCGCTTCGTCGTTGGGATCGGGAATCGCTTGCCGGGCGCCAGGATCCCGGAAGCGCGCGAAGCGGGCGAATTCCTCGCGCCGTCCGCGCGTCACCGCCGCTGCGAGTTCAGGACCGAAATCGCAGAAAAACAGGAACGGCGTGGACGCGGCGAATTCCTCGCCCATGAACAGCAGCGGTACCTGCGGCGCCAGGAGCAAGCAGGCGGTCAATGCGCGAAGGACCTCCGGTTCGGCGATCTCCGCGATGCGCTCGCCCAGTGCGCGATTGCCGATCTGGTCGTGATTCTGCGCGAAGGCGACGAATGCGACCGGCGGCAGATGCGCGCTGCGCTCGCCGCGCGGTGCACCTTCGCGGTAGACCGATACGTCGCCCTGGTACACGAAGCCCTCGGCGAGCGCGCGGCCGAAGGCTGTGACCGGGCGCTCCGCGTAGTCGGCGTAGTAACCGTCGCGCTCGCCGGTGGCGATCACGTGCAGTGCGTGGTGCAGGTCGTCGTTCCATTGCGCGGTCGCCAGAATCGGCTGCTGCAGCGCGTTGCGTTCGAGATAGCGCGCCTGGTTGTGGTCGTTCTCGAGCACCAGATGGACGTGACGAGTGGCGCCGAAGTGCTCGTGCACGCGCGTCGTGAGCTCGGTCACGATGTCGGGCTGCGAATCGTCGGCGATCGCGTGCACGGCATCCACGCGCAGTCCGTCGAAGTGGTATTCGTCGAGCCAGTAGAGCGCGTTGTGGATGAAAAACTCGCGCACCGTCGCGCTGCTCTCGCCGTCGAAGTTGATCGCGGCACCCCACGGCGTCTGGTGGCGGGGGTTGAAGAACTGCGGCGCGTAAGCGTGCAGGTAGTTGCCTTCCGGACCGAAGTGATTGTAGACGACGTCGAGCAGCATCATGAGTCCGCGCGCGTGTGCTTCGTCGACCAGGCGCTTCAAATCCTCCGGTGTGCCGTAGCAGGCCGCCGGCGCGAACGGCAGCACGCCGTCGTAGCCCCAGTTGCGCGTACCCGGGAACGCGGCCACCGGCATCAGTTCGACCGTCGTCACTCCCAGGTCGACCAGGTCGTCGAGCCGCGCGATGACACCGGCGAAGCTGCCTTCGGGCGTGAAGGTGCCCACGTGCACCTCGTAGATGACCGCCTCCCGCCATGGCCTGCCGCGCCAACGTTCGTCGCGCCAGGCATGAGTACCTGGATCGACGACGGCGCTGCGTGCGTGCACGCCATCGGGGTTGGCGCGCGACGCCGGATCGGGCACCGTCAATCCGCCGTCGATCCGATACGCGTAGCGCGTACCGGCGCGCGCGCCGTCGACCGTGCGTGTATGCCAGCCCATGCCGTCCGACGCCATGGTCAGCGCGTCTGCCGTGGCCTCGTCGCCGATCACCAGGTCCACGTGCCGCGCGCCCGGCGCCCACAACCGAAACGCCGTCTTATCACCGTCCAGCTGCGCGCCGAACGGCATCCGGTGTGCGCGCCTCATGCCGACGGCAGCTTCTGCAGCAAGGCGAGCGAGCGCCCCTCGAGCGGATACGACGATTGTCCGGCGAACTCGCCGTCCGGGAGCAGGCCGTCGTCACGCGCGGTGTCGAGCAGCAGCGTCCAGCCGCGGCCGTCGAATGCCGGCAACGTGAACGGAATCTGGCCGTCGTGGGCGTTGAAGAGCAGGATGAAATCGTCGTCGATCACCGGACGCCCCCGACTATCGGTCTCGTCGAGCCGGCTTCCCGAAAGAAAGACGCCGAGGCAACGCGTGAAGTCGTGGTTCCATTCCTGGTCGGTCATGTCGGTGCCGTCGGGCTTCAGCCAGGTGATGTCCTTCGCCTCCACGCCCAGCAGCGAGCGTCCCTCGAAGAAATGCCGGCGCCGGAAGATCGGATGCCGCCGCCGCAGATCCACTACGCGGCGCACGAACGCGAGCAGGTGGCGGCGTGCATCGTCGAGCGTCCAGTCGACCCACGAGATCTCGTTGTCCTGGCAATAGGCGTTGTTGTTGCCCTGTTGCGTGCGTCCGATCTCGTCGCCGGCAGTGAGCATCGGTACCCCTTGCGAGAACAGCAAGGTCGCCAGCAGATTGCGCGACTGCCTGGCGCGCAGCGCAAGGATGGCGGGATCGTCGGTGGGCCCCTCGACCCCGCAGTTCCACGAGATGTTGTTGTCGGTGCCGTCGCGGTTGTCCTCGAGATTGGCCTCGTTGTGCTTCTCGTTGTACGAAACGAGATCGCGCAGCGTGAAGCCGTCGTGCGCGGTGATGAAGTTGATCGACGCGTGCGGTGAGCGGCCGCTGCGGCCGTACAGGTCCGAGGATCCGGTCAGCCGGCGGGCGAAGTCGCCGATCAGGCCGCCGTCACCGCGCCAACACGCACGCATGGTGTCGCGGAACTTGTCGTTCCACTCGGCCCAACCTGGCGGGAAATTGCCGACCTGGTAGCCGCCCTCGCCCAAGTCCCAGGGTTCGGCAATCAATTTGACCCGGCTCAGGACCGGGTCCTGGCGCAGGATGTCGAAGAAGGCGCCAAGGCGGTCGACCTCGTGCAGCTCGCGCGCCAGTGCGGAGGCGAGGTCGAAGCGAAAGCCATCGACGTGCATATCGGTGACCCAGTAGCGCAACGAATCCATCAGCATCTGCAGGACGCGCGGATGTTGCATGTCGAGCGTGTTGCCACAGCCGGTGTAGTCCATGTAGTGACGCGGCTCCTCCTGCGACAACCGGTAATAGGAGCTGTTGTCGAGTCCGCGAAAACACAGCGTCGGTCCGAATTCGTTGCCTTCGGCCGTATGGTTGTAGACGACGTCGAGAATCACCTCGAGACCTGCCGAATGCAGCGTCTTCACCATCGTCTTGAACTCGTTGACCTTGCCGGAGGCCGAATACATGGCTTCCGGCGCGAAATAGCCGATGGTGTTGTAGCCCCAGAAATTGCGCAGTCCCTGCTGAACCAGCGCACGGTCGTCGACAAAATAGTGGACGGGCATCAGCTCGACGGTCGTCACCCCCAGCCGGCGCAAGTACTCGATCACCGGTGCCGTGGCGAGTCCGGCGTAGGTGCCGCGCAGCGGCGGCGGCACCTCCGGATGCTGCATCGTGAATCCGCGCACGTGCATTTCGTAGATCACCATGTGGTGCCAGGGCACGTTCGGCGGCCGGTCGTCGCCCCAGGTGAAGGCCGGGTCGATCACCTTGCTCTTTGGCATGCCTTGCGCGCTGTCGCGGCGGTCGAAGGACAGGTCGCCGCGCTTGTGGCCCACCGTGTAGCCGTAGAGTGCGTCGCTCCAGCGCAGCGAGCCGACGATGTTGCGCGCGTAGGGATCGAGCAGCAGCTTGTGCGCATTGAAACGCTGCCCCTGCTCCGGACGGTACGGTCCGTGCACGCGGTAGCCGTAGAGCATGCCGGGTCGCGCTTCGGGAAGATAGCAATGGAACACCTGGTCGGTGCGCTCGACGAGCTCGACGCGCTGCAGCTCGCGGCGACCGGTCGGATCGAATACGCACAACTCGACCTTCTCGGCGTGCTCGGAGAAGAGCGCGAAATTGACGCCTTCGCCATCCCACAGCGCACCGCGCTGCAGCGAGCGGCCGGGCCAGACCTCGTTGATCGGTTTCATTGCGGTGTCACCTCAGGAACTGGAAGCCGTCAAAGCACCGGCTTCGAACGATTGCGGGCTTCCTGCTCCTTGCCATCGCTCTTACCCGTCCAGTGCTCGATCAGCTCGGCGGCGCGCTTCTGGCCACCGAGTCCGAAGGCCAGCGCCAGCCCCAGCGCGATCGCGGCGACGATGATCAGAAAGGTCTCGCGGATGATGTCGCCCAGACCCGCCTGGTTGAGCGCGATCATGACCACGAAGACCATGATCGCGTACAGGACGACGCGACCGACCAGGTTGGCCTCGCCGACATGCATTCGCTGCAGATACGAGGTCACTGCCGTGCCGACAAAGCGCGCGAAATAGGCGCCGAAGATCAGGATGAACAAGGCGATCATCAGCTTCGGCATGAACAGCAGGATGCGTCCGATGAGATCGGTGACATACGCGAGGTCGAGGCTGTTGAACGCGATCATCAGCGCGGCCAGGATCACCAGCCAATAGAACAGTCCGCCGAGCACGCGGATCGAGTCGATTTCGGCACCGCCCTGCTTCAGCATTTCGTCGATGCCTGCCTTTTCGGTAACGACATGGAAGTTGACCGCCCGCAGCGCCTTCAAGATCGCGTAGCGGATCGCCTTTGCGAGCAACCAGCCGACGACGAGAATCAGGACCGCGAGCAGAATCCGTGGCAGGAAAATCCCGATCTGGTGCAGCGACCCGCGGATCGGCTCGAGCAGCATGTTGACGTTGTCCATCAGTTTCTCCCGTTGACTATGGCGCGGAACCGCACGCGACAAGCTCCCGTCGCCGGCGTACGCGCGCTCATCGCTCGTTCGCAGCGCCGCGATCGAGAATGCCCAGCAGTCCCGCGAGCGGGATGCGCACCCAATCCGGGCGATTGTCGACTTCGTACTTCAATTCGTACACCGCCTTCTCGAGCAGGAAAAGCTCGAGCAATCCATCCGTTTCCGCACGTGCACCGGCAAGCCCCTTGTCGAGCGCAACGCTGTCGTAGCCGTCGAGAAACGCCGCCTCGGCCTGGGACTGCCACTGCCGGCCGGCCGACTCGACCGCTGCGCGGGCATCCGGGCTCTTGACGACAAAGTCGAGCAACGCGGCCTGCATCGCATAGTCGAAAGAACGCAGCATGCCGGCAACGTCCTTCAGCGGCGAGAGCTTCTGCGCGCGCTCGGCCATCGACCGCGAAGGTTCGCCTTCGAAGTCGATGATGACGAAATCGTGCTGCGCGAGCAGCACCTGCCCAAGGTGATAGTCGCCGTGGATGCGGGTTTTCGCGCCGGCGCTGCGATCGCCGGCATGGCGGGCGATGCGCGAGAGCAGCTCGTCTCGGCGCACCAGCAGGCGATCGACTTCCGGGCGCAGCGCCGCAGGCAGGCCGTCACGGCGCTTCTGCAGCCGTTCGAATGCGGTGACCGCCTCGCGGCGCGTTCGTTCGGTCCATGCTTCCGTATCGGCGGCGGTCAACGCGACCGGCTCGAAGGCCGGATCGCCGGTGCGCAGCGCGAAGGCGGCGTGCAACTCGGCGGTGCGCACGCCGAGCGTGTGCGCAAGCTCCGCGTAGACTCCGTGCACGTCCGGCGCGACCTGTGCCGAGTGCTCGCTGTCCTCGTAAAAACGTCCGAGGTAGTTGAGCGTGTAGTCCCAGCCGCTGCCCTGATTCTGAGTGAAACCCTGGATCAGAGCCAGCGTCGCCGTGCGGCCATCGTCGGCGACATACTCGATGCTTCCGGCGACCGGCACGCTGTTCGCGAACCTCGCAACATCGGTCAGGTAGCGGCCGATCTCGACTTCGGGATTCACGCCCACCTGCAGCCGCCGGTAGCCCTTGACAAACAGCCGCTCGCCCAGAACCGCCACCGTGTTGCTGCTGTTCGCCGATGGCGAGTGCAAGGCCAGCGTGTCGATGTCCGCGCCTGCAAGGCGCGCGAATTCCGCAGATGGCTTGAAATGCAGCGCGCCACGCGCCGTCGGCTGCTGCACGGAGACGCCCACCGCGGCGACCAGTGCCCGGACGAAGTGCTCGTCACCGAAGGCGTCGGCCAGAATGCCGGTCCTCGCCTGCTGCCTTGCCCGGGCAATGGTGAAACCGCCCAACGCTCGCAGCAGGCTCTCTTCGTGGTCCTCCCAGGCAAGCGTCAGCGGCAGGAAATACGTCTGTGTTTCACCGTTGGTCCGCTCGACACGCGCCAACGTCACCAGCCAGTTGCGCTCGCCTTGCTTCCATTCGACGTAATCGGCGATTTCGGCACGGCGTATGCCCTCGCCTTTTTCCGCGTACCAGCGCCTCGCGGCAACGAACGCCGGCAACACCTCCGCCTCGAGCTGGACGCGCACCTTGTCCGCCATCTTGATGCGCCACGGCACGACGCGATCGCGGAACAGGCTCGCCCACCCGTCGAACAACACCAGCACGGGGGTCTCTTCCCGGGCAGCCGGCTCATCGCGCGCAACCGGCTTGCCCTCGCTCGCCAGCAGGCGAAACCACAGAAAGCCGTGCCCGGCGAGCGTCAGCAGGTACGGCAGCTCGCCGATGGGCGGAAACGTCGTGAGTCCCAGAAGTTCGACCGGCGTGCGGCCCTTGAATGCGGAAAGGTCGAGTTCCACCGGCTGCGCGGAGCGCGCGAGGTTGGCCACGCACAACACCGTCTCGTCTTCGTATTCGCGCACGTAGGCCAGGATCTTGCGATTGGCCGGCCGCAGGAACGTCAGCGTGCCACGACCGAAGACGGCCAGCCCCTTGCGCACCGCGAGCATCCGACGGGTCCAGTTGAGCAGCGAAAACGGCGAACTCGCCTGCGCCTCGACGTTCACCACCTCGTAGCCGTAAATCGGGTCCATGATCGGCTGCAGATACAGGCGTTGCGGGTCTGCGCGCGAAAAACCGGCGTTGCGCTCGGAGCGCCACTGCATTGGCGTGCGGACGCCGTCGCGATCGCCCAGGTAGATGTTGTCGCCCATGCCGATCTCGTCGCCGTAGTAGAGCGTCGGCGACCCGCGCATCGACAGGAGCAGACTGTTCATCAGCTTGATCCGGGCGACGTCGTTCTCCAGCAACGGCGTCAGGCGGCGCCGGATGCCGAGATTGATGCGGGCGCGCTTGTCGGCGGCGTACATGTTGTACATGTAGTCGCGCTCCTTGCTGGTCACCATCTCGAGCGTCAGCTCGTCGTGGTTGCGCAGGAAGATTGCCCACTGACAGTTCTCCGGTATCTCCGGCGTCTGCGCCATGATCTCGGTGATCGGGTGCCGCTCCTCCTGCGCGATCGCCATATACATCCGTGGCATCAGCGGAAAGTGGTAGGCCATGTGGCATTCGTCGCCGTCGCCGAAGTATTCGCGGACGTCTTCCGGCCACTGGTTGGCCTCGGCCAGCAGCAGCACGTTCGGATAGGAGGCGTCGATGAGCGCGCGCAGCTTTTTCAGCACCGCGTGCGTTTCGGGGAGATTCTCGTTGTTGGTGCCTTCGCGCTCGCAGAGGTAGGGGATCGCGTCCAGCCGGAAGCCGTCGACCCCCATGTCGAGCCAGAAGCGCATGACACGAAAGATCGCCTTCAGCACCTGCGGGTTGTCGAAGTTGAGATCAGGCTGGTGGCTGAAGAAGCGGTGCCAGTAATAGGCCTTGGCGACGTCGTCCCACGCCCAGTTCGACTTCTCGGTATCGGTGAAGATGATCCGCGTGCCGCTGTACTTCTGCGGGTCGTCGCTCCATACGTAGTAGTCGCGCTTGCGCGAGCCGGCGGGCGCGCGGCGCGCCGCCTGGAACCACGGGTGCTGGTCCGACGTGTGGTTGACGATCAGCTCGGTGATCACCCGCAGCCCGCGCCGGTGCGCCTCGCGGACGAAGCCTGCAAAGTCCGCGCGCGTGCCGTAGAGCGGGTTGACATTCTTGTAGTCGGAGACGTCGTAGCCGTCGTCGCGCATCGGCGACGGATAGAACGGCAGCAGCCAGATCGTGTTGACGCCCAGATCCTTGACGTAGTCGAGCTTCTCGGTCAGGCCCGCGAAGTCGCCAACGCCGTCGCCGTCGGAGTCGTAGAACGCCTTGATATGCAGCTGGTAGATGATGGCGTCCTTGTACCAGTACGTGTCGTTGCCGGCCGGCACGTCGACGGGCACGAGCGTGGCTGCACTCACCAGGGCGGGATCGGCCAAGGTCATCCCCTACAGGAAGTAATCGAAATCGTGTTCGCTGCGCACGCGGCGGCGTACCTGGAAGACGTGCGCAGGAACATGCGCCGGATCCAGCTGGACGAAATTGCGCACGCCGCTCCAGACGTAGCGCGCGTCGGACAGCAGGTCGTGCACCTGGAACGGCCGCTCCGGATCCACGCCGAGCACCGCCAGGTCGAGCGACACCCAGCCCGATTGGGTGTGGCGCGGGTCGAGGTTGACGACGACGAGCACGACGCTGTCGCCAACGGTGTTCACGCGCGAGTAGCAGATCAGATCGTCGTTGTCCGTCGGAAAAAACGTGAGTCCCCCGTCGCGCTGCAGCGCCGGATGGTCGCGGCGGGCGGCGTTCACGCGTGCAATGAACGGCGCCAGGCTGTCGGCTCGCTCCAGGTCCCAGCGCCGCAGCGCATATTTTTCGGAGTCGAGGTATTCCTCCGCACCCGGTTCACGCGGGAGGTGCTCCTGCAATTCGTAGGCGGGTCCGTAGATGCCGTAGTTGCCTGACAACGTCGCGGCCAGGACCAGGCGCGCCATGAACGCCGCGCGACCTCCGACCTGCAGGATCTCCGGCAGGATATCTGGCGTATTCGGCCAGCAGTTGGGCCGGAAGTAGTCGCGTCCGGGACCATCCGCCAGCTCGGTGAAATACTCGGTCAGCTCCTGCCTGGTGTTGCGCCACGTGAAATAGGTATAGGACTGCGTGAATCCGAGCTTGGCGAGCCGGTGCATCACCTTCGGGCGCGTGAAGGCTTCGGCGAGGAAAATGACGTCCGGATGGTCGCGCTTCACCCGCGCGATCACCCATTCCCAGAACGCGAAGGGCTTGGTGTGCGGGTTGTCGACGCGAAAGATGCGCACGCCTTCGCCCATCCAGAACGCGAACACGTCGTGCAGCTCTTCCCACAGCGCCGCCCACTCGTCCGACTCGAAGTTGAACGGGTAGATGTCCTGGTATTTTTTCGGAGGATTCTCCGCGTATTGCACACTGCCGTCAGGCCGATGCCTGAACCATTCCGGATGCGCGTCGACGTAGGGATGGTCCGGCGCGCACTGGAAGGCGATGTCGAGTGCGAGTTCGAGCCCGGACGTTTGCGCGCGATCGCGCAGGCTGCGGAAATCGGCAAGTGTGCCCAGCTGCGGATGCAGCGCCTTGTGGCCGCCTTCCGCCGAGCCTATCGCCCACGGACTGCCGACGTCGTCGGCGCCCGCGCTCAACGTGTTGTTCGGCCCCTTGCGGCGGACCGCGCCGATCGGATGGATCGGCGGCAGGTAGAGCACGTCAAAGCCCATCGCGGCGATGTACGGAACGCGCGCTTCGCAATCGCGAAACGTTCCGTGGCCGCCCGTGTCGTGTGCGGTCGAGCGCGGAAACAGTTCGTACCAGGACGAAAAGCCGGCGCGCGCGCGATCGACGTCAAGCGAAAACTCGACCGGGCAGGCGGTTTCCAGACGCCGGTCGGGATAGCGATCCACGAGTGCCGCCCACTGCTCGTCCTGTACCAGTTCGTGCAGGACGTCGATGTCCGCCGTTTCGCGCAACGAGCGTGCGAATTCGACCAGCCGCTTCCGGTCGCCGCCGCGTGCGCGCTCGGCCGCGGCGGTGACGAGGTCAGCGCCCACGCGCGCGGCGACGCGAATGTCATCGGGATCGACGCGGCGATCGAAATCGTGCCGCCACGACAGCATCGGGTCAACCCACGCCACCACCGTGTAGCGATAGCGACCGGGGGCGGTGACGACGAAGTCACCGTGCCAGCGATCGTTGCCGAGCGCCGTCATCGGCGTCTCCTGCCACGCCTTGTCGTTCTCGTGCCGGTGGCGCAGCCGGCAGGCGACCAGGTCGTGTCCGTCGGTGAAGCAATCGGCCTCGACTTCGACGCGGTCGCCGGCGATCCGTTTGACCGCGAAGCGGCCATGGTCGACCTGCGGCGTGATGGCTTCGATGACGGCGCGGATGCGACCGTCCGGCGGTAGCGTCCGTCGCACGCCGGTTCTGGGCTGCCGTGGCGGCATCGTGTCAGCCCCCCTCAGGCTTGAAGAACACGGTGGACAGTGGCGGCAGCGTCAGCGTCAGCGAATGGTAACGGCCATGCGCGGGAATCGGCGCCGACCGCACGCCGCCCATGTTGCCCATGCCGCTGCCTCCGTAGAGGGTGGCATCGCCGTTCAATAGTTCATTCCAGACGCCGCCCTCGGGAACGCCGACGACGAAATTCATACGCGGTATCGGAGTGAAATTGCACACGACCAGCACCGGCGACCCGGTGCGGGCGCGCCGGATGAATGCCAGGACGCTGATTTCGGCATCGTTGACGTCGATCCATTCGAAGCCCGCCGGATCAAAATCGAGCTCGTGCAGCGCCGCTTCGCGGCGAAGCAGCGCGTTGAGGTCACCCACCCAGCGGGCGACCCCACGGTTTGCCGGGTCCTCCAGCGCTGTCCATTCGAGCTGCCCTTCGTGCGTCCATTCACGCCGTTGTGCGAACTCGCAGCCCATGAACAGCAGCTTCTTGCCCGGATGTCCCCACATATAACCGTACATCGCTCGCAGGTTGGCGAACTGCTGCCAGCGGTCACCGGGCATCTTGCCGATCAGCGAGCCCTTGCCGTAGACGACCTCGTCGTGCGAGAGCGCGAGTACGAAATTCTCGGTGAACGCGTACCAGATCGAGAACGTGAGCCGGCCGTGATGATGCTTCCGGTGCACCGGCTCCTCGCGAAAGTAATCGAGCGTGTCATGCATCCAGCCCATGTTCCACTTCATCCCGAAACCGAGGCCGCCTCCCGAGGCCGGTCGCGAGACCAGCGGCCACGCCGTCGATTCCTCGGCAATCATCTGCACGTCGGGATGCGCGCGGTACGCGGAGTCGTTCAGCTGCCGCAGAAACGCGATCGCGCCAAGATTCTCCCTTCCGCCTTCGGCGTTGGGGATCCACTCGCCATCCTTGCGCGCGTAGTCGAGATAGAGCATCGAAGCGACGGCATCGACCCGCAGCCCGTCGACGTGGTAGCGGTCGAGCCAGAACAGTGCGCTCGAGACCAGGAACGCGCGAACTTCGTGCCGTGAATAGTTGAATATGAGACTGTGCCATTCCGGCTGATAGCCCTGGCGCGGGTCGGCGTGCTCGTAGAGGCAGGTGCCGTCGAAGCGCCCGAGGCCGTGCGGATCATCCGGAAAATGCGACGGCACCCAGTCGAGAATCACCCCGATGCCGTGCTGGTGCAGCACGTCGATCATGTGCATCAGGTCCTGCGGTTCACCGTAACGCGCAGTCGGTGCGAAGTAGCCGGTTGTCTGGTAACCCCACGAGCCGTAAAACGGATGCTCGGTGAGCGGCAACAACTCGACGTGCGTGAAACCGCAGGCGCTCAGGTAGTCGGCGAGTGGTTGCGCGATGTCGCGATAACTCGGCAGCTGCGATGCGTCCTCGCGTCGCCACGATCCCAGGTGCAGTTCGTAGATCGACATCGGTGCGGAGAGCGAGTTGCGCTCCCGCCTTGCCGCCATCCACTCGCCGTCATTCCATTCATGTTCGAGCGACCACGCGCGTGATGCTGTCGCCGGTGGAACTTCGGCATACAAGGCGAAGGGATCGGCCTTGTCCGGCAGCTGGACGCCGTCGGCGCCCGCAACCCGATACTTGTACGATTGCCCGCGGCGCACACCCGGTACGCGGGCCTCCCAGATCCCGCTCTGGTCGCCGCGGGCCGTCAGCGGATCGGAGTCGCCATTCCAGCCGTTCCATTCGCCAATCACCGAGACGCGCGAGGCACCGGGCGCCCAGAGACGGAACGTAGCGCCGTCGGTGTCGAGGACACAGCCCATCACCGCGTACAGTTCGCTGTGCGTCCCTTCGCGAAACAGATAGACGTCCTGCTCACCGAGCGGGGCGCCGTGCCGGTCCTTCAAATCATGTGCAATTTTTCTTGCCGTGCTCATAGCCCTCCCGATCGGTTCGACGGCATCGAACTGGATGCCGGTCTTGAGTGATCCGCAACGCATAGGCTTGTTTCAACCCGGATGCCTCGCTGCAGATCGAGGTCGATTTCGACGCGCGCCGCCCGCCAACCGCAGGCGCGCACGCCGTGAGGGAATTCTTCGCACTTCGCAGCCACCGTAGCGACTTCCCGCTTCCGGGCACAGACTCGGCCAGAGCCGCCGCCGGAAGGGTGCTCACCGATGTCGAGGGCGACAACCGATGCGCATCACGCGTACGAGCCCCGACATGATAAACCACATTGCCGTATAAGTCCCGTTACGAGAGATGCGTACTTTCGCGCGCAACGGAATATCACCGTGCAAGCGATCGATCGCAGCAACGTCGCGTGGATCCGCTGCGCATGCGATCTGCGCTGCCGGAACTCCATCCGATGTGCGAGGTCAGGTCTGCAACCAGGAAGGACGCGCGGCTTGCCGTGACTTCCGTTTTCGCTAGGCGAGATACTTCGCGTGAAAGCGAAGCTGCGACTCGATGAAGGTCGCAATGAAATGATAGCTGTGGTCGTAGCCGTCGCGGCGGTGACAGACGAGCGGCACCGACCGGCGCGCGCAGGCCTCCTCCAGCAACTCCGGCCGCAACTGGGCGTCGAGAAAGGGATCCGCGGCACCCTGATCGACCAGCAGCGGCGGACCGGACCATCCATGATCCTCGATCAGCGCGGTCGCGTCGTAGTCTCGCCATTGCGTCCGATCGTCGCCGATGTAGGTAGTCAGCGCCTTCTCGCCCCATGCACAGCGCATCGACGAGGCGATTGGCGAGAACGCGGAAATCGAGCGAAAGCGCGATGGATTGCGCAATCCGATCACCAGCGCGCCATGGCCGCCCATCGAGTGACCGAAAATGCCCGCGCGCGCGGCATCGACGGGAAAGCTCGCCGCGACCAGTTCCGGCAGCTCCTCGCTGACATACGAGTACATCCGGTAATGCGCGGACCACGGCAGGCACGTCGCGTCGACGTAGAAGCCGGCGCCCTCGCCCAGGTCCCAGTCGTCGCGGTCGCCGGGCAGCTTCAATCCGCGCGGACTCGTGTCGGGCGCGACCAGCGCGACGCCGAGTTCGGCCGCGACGCGCTGCGCGCCGGCTTTCACGACGAAGTTCTCCTCGGTGCAGGTCAGCCCCGACAGCCAGTACAGCACGGGCACGCGCGCAGTGGCCGCCTGCGGCGGTAGGAAGATGGCGAAGCGCATCGGCGATGCCGTCGCCTGCGACGCATGGCGATAGACCGCTTGCGTGCCTTCAAAGCAGCGGCTGGCCGAAACCTGTTCGAGCTTCATCGGAACTGCACGACGCTGCGGATCGACGCGCCCGAATGCATGAGGTCGAAGGCTTCGTTGATGCGCTCGAGCGGCATCACGTGCGTAATGAGATCATCGATGTTGATCCGGCCCTCCATGTACCAGTCGACGATCTTCGGCACGTCGGTGCGCCCACGCGCACCGCCGAAGGCGGTTCCCTTCCACACGCGGCCGGTGACGAGCTGGAACGGCCGCGTCCGGATCTCCTGCCCGACGCCGGCGACCCCGATGACGACCGACACGCCCCAGCCGCGATGGCAGCATTCGAGCGCCTGGCGCATCAGGTCGACGTTGCCGATGCACTCGAAGCTATAGTCGGCGCCGCCGCCGGTCAGCTCGACCAGGTGCGCGACCAGGTCGCCGCCGACGTCGCGCGGATTCACGAAGTGCGTCAACCCGAACTTGCGCGCCAGCGGCTCGCGCTGCGCGTTGAGGTCGACGCCGACGATCATGTTCGCGCCGGCCATGCGTGCACCCTGCACGACGTTGAGGCCGATGCCGCCCAGACCGAAGACGACGACGTTCGCGCCCGGCTCGACCTTCGCGGTGTTGATCACGGCGCCGATCCCGGTGGTGACGCCGCAGCCGATGTAGCAGACCTTGTCGAAGGGCGCATCCTCGCGAATCTTCGCCAGCGCGATCTCCGGCAGGACCGTGAAGTTGGCGAAGGTCGAGCAGCCCATGTAATGGTGGATCGGCTGGCCGCCCAACGAAAAGCGGCTGCTGCCGTCGGGCATCACGCCCCTGCCCTGCGTGGCGCGGATGGCCGTGCACAGGTTCGTCTTGCGCGACAGGCAGGCCTTGCACTGCCGGCACTCCGGCGTGTAGAGCGGGATCACGTGATCGCCGCGCTTCAGCGTCGTCACGCCGGCACCCGTCTCGACGACGACGCCTGCGCCCTCGTGGCCCAGGATCGCCGGGAACAGTCCCTCGGGATCGGCTCCCGAGCGCGTGAACTCGTCGGTATGGCACACACCGGTGGCCATGATCTCGACCAATACCTCGCCGGCCCGGGGACCGTCGAGGTCGACTGTCTCGATCGACAGCGGCTTGCCTGCGGCGTGCGCGACTGCGGCACGAACCTTCATTGCTGCACCTCCGATGGACGGGACCAGCGCGTCACTTTAACCGAGCGGCGCATTGCGCCATGATTGCCCCGCGCGTACCTTCGTGACTTCGTGCCTGCGCTCCCCGCTCCGCCCGCGTACTCCGATGACGCTGCCCCACGACGACGACCCGCGCTTCGGTCCCTGGAACCCGGGAGTCGAGTCGCGGATTCCGGCGCACCTTCTGCACATGGTAACGCTGTTTCGCCCCGAGAACGCACGGGCGACGCTGCAGGAACTGCGCGAACTGCACGACCTGACCGGGCTGCCGCTGACCGAGCTTGCGACACTGCGGCCAGAACGTCTGGCGCTGCACGAGGTGCTGGTGCGGGTGACCGCCAATGTCTCGGTCCCCGACGGTACGCGGATCGAGGACCTCGGCATCAATTTCCGGAAGATTACGCAGACCATCGTCGACGGCCACGTTGCACCGCAGATGACGGCAATCACCGCAGCCTACGACGCGACGCGAAATGCGCTCTCCGCCGTCGTCGCACGCGAAACGGCGAGGCTGTGCGCCGCGCCGCCTGCAGCACCCTCCGGCGCGCACGCAGGCGGCTGGCGGCGCCTCTTCGACCGCGGGCGTCGCGCAACGACCGTCGACCAAGGTGTTACCGCGTCGGAACTCGTGACCGGCTGGGAGCGCCACGCACACGCGGCCGTTGACGAGGTGGACTCGGCAGCGGCGCGTGCACTCGCGCGCACCGTCTCCTCGCTGCTGGTGAGGCACGGCCGCCTGTGGGGTGACCCTGCGGTGATCGCCCGCGTCGCCGTCGACCTGGCGGCGAACGAACTGGGCGCCTCGGTGATCGGTGAATGCGTCGAGCCGATCATCAAAGCTGCGACGGTGCGGGAAGGCTTCCACTTCCTGCCGCCGCAGCAGCACCCGGTGGTGATGAATACCAAGGGCGCGTCGGCGGCGGGCAAGAGCACGATGCGCCTGCTGCAGAGGCGCCTGGCCGGCCGCATCGGCGTCGACTGGAGCGACTTCGCGCTGATAAGCCCCGACATCTGGCGCAAGCAGCTGCTCGACTACGCGAGCCTGGGCGACGCGTACAAGTACGCCGGCGCCTTCACCGGCGAAGAACTGCAGATCATCGACCACAAGCTCGACCGCTACATGGCGGGAAAGGCGCAGCGCGGTGCGATGTCGCATCTGCTGATCGACCGCTTTCGCTTCGACAGCTTCGCGCCGCTCTCCGACGAGGCCGGCAGCAACCTGCTGACGCGCTTCGGCGACATCGTCTACCTGTTCTTCCTCGTCACGCCGCCGCACCTGCTGGTCGAGCGTGCGTGGAATCGCGGTCTGGACGTCGGCCGCTACAAGGCCGTCGACGACACTCTCGCGCATGCGGTGGAAGCCTACTCGGGAATGCCCGAGCTCTTCTTCACCTGGGTGCGGCGCACGGACAAGCGCGTGCACTTCGAGTTCCTCGACAACACGGTCGAACGCGGCGCGCCTCCGCGCACCGCGGCTTTCGGCGTGAACGGCGTGCTGAACGTTCTTGATGTCGGATGTCTGCTGGCCTGCGAGCGCTATCGAAAGATCGACGTCGATGCACGAACCGCCGATGCCGTGTACCGGGACGACGGCCGACGCTCGCCGACGGACGACCGCGCATTCATCGAGCGCTGCCTCGCGGAATTCGGCGAGGTCAACTTCGTCGAGCAGGACAGCGGACGCGTCTTCCTGCGCGTCGTCTCCGGTGCGCCCGCATGGGCGGATACCGACGCCTGGGCACGCGCGCTCGCCGACGATTACACCGGCGATATCCTGAAGTCCGTGCTGCCGGGGGCCTTCGCCGGAACGCTGCCGGCGCCGGTAACGCCGGTTTGGCTCGGCGACGACGAGCGCACGCACACGATCGGAGCGTGGGGAACGTCGCCGCCGGCCGCAGGCTTCGCGTAAGATCGACCTGCCCGCCCGGGTGGCGTAACTGGTAGCCGCACGAGACTTAAAATCTCGGGCCGAAAGGCGTGCGGGTTCGACCCCCGCCCCGGGCACCATCGCGGCGACCCCGCGCCCACGGCCGGACGCGAATTATCGCGACACGACCGATCGCGCGCTGCGCGACGACCTGGTGGCCAACGGAGGGCTGGCCGAAGACAACGGCGCCGATCTCGTCGTGATGTGCGCGCCGTCGACGGCAAGTCTTGCAAGCAGGGTCGGACCGGGCTTTCTTCGACCCTGCCTTCTCTGCGATCGAATCTACGGCCGCTTCATCCCCGGCACGAAGCGCGCGAAATCGCCCATCACGCGCTGCATCGATTCGAAGGCGTTGCCGCCGGACGATACGACCCCCTGCATCGCCTGGATGATGTTCTGCGCCTGGCGCAGGTCCGGCATCATCGACATCGCGGCCTTGGCCTCCTTGGCGCCGGGCACGCCGGCCATCTGTCCTTCCATCATGACGAACAGGCGCTTTTGCATCTCGACGATCATGTCGAACATCTGGCCCCAATAGCGCATCGCCTGCTCCATCGCTTCCTGCGATGCATCCTGTCCGGCGGCCATTATTTCGTCGGGGCTGGCCGCCTCGACGGCGCGTCTGGCCGCCTTGCGGCTCATTGCGCGCGCCTGTTCCTCGCCTTCGAACTGCAGCCGGCGCAGCTTGGTCGTGTTTTCGATGGCGGCGTTGATGACGTCCAGCGCCATCCTGGCGTTCGCCCGGTACATGTCCATCGCCTGCTCGGGCGTCATCATTTTCGCCATCTTCGACAGGTCGCCCATGTTCGCCATCATCGCGGGATCGAAGGCGGGAAACGCGGAGGCGCGGGATGCGGCTTTCTTCGCCGGTGCCTTCGCGGCCGGCTTCGGTGCAGACTTGGCGGTCTTCTTTTTCGAGGCGGTCTTTGCGACCGGTGCGGCAGCGGCTTTTCTTGCCATGATGCGCTCCTTGGTGGACTCGAGGTGATGGAGAATTGAGACGATCCGTCATAAGACTCCCATTACCGGACCGGCGTCAAGCGCGCGGACATCCGGAAGGACTGCGCGAGGCCTTTGCCAACCTCTACGCCGAAGTGGCGGAGGAGCGGATGGCGCGCACACTGGGTGAGGCGATTCCCGAAATTCCCTATCCGCGCATCGAAGAAGGCGCCCAAGCGATGGCGTTCATCGAGGCCCGCATGCGCTCGCAGTCGAGCGGACGCTGGGAGGACGTGGCCGGGCTTCCGGCGTAGTGCCCGCTTGATCCATGTCAACATCGGCAGCGATGGCGCATGTAAGCATCGGCGGGGATATGCGCCGCCTATCGTGCCTGCTTCGACGGCGGACGAACTGCAGGGTCCCAAAACCCCTACCTCCAGCGCAACCAAGCCGATGACCCGATTCCCTTCGTTCGGCGTGGCCTGCGCATTGTTCGCACTGCTGTTCGCGGCGTCGCTGCTGGCAGCCGCAGCACCTGCTGCCGCACCCACCCCCGGCGTCAACGACACCTGCCTCATGTGTCACGCCGACAAGGACGCGAAGAGCGCGGCTGGAACGTCGATCGCCGTCGACGCCGAACGCTTCCGGAAGTCGGTCCACGGCGAGCTGCAGCTAAAGTGCACCGATTGTCACACCGACGTCTCGGCGCAGAAGCTGCCGCATGCGGAAAAGCTGCAACCCGTCAATTGCGGAACCTGTCACGACAAGGTAGCCACCGAATACGCCGGCACCGTACATGGCATCGCACGCAAGGGCGGGAACACTGTCGCCGCCAGTTGCACGGACTGCCATGGGACGCACGACATTTTGCGTGCGAAAGACCCGGCGTCGCCAACCAATCATGCCAATATCGAGGCGATGTGCTCGAAGTGCCATGGCAGCGACGCCGTCGTCGCGAAGGCCAAACTGCCCGGCGGCAATATCGGCGCCAAATTCCACGACAGTATCCACGGCAAGGCGTTGAAGGGTGCGGCGCAGGGCTCGGCGCCGACCTGCACCAACTGCCACGGCGTACATGATATCCGCGCGAAGGGCGAAGCGGCGAGCCACACCAGCCGCGCGAATATCCCGGACACTTGCGGAACTTGCCACAAGTCCGAACGTGAAGCTTTCCTCCGGGGACAGCACGGCAAGTTGCGCCAGGACGGCAATCTGGCGGCACCCGGCTGTACCGATTGCCACTCGGCACACGAAATCCAGTCGCACGACGCTCCGCAATTCCACCTGAGCGTGATCAAGGAATGCGGAACCTGTCACCAGGAATATCTCGACACCTATCGCGACACCTTCCACGGACAGGTGACCGCGCTCGGCTATGTGCGCGTGGCCACCTGCGCGTCCTGTCACGGTGCACACGAGGTACTGCCGGCGTCGAATCCGGCATCGAAGGTTTCGCCGCAGAACCGGCTCGCAACCTGCCAGACCTGCCACGCGGGTGCCACCGCCAACTTCGCGAGCTTCGATCCGCACGCCAATCGCCATGACAAGGCCCGCAATCCGCTCTACTACTATGTGGCGCTGTTCATGGAGATCCTGCTCTGGGGCGTGTTCTCCTTCTTCGGCATCCACACGTTGTTCTGGTTCTATCGTGAACTACGTGTCAAGTTCGGCGCTGGTCGAAAGTCCGCTGGCAGCGGCAGGGAGAAACACTGATGGCGAGCGCAACGGGCAATCCGGTGACGGCCACGGCGACGGCCACGACCGCGGGTGGCGGCACCGCGCAACGCTACTACCGCCGCTTCACGCCCGCTCAGCGTGTGCTGCACGCGCTGCTGATGCTTTCCTTCCTCGGCTGCGCGCTGACCGGTCTGCCGTTGATTTTTGCTGACCGGCCGTGGGCCGCCGCTCTGGCGCGGACGCTCGGCGGCTTCGAAAGCGCCGGCGTCATCCATCGCATCTGCGCCTTCGTGATGATCGTCGTCTTCGTCACCCACGTCGTCGCGGTTTTCGCGCGCGCGATCGCCAGCGGTCGCCTGATGGCCACACTATGGGGGCCCGACTCGATGGTGCCGCAGCCGCAGGACATCATCGACCTCTACCGCAACTTCAAGTGGTTCATCGGCGCCGGACCACAGCCCAAGTTCGACCGCTGGACCTACTGGGAGAAATTCGACTACTGGGCGGTGTTCTGGGGGATGCTGATCATCGGCGGATCGGGCCTGCTGCTCTGGTTCCCGGTGTTCTTCGCCAGGTTCCTTCCGGGCTGGGTGTTCAACATCGCCTCGCTGGTGCACGGCGAGGAAGCGCTGCTCGCCGTCGGCTTCATCTTCACTTTCCACTTCTTCAACGGCCACCTGCGACCGCAGAAATTCCCTATGGACACCGTCATCTTCACCGGCCGCATTTCCGAGCACGAATTGCGCGAGGAGCGTGAAGTCGAGTACGAACGCATGGTCCGTGAGGGAACGCTCGCCGACCGCGAGACGACTCCGCCGTCCGAGGAAGCCAAGTGGTTCGGCTGGATCGTCGGCGGCGCAGCGCTCGTGCTCGGGATCATCGCCATCATCCTGATCGTTTCCAGCATCATCGGCTAGTCGCTATACTGGCATCCGCCGCGGTCGGCACGGCCTCGATGGGTGTGCCAGCATCGGCAGGGTGTGTGCCAACGACAGCGCGGGAACGACAGACGAGGAAGCGCCGATGAAGTTCACACTGGGCAAGAAGACGTTCATGCTGGGCGCGGCGACGACGATCATCGTCGGCGCCATTGCGCTCGTCGTTCTCGGCGCCGGCGGTATCGTCGCCTGGGAGTACAGCAACAGCGACGCCTTCTGCACCAATAACTGCCACGCGGTGCACCCCGAGGAGCCGCGTGCCCACGCGGTCTCCGTGCACGCGCGTGTTCACTGCGTCGAGTGCCACATGGGCCGGCTGCCGACGCTGCAGTTGATGGCGCTGAAAGCCGCACACTATCAGGAACTGCTCGGCATGATCATCGGCTACGAGCGTCCGCTGACGGCGACCACGCTGCGTCCGGCACGCGATTCCTGCGAGAACTGCCACTGGCCATCGGTCAACCACGATGACAAGATCCGCACCAGGATCCAGTTCCAGCCCGACAAGGACAACACCGAGGTACGCACGAAGCTCATCTTGCACACCGGCAGCGGAGAAGCCCGCGAAAAGGCGACACGCGGCATTCACTGGCACATCGAGCAGAACGTCGAGTTCGTCTCCGACGACGTGCAGAGGCGAACGGTTCCCTGGGTGCGCATCACCGGCAACGATGGCAAGTCGCAGACCTACTTCGACGCAACGAGCGAGATCGGGCGTGCCGAGATGGACCAGAGGCCCCGGCGCCGAATGGACTGCACCGACTGCCACAACGCGACCGGCCACCCGTTCCGCAATCCCGCCGACCGGATCGATGAGGCAATGGCGCAGGGGCGCATCGACCGCAGCATCCCGTCGATCAAAGCGCGCGCACTTGCGATCATCGAACGGGCCTCACCGCTGCACGGCCCGATGGAGGCGCAGATTTCGACGTTCAAGCAAATCATCGCCGACGCGGCGCCAAAGGGGGAATTGAAACCCGAGCAGAAAGCGGCCGAGGAACAGTTTGCGAAAACGATGCTGGAGATTGTTTCGCTATCGGAATTCGAGGCCAAGGACTTTTCCTGGAAGTCCTTCCCGAATCACGTGGGGCACAGGGACTTCCCCGGCTGCTTCCGCTGCCACGACGGCAAGCATTTCAACGAAAAGGGCGAGGCGATCCGCCTCCAGTGCACGCTGTGCCACGATTTGCCGCAGGTCAGCGTCGACGGCACGCTGAAGACGGTGAACTCGACCGTGGCTCCGGGCCTCACACCGCCATCCAGCCACAACGAACCCAATTTCATGCATGACCACCGGACCAAGGTCGACGACAGCTGCAAGATGTGCCACGGTCCGATCAAGTGGGGAACCGAAGGTGGCAGCTTCTGTGCCAATCCGGCCTGTCATGGTCGCAACTGGCCGGAACTGAGTCTCGACAGCAAGCGGAACTGACGTCAGGCCCTGGGCGGAGACAAAAAAGCCGGCTTGCGAGCTCGGACGCGCTACTGGGAAAGCACCCGCTTGACCAGTGGCTTCAGATCGTCACCCTTGGCCTCCAGCGCCACGTCTGTGCGATTGCATCCTGATGCAGCATGCTCCCGCGGCCGATGCCCTCCGGCCGGTGCATGGCGCTTGCGCGCCTGGCGACGGTCGGCGGGAGGCCTCCGATCACATGGCCAGGATCCACTTCACCAGTGTCGCCGTATCGGCGTCCGACGACTTGACGGCGGGATGGCCCTTGCCTGCCTTGAGTTCCGCCACAATCTTCGCCTGGGCGTCCGCCTTACCCTTGTACTTCGCCGCGACGTCCTTGAACGACGGCCCCATCTTCTTGGTCGCCACCGCATGGCAAGTCATGCAGCCGCTGCTCTTGGCCAGTTCCTCGGATGCACTTGCCACACCGGCCGCCAACAGGCCGGCCGCCACTACCACGGTCATCGCAACGACTTTCATTCTGACGCTCCTTTGAGAGTTTCCTGCTGTGCAGGCGGGCCTGGACCGCGGCGAGGGCACCCCCGCTGCGACCATCGAATACTCGTAACGCAAGACTCTGCTCATCACGATTCGACGCAATCTGCCGCCATCCTAACGCATGGCCGGAGGTTTGGTTGACCCGGCAGCGGCCGATAGCTCACGCGGTGGCGACCTGTTGCAGTTCGATCACACGGCGGCGGCCACCGATTGCGCGGCGCGCCCGGCGCCGGCTGCGCCGCTGCGATGGCGTGCCAGGTAGAGCGGCGTGCGCGAGCGCGGCACCTTGCCGACGAAGTGGAATCGCGCGACGTGGTAACTGGGGTCGAAGCCGAAGAAATTCCGGTGCATGCGCTCGAGTTCGGCGGCCCGGTACGCCGCCAGCGGCCGGTGCGCCTCGTCGGCGGCTCGCGAGCGCGCCTTCTCGGCGAGCAGGTACTCGTAATCGGGCGCCGCGGCCAACGCCTGCGCGCGCCTTTCGACCTCGCGCCGAAAGCCTTCCGGATCGGCGCCGAACTGCGCGTCGATCAGGCCGGCAGCGACTGCGGCTCGCGCCGTCATCGGCAGCCGCCCCTGGGTCAGCGCACGCGCCGCGTCGTCGCCGACGCGCCGTGGCAGCAGGTAGGTCCAGTACTCGGAACCGTAGAGGTTGCCCATGCCCTTGTAATGCGCATTGAGAATCACCGCGTCGCGAGCCCAGACGCGGTCGGCGGCGAGCGCCAGGAACGCGCCGCCGGCGCCGGCATTGCCCTGCATCGCGGCGATGGTCAGCTGCCGCGACGTCATGATGATTTCGCGGACCAGGTCGTTCATCGCGTTGATGTTGCGCCACGACTCCTCGGCCGGATGCTCGGCAGCCTCGATCAGGTTCAAGTGGATGCCGTTGGACCAGAAGTCGGGGCCACCCATCAGCACGATCACGCGGGTCGCACGCCGCGTCGCCGCGACGTAGGCGGCGCGCAATGCCTCGCAGTCGGCCGTACCCATCGCGCCGTTGTGGAACGGGAAGTGAAGATAGCCGACGGCGCCCTCCTCCACGTACTCGATGGGCCGCCACGTCGCGCCGTCGACACGCGCATCGGGCGCCAGCGCAAGCTCGGGGACTTCGGCGAGCCGGTCGCCCAGCACCTGCGCGGCCGGCAGCTTGAAGCCGTTGCCGTCGTCGCCGATGCGCTGAAGATGCGTGATCCACACTCCCCCGTCGACGGTGGCGCGCAGGATTGCGCCGGAGCGCTGCGCGACGACGGCGCCCGCCGTCGCCCCAGCAAGCGGCGGCGGCGCGTTGCCCTCGCGATGCGCGCCGTAGAGACGTACCGGAATGCCCAACACGGCGTCGGCGACGCCGGGCGCGCCGTCCGCCGCCCGGATCCGGCGCAGCACGGTCGCGGTGTCGTCGCGGCGCCAGTCGATGGCGCGGTCCGCCTGCTTCATCAGCGGACGCAGTCGCCCGCGTGCGTTTGCCTGCAGATCGGCCAACGGCTTCGGTGCGCCACCGGCGTTGATCGCCGCGAGCGTCGTCGTCAGCGCCGCCACCGCGGCGGCGGTGACCTCCTGGCGGTAGAGACTGCTCTTCGCCGCATCGCGCATCGGAAATTCGACGCTGGCCCAGACGTCGCCGGCGTCCATGTCGCCGTTGGCTTCGAGGATAGTGACGCCCCAGCGGCCAACGCCTTCGCTGATCGCCCAGTCGAGCGCGGAGGGGCCGCGGTCACCGGCGATGCCCGGATGCACGACGAGACAGCGATGGCGACGCCAGACCGATTCCGGGATGCGCCGCTTGAGAAACGGCGCGATGACGAGTTCCGGTCGCCAGAGCGCGACCGCCTCTTCGGTCACGCTGTCGGCGATGTCGAATTCGATGGACACGTCGTGGCCCGCCGCCGTCAACGCGCAATGGACGCTCTGTGTCAGGCAGTTGTACGAATGCGCGAGCAGCAGGATGCGCATCAGCAGATCCTCGGCAACTGCTCGCCGGTCAGCCAGTCGACGACGCGCCGGCCGCCGAAGCTCGTGTCCATCTGTACGAAATGATGCGGATCCTCGATGACCTCGCCGATGATCGCCGCATCAACCCCCAGCGGGTGCGCGCGCATCGCAGCGAGCAGGCGCTGCGCGTCGGCATCTGCGCAAATCGCCACCAGCTTGCCCTCGTTGGCGACGTACAGCGGATCGAGTCCCAGGAACTCGCAGGCGGCGCGCACCTCCGCGTGCACGGGGATGCGCTCTTCGGCAATGACCATGCCGCAGCCGGACTGGCGGGCGAGCTCGTTCAGCGTCGTCGCCAGCCCGCCGCGCGTCGGGTCGCGCAGGCAGTGCAGGTCGGGCACCGCGGCGACCATCGTCGCGACCAGTCCGTGCAGCGCCGCGGTGTCCGAGCGCAGCGTCGTCTCGAAGCTCAAGTTCTCGCGCAGCGACATGATCGCCACGCCGTGGTCACCCAGCGCCCCGCTGACCAGGATGCGGTCGCCGGGGCGTGCCCGGTCACCGCGGATGTCCACGCCGGCGGGCACCACGCCGACGCCGGTGGTGGTGATGAAGACGCCGTCGCCGTTGCCCTGCTCGACGACTTTCGTATCCCCGGTAACGACGGGGACGCGCGCGTCGGCGGCGGCCGCCGCCATCGACCCGACGATCCGCTTCAGGTCGGCGAGCGGATAGCCTTCCTCGAGGATGAAGCCCGCTGCCAGATAGAGCGGCGTCGCCCCTGCCATCGCGACGTCGTTGATCGTGCCGTGCACCGACAGGCAGCCGATGTCGCCGCCCGGGAAGAACAGCGGCGACACGACATGGCTGTCGGTCGCCATCACCATGCGCCCACCCGGCACCGCGAACACCGCGTTGTCGTTGGCCTGGCGCAGCCATTCGTTGTCGAAGGCATGGACGAAGAGTTCGTCGATCAGCTGCGCCATCGCCCGGCCGCCACCGCCGTGCGTCATGTCGACGCGCCCGTTGCGGAAGTCGACCGGGCGGAGGGTGTCGTCGCGCCCGGCCATCAATCCGCCGCAGCCGCAACCGGGGCGATCGCCGCGTCCTTGAAGCGGCCGTAGGTGTAGTGCGCGGCGCAGGCGCCCTCCGCCGACACCATGCACGATCCCAGCGGATGGTCGGGCGTGCACGCGGTGCCGAAGACCTTGCACTGCGCGGGCGTCTTCACTCCGCGCAGGATGGCGCCGCATTCGCAGGCCTTATGGTCGGGCACCGACCGGTAGACGATGCCGTAGCGCGCCTCGGCGTCGAACGCGCGATAGCGCTCGCGGATGCGCAGCGCGCTGTACGGCACCTCGCCCAGGCCGCGCCATTCGAAGGTGCGCCGCAGTTCGAAGATATCGGCGACCAGCGACTTGGCGCGGACGTTGCCGTCGCGGGTGACCGCGCGCGTGAACTCGTTCTCGACCTCGGCACGGCCCTCGTTCAGCTGCCGTACCAGCATCAGGATCGCCTGCATCACGTCCAGCGGTTCGAAGCCGGCGATGACCACCGGCCGCTGGTATTCCTCGGCAAAGTATTCGTAGGGCTGGCTGCCGATCACCGTCGACACGTGCGCCGGCCCGATGAAGCCGTCGAGCGGGACCGTGCCGTATTCGCGCACCTCCTTGCTCTCCAGGATGTTGCTGATGGCGGCGGGCGTCAGCACGTGGTTGCAGAAGACGCTGAAGTTGGCGAGCCCTTCCGCCTGCGCGTCGCGGATCGCGACTGCGGTCGGCGGCGTCGTCGTCTCGAAGCCGATGGCGAAGAAGACGACGTCGCGCTGCGGATGCTCGCGCGCGATGCGCACGGCATCGGCGGACGAGTACACCATCCGGATGTCACAGCCGCGCGCCTTTGCCTGCAGCAGCGAAAGGCCCTTCGACGCCGGCACGCGCATCGTGTCGGCGTACGTGCACAGGATGAGTCCCGGGCGCTGCGCCAGCGCGATTGCGTTGTCGATGCGCCCGACCGGCAGCACGCACACCGGACAACCCGGACCGTGAATCATCCGGACGTTGGCAGGCAACAGGTCGCAGAGCCCATAGCGCGATATCGCGTGCGTGTGGCCGCCGCAGAATTCCATCAGGTGATACCGGCGATCGCTGCGGACCTCGCGCGCGATTGCGGCAGCCAGGTCGCGTGCGAGCGCACCGTCGCGGAACTCGTCGATGTACTTCATCGCGCGGCGTCCGGCAGCAGCCCCGCCTGCGCGAAAGTGTCGAGCGTGCGCTGCGCCTCGTCCGGGTCGAGCCGCGTAAGCGCGTAGCCGACGTGCACGATCACGTAGTCGCCGCAAGCGACGCCTTCGACTAGCGCCAGCGATATCTGCTTGCGAACGCCGCCGACATCGACCAGCGCCGTTTCCGGGTCGGGCATTTCGACGATGCGCGCGGGTATGGCCAGGCACATGGTCAGCTCGTTCCGGCAAGCGATTTCAGTCCGACCCACGCCTGGCCCAGCGCCAGGCCGCCGTCGTTGGGCGGCACCGCCTGCGCTTCGAGCAGGGCGAGCCCCCGCTGCGCGAGCGCCGCGCGCAGGCCCTCCGACAGCAGCGCGTTGAGAAAGCAGCCGCCGCCGCCCGCGACCGTGGTCAGCGCCTTCGTCGCCGCCGTGCGCGCCGTCCAGTCGGCGAGCGCGGCGACCAGCGTCGCGTGGAACAATGCCGCACCGAAGCCGGCGTCATCGGTATCCGCGAGCCGCGCCAGCAGGCGCGTCAGGTCGAGCTCGTTGTCGGCGCTGATCGTGTAGAGCGCCGGGTCGGCGGGCACCGGTCCGTGCGCCTGCGCGCATCCTTCGAGCAGCATCGCCGCCTGGCCTTCGAAGGCCATTCGCTGGCGTACCCCCAGCATTCCCGCTGCCGCGTCGAACCAGCGGCCCATGCTCGACGTCGGCGGGGCGCGCACGCCCAGCGCGAGCATCGACGCCACGGTGCGCGCACCCGGCTCGCTGGCGAAACGCCGCTCGATTTCGGCGCCGCGGCCGGCGCGATCCAGCGCCGCCGCCGCCATCCGCCACGGCTCGCGCGCGGCGCGATCGCCACCGGGGAGCATGAGCGGCGCCAGGCGTCCGACGCGGTCGCAGCGCGTCCCTGCGACGACCAGCAGTTCCCCACCCCACGCGCCACCGTCGGTTCCGAGCCCGACGCCGTCGAGCGCCAACCCCAAAACCGGACCTCGATGACGATGTTCGGCCAGCACCGTGGCAATGTGCGCGTGATGGTGCTGCACGCCGTGCAGCGGGACGCCGTAGCGCGCCGCCAGCCGGGCCGCGTGGCGCGTGCTGAAAAAATCGGGATGCAGGTCGTGCACGATCAGCGCCGGCGTGACGTCGACGGTCGCCAGCAGGTGATCCGCCGCGTCTTCGAGTGCGCGGCAGGTCGGCGCGTTGTCGAGGTCTCCGATATGCTGCGACACGAAAGCTTCGTCGCCGCGCGTCACGCAGACCGTGTTCTTGAAATAGCCGCCGACCGCCAGCACCGAAGGTCCGGCAACGGCGAGCGGAATCGCCCGCGGCGTGTAGCCGCGTGCGCGCCTGACGAACTGGAACCCGTGTGTGCCTTCTTCCGGCAGCGCGCGGACGACGCTGTCGTCGCAACCGACGACGATGTCGCGATCGTGGACGACGTAGCCGTCGGCGATAGCTTCGAGGCGTCGGCAAGCCTCAGCGTTGCCGGTGACCAGCGGCTCGCCTCCCGGATTGGCGCTGGTCATCACCAGCACCAGCGCCTGCGCCTGGTCACGCCACTGCACGCCCGCGGGTCGACCCGCCGCCTCGTGAAACAGCAGGTGCTGCAGCGGTGTGTACGGCAGCATGACGCCAAGCCAGCCGAGGCCCGGTGCTACACCGGCAAGCGCGCCATCGACGCCTTCGCGCTTGCGCAACAGGACGATCGGCCGCTGCCTGGAGTCGAGCAACGCCCCTTCGCTCGCCGATACCTGCGCGAATGCCGCCACCGACGCCAGGTTCGCCAGCATGACGGCAAAGGGCTTTTCCTCGCGCGCCTTGCGCGCGCGCAGCCGCGCGACGGCATCCGCGTTGCGGGCGTCGCAGGCGAGATGGAATCCACCCAGACCCTTGATGGCGAGAATCTCGCCGCGGGCGATGCGCATCGCCGCTTCGGCAACCGCATCGACGTCGCGCAGTTCCCTGCCCGCGGCGTCGAGAAACGCAAGCCGCGGGCCGCACTCCGGGCAGGCATTGGGCTCGGCATGAAAGCGGCGATCGGACGGATTGCGGTATTCGGAAAGACAGCGCGGACACTGCGCGAACGTCGCCATGCTCGTCGTCGCGCGATCGTAGGGCAGCGAGCGCGTGATCGTGTAGCGCGGGCCGCAATGCGTGCAGTTGGTGAACGCGTAGCGATGGCGGCGATCGGATGGCGTGAAGAGTTCGTCCAGGCAGTCGGCGCAGACCGCGCTGTCGGATCCGATCGCCGTCGCACCCTGCCCCTTGACGCTGCCGAGAATCGCGAAGTCGCCTGCGCCGGTGCCCAACTCGCACTCCTGCAGGGTGACGCGGTCGACGCGCGCGTGCTGTGGCGCATCGTCGCGCAGGCGGCGGGTCAGCTGCTCGACGCATTCCGGGTCGCCCTGCACCTCGATCGTCACGCCGGCGGAGTCGTTGCGCACCCAGCCCGCCAGCTCGAGTTCGCGCGCCACCCGGTAGACGAAGGGCCGGAAACCGACACCCTGCACGATGCCCTGCACCTCGATGCGGCGGCGCACGACATGGGTCGTGATGGCAACGCTCATCGACGCTCGCTCGTCAGCTTCCGCGCGCGGCCGCAGCCAGCTTCGCTTCCAGCTCGGCAACACGGCGGCGCAGGCCCTCGGCGTTGCGATCGCGCGCATTGCGCGCCGCAGCGCAGCCGTGCTCGATCCAGGATAGCCACGCGGCCAGGCCTTCGCCGCTGGTGGCCGATACGCACATCACCGGCAGTCCTGGACGAATTGCGCGCGCCCGCGCGCTCGCCGCGTCGACGTCGAAGGCGACGTAGGGCAAGAGGTCGACCTTGTTGATCAGCATCAGGTCGGCGGCGCGGAACATGTCCGGATACTTCTGCGGCTTGTCGTCGCCTTCGGTGACCGACAGGATCACGACCTTGTGCGTCTCGCCCAGGTCGAAAGCGGCCGGACAGACCAGGTTGCCGACGTTCTCGATCAGCAGCAGGCTGTCCTCGGCCGGATCGAGTGTGGTCAGCGCATCGCCGACCATCTGCGCATCCAGGTGGCAGCCGCGTCCGGTGTTGATCTGCACAGCGGCGGCACCGGTGGCGCGGATGCGATCGGCGTCGAGCGAAGTTTGCTGGTCGCCTTCGACGACCGCCATCGCCAGGCTCGCCTTCAGCGCCTCGATGGTGCGCACAAGCAGCGTCGTCTTGCCCGACCCGGGGCTGGACACCAGGTTCAGCGCGAAGATGCCGCGGTCGTGCATCGTCTGCCGGTTGCGCTGCGCGAAGGCGTCGTTGCGCGCGAGGATGTCCTGTTCGATGGCCACGACCCGATCGGCGGCAAGCGCGGCGTCGTGCACGGCGCCGAGCGGCGCCGCATGTCTTGCCGGTCGCGCCGTCGGACGCAATGAACCGTGCCAGCTGCCGTCGGCGTGGCGATGCAACGGCAGCGCCCGCGGATCCGCGTGGTGGAACGCGCTCCGGCTCCCGGTGCGCGGCGTCGGAACCCCATCGATGCGGGTTTCACCGTGACTGCAACCGCAGGTCGTGCACATGTCGATCGATCCTTTCCTGGCCAAGGCGCGGTATCCACGCGCCGCCGTTCACCTGACTCCGATTTCCTTCACCCGCATCTCTTCGCCGCCGACGACCTGCAGCTGATAGCTGCCGCAGTTGGGGCAGGCATCACCGAAACCTGCCAGCGCCACGTGCTCGCCGCAGGGCATGCACCAGGCCATGCCCGGTCGCGTTTCGATCTCCAGCGCCGCGCCATCGGCGACGCTGCCGCGCGTGACCGCGTCGAAACAGAATCGCAGCGCGCGCGGCTCGACGTGCGCCAGCGCGCCGATCTCCAGCCAGACCGTGTGCACGCGGCTCGCCTGGCAGCGGATCGCCGCATCTTCGACAATGCGCAGCACGCCTTCGGCCAACGCGACTTCATGCACGCGCCACCTCGACCTTGCACGCTACGCACGGGTCCAGCGCGTGGATCGCCAGTCGCGCATGACGCAGCAGCGCCGCGTCGTCGCCGGCGTTGGCTCCGGTCAACGCATGCACCAGCGGACCTTCCGGATGGAAGTTCCAATCGGTCGGCGCGACGATCTGATAGTCGACAATGCATTCGTCGTGAACGCGCGCGCGATGCAGCAGCACGCCACGCGCGGTTTCGACCACGCCCAGTCCATCACCGTCGCCGAGGCCGACGCTTTGTGCCCGGGGCAACGTCGGCATCGCATCCTGCTCATCTGCGAGTTCTGCGAACAGGCGCGCGACCTCGACCATGCGCGCGACGATCCGCGTGGCCGCGGTGCGGCCGAAGCGGCGCTCGCAGTCGGCGACCAACGGGTGCTCGTGCATGCGCGCCAGCGCACCCGTCTCCGCCGGCGCACCCGCCCATGTCGGCGCCCGCGGGAAGTCGGGATCGTCGCGCAACGCGGGAGCTATGACGTGGCGCACGCGATCGCGCGACAGTGGCGGCAGCAGGCGTACATCGTTGCGGCGCGGAACCTGCGCTTCGACGAGCACCTGCCGGAGCAGCCGCGCCGGCCCCGTCTTCGCTTCGGCGCACCACCGTTCGAGTGCCGCGACGTCGACCCGTTCGAGGAACGCGCCGGGGGCCATGGCGTAGATCGCGCCTTCGGCGAGGTGCGCGAGACGCGCCGCCAGTTCGCGCATCGCCTTCGCATCGCCCAACAGGTCGCTGCCGTCCGACGCGCGCGTCGACGTCGCGATCAGGTAACGGACGGCGGTGACAGCCGTGACCTGCGGCTCGGCGCTCATCGCGTTCGGCCAGCCGATCAGCAGGTGCCAGAAATTCTCCTGCAGCGCCTCCACGATGACTCCCGCGGTGCGCGACGGGGATTCGGCGACAAAGCCCGCGGCGCCTGCCGCGGCCAGCGCACAAGCGGCAGCCGCACCCTGCGCCCCGCCGCAGACGCTGTACAGCAGCGGGATCGTCGTTGCGGCGTCGGCCGCCGTCCTGCCGGACAGGATGCGCGACGCGACCCGCGGCCGCGACAAGCGCACATCGACGTTGCGTACGGCCTGCGCGTCACGAGCGAGCGTCACGACCAGTTCACCTTCGAGGTTCATCGCCTGTGGCACCGAGGCGCCCGCGCAGCAGGTCGCGCCGCGAAACCGGTTGCTCGAGCCTCCGTTCGACGCCGGCGATCGGCCCTTCGGCGTTCGGCGCCGCACGCTCGGCGTTCTCGGCGTCGAGCAGCGCAACCCGCGCATGTTGCGCCACCAGGCGCGCCGTCGGCTGGTCGGCGAATTCGCGCACCGGCGAGAACAGCGAGCACATGGCGTAGTCGCCGAGCACGTCGTCGCAAGCGCCGATGAACTCGAAGTCGCCGGCCGGGAATGCGTGCAGGCGCTTCACACCCGTCGCCAGCGCGACCCAGCGTTCGGGATCGCGTGGCGCCAGCACCAGATTCATGAACCACGGCGTCAACAGCACGCCTAGCCAATGGTCCTTCCATGGTGCGAAGCCGATTGCCTCGACTTCGAGCGCGCAGTTGACCACATCCAGGCCCTGCATGCGCGCCGCCGCCACGCGATAGAAGTCGACCAGCCGCGGCGAGGGATCAGGTCGCATCGGAAAGATCCAGGAACTGATCCTGCGTCGCCGAACAGTTCGGACAGGTCCAGTGCGGCGGCAAGTCGGCGAACGCGGTTCCCGCCGGAATCTGCCACACGGGGTCGCCGACGCCGGGGTCGTAGACGTGCCAGCAGATCCTGCATTCGCGACGTCGCGGCGCTGCCGCGGAGGCCTCCGTGTCACACGCTTGTCGCGGATCCATCGCCGGCTCAGCGCTGTGCCACGTCGGCGCAGGACTCGCCAATCCAGTCGACCAGTTCGGCGAGCCGCTCGCGGCTTTCCTCGAGGTCCTCGGGCGCTGCCAGCGCCACCACAGGAACGTCGATGATTTCGACGGTATTGAGGATCAGCGTCTTCATGCTGTTGAAGTACTGGACGCGCCAGACGTCGCGCAGGCGCGTCGATGTGATGTGGCAATTGCCGAAACCGCGCGAAATCATCGCGACCGGTCCCACGGGGAGCGCCTGCTCGAGCACCAGGTGATCGTCGGGCGTCAACGGAAACAGCGTCAGGTTGATCACGTGCGCCGGCGCTTCATCGACGCGCTCGGCCATCTGGCTTGCGATCTCCGCCAGCAGAGCCGGCGAATTCATCGCTCCGGGCGGCAACGGCACCAGCGGCGGTGCGGCGCTTGCCGCCGCTCGTGCGACGCCGGTGACGACCCGTGGCAGTGGTCCGGCTTCGAGCCGGTCGGAGGCGAGCATGCCGGCAGCGTCCAGCGTGCAGACGCGCCACAACCCGGTGAACACGCTTTCCTGTATGTGCAAGCTGCGGTCGCCGCCGATGCGAATCGACACCTCGCCTTCGCCGAGCATTTCGTCCACAACTTCAAGAATCCGGGACGGCAGCCCTCCCAGATCGATCTGTGGGCCGTCGCCTGCACTCCCGGGATCCCAGCCGCGCATGCGTTCGAGGAACTGCGCAAGCACGTCGTACGCGCCGCGCAGCGCGACTGCGTCCGCGCGCTCGGGGACGACAGGCATGCTGAACGTGTTCATTCCCTGCGGCATCTGCAGATACTGCAACTCCGATTCTTCGACCGGCTGCGAGCCCGGGCCGATGGCGCGCACCGGAAGCGGGAACTCCTTCATCATGACTCCTCGAAAGTGTACTCAGGCATGGCAACCGCCAGCGCCCTCGGCGCCACCGCGCACGGCGATGCCCACCGACGGCGGCCGCGTCGGTGCGGCGCGCAGCAGCAGGTTCATCGCCGCGATGTATTCGTCCCAATTGCGCAAGCCATCGATCGCGCCCACGTAAGCGCCGTCGGTGAGCATCACGACCGCGGGCCAGCGCCGGAAGCCGTAGCGCACCGCCTCGCGGCGCGCGTCTTCCGGCAGCAGGACCCCGACTCGGAAGCGCCCGGGAAAGGCGCGCGCGAGTTCCGGAACGATCACCGCGAGATCCAGCGTTTCACGAAAGCGTACCGGGTCCTCGATAAAGAGCAGCAGCGCGTGGCCAGGTGGCGTCGTGAACGCGGCAAAGTTCTCCGCCGTCAGGCGCGCATAGCCATGCTCCGCGAACAGGCGGGCGATCAGCGGATACGCCATCGGGTCGGCGTTGGCGCCGGGTGGCATCGGCATCGGCATCGTCACTGGATTTTTCCGCGCAGGTGCATCGGCAACTCGGGCTGGCGACCGACGAGATCGGCGAAGTGGGCGTCGGTCACCGCCTCGCCGGCGAGCACTGCCGCGAGCGCATCCAGCGCCGCGTTGGTCTGCGCGGCTTCGGTCGCACTCAGCACACGCATCGCGGCGCCGCGAAAGGCGAGCACCCAGGTGCCCGGCGCCGGCGCGTCGATCAGCGCGCAATCCAGCGCCGCCCGCTCGCCGCGCCCGACGCATTGCGCGATTCCTTCGTTCACGTTCTCCACCTGCATGGGGATGCCGATGCACATGTCAGCCCCGTTGGCCCAGCGCACGCTCGAGCACGCGCGCATCGCCGCTGCGCAGTGCATCGCGATCCGACGGTCGCTCGGCTTCGTAGGCGGCAAGCGCCAGCGCATGCGCATTCAAGGGCTCGCAGACGGCGCCCGGCGCGCGCGGCGCGCCGGGGAAGCCCCACGCCGCCAGTTGCTCGGTGGCGAGCGCCACGGCCTCGGGGATGCGCGTCCGCACGGCGTCACGCAGGCTGCCGCCGAAATCGTTCAACTCGACCGGCTGCACGCCGATGGCGACGATCGCATCGGGCGCGCGACCGTTCAGCTGCGCGATCGCCAGAAGATCGTTGAAGCCGACCTGGTGCGGAGACAGCTTGGTGCGGCCCCAGGCGGGTACCTCGGCGTCGCGGAGCACGCGGAGCGTGCCCGGCGGCAGCGCGAAGTCGATGGCATCGAAGACCAGGATCCGGCGTGCCGACGTCAGGTCGTCGTAGAGAGCGAGGCCGAGGGTGCCGCCGTCCAGCAGCCTGACGCCGGTAGGGAACACGCACGCCTGGTGCAGCGCCTCGACCGCGCGCACGCCGAATCCCTCATCAGCCCACAGCAGATTGCCGATGCCGAGAACCAGAACTTCGCAACGCGCGCTCAAGTCGCCCCCTGTTACCCTTCGTGTTACTACAGGAGCAAGACTAGCGCTGCTGCGCGGCAGCGCCTTTGTGTTAGGTCAAGGCCGCTGCGCGCGCGTTGCGCGCAATGAATCAGCGGCTATTTGCGGCGCGTCGTGGCGAACTCGCGCATCGCGATATGCATGTCCCAGGCGACCTGCAGGTGCATCCAGAACACCGCGTCGTTGCCGAAGAACATGGCGAGCCGGACCGCGGTGTCGGGCGTGATCGCGCGCCGTCCCTTGATCAACTCGTTGACGCGCCGGCGCGAGATGCCGAGCGCCTGCGCCAGTTCGGTCTGGTTGATCGACAGCGGCCTCAAGTACCTCGATTCGAGGAATTCGCCGGGACGCGGCGGACGGCGCGTGGCGACCGCCGGCACTCGCCGACGAGCCGCCAAAGAGCGGTGCCCGTGGACGACTTTGCCGGCGACCGCCTGCCCGGGTCGCGCGTTCACGCCCTGGGCGCTCCCTTCCACGTCCGGATACCGCTGATCATCGTACCGACGACCGATTGGCCGCTCATGATGTCCTCGCGGAACACCATATAGACGTGAATGACCGCGAACAGCAGCAGGTACCACATCGTCAGGCGGTGCAGCGTGCGCACCATTTGCGGGTCGCCGAAAACGACGAAGACCCAGCCCATGATGTTCATCGGCCACGTGCCCCAGCCCCAGGCCTCGGCGTAGAGCGCGAGTCCGGTGATGATGATGAACAGCGAGCCCAGCGTGTACATCGCGAACATCGCGAGTTGCGCGAGCGGATTGTGTCCGACCCACCGCTCGGACTCCTTTTTCAGGAACAGGTAGTAGCCCAGCTGGCTGAACAGTCCGCGCCACCAGCTCAAATTCCATACCGGCGGCAGGAAGATCGCCCGCGACGAGTGGTTGCCGACGAATGCCCAGTACACCCGCACCGCAAAGGCGACAGCGAAGACCATCGCGGCGATGAAGTGGATCATCCGGATGTAGCCGAAGAAGTAGTGGAATGTCGCCTCGCCGCCGATCGACGGCGGGGGGCGGCCGATCATGTAGCCGGTGCCCATCAGGAAGAGCATCGCCACGACCATCACCCAGTGCCACAGGCGAACCGGCGCCTCGTAGACATAGACTGGCTCCAGCGGGCCGGCAAGCACCTGGCCGGAAACGGGATTGACTCTCATCGCTTCGCTCCTCGTCGGATCAGCGTACCTTCACCGCAACCAGTTCCTCGCCCTCCGGTGACATCACGTGCGTCGCGCAGGCGAGGCAGGGGTCGAAGCTGTGGATGGTGCGCAGGATCTCCAGCGGCTGCTGCGGATTGACCATTGGCGTGTTCAGCAGTGCGGCTTCGTAGGGACCGATCTGGCCCTTGGCGTCGCGCGGGCTCGCGTTCCACGTCGTCGGCACCACGCACTGGTAGCTGTCGATCCGCGTGTTCTTGATCTTCACCCAGTGCGCGAGTGCGCCGCGGGGTGCCTCGCAAGATCCGATACCCTTGGCCTCGGCCGGCCAGGTCGACGGCTCCCACAGATCGACGTTGGCCGTCGCGTAGTCGCCCGACTTGAGGTTGGTGATCAGCTGGTCGTAGAAGTAGCGCATCTTGTGCGCGGCCCACGAGCACTCGAGACCGCGGGCGGCGGTACGCCCGAGCGTGCTGAACAGCGCGGTCACCGGAACGTCGAGCGTCTTCAGCACCATGTTGAGCTGCTCGGTGACCTCCTTGTCGCCGCGGGCGAAGGCGACGACGTAGCGCGCGAGCGGGCCGACCTCGACCGGATGGCCCTTCCAGCGCGGGGCCTTGATCCAGGAGTACTTGGCGCTCTCGTCGAGATTCTCGATATTGGTGCGCGTTCCCTTGGTGCCGGGGCCAAGCACGAAGTGGGGGTCGGTGACACCGTCGAACGGATGCAGGCCCTTCGACTCGTCGCCCTGCTTGTACCAGGAGTGCGTCACCCATTCCTGCACCTGGTCGGGTGCCTTCAGATCGACGTCGTGGACGTTCTTCAGGTCGCCGCCGAGAATGACACCGGCCGGCAACAGCATGCTCTTGTTCGAGTAGTCGTTGGCAATATCCGGAAACTCGCCGTACGCCATCACGTTCTGGCCCGACAGCCCGCCGCCGATCTTCGCCCAGTCCTTGTAGAACGAGGCGATCGCCAGCAGGTCGGGAATGTAGACCTGGTCGATGAACTCGATCGTACTGTCGATGATGCCGCTGATCATATTCAGCTGCGTCATGTTGATCGCGCCCACCGCCCCGGTATCGTTGAGATTGATCGAGCACGGTACGCCGCCGACCAGCCAGTTCGGGTGCGGGTTCTTGCCGCCGAAGATCGTTTGGATCTTGACGATCTCCTTCTGGAAGTCGAGCGCCTCCAGGTAGTGCGTCGTCGCCATCAGGTTCGCCTCGGGCGGCAGCCGGTACGCGGCACTGCCCCAATAGCCGTTGGCGAAGATCCCGAGCTGGCCGCTGCCGACGAACTTCTTCAGGCGGTTCTGTATTTCGCGAAAATACGCCGGCGAGCTGTTGCGCCACGGCGAGATGCTCTGCTGCAACTCCGACGTCTTCTTCGGATCGGCGTTCAGCGCCGACACGACGTCCACCCAGTCGAGCGCATGGAGGTGGTAGAAGTGGACGAGGTGATCCTGCGCATACTGCGTCGTAAGCATCAGATTGCGGATGATGTTCGCGTTCTTCGGGATCTTGATCCCGAGCGCGTCCTCGACCGCGCGTACCGAGGTGAGTGCGTGCGTGCCCGTGCACACGCCGCAGATACGCTCGACGAAGGCCCACGCATCCCGCGGATCGCGGCCCTTGAGGATGACTTCGAGCCCGCGCCACATCGTGCCGGTGGACACCGCATTGCGAATGACGTTGCTCTTGTCGACGTTGACCTCGATGCGCAGGTGGCCTTCGATGCGCGTGATCGGATCGACCACGATGCGCTGGCCGCTGTCGTCGAGGGTGAAGCCCTGGGTCTGGATGGTTGCCATGATTATTTCTCCACCTCGGAAACGCGGTCGTTGCGTGTCTTGCTGCGCGCCTGCTTGATGGCGCTGACGGCAGCGTGTGCGGCAATGGCGGCGCCGGCGACGCCCACCGCGACCAGTCCGATCTGGTCGGCCGTGCCTTCGATACCCGACAGGCCCGGGGCGCGGATCGTCGTCAGGTGGTCGTAGAACGATCCCCTATCCCAGAAGTCGTCCTCGGAGCAGCCGATGCAGCCGTGGCCGGACTGGATCGGGAACGACGTGCCCTCGTTCCAGCGCACCGTCGAGCACGCGTTATAGGTAACCGGCCCCTTGCAGCCGACCTTGTACAGGCAGTAGCCCATGCGCGCTCCAGCGTCGTCGAAATGCTCGACGAACTGGCCCGCATCGAAGTGCGGCCGCCGGTAGCACTTGTCATGAACGCGCTGGCTGTAGAACATCTTCGGGCGGCCCTGCGCATCCAAATCGGGCAGCCGGTCGAAAGTCAGCATGTAGGTGACGACGCCCGTCATCACCTCGGCGATCGGCGGACAGCCCGGGACCTTGATGATCGGCTTGTCGGTGATCACCTTGTGCACGGGTGTCGCCTTGGTCGGGTTCGGCTTCGCCGCCTGCACGCATCCCCATGACGCGCACGAGCCCCAGGAAATGATCGCCTTGGCGTCCTTCGCGACGTGCCGCAGTTTGTCGACGAACGGCCTGCCTCCGGGAATGCAATAGATGCCGTCGTCGGCGAGCGGCGGGTTGCCCTCGACTGCGAGGATGTAGTTGCCCTTGTACTTCTTGATCGTGTCCTCGAGCGACTGCTCGGCCTGGTGGCCGGCGGCGGCCATCAGCGTGTCGTCGTAGTCGAGCGAGATCATCGACAGCACGACGTCCTTGGCGAGCGGGTGCGCCGAGCGGATGAATGATTCGGTGCAGCAGGTGCATTCGAGTCCGTGCAGCCAGATGACCGGTGTGCGTTGCTTGGTTTGCATCGCCTGCGCGATCTGCTGCGCGCCTGCCTCGCCCAGTCCCAGCGACGCCGCAGTCAGGCTGCAGAACTTCAGGAAGCTACGCCGCGAAATGCCTTGCCGACGCATCAAGGCGTAATAGGTATCGGTTTCGGTCATGGAATCCTCCGGGAAGTCGCGTCGTGCGGAGGCACGGGCGGCGTTCATGGTTCATGCAACGAGGTAACGTCGTCATTTAGACCGCAATCCCGACGCCTCTGGTTGATGAAAATCAATAGTCGTGAAGTACGAGCGAGAGAGATGTTGGTCAAGCGCTTTTTCGTCTGGACCGACCCGCTTTCGGTGCCGCCCCGTGTAACATCACCCGTAACACTTTTTTGGGATTGGCACGAACGGCCGCAACCTCGGTGAACGACCATGTGCGCGACGGTCCGGCACGGTGACTGCCGACGGCGCATCGCTCGTTGCCGGCGCGCACCTGCCGTCGCGTGTCCCGTCGCGCAGCGGCGGCCTTGTGCCTATAATCGTCCGCACGGAGGAAACTGCATGCCCCCAGCCGAACCTACACTCGCCGCGCTGCCGAATCCGCTGCTGCGCTATTTCCTGGCCACCCGTCCGCCGTTCCTCAGCGTGACGCTGGTCGCAGCGCTGCTTGGACTCGCCACCGCCTATCAGAGTGCGGTGCCGATCCACGCGGCGGCGGCGCTCGTCACCATCGCCTTCGCGCTGGTCGCGCACGCCGGCATCAACGTGCTCAACGACTACTACGATGCCCGCAACGGAACCGACGCCATCAATACCGAACGCGTGTATCCGTTTACCGGAGGTAGCCGCTTCATCCAGAACGGCGTGCTGTCGATGCAGGAAACGGCGATGTTCGGCGTCGTTCTGCTCGGCCTGGTCGTGCTCGCCGGTCTGTGGCTCACCGCGGTCAGCGCCCCCGGGCTGGTTTACATCGGTGCCGCCGGACTCTTCGTCGGCTGGGCCTACTCGGCGCCGCCGCTCAAGCTGAACAGCCGCGGCTTTGGCGAATTCTGCGTGTGGGCCGGTTTCGCGCTGATCGCCGTGGGCGCCGATTTCGTCCAGCGTGGCGCCTTGTCCATGTTGCCACTGCTCGCGGCGACCGGCTACGCGTTGCTGGTGACCAACATTCTCTACATCAACCAGTTTCCCGACCGCAAGGCCGACGAAACGGCGGGCAAGCACCACTGGGTGGTGCGTCTGGGCGTGCAGCGCGCGCGCTGGGGCTACGTCGTCATCGCCGTCGCCGCCTATGCGTTCGCGCTCTACGCGGTGTTGATCGGCACCCTGCCCTGGCTGGCGCTGGTATCGCTGCTGCCGGCGGCGATGTCGGCACGCGCGGTACGCGAACTCTTCCGCCACGCCGGCACCCCCGCCCGCCTCGCCCCGGCGATTCAGTTGACCATCGGCGCCGCGACGCTGCACGGCCTGCTGCTCGCCGCGACGATCGTCACCGCCCGCCTGCTGGGTTGACACCACCGCGGTCGGATGCGCGCGGCCGCACACGCCCAGGCCATTGCCAACGCTGTCGATGACCCACCGTCCGAAGGATACGATGTTCGTGCGCAGGCATTCGCTGTGTGCCGTCAAGGCCAAGGCGCTCGCCAGACGCCCTGGCCGGAAGCCGCGCGCACAGCGAAGCCGGGCATGAGGGAAGTCCACAAGACCGCGCTCGTCGCTCACGGCGCCGAGGCGATGTTCGACCTGATCGAGGCGGCCGAGGATTATCCGCACTTCCTGCCCTGGTGTGCGGGCGCCACCATCCTCGAGCGCAGCGACGAAGTGGTGGTGGCCAGGATCATCGTCAACTACCTTGGCGTGAGGCTCGACTTCACGACGCGCAATCCGAAGCGGCGGCCGGAGTGGATGGCCATTGATCTCGAGCAAGGGCCGTTCCGGCGTTTCGCCGGAGACTGGCACTTGAAGCCGCTCGGCGCAGCCGGTTGCAGGGTGGAGTTCAATCTCCGCTATGATTTCGCCAGTCCGGTGCTGGCGCGGATGGCAGGACCGGTGTTCGGCCGGATCGCCAACGCGCTGGTCGACGCCTTCGTCGCGCGGGCGGACGAGATGCGGCGCCGCGCAGCGGGAAATCCGGATTAGCGGCCCGCCGACCGGCGCGTTGTCGACAACGTTCCATGCAAGGAATGCCATGACCGATCTCGACAAGATCGAAGCCTTGAAGAATTCGAAGCTCGGCGCGGAGCTCTCGGCAGAGCAGGCCCGAGTGCTGTCCGAATCGGTACGCCACCGCGAATTGGCCGACGGCGAGGTGCTGGTGGCGGAAGGCGAAAGGAACAACCACCTCTACGTGATCGTCAGCGGCAACCTGCGCGTCGTCCGCAATGCCGGGGCGGCGGACGAGGTCACGCTGTTCGTGCTGACGGCGGGCGACCTCGTCGGCGAGCTGTCGTTCATCGACGATACCGAGCACTACGCGTCGCTGGTCTCGCGCGGCAACACGCACATCTTCGGCATCGAGCGCGAGCAGCTCGAAGGCCTGCTCAAGACCGACGCGGACATCGTCTACCGCGTGATGCGCGCGATCATCCGCACCGTGCACCAGATCCAGCGACGGCTGTCGATGCAGCAGGTCGAGCTGACCAACTACATCTACAAGCAGCACGGCAAGTACTGATGACCGTACATGCCGCTCCGGTCTTGTCCGCCTCCGGCGACAACGTCGGCGCGTGGATGTCGGCGCTGCTCGCCGCAGTCGACGCCAGAGACACGCCGCGCTTTTTGCCGTTCCTCACCGAGGATGCGGCTTTTCGCTTTGCGAACCATCCGCCTGCGACCGGCCGCGCGGAAGTCGGCGCCGCCGTCAGCGCCTTCCTTGGCAGCATCCGGGAAGTGCGCCACGAGATCGACCACGCGTGGGCGCCTGCGGGTCACGCCATCTGCCAAGGCACGGTCACCTACACGCGGGTCGATGGCAGTACGCTGACGGTCCCCTTCGCCAACGTCTTCGCAATGCGCGACGGCAGGATCCGCGATTACCGGATCTACGTCGATGCGTCGGCGCTCTACGCGCCGACTTGACGCAAACCGCGCGCTCGCAACGATCGAAAAACCCGAGGGAGCGACCGCCGTTGCCGGCGGTCTCCCTCGACTCCCTGCTGGAGCACTGGCGACCCGCCCCGTACCCGACGGGGCCGCACTCGCCCGGTCTTCGGGCTGCTACTTTTTCGACTCGCCCTTGACCTGCACCTCGACGCGGCGGTTCGGCTGCAGGCATTCGATGAGTTCCTTGAAGGCCTTCTGGTCGCACTGCACGACCGGCTGCTTCTCGCCCATGCCGATGGTCTCGATCTTTGTTTTGTCGACACCCCTGCTGACCAGATAGTCGCGCACCGAGTCCGCACGTCGCTCGGACAGGCGCTGGTTGTACTGTTCGGTGCCGATACGATCGGTGTGGCCGGTAACCAGGACGACGTCGAGTTTCTGAATCTCGGGCAGCTTGCCGACGACCTGGCTGTCGATCGCCGCCTTGCCTTCGGGCTTCAGCACCGCCTTGTCGAAGTCGAACAGCACCTTCGAGTCGAGCGTGATCCGCTGCACCTGCGGCGTCGGTGCGGGCGCCGGTTGCGGTGCCGGACGCGGTGGCGGTGCTTGTGCCACCGCCGGAGCCGACTTCGGCGCTTCCGCCATCTTCATCTGCGCGATCGGCAACTGCGGCGCGTCGAACTTGTAGGTCGCCAGCAGCCAGAAGATGTTCTGATGGCCATCGGTGAACGCGTTGTAGCCGTTGACGTAGCTCAGGTTCGGGGCGCTGGTGGCCGGGTAAGGCAGCGTGTATTGAGCGCCGTCGTAGGCGATGCCGTCCTGGCTGTACTTCTGGTAGGCATAGCCGCCGGTGAACGACCAATGTTTGTCGTACGCGTAGACCGCCTTCAGGTTGAACGACTGCTGCGTCGAATTATCGAAGTTCCCGATGTTCAGCGGGTTGCCGATATTGTCCTGCGCAGCGAACGTTGCCGAACCGTCGTTGTTCACGTACAGGTACGACGCCTTCAGCATCAGCGACTGCATCGCCGGCCAGTCGACGCCGACGCCGATCATCCAGGTCTGGTCCTTGGTCTGCGAATTCCAGTTGTAGGAGCCGGAGTTCGGCGCGCTCGACGGGCTGAAGCAGTTCGGATTCGCCGTCGTACACCATCCGGGAGGCGGGCTCGGGCCGTTCGAAACAGTGCCGATATAGCGGTGGCCCGACGGATACTTGACCTCCTCCCAGCTGCCGAAGGCGTTGAGCATCAGCTTGTCGGCGGCGCCCCAGTTGCCGGAGACAAAGTAGCCCTGGCGATCGGCGCTGGTGCGACCGAAGGTGACGTCGTCGTAGTCCTGATTGACCCAGTTGCCCTCGAAGGAGAGCCCCAGCAGCGGCAGCGGATTCCAATCGAGCGTCAGCTTGATCTGGTTCGCCGTCATGTCCTGCATGTCGAACGACGACATATAGCGGAGCAGGTAGTTCGGGTCGTTGGGCGACACGCCCGCATTGCTCCAGTTGAGCGTCGCGTCACGCTTGATGTACTGGTACTTGAGCCGTGCGGACAGCGTGTCGAGCATCGTGTTCTTGTATTCCGCCCACAGCTTGTTCCAGTGCATCGCGTCGTAGTCGGGACGCGCCTGGTCGACGTCGTTGTAGTCCCAGCCAAAGCCCAGCCGCTGCTGGCGTGCGAAGCGCCACCAGACGTCGGCGCCGACGTTGCTCTTCGTGTAGTTGAAATGCTCGTTGTCGCAGTTCCCTGACACGAAGGTGTTCGGAGTGAGCCCGGGAACGCTGCCGCAGCCGAGACCTGAGGCCAGCGGCTGCGCCGGCGCTTCGCCAAACTCCACGAGGTCGGATTTGCCGTCGAGCTTGGTCCAGTAGTAGTAGACGCGAGTGTCGACGTTCGTCACCGGTCTTGCGGTCCAACCGAGCGCGAACGACTGGTTCACGTTCTCGCCGTTGAACGTATTCTGGTTGGGCAGTGTCGGCGCAAAGATCGGACCCGTATTGAGCGCGGATTGGCCGAGGGCGAAGTCGCTCGTGGTCTTGGCCCAGGTATAGCGGGCCGACAGCACCGACTTCCACGGCAGGTCGCGGTAATTACCGGTGATGGTGAACTTGTTGAACGTATTGTCGGGCGCCAGGTACGTCGTATCGAGCAGGTTGCCCCCGAAGAACGGATTGGTCCACTGCAGCGTAGGGTCCGAATTCTCGAACTTGCTGTAGTCCCAGCGCAGCGCCAGCGTCGCCTTGGTCGTCTGATAGCCGCCTTCCACGCCCCAGTTGCTGGTCGTCGTATTCGTCGGAAATGCGAGATCGACGTAGCCGGTGCCCGGGTTGGTGCCGTTGGCAGCCGAGCCCACCTTGGTCCCACTGAACGTCACCTGGTTGCCGTCAGCTCGAAAATACCAGGGGCTCGACTTCTGCCATTCGAAATAGCCACCGGCGTCACCCCGCTTGTAGCCCAGGTCGAAGCTGTTCCAGTTGCCTGGGTCGGTCTGCGGGAAGGTGGCCGTCAGCAGATTGCCGCCACTGCCGTTGTACGGAGTCAACGCTCCGTAGGCGAAGGTGTGCGGAATATCGTTGAGGTAGGCACCCGCCTTGAAAATATCGTACATGCCGCCGCGCAGGAACATGAACTGGTCGCTGCGGCCGAAGTTCTCGCCGTAGCCGTAGAACCAGGTCGTAGTGTTGCGGCCGCGCAGGTAGACACTCGACAGCCCGCCGTTGCCAAGATCCTGGTACAAGTCGAGCTGCGACGCGTCTTTGGAGTTCGTGTTGTTGTAGATGCCGCCGAGCGTCGCCGAGCCTTCGACTCGCATCGGGTCTTCGCTCTGGGCAAGCGCCGGCGCGGCTGCGAACAGGCTGGCGATCAGGGTGGAAAGCAACTTCTTGCTCATGTTTGTCTCCCGACCTTAGCGCGTTAGGTACTTGCCGCGGTTGCCCGGCGCGTTCGAGCCGTGGATCGCGTTGTGGCAGTTGAGGCACGCGCGTGTCACCAGCCGGTTATTCACGGCCGGATTGGGCTGACTGGTCTTGCCGACGCACGCCGGGTTGGTGTCGCCGGGCGCGCAGAGCCAGCCCCCCTGCCCGGCGTAGACCGTGCCGGGGTGCCGCGACCAGTCGTGGCAGTCCTGGCACAGATTCGGCGCATTCTCGTTCAGTAGCTTGGCGTGCACCGAACCGTGCGGGTTGTGGCAGGTCACGCAGTTTTCCTCGACCGGCGGATGATTGAATACGTACGGGCCGCGTTTGTCCGCATGACACGTGTAGCACTGGTCGTTGATCGTCGGCTGCTTGACCATCGCCGGCGACAGCGCGCCGTGCGGGTTGTGGCAGTCGCTGCACTTGACCTTGCCTTCAATGATCGGGTGATGCGACGGCTTGAAGATCGCCGCGCGGATCTGCTGGTGGCAGTTGCCGCAGCCTTCCCACTGGCCGGGCCGGAACGTCGTCACGAACTTGTTGATCGACGGCGCCAGCGCCTTGCCGTGGATGCTGTGACAGTTGCTGCAGGTCACGTCGTTCAACTGGTGCTTGCCCGCGGCCCAGAATGCAAGGTCGCGGTTGCCGGAGTGGCACGTCAAGCATACGGCGGTGCGCGTTTCCGCCGTGCCGGCCTTGCCGAAGGGATCGGCAGGCTTGACCTTGTTCGGGTCTTTGATGTGCGCAGACGCATCGCCGTGACACGATTGGCACATGCCGCCGTCGGCGTCGTTCTTGGCGCCGTGCGCCGTCAGGTCAGTCGATTTCCACTGTGCCTCGTGGCATTTCGCACACACGGGCGCCGTCTGCGCTGCTGCGGCGGGCTTGGGTTGAGCTTGCGCCGGCATCGCCGATATCCATATGAACGCGGCCACGACGCCAGTCATGGTGAGGATGGACTTGATTCGCATGGACGCCCCCTGTTGTTGCATTGTCATCGAACCGCTGGCGGATTGCCGTTAGCGCCCGCGGCCGGTTTCACGCCTGCCGGTGATTCGTTTCAATCCTGGTCCGCATCACCCGGCTTTGCCATGCTCAAGACTCCCTCGCCTCTTGCGGTGGACGGCTTACCCGCCACAAGGATCGGTGCCATTGGATAACTTTCTACGCGCCGCGCACGGGCGAAACTTTGACTTCAATCAAAGCGGCCCGCTTGAGTCAACAATCCGGTTGGACCGTTGCGAAAGCCCCCACACCGGGGCGGGTAGCCGAGCGTCACCGGCATCCGGACCGGCGCTTGGCGTAACGCAAGGCGTTACGATCGGGCGCGTGCGCCCCTAGCCTGCAGCGACCGATCCCATCGGTCCATGCAGCCCATGCCGGTCGTCGGGTAATCCCGATTTCGACGATGCGTATGACCCGAGGTAATCACCCCCTCGCGCAAACGCACTGCGGACGCCTTGGCGGGGCATCAATGCGGCCGCGCGCGGCCTCGACGATTGGGACAAGCCGCACAGGACAGCCGCTCGCCGCTCGTGGACGTCACCTCGGGACCGCCGCAGGATCCGCGCAGGCAGGGGCGGCGAAAGATGACGCCGATGGCCATCGCCAGCATGCCGACGGCGAACAGCGCCAGCGCCAGCAGGAAGGTCGCGAGCAGCGTCACGGTTATCGCCGTCAGCCAGAAACCGCGGATGCACCCAGCACGGCAAACGCCGGCGTGGCGAAGTCGCGAAATGTGCCTTCGCCTTCGCGCCGGATGAAATACGCGGCGACGCCGCGCTCGACCGCCAGCGCGTAGCCGCGCTCGGAGCCGAGCACGATCAGCGCCGTCGCCATCGCGTCGGCGCGCGCGCAGGACGCATCGACCACGCTGACCGACGCCAGTCCGTGGCGGATCGGTGCTCCGGTCGCCGGGTCGATCTCGTGGCAGTAGCGCGTGCCGCCTCGCTCGAAGTAGATCCGGTAGTCGCCGGAAGTCGCCATCGCCAGGCCGCTCATCGGCACGATCCGGTGCGCGCGCCGCGGCACCGCGTCGGGTCGTTCGACGGCGATCTGCCACGGGCGCCCTGCGGCGTTGAGTCCGCGCGTGCGCACCTCCCCGCCGGTTTCGACCATGTAGTCGCCGATCCCCAGTTCGTCAAGAGCGCGAGCCGCCAGGTCGACGCCGTGGCCCTTGGCGATGCCAGACAGGTCGGCACGGAGGTCCGGGCTCTCCTTGGTTATCGTCATGCCGCGCGGATCCAGCGCGAGCATCCTCCAGCCGACGCGAGCTTCCCGCACACGACGCAGCGCTTCGGCGACCACGTGCTGCGTCTTGTCCCGGCCGAAGCCCCAGGCGTCGACCATCGGTGCCACGGTGACGTCGAAGGCGCCTCCCGTCGCCTCGCTGACGTCGCGCGCCAGCGCAAAGACCGAGAACGTGTCCTCCGACAATGCGAACGGCGCCGTCCGCACATGGCGGTTGAGGCGCGACAGTTCAGAGTCGTCGCGGTAGTGCGACATCCGGTCGACGACGCCAGCAAGCGCGCCGTCGACGGCGCGACGCGCGGCGGCCTGCGCCGCGTCGCTCAAGCCTCGCCCGGCGATCTTCACCGTGTAGGTCGAGCCCATCGTCTCGCCGCCGAAGCCGAGCGCCGCGGCGGTGTCGCGCGGACCTGGCGACCCATTGCCGCATCCGGTGACGAGGGCGGCCGCGCCCAGTCCTTGCAGCAACTGGCGACGGCGGGGGGAAAGCAGCGTATCCATCAGCAGGCTCCGAAGTTGTGCGCAGGCATTGAATGAGCGACCGTCCGCATCATCCGGAAGCACCGGTCGCGGCGTCGCGCACCGCCGCCTCGAACCTGCCTTCACCGTGCTCGATCATCTGCCGCACCAGGTCGCCGATCGAGACCAGGCCGTGGACACGCGGTCCGTCGATCACCAGCAGGTGGCGATGCCGGTTGAGCGTCATCAGCGACAGCGCCGCCTCGACGGTCGTACCCGGCGACACGAAGCGCACGTCACGCGTCATCACCAGCGAGATCGCGGTCGTCTGCGGATCGCGACCCGCGTGCACGACGCGCGTCAGCAGGTCACGCTCGGTGAAGATACCGCTGACCAGGCCGTCCTCGTTCATGACCAGCACCGCGCCGATCCTGCGCTCGGCCATGACGGCGACCGCCTCGGCGACCATCGCGCCTGCCTGCACCGAGATCAGTTCGTCGCTGTCCTTGCGCTCCACCACCGTTGCGACCGTATCCTGCATGTCGTGCACTCCTTTAAGGCGTCGCCGCGTTGCGCGCTACAGGCCGAAGTCGTCGAACATGATGCTCTCTCGCTCGACACCCAGATCCATCAGCATCCTGATCACCGCCTTGTTCATCACATCGGGGCCGCACAGGTAGTACTCAATGTCCTCGGGCGCCGGATGCGCGTCCAGGTAGTGCTTGCGCAGCGCCTGGTGGCGCACGAGGCCGACCGGCCCCGTCCAGTTGTCCTCGGGTCGCGGCTCGGAGAGCACCAGGTGCCATTCGAAGTTCGCATGCTCGGCCTGCAGGCGGTCGAAATCCTCGATGTAGAACGCCTCGGAGAGGTTGCGCGCCGAATACCAGAACGTCATCTTGCGCTTGCTGTGCAGTCGCAGAAGCTGGTCGAAGATGTGCGAACGCATCGGCGCCATGCCGGCGCCCGCGGCGACGAAACACATCTCGTTGTCGGTGTCGCGGGCAAAAAACTCGCCGTAGGGCCCGGACACGGTGACCGAGTCGCCGGTCTTCAGGCTGAACAACCACGAGCTCATCTTGCCCGGCGGGATATCCTCGCGGTACTCCGGCGCGAAAACGATGCGGATGGTGAACAGCAGCGTGCCTTTTTCCAGCGGGTAGCTCGCCAGCGAATAAGCGCGTTCGACCGGCTCGTCGACCACCGAGCGGAAGCGCCACAGATCAAAGCGGTCCCACTCTTCGCGAAACTCGGGGTCGATGTCGAAGTCGCGGAATGACAAGGCATGCGGCGGGCATTCGACCTGCACGTAGCCGCCGGCACGAAACGGCACGTCCTCCCCTTCGGGAAGCGCCAGCTTCAGTTCCTTGATGAAGGTCGACACGTTGCGGTTCGACAGCACCGTGCACTGCCACTTGCGCACGCTGAAAATCTCGGAAGGAAGCTCGATCTTCATGTCGCGCTTGACCTTGACCTGGCAGGCGAGCCTGTAGCCGCGCTTCGCCTCGCCCGGCGAGACGAATCCGGTCTCGGTCGGCAGCAGCGTGCCTCCGCCCTCGCGGACGACGACTTCGCAGGCGCCGCAGGTGCCGCGCCCGCCGCAGCCGGACGGGATGTAGATCTTCCGGCTCGCCAGCGCGTTGAGCAGCGTGGCACCCGCGGCGACCCTCAGCGCCTTGTCCGGGTCCTCGTTGACGACGATGCTGACCTCGCCGCTGGCGACGAGCTTGCGGCGCGCACCGAGCAGCATGGCCACCAGCACCAGCACCACCGCGGTGAAGGTCACGACGCCGGTGACGATACTGAGCATTAGATCTGGATCCCGGAGAACATCATGAAGGCGAGCGACATCAGCCCGGTCGCGATGAAGGTGATACCGAGCCCACGCAGGCCGCCGGGAACGTTCGAGTACGTCATCCGCTCGCGAATGGCGGCGAGCGCGACCAGCGCGATCGCGAATCCCAGCCCCGAGCCGAAGCCGAAGACGACGCTCTCGGTGAAGGTGTAGTCGCGCTCCTGCATGAACAGCGACCCGCCGAGGATGACGCAATTCACCGCGATCAGCGGCAGGAATACGCCCAAGGTCGAATACAGTCCCGGCGCGAAGCGGTCGACCATCATCTCGACCACCTGCACGGCGGCAGCGATGGTCGCAATGAAGACGATGAAGGCGAGAAAGTTCAAGTTGACGCCGGCCAGCGCGGGGGACAGCCAGCCGAGTGCGCCGTCGCTCAGCAGGTAGCGCAGCAGCAGGTTGTTGAGCGGCACCGTCAGCGTCTGCACGAAGACGACGGCGATGCCGAGGCCGAGCGCGGTCTCGACCTTCTTCGAGCAAGCCAGGTACGAGCACATGCCCAGGAAATAGACGAGCGCCATGTTCTCGAGGAATATCGAGCGCACGAGAAGGTTGGCGTAGTGTTCCATCGTCGCGCCTCAATCCTTTTCCTGCAGCTCGGGCTTCCACTCGCGCAGCGCCCAGATCAGGAGGCCGACGATGAACAACGCCGAGGGTGCCAGCAGCATGAGGCCGTTGCCCTCGTACCAGCCACCGTCGCTGACGAGCGGCAGCACGGTGAAGCCAAGTACACGGCCCGCACCGGTCAGCTCGCGGACGAAGGCGACCAGCAGCAGCACCAGCGCATAGCCCAGCCCGTTGCCGACGCCGTCGAGGAACGACGGCCACGGCGGGTTCTGCATCGCGAAACCCTCGGCGCGGCCCATCACGATGCAGTTGGTGATGATCAGACCGACGAATACCGACAGCTCGAGCGAGAGCTCGAACAGATAGGCCTTCAGGAACTGGTCGACCATGATCACCAGCGACGCGATGATCGCGAGCTGGACGATGATGCGGATGCTGCCCGGCGTGTAGTTGCGCACCAGGCTGACGGCGAGATTGGCCGCGGCGGCGACCAGGATGACGGCGGCGCCCATCACCAGCGCCTTGTCGATGCGTGTCGTCACCGCCAATGCCGAACAGATGCCGAGCACCTGCACGGCGATCGGGTTGTTGACCAGGATCGGCGTCAGCAGCACGCTGCGCGCCCGTGGCGGAAGCCATCTGTCGAGGACGCTCAAGATGTGTCTCCTGCGCGAAAGCGTGCGAGATAGCGGCCGTAGCCTTCGTCGGAGAGCCAGAATCCGACCAGACGCGATACGCCGTTGCTGGTGATCGTCGCGCCGGATATGGCGTCGATCCGGTGCGGATCGGTCGCCGGCGGACCGACGGCACCCTTGACCACCGTCAGCTTCGGCTCCCAGCTGGCGTCGAAGGCCTGGCGACCAACCCACAGCGCCTGCCATTTCGGATTGCTGATTTCGCTGCCCAGGCCCGGAGTTTCCTTCTGGTCGTAGAAGGTGATGCCGCGAACGGTCCTGCCGTCACGGTCGAGCGCAAGGAAGCCGTACATCATGCCCCACATGCCGATGCCTTCGATCGGCAGCACCACCTGCTCGACGGGTGCGTCCTTGCCGCCGGCACGGACCAGGTAGACGGCGCCGTAGGTGGGCAGGCGCGAGATCTTGGCGGCGTTCGGCGGTGCCGGGCGGCTCAACGCCGGGTCGTTGCGTACGCGGCGCTGGTCATAGGTCTCGACGTCGATCCTGCCTTCGGCCATGTACTCGCCGGAGGCCAGGTCGACCAGCCGGACCTCGATGTGGCGATCGAAGATCTTGCGCATTTCGGCGCCGGTGGGCGCTTCGTCGGGCCGCAGCAACCCGGCTGCGAGCAGCACGTTCTTCTGCCGGAACAGCCGCTGGTTCTCCTCCTGCCGCGATTGCAGTCCGACCGCGGATGCGGCCACCAGCAGCGCGCAGACGACACTGACAATGGCTGCGAAGCCGATCGTGTAGCGGGTCGAGTTGACGTCAGGCACGGCGGCTCATCCGGCGCCGGATGTTGGCGCGGATCATCGGATAGTCGATCAGCGGCGCCATCACGTTCATGAACAGGATCACCAGCATCATCGCCTCCGGATACGCCGGATTGACCGCGCGTATCAGCACGACCAGGATGCCGATGCCGATACCGAAGATCCACTTGCCTCGATCGGTGAACGGCGAGGTCACCGGGTCGGTCGCCATGAACACGGTACCAAAGGCCCAGCCACCGAGCACCATGTGCCACCAGAACGGCATGCCGAAATAGGGATTGGTCGCCGAGCCGATCAGGTTGAACGCGCCGGACATCGCGACGGTGCCGAGCGCCACGCCAGCCATCGTCCGCCAGGAGCCGATGCCGGTGGCGATCAGCACCCCGGCGCCGATCAGGCAGGCAAGCGCCGAGGTCTCGCCCATCGACCCCGGTTCGAGTCCGACGAAGGCGTTCCACCACGACAGGTCGAGCTTGGCGAAGGGCAGGCCGGCGTGCCGCAATTGCGCGAGCAGCGTCGCTCCGGAGAAGCCGTCGATCGCGTGCGCCGGGTCGACCGCTGTCCATACCTTGTCGCCAGAGATCGCCGCCGGGTAGGCGAAAAAGAGGAATGCGCGCGCGGCCAGCGCCGGATTGACGAAGTTCATCCCGGTGCCGCCAAAGACTTCCTTCGCCAGCACGACGCCGAAGCTGATGCCCAGCGCCGCCTGCCACAGCGGCGTCGTCGGCGGCAGGATCAGCGGAAACAGGATTCCAGTGACAAAGAAGCCTTCGTTGACCTCGACGCGACGGACGATCGCGAACAGCAGCTCCCACGACAGCCCGACGGCCATGGTCACGATGTACAACGGCAGGAAATACAGCGCGCCGTGAATCGTGCAGGCGACGATGCTCTGCGGCGAATAGCCGACGCCGAGCGCGCGCAGCACGTCGTGCCGCCAGCCATCCTGCGTCGCCGCCTTCGCCACGTCGAGCGCGAGATTGGCCTGCAGCCCGGTGTTGTACATCGCCATGAACACGCAGGGCAGCGCGGCGATGACGACCAGCATCATCATCCGCTTCAGGTCCAGGGCATCACGGACGTGCGCGCCGCCGGCGGTCACCGCTGCCGGCGTGTAGAAAAACGTGTCCGCCGCCTCCCACAGCGGATACAGGCGTTCAAAACGACCGCCCTTCTCGAAATGACGGCCGACACGGTCGAGCATGGCGCGGAAGGCACGCACTAGACCTGCTCCTTCTCGATGCGCTCGAGCGCCTGCCGCAGGAGCGGGCCGTATTCGACCTTGCCCGGGCACACGAAGGTGCACAAGGCGAGGTCCTCCTCGTCCAGCTCCAGCGCGCCCAGCTCGGTGGCGCGCTGATCGTCACCCATCAGCAGCGCCCGCAACAGAAACGTCGGCATCACGTCGAGCGGCATCACGCGCTCGTAAGCACCGAGCGGCACCATCGCCCGTACGCCACCGTGGGTCGTTGTCGTCAGCGGCAGCGCAGACTTGCGCCGCAGCGCGCCGAGCACCACATTGAATACCGAGAACTTGTCGCGGCCCGGCGCAATCCAGCCGAAGAGTTCGCGTTGGTCGCCTTCGGGAACGACCGCCACCTGCAGGTGATAGCGGCCGAGATAGCCGGTCTCCGCGCCGCTGGCGGTGCGGCCATCGAGTGCTGAGCCCGAGATGACCCGTTGCCTGCCGGGCTCGATTTCTCCCGCCACCAGCGCGTCCAGCGCCGCGCCCATGCGCACCCGCAGGTGGCGCGGGCGGCGCGCGCCTGGGCCCGCCAGCGTGATCACGCGTTCGACGTCGAGCGTTCCGGTCGTCAGCAGGCGGCCGATCGCTGCCACGTCCTGGTAGCCGATGTGCCAGGCGACGCGATCCGCGGCGGCCGGCGCCAGCACTTCGATGTGCACACCCGGCGTTCCGGCCGGATGCGGTCCCGCGAACTGCGCGGCGACCACACGTTCGAGTTCGGGCACGGCGATGCCGGCACCGGCGGCCATGCACACATAGGTGTTTCCCGTAGTCAATTTTGCAAGCGCCTCGATTCCCTCCAGGAAATCTGCGCTGCGTTTCGCGAGCACGGCATCGACGGCCGGCGCGTGCGGGCGGGTGTCCATCGCAGTGACGAAAATGGCGTGCGGCGACGAGTCCGGCGCCGGCACATGCGAAAAGGGTCGCGTGCGCAGCGCCGTCCACAGTCCCGATTCGACCAGCAGCGCGCGGACCGCGTCGGCGGACAGCGCGGCCACCGGCGCACCGGTGTACGAAGCGAAGGCAAGCTGCGCCTGCGGGCCATCGTCCGCCGCGACGGCGACGACCACCGACGTCAGCATGCGCCGCGCACCGCGGTGAATCGCGCTCACCGTGCCGGCGGCGGGTGACGTGAAGCGCAGACCGGAACCCTTCTTGTCGTCGAAGAGCACGGATCCGCGCAATACGCGGTCGCCGACCTCCACGCGCAGGCTCGGCTTCAGCCCGATGTAATCGGCGCCGAGCAGCGCGACCGATTCCGGCCGCGGCGTGGCGTCAACGACGGGCAGCGGTGCCCCGGCCAGTGGAATGTCGAGTCCCTTGGTGACCTGATGGACCGACACCGCGCAACCTCCCTCTCGTCCGATGACATCCTCCCGCGACACCCGGCACTCCTACCCGCAGGCCGGCGCACGGTCGCCTGTTTTGCAGGGCAGCTTAACGGGCCGGCCGCCGGAGAATGTTGATCGAGGGCAAAGCCGGCGCAGGCCTTCACCCCGCGCGCGGAGCCTCGTCGCTTGCCGTGCCATCGCGCTGCATCGCCATTGCCACCAGCTCCGCGATATCGCGCGTCTCGATGGCGCCGACACGGTCAAGTGCGGAAATGCCGTCGGCGATCATGACCGCGCAATACGGACACGCGGTCGCGATCGTCGTCGGCGACAGCGGCAGCGCCTGCTCGACGCGCAGGACGTTGATCCGGCGGCCGATGGTCTCCTCGAGCCACATCCGACCACCGCCGGCACCGCAGCACATCGCCTTCTCGCGATGCAACGCAAACTCGAGCGGCGCGTCGGACACGAGCGCGCGCAGGATCCTGCGCGGCGCCTCGTATTCGCCGTTGTGGCGGCTCAGGTAGCAGGGCTCATGGTAGATGACGCGTTCGGGTCCCGGCACGAGCGTGAGGCGGCGCTCATCGAGCAGCTTCGCGATCAGCTGCGTGTGGTGCAGCACTTCGTAGCGACCGCCGAACTCCGGGTATTCGTTCTTCAGCGAATTGAACGCATGCGGGTCGCAAGCGACAATGCGGGTAACCCCGAGTTCGCGCAGCGTTCCTGCCAGAGCCTTCGCCGTTTCCTGGAACAGGAGCTCGTTGCCTGCGCGGCGCACGCATTCGCCGGTGGAGGTTTCGCGGGCGCCGAGGATGCCGAATTCGACGCCGGCCTGTTGCATGATCGCGACCAGCGCACGCGCGATCCGCTGGCCGCGTGGATCGAAGGACGCCGCCGACCCCACGTAGAAGAGGTAGTCGAGTCGGGCGACGTCGCCGGCGTCGCGGACAATCGCGACATCCAGATCGCGCGCCCAGTCGCCGCGCGTGTCGGCGGCGAAGCCCCACGGATTGCTCTGCGCCTCGTAGGCGGCGAAGACCGCCTTCAACGCGTGCGGAAACTCGCCGTCCATCAGCACGCGGTGCTGGCGCATCCGGTAGAACTTCGGCAGGTGCTCGAGCTCGATCGGGCATGCGGCCTCGCAATAGCCGCAAGTCGTGCACGCCCACAACGTGTCGTCGCCGATGACGCTGGGCACCAGCGGCGGCAGCGAATCTTCGGCAGCGGGTGCCGCCAGGATCGTGCCGCGCTGTGCCAGCAGATGCTGCTTGACGCTGTCATTCACCTGCTTCAGCGACAATGGCTTGCCGGTGAGAAACGTCGGACAGGCGTCCTTGCAGCGGCCGCATTCGGTGCAGGTGAACGCATCGAGCCCCTCCTTCCACGTCAGATCACGTGCGCTGCGGACGCCGATGCGCATCGACTCGGCGTCGGCATCGTCGGCGTAGACGGCCTCGAGATCGACCGCAGGCACCGAGTTCGCTGGCCGCCCCCGATGAAAGTAGAGCACCGGCAGCGCGGTGACGATGTGGAAGTGTTCGCCGACCGGCAGCAGCACCAGGAAAGCGAGCACGACGACGAGTTGCGTCCAGTAGGCAAGCTGGTAGCCCGTGTGCAGCGCAGCCGGCGACAATGTTGCGAATGCGGAAGCGATTGCCGATCCGGCGAAGGCGAAAGAGCGCTCGTGCCCGATGCCGGCATCGCTGTCGGCATGGAGCGCGAAGCGAAAGCCGTCGAAGGCCAGATCGCTGACCATGATCGCCAGGATCAGCGACAGGATCAGGAGCGCCTCGCGGTTGGGCTCGAGTCTCGCTGGGCGCCGGACGTAGCGCCGCCAGAACGCATAGCCGAGCGCGGCCAGCACGGCGATTTCGATGCCGTCCTTCATGGCGGCGAACGCGCCACCGAACACTCCCGGGTAGGTGAAGGGCTCGTAATAGCCGATGGCGATCAATTGCAGCTTGCGGAGGAGCAGCCCCAGAAAACCCAGGAAGATGATCGTGTGCATGAGTCCGGGCTTCCAGTCGCGCGCGAGCATCCGCCGCTGCAGCAGGCCATTGACGACGACAGCGGAGAGCCGCGACCAGGGCCGGTCGAAGCGGTTCTCGGGTGCCAGGCGCGCGACTATGGCCAGCTTGCGCGCGACAAGCCAGCCGAACCCGGCGAAGGCGGCCAGCAGCAGCAGGCTGGTGGCGACCGGATTCACCGTGAATGCCCATCGCAGCGCGCGAAGTTGGCGCAGGCGCAGTGGATCGCGGTCGGTGCGCAGTACACTTGCCGCACGCACCCGCGGCGCGATGCACGCGAGCCACCATGGCGCGATGTACGCGAAGGAGACCCACGATGACCAAGCAAACCCGGCTGGAAGTACTGCGGATGCACCCGTTCGTCGAGGAGTTCGCACCTGCGCACCTCGCGCGGCTGGAAGCGCTCGCCCGAGAAGTGCATTTCGTCCGCGACCAGGTCGTCTTCCACGAAGGTGACGAATGTCACGACTTCTTTCTGCTCGTAAAAGGGCGCGTCGCGCTCGAAATCGAGGAGCCCGACCATACGCTGCGCGTGCAGACGTTGACCGGCGGCGACGAACTCGGTTGGTCGGCATTGCTGATGGGTCGAGGCAAGCACTTCCAGGCGCGTGCGCTGGAGGACGTCGAGGCGCTGGCCTTCGACGGCGCCGAACTGCTCGCCGCTTGCGGCGACGACACGGCCTTCGGCTATGCGCTGATGTACCGGATGCTGGGCATCGTCTCCGAGCGCCTGCAGGCAACGCGACTGCAGGTGCACGACATGTACTCGCCCGTCGCCAAGCGTGCTGGCAACTGACGCGGCAACTGACGTATTCACGCGGCCCTCACGATTGGCACGCAGCTAGACGCGGCCGATCACCCAGCCGGGAAACACGGCGAGCAGCAGCACCGGAATCAGGCAGACGAGGCTGGTCACGACGGCCGCGCCGCGATCCTGCCGCGCGCCCGCGGCAGCCTCCCCGGGACTCATGAACATGAGCTGGATCACGCGCAAGTAGAAGTAGATGCCCAGGTAGCTGCCGACCAGACCCAGCACCGCGTACGTCGTGTAACCGGCGGCCATCACGTTCTTGAAGACCAGGAACTTGGCGATGAACCCCGGCAGCGGCGGGATTCCCGCCAGCGACAGCATCGCGATGCCGATCATCAGCGCGCCGAAGCGATCGCGGTGGAACAGCCCCGCCAGCCGGTCGAGGCGATCGCGCGACGCGTCGTCGCTACCGCGCGGCAGACCGGCAAAGGCGAGCAGGTTCATAAGTCCGTAGACGACGACGTAGAACAGTACCGCCTGGTAGCGGCCAGGACCATCACCGAGGAGCGCGTAGTACAGGAAGCCGGCGTGGGCAATCGACGAATAGGCGATCATCCGCCGGAAGCTCGTCTGCCGCATGGCGGCGAGATTGCCCCAGACGATCGACGCCAGCGGCAGGATCGCGAAAGCATCCACGAGCGTGCCTGACAGCGGTGCCGCGCCGACGATGCGCAGCACGGCGAGCAGGATCGCCGCCTTGACGATGGTCGCCATGAAGGCGGTGACCGGCACACTCGCGCCTTCGTAGGCATCGGGTGCCCAGGCATGGAAGGGAACCACCGCCGCCTTGATGAAAAAGGCGATCATCAGCAGTATCAGTGCCGCAATCGCCATCGGGTCGGGCACGACCATCGCCGCAGTGAACGAAGACAGCGACAGCGATCCGCTACCGCCATAGAGCAACGCCACCGCCAGCAGGAAGGTGGCGGTGGCGGTGCCGCCCAGCACCAGGTATTTGAGCGCCGCCTCGAGACTTCGCGTGCGCGCATGCCCATGCGCCATCAGCACCAGCACGTAGACCGGCAGCGACAGCAATTCGAGTCCCAGGAACACCGTGAGAAAGCTGTCGGCGGAGAGGAGCAGGCAGGCACCGTAGAGCGATGACAGCAGCAGCACGTGATAGGGAACGTTGTTGCCGAAGTCGTCGCGCGAAAGCAGCAGCACCGGCAGCGCCAGTGCCAGTACCACCGACTTGGCAAGCGAACTTTCCGGATCGGTCGAAAACTCGCCCGGAAACGGATGGGCGACGTAACCCGTTGCGTAGAGCAGCACGGCGGCACAGGCCGCGGCGGCCACGAAGAACAGCGCCAGGGTCGTCGCCCCGCGCGGCCTCGACACGACGATTTCCACGAGCAAAAGGACGACGATTCCGAGCAGCAGAATGTTCTCCGACGCGAGCGCCGTGGCGATGGTGAGCCAGTTCATCGCGGCAGCCTCACCGTGGCATCCGCGGCACGAGAATGAGCGCGCGGAATTCCTGCGCGGCGAGCTCGGATTTGCGCATCGGCCCATCCGGGAACAAGCCGAGGGCGAAGACCGCGGCCACGATCGCGCCCAGGATCAGCTTCTCGCGCCAGACGAGGTCCATCACCGGTGCATGTGGCAGCTTCTCGGGGCCGAACAGGAACGACTTCGCGAAGCGCAGCATGTACAGCGCGCTCAGTACGACGCCGGCGACCGCCGCGGCGCTCATCAGCAGCGGGAACACCGCGCCGTCCTGATACTGTCGCCAGCCGGTGGTGGCGGTACCGAGCAGCACCAGGAACTCGCCGGTGAAGCCGCTGGTCGTCGGCAAGCCGATCGATGCCAGCGTAAGCACCATAAAAAACACCGAGTAGATCGGCAGCGCACGGGCGAGCCCTCCATAGGCGGCAAGTTCCCGGGTATGACAACGCTCGTAGATCATGCCGACCATCAGGAACAGCCCGCCTGCCGTGAGTCCGTGGCTCACCATCTGGATCACCGCGCCCTGGATACCGATGATGTCGAGGCTGATGAGCCCCAGCATCACGTAGCCCAGGTGACTGATCGAAGAATAGGCGATGATCTTCTTGATGTCGTTTTGCACCAGCGCGAGGCAGGCGCCGTAGATGATGCTGACTACCGCGAGCGACATGAACAGCGGTGTCAGCTGTCGCGTCGCGTCGGGGAACAGCGGGAAGCCGAGCTTCATGAATCCGTAGCTTCCCATCTTCAGCAATACGCCGGCCAGGATTACCGACCCGGCCGTCGGTGCCTCCACGTGGGCTTGCGGCAGCCAGGTGTGCAGCGGCACCATCGGCATCTTGATGGCAAAGGACAGCGCGAAGGCCGACAGCAACGTCAACTGCACCGGCCGCGGCAGCCGCGCGCGGGTCAGGTCGGCAAACGCGAAGGACAGCTCGCCCGACGGCGACTGCAGCATATAGACCAGGTAGATGATCGCCGCCAGCATCAGGATGCTGCCGAATGCCGTGTAGAGCACGAATTTGAATGTCGCGTAGATGCGCCGCTCGCCCCCCCAGATGCCGATGATGAGAAACATCGGGATCATCATCGTTTCCCAGAACAGATAGAACAGAAACAGGTCCTGGGCGACGAAGGCGCCCAGCATCGCGAACTGGAGCAGCAGCACCATGCAATAGAAGAACTTCAGGTCCTTGCGGATCGCGCTGAATGCTCCCGCCACGACCAGCGGACCCAGGAACACCGTCAGCAGCACGAGCAGCACGTTGTAGCCATCGAGGCCGATCGCGTACTGAACGCCCCAGGCGGGAATCCAGGCAATGTGCGTCGCGAACTGCAACCCCACCGTCGCCGCGTCGAAGCGCAGGTACAGCGCACCTCCGATAACGAACTGCGCGAGCGTCACGACAAGCGCGACCGCGCGGATCGCATCCTCCTTCAGCGAAGGCAGCGCCAGCAGCAACGCGACGCCCGCGACCGGCAGTAGCAGCATCACGTTGAGCCAGGTCGCGTCAGCCACGGCCGAGACTCCACGTCAGCAGCATCGCACTGCCGGCGAGCACCAGGAACAGGTAGCGGTGCAGGTTGCCGCTTTGCACGACGCAGAAGGCGGCCGCGGTTCGTCGGGCGAGCCTCACCATGCCGTCGAGAGAGCCGTCGAGGAGCACCCGGTCGGAGAGGCGCAGGAATACGGCGTCCGAGATCCAGGTCAGCGGACGACCCAGCACGCGCTCGTAGAACTCGTCGACGTAGTACTTGTTCGCGAGCACGCGCGACAGAGCCGCGATGCGCGCGCCGAAACGCTCGGCACGCCGCGCATCGCCGCCGAAGAACCAGGCCGCCAGTGCGAGTCCGGCGAAGGCGATCACCACCGACAGCCAGAGCAGCGGCGCCTCGAATTGTTGCAGGTGTTCCGCAACCGGCGGCAGCGGCAGCAGCGGCTCCAGGTAGTGCGGCACGGCGACGAAGCCGCCGGCGGCGGAGGCCACCGCGAGCACGACAAGCACGCCGGTCATCGATGTCGCCGACTCGTGTACGTGGTGCTCGACTTCCGGCGTCATCCGCGACCGGCCGAGGAAGGTGAGCCACAGCAGGCGGAACATGTAGAACGCGGTCAGCAGTGCGGTCGCCGCGCCGACCGCCCATAGCAGCACCGAGCCGCCATGGTCGCTGGCGAAGGCGTACCAAAGGATCTCGTCCTTGGAGAAAAAGCCGGCCAGCGGCGGGATGCCGGCGATCGCCGCGGTCGCCACGGCGAAAGTGACGAAGGTCACCGGTATGCGCCTGGCGAGCCCGCCCATTTTGCGCACATCCTGCTCGCCGCCGAGCGCGTGGATCACGCTGCCGGCGCCCAGGAACAGGCAGGCCTTGAAGAACGCATGCGTCATCACGTGGAAGATCGCGACGCCGTAGGCACCGACGCCGAGCGCCACGAACATGAAGCCCAGCTGCGATATGGTCGAGTACGCGAGCACACGCTTGATGTCGTGCTGCGCGATGGCGACCGTCGCCGCGAAGAACGCCGTCGCCGCACCGACGACCGTGATCACCTGCGACGCCGTCTCGGCGTGCATGTAGACGCCCGACATCCTCGCCACCAGGTAGACCCCGGCCGTCACCATCGTCGCCGCATGGATCAGCGCCGACACCGGGGTCGGGCCGGCCATCGCGTCGGGCAGCCAGACGTGCAGCGGGATCTGCGCCGACTTGCCGGTGGCGCCGATGAACAGCAGGATGCCGATCAGGCTGGCCGGCACCGCCGGCGGTGGACCGGCGGCGAAGGCCGCGTTGATGCGGTCCATGTCGAGCGTGCCGACCGCGAAATACAACGCGAACATGCCGAGCAGGAAGCCGGCGTCGCCGATGCGATTGGTGACGAAGGCCTTTTTGCCCGCGCGCGCCTTGTCGGGGTCGTCGAACCAGAAGCCGATCAGCAGGTAGGACGCGAGTCCGACACCTTCCCAGCCGACGAAGAGCACCAGCAGTGACCGCGCGAGCACCAGCAGCAGCATGAGGAACAGGAACAGGTTGAGATATGCGAAGTAGCGCGCGTAACTCTTGTCCTCCTTCATGTAGCCGATCGAATAAACGTGAATCAGCGAGCCGACGCCGGTCACGACCAGCGTCATCACCGCGCTCAAGGGGTCGAGGTAGAGCGCGACGTCGAAACCACTGCCGGCGATGGCGGCCCACGTGTAGAGGGTCGCCACCTGCGGCGCACCTCCACGCACCGAAAGCTCGGCAAACAACAGGATCGCGAGAGCGAAGGTCGCGATCGGCAGGCTGCATCCGACCACCGACACGAAGCGGTGGCCAAGCCGGTTGCCGGCGAGGCCGTTGACAAGAAAGCCGAACAACGGCAGCAGGACGATCGCGGTGAGCGCAAGTGCCAAGAGCCGCTAGCCTTTCAGTTCCGCGTAGGCGCCCGCGTCCAGCGTACGGCGTCTTCGAACCAGCAGCAGCACCAGCGGAATGGCGATGGCAATTTCGGCCGCGGCGACGACGAAAGCGAGGAAGACCAGCACGGCGCCGGCCGTCGTGTCGGTCTGCCGCGCCAGCGTGACCAGCGCCAGGTTGGCAGCATTGAGCATCAACTCCATGCACATCAGCATCACCAGCACGTTGCGACGGATGATGACCCCGACGAAGCCCAGCGCAAACAGCGCCAGCGCGAGGACCAGCAGCGCGGAAAGCTTATCCATGGTCTTTGTCGTCCAGGCGCACGACGACGATGGCGGCAACGACCGCCGCGACCAGCAGCACCGACGTCACCTCGAACTGCAGCCAGTAGCGGGACAGGAAGTCGACGGCGAACTGCCCGATCCCGAACAGCGCGGTGGCCGGCTGCACTCCGCCGGTGTCGCGCCAGACCGCATGTCCGAGCACCACGAAGAAGAGCAGCCCCGCCGCTGCCGCCGGCACGACCAGCCGCGTAAAGCGGTGCGTGAACGACAGGTCGCGGACGTCGAGCAGCATGATCACGTAGACGATGAACACCATCACTGCGCTGACGTAGATCAGCACCTGGAACGCGGCGATGAAGTGGACGCCGAGCAGGCCGTAGATGCCTCCCAGAGAAATCATCGTGCCGATCAGCGCCATCGCCACGCGCATCGGATGCCGCAGCACCAGCATCGCCACCGCGCCGGCGAGCGCGAAGACCCCGAAGAGGACGAGCAATGCGGTATCCGCGTACTGGAGCGTGGCTTCGATCATCGCGATTCTCGAAAGGTCGCCGTGCCGGTCTTTCCGGGATAGGGCTTGGCGACGTCGGATTGAGGGTTCCAGCTCAACAGCTCCGGCAGCGTGATCCACATCCGTTCGCGGTCGCGGCCGGGGAAGTCGGGCACCATGCGGACCATGCGAATCGCGTCCTCGGGACACGCCTCGATGCACAGTCCGCAGAAGATGCAACGCGAATAGTCGATCGTAAATGCCGACGGGGACTTCGGATGCGCCGGATCGTCCGGGTCGAAGGCGGCGTCGATCTCGATGCACTGCGCCGGGCAGACGGTCGCGCACATGTTGCAGGCGATGCACTGCGGCCGGCCGTCGGGCCGCTGCGTCAGGATGTGCTTGCCACGATTGTTGGCGGCATAGTCGGCGCGCGTCTCCTCCGGGTAGTACGTCGTCAGCGCGCCCTTGCGCAGCGTCATCCACCGCCACATATTGCGCACGAAGACGCCGCCGGTGATCGACAGGCCGCGCACGATCTCGGGCAGGTACAAGCGCTCCCACCACGACATCGTCGGCGCGTTCCAGTATTGCCTGCGAACGTGCGGGCGGCGGTTCATCGCTGCAGCAGGAAGACGACGACCGCGGTGACGACCAGGTTGGCCAGGCACAGCGGCAGCATGAACTTCCACGCGAACATCAACACCTGGTCGAAGCGGAAGCGCGGCAAAGTCCAGCGGATCAGGATCTGGAACGACGACATCGCGAGCACCTTCACCAGGAAGGTGGAAAGCTGCAGCACGACGACCGTGCCGTGCGCGAGCGGCACGACATGACCGCCCGGCAGCGCGAAGCCGGAGTCGTTCAGGAACGGCAGGTTGTAGCCGCCGAGGAACAGCGTCGTGAACAGCGCGCCGATGATCGCGATCTCGATGAACTCGGCGAACATGAACAGTCCCATCTTCATCGCGCTGTATTCGGTGTAGAAGCCGGCAATCAGCTCCGATTCCGCCTCCGGCAGGTCGAAGGGGATGCGTTTGTTCTCGGCGATCGCCGCCGTGAGGAAAAGCGTCGCGGCGAAGGGCTGATAGACGATTCCCCATGCCGGCAGGAAGCCCAGCACCAGCCCCGACTGTTGCTGCACCATCGCGTTGAGGTCGAGCGTGCCGTAGATCAGGATCAGGCCGAGGACGGTGAGGCCCATGACCAGTTCGTAGGAGATCATCTGCGCGCCCGCACGCAACGCGCCCAGCATCGAGAACTTGTTCGACGACGACCAGCCGGCGAGCATGGCGCCGATGACCGACAGGCCACCGAAGGCGAACACGATCAGCAGGCCCGCATCGAGGCGCGCGATCTGCATCGGGTAGCTGCGCTCGCCGAACCAGTCCGCGACCGCCGGCAGTGCCGAGAGCAGCTTGCCCGGGTCCAGCGTACCGCCGAAGGGGATGACGCCGAACACCAGCAGCACCGGCGTGAACACGACCCAGGGCGCGATCATGTAGGCGAGGCGATCGTAGGCGGCCGGCTTCCAGTCTTCCTTCAGCAGCATCTTCAGGCCGTCGGCCATGCCGTGGAACAGGCCCCACCAGACAAGTTTCACTTGCGTGAACGGGATGCGCACATAGGCGCGGTTGGCGCCGATGCGGTCGGACATCACCGCCGCCTGCTTGCGCTCGACCCAGGTCAGCACGGTGCCGAAGAGCAGCAGCACCGTCAGCGCGTAGCCGATGTAGACGATGGCGATGACGAGATCCTGGATCATGCTGGGATTACCTCACTTGCCGCCAACGCGGCGAAGAGCGTCGCCGCATCGGCAACTCCCGGCGGCGGCGCAACGGCGGCGACGAACGCCTGCACCACACCGTCGCCGTTCGTGTAGTGGCCGGGGCGCTCCATCTGGATGGTCACCGGAAGAAAGACGTCGGCATGGCCGTTCTCCGGCTGCAGATAGGCATTGAGGAAGACGATTTTCACGCCTCGCGGCAACCGCGTGAAGTCGCAGCCTTCACCCCATACCAGCACCAGATCGGTGTCGGCCGGGAACTCCGCCGCGCGGTCCGACCGTGCTCCGAACAACGCCACCGCGCCGGCGGTGTTCGGGTTCTTGTCGGCGCGGATCAGGAAGTCGTCTTCGACGGGCTCGCCGGACTGCGGCATATGGTCGTGCTTGATGTAGACGGTGAAACGGGTACCCAGGCGGTCGCGAAACGCCGTCAGTTGCTCGTTCGAGCCCCAGTTCGAAACCAGTGCGACGGCGCGCTTCGCATCGGCGACGAGCTTGCGCGCCGCCACCACCGCGACGCCGTATTCGACCGGCTGGCCTTTGCGCAGCGCCTGCAGCGCACGCGGGCGCTCGAAGATGCGCGCCAGGTCGCGGCCCTTGTTGCAGATCCACGGGCCATCGATGCCAGGCGTGCCGTGCGGCGTGACGCGCATGATGCTCGTGTTCTGCTTCGCAGCGAGCGACTTCAGTCGCCACTGCGGCTTGCGGACCCAGAGGTCGACCGCGCAGCCGCGCGCGCAGCCAGGGCACACCGACGGCACCGGCTGCAGGTACCAGACGCGCGCCTTGTAAAGAAACGACCGCGACAGCAGTGCGCCGACCGGGCAGATGTCGATGATGTTGTCCGAATACCAGTCGGTGTCGAGCGCGTGGTCCTCGGCGGCGCGCAGCAGCGATTCGTCACCACGCCTCTTGATCCCGAGCGCATGCGACTTCGACTTCTCGCGGGTGAAGCGCACGCAGCGCGAGCAGAGGATGCAGCGTTCGTTGTCGAGCAGGATGCGCCCGGACAGTGCGTGAAACTTGTCCGCCCTGACCTTGGGCTCCAGCGATATCGACGGCCGCCCGTTGTACGCGTAGTGATAGTCCTGCAGCGTGCACTCGCCGGCCTTGTCGCAGATGCCGCAGTCGACCGGATGATTGAGCGTGATGAACTGCAGCGTCGCGCGACGCTGCTCGCGCACGACGTCGGAGTCGGTGAGGATGCGCATGCCTTCGGTGACCGGCAGGTTGCACGAGATCTCCGCCCAGCTGCGCCCCTCGACCTGCACGCAGCAGATCCTGCAGTTGCCGGCGACCGACAGCGCCGGATGCCAGCAGAAGTACGGAATGTAGAAGCCGTTGGCGAGCGCCACCTGCAGCACGCTCTGACCGGGCTCCGCCTGCACCGGATGGCCGTCGATGAAGATCTCAGGCATCGATGCCGACCTCCAGCTTGCCCATCAGGCGCGAGCGCCCGTGCTCGATCCAGTAGTCGAACTCGTCGCGGAACTTGGCCAGGATGCCGACCGTCGCGTAGCCGGCGGCATCACCCATGCCGCAGATCGTCGTGCCGTCGTTGCGCCTGCTGATCTCGAGCAGTGATTCGACGTCGCCGGGCCGGCCACGGCCGGCGACGATGCGATCGATGATCCGGTGCATCCAGCCGGTGCCCTCGCGGCACGGCGTGCACTGGCCGCAGGACTCGTGATGGTAGAAGCGCAGCATCACCTGCAGCAGCCGCACCATGCAGGTGCCTTCGGCGATGGCGATCATGCCTCCGGATCCCACCGACGACCCGGCGGCCGCCAGCGACTGGTGGTCGTAGGTCACTCCTTCGCATTCGGCTCCGGTCAGCACCTTGGTCGAGATGCCGCCCGGGATCAGCGCCTTGAGCGCAGCAGCACCGGTCAAACCGCCGCAATCCTCGTAGACGAATTTTGTGAGCGGGTAGCCGTACTCGACCTCGTAGACGCCAGGCCGCGCGATGTGCCCGGAAATCGACACCAGCTGCGTGCCCGGAGACTTCGGCGTGCCGAAGGACCGGTACCAGTCGGCGCCGTTGGCGACGATGCCCGTCACGTTGGCGAGCGTCTCGACGTTGTTGACGACGGTGGGCCTGCGGTAGAGCCCCTGCACCGTCAGCCGCGGCGGCCGGTTACGCGGGTAGCCGCGCTTGCCCTCCAGCGACGACAGCAGGCCCGACGCTTCGCCGCAGACGTACGATCCCGCGCCGCGATAGGCGACGATATCGCACGCGAAGTCGGTGCCGAGGATGCGTTCGCCGCAGTAGCCGGCCGCGTAGGCCTCCTCGATCGCTGCGGCCAGCCGCCGATACGGCAGGTCGAACTCACCGCGGATGTAGACGAAGCAATGGCGTACCTGCAGCGCGTAGGCGGCGATCAGCATCGATTCGAGCAGCCGATGCGGTGCGTTCTCGAGAATCCAGCGGTCCTTGAAAGTGCCGGGCTCGCCCTCGTCGGCGTTGGCGCACAGATAATGCGGCTGCCCGTCGTTCAGATTCACGACCGACCACTTGCGACCCGCGGGGAACGCCGCGCCGCCGTGACCCAGGAGGCCGGCGGCGGTGACCTCGCGCGTCACGTCCTCGCACGTTTGCTGCCGCAGCACGCGTTCGAGCGTCGCGTAGCCGTCGCGACAGCGGTAGTCGTCCAGCGTGTGCGACGTCGCAGTCACCGGAAAGGTCATCAGCAGTTGCTTGCCGGGCATGTCAGTGGCCAATGGCGCGGCGCAGGCGGGTGAGGGGAAACCGCGGGTGCTGTGAGCGTGGAGGTCGCTTCATCCGAGCTCCCGCAGCAGCGCATCGAGCCGCTCGATGCTCATCGACTCGTGATACGTCTCGTTGACCACCACCACCGGCGCCGTGCCGCAGGAACCCAGGCACTCGACCGTCGAGAACGTGATGCGGCCGTCGGCCGTGGTCTCGCCGGGACCGATGCCGAGCGATGCGCCGACGTGCGCGATCAGCCGTTCCGCCCCGCACATCGAGCAGCTGACGTTGCGGCAGGTCTGCAGGTGCCAGCGGCCGACCGGTGTGCGCCGGAACTGCGTGTAATACGACAGCACCTCCTCGATCTGGATGCGCGGGACCCCGAGGTAGGCGACGAGGCCGTCGATGTCGCTGTCGGCGACGAAGCCACGATCCTCCTGGATGCGCCGCACGCAGGGCAGCACCAGCGACGACTCGAAACCGGCCGGGAAACGCGCCTTCAGCCGCTCGAATTCGGGGATCAGATGCTTCATCGGTCGCTCATTGCCCGGTTATCGCTCACTCATCGGTCACACTCGCCGCCGATCATGTTCACCGAACCGAAGGTCGGCACGATGTCGGCAAGCTGATAGCCTTCGAGCATCTTGTGGACGCCACCCATGTGGACGAAGCTGGGCGCGCGCACGTGCACCTTGTACGGGACCCCGCCGCCGGTACTGACCAGGTAGAAGCCGAGCTCGCCGTTGGGCGACTCGTGCGCGACGTAGATCTCGCCCGCCGGCACGGCCGGCCCATCCATCACCAGCTTGAAGTGGTTTATCAGCGACTCGATTTCCGTGTAGACGAGTTGCTTGTCCGGGAACGTGCAGCGGTGGTCGTCGACGTTGATCGGGCCCGCGGGCAGCATCTCCATCAGCTGCCGGATCATGTGCACGGACTCGTCCATCTCGCGCATCCGAACGTAATAGCGATCGTAGTTGTCGCCTTTGATGCCGACTGGCACCTCGAAGTCGAGCTCGGCGTACGCGAGGTACGGCGTGTCGCGGCGCAGGTCGAGTACCGCACCGGTCGAGCGCAGTATCGGACCCGTATAGCCCCAGTGCAGCGCGTCGGCGGTCGAGATCACGCCGACGTCGCGCATGCGGTCGATGAAGATCCGGTTGCGGTCGATGAGCCCGTGCACGCGCGCGACGAAAACCTCGTACTTGTCGAGGATGTCCGCGAGCCTGGTCAGCCAGTCGGCCGGCAGGTCGCGGGCGAGTCCGCCGATGCGGCCGTAGGTGTAGGTGACGCGCGCGCCAGTCAGGTTCGCCAGGTGCTCGTACATGTAATCGCGGACCATCACCAGATAGAGGAACGCGGTCATCGCGCCCAGCTCCATCAGTCCGGCGGCGATGCAGGTCAGGTGGTCGACGAGCCGCGAGTACTCCGACAGCAGCGTGCGCAGATAGCGGCAGCGCGGCGTGATCGTCACGCCCATCAACTGCTCGACAGCGTCGCAGTACGCGAAGTCGTTGATCAGCGCCGACACGTAGTTCAGCCGGTCGACATAGGGGATCAGGTTGTGCCAGGTGTGCGATTCGCACTCCTTCTCGAAACCGCGGTGCAGGTAACCGGCGTGCACATCGGTGCGCACGACACGCTCGCCGTCGAGTGCGGCGATGATCTGCACGGTGCCGTGCGTCGCCGGATGCGACGGCCCGATGTTGACGATGACGGGACCACCCTCGCCCTCCGGCGCGAAGGCCGGCCGGACCGGATTCGGCAGCGTGGCCAGCGGTGGCGGCTTCATGGCGTCCGGTAGGGTACGAGCGGCTGCTCACGCTCTTTCGGATAGTCCTTGCGCAGCGGGTGTCCGACGAAGCCCTCGTAGAGCAGGATCGGCCGCAGGTCGTCGTTACCGACGAAGCCGATACCGTACATGTCGTGGCATTCGCGCTCCATGAACGCCGCCGACCCGTAGAGCGTGGTCAGCGACGGCACCGCGGCGGCGCGCTCGGGCACCGCGGTCTTCAGGCGGACCCGCAGCCGCCGCTGCGTCGAGTAGAAGTGCCAGACGACGTCGAAGCGCAGCGGACGCTCCGGCCAGTCGATCGCGGTCACATCGAGCAGAAGATCGAAGGCGAGTTCGGCCGCAAGCCGCGCCGCCGTCATGGCAACGGCGTCGGGCGCGACTTCGACGATCAGCAATCCGTGCTCGATGCGCGCCGGCCGGCCGTCGACGGCGAGCGCTTCCGCGAGTGTTTCGAGCGCAGTCGGCATCTTGCGTCAGAAAGTGTCGGTCACGATCGGATGTTTCGACCGCGCGATCATGCCCTGCAGGCGCATGATGCCGTCGATCACCATCTCGGGCCGCGGCGGACAGCCGGGCACGTAGATATCGACCGGAATGACGCGATCGATACCCTGCACCGCTGCGTAGTTCCGGTAGAACCCGCCGGAGGTCGCGCAAACGCCGAAGGCCATCACCCACTTCGGTTCGCACATCTGCTCGTAGACGCGACGCAACACCGGCGCCTGCTTGTGGGTGACGGTACCGACGACCATCAACAGATCCGCCTGCCGCGGCGAGAAGCGAGGCAGCGCGGCGCCGAAGCGGTCGGTATCGTAAGGCGACGAACTCACCGCCATGAATTCCATTGCGCAGCAGGCAGTGACGAAGGGGTAGGGAAACAGCGAGAACTTGCGTGCCCAGCCAACCAACTCGTCCTTCTTTGTCGTCAAGTATTCGAACGCAGCGCTGCGGCCGCCAGCGTGGGCAATCGGATCGCCGCGCACGTCTGCGGTCATTGCGTCACTGCCTCGAGCAGCCGCGCCCGGTAGACGTAGAGCAGGATCAGCAGCAGCAGGAACACGAAGATGCCAAAGGTTCCCAGCATGAATCCGGTGACCGGCTGCGCAGCCAGCGCCCAGATGAACAGAAAGACGGTCTCCAGGTCGAAGAGGATGAAAACGATCGCGACCGCGTAGTACTTGATCGGCACCGCCTTGACGTTGCGCGTGTCCACCGGTGTGGCGCCACACTCGAACGGCTCGAGCTTGAGTGCGCTGGCGACAGGCTTCGGCCCGAGCAAGCGGTTGAGCAGCAGCGTGACGAACACGAAGCCGAGTATGGCCAGCGCGTAGAGCAGGAAGATCGCGTACGGGCTCATTCGCGGTTGCCTTCGTAGCGTCCGCTGGCGTTCACACGACGTAAGTCGCGTAGGTCGGCTCGTACATCGCGGCGCGAACGGCGGCCAGGATGTCGGAAGGCATCGAAGCCTCCGCCAGGCCATCGCGCCAGCCCACCTCCGCGACGGCAGCAGCGATCTGCGCGGAGACGTCCCGGATCGCGGTCAGCGGCGGATACAGGCTCCCCTGCGCCAGGTCGGCTGCGGTCACCTGCTGCGCGAGTGTGCGCGCTGCGATCAGGAACATGTCGTCCGTGATGTGTCGCGCGCGGCTGACGATCGCGCCCAGGCCAAGTCCTGGAAAGATGTACGAATTGTTGCCCTGCCTCGGCACGAACGTCGTCCCGCCCAACGAGACCGGCGCGAAAGGACTCCCCGACGCGAACAGCGCGCGCCCCTCCGACCACTCGTAGGCCTGCGCGGCCGTGCACTCCGACTTCGACGTCGGATTCGACAGCGAGAAGACGATCGGGCGTCGGTTCTGCGCGGCCATTGCCTGCACGACTTCGCGGGTGAAGGCACCACCGACGGCGGCAACACCGATGATCGCGGTGGGCTTAAGCTGCCGCACCGCGCTGAGAAGGTCGGCGACAGGCGAATGCTCGTGCGCAAAGCGCGTCTTGTGCGCGGCGAGTTCGGTGCGCCCGGCGACGACCAGTCCCTTCGAGTCGACCAGCCAGCAGCGACGGCGTGCGTCGTCGGCGGTCAGACCCTCGGCGACCATCGCCGCGACCACGAGTTCGGCGATGCCGGTGGCGGCCTCGCCGGCACCCTGAAACAGCAGTCGCTGTTCGCCGAGCGTGCCTCCTGTGATACGCAACGCACTCAAGACGCCGGCGAGCGCGACGGCGGCGGTGCCCTGGATGTCGTCGTTGAACGTGCAGATGCGCTCGCGATATCGCTCGAGCAGCCGGAACGCGTTATGGTTGGCGAAGTCCTCGAACTGGACGACGACGCCGGGGAAGACCTGCTGCGTGGCATGAACGAATTCCTCGACCAGACTGTCGTAGTCGGCGCCGGTCAATCGCGGCTGGTCGAGGCCGAGATACAGCGGATCACGGCGCAGGGCCTCGTTGTTGGTTCCAACGTCGAGCAATATCGGCAGGCACTGGTTCGGATGCACGCCGGCACCCGCCGTGTACAGCGACAGCTTGCCCACCGGAATGCCCATGCCGCTCGCGCCCAAATCCCCGAGGCCGAGGATGCGTTCGCCATCGGTGACGACAATGATCGCGACCCGGCGATGCGGCCAGTTACGCAGAATGCTCACGATCCGGCCACGGTCGTTGGCGCTGATGAACATGCCGCGCGGTCGCTGGAAGATGTGTCCGAACTGCTGGCACGCGAGACCGACGGTCGGCGTGTAGATGATCGGCATCATTTCGTCGGGGTGATCGACGACGACCCGAAAGAACAGTGTTTCGTTGCGGTCGTGCAGGGCGGCGAGGTCGATGTAGCGCTCGAGGTCGTTCGGCTTGCGGCGGAAATTTTCCAGCACCCGCGCAACCTGCGCCGACTGCGACAGCACATGCGGCGGCAATAGTCCGCGCAAGTCGAGCACATCGCGCTCGGCTTCGGTGAATGCCGTCCCCTTGTTGAGCGTGGGGTCCTGCAGCAGCATCGCTCCACGCGGGAACGATGCCGGCAGCAGCCAAGGTGCGGCGGTCGTGCCGTCGTCGGCCAAGCGATTCTCCCTCGTTGCACCTCGGCGAACGCCGTTAAGGACGTGGTCCCTCGTGGCGCCGTGAATCACGAATTCGCAGCACACTCCCCAACGTCATTCCCCGGGAAAGCGGGAATCCAGAGACTTTCCGCCGTTGCAGGGCTCAAGGAAAATCCACCAAACCGGGTTCCCGCTTTCGTGGAATCGACGATTGAAGTGTATGCGGCGAATTTCTGTCCAAATGCCCTAGTTCGTCTCCGGCACCATCATGATCGCTCCGCACGGGCATTCGGACACGCAGATGCCGCAGCCCTTGCAGTAGTCGTAGTTGAACTCGAAGCGCTTGCCGGGCCCCAGCTTGATCACCGAGTTGTCGGGGCACACGCCGTAGCAGTTGTCGCACTCGAAGCAGTTGCCGCAGGAAAGGCAGCGGCGCGCCTCGAACAGCGCATTGGTCTCGTTCAAGCCGCTGACCACTTCATCGAAGGTCGACGTGCGCCGCGCCAGGTCCAGCATGGGCCGCACCGTCTTCGGTGCATCCGCGTAATACCACGCATTGAGCTTGTCGAAGGCGGCGATCTCATGTTTCGGCGGCGCGACGTAGGCCGTTCCGCGCAGCCAGGCGTCGATATGCCGAGCCGCCTTCTTGCCGTGGCCGACCGCGACGGTGACCGTGCGCTCGGACGGCACCATGTCGCCGCCGGCGAAGAGCCCGGGAAAGCCGGTCATCATATTGGCACCGACCTGCACGACGCCGCCCTTGATTTCGAGTCCGGGTACGTTCTCGAGCAGCGACAGGTCGACGTCCTGGCCGAGCGCCAGCACCAGCGAATCGGCGGCCAACGTCTCGATCTCGCCAGTGGGTTGCGGAAATCCCTTGTCGTCGAGTTCCATCTTCTCGACGGTAAGCGTGCCCTCGTCGCCCATGTTCTTGATCGTCGACAGCCACTTGATCAGCACGCCTTCCTGCAGCGCCTCCTCGACCTCGAAGTCGTGCGCCGGCATTTTCTCGCGCGTCCGGCGATAGACGATGATCGACTCGGTCGCACCCAGCCGCTTCGCGGTGCGCGCGACGTCGAGCGCCGTGTTGCCGCCACCGTAGACGACGACGCGGCGGCCGAGCATCGGCTTGTCGTCGCCTTCCATGCCGCGCAGAACCGATACCGCATCGAGCATGCGCGCGGCCTCGCCGGCCGGAATGTAGGCGCGCTTGGCGATGTGCGCGCCGACGGCCAGGAAGGCCGCTGTGCAGCCCTCGGCTTGCATCGCCTTGTGGATGTCGCTGACTTTGCGACCGAGTTCGAGTTCGACGCCCAGGTCGACGATGCGCGCCACCTCGCCGTCGAGCACGTCGCGCGGCAGCCGGTATTTCGGGATGCCGAAGCGCATCATGCCGCCCGCCATCGGGCCGGCCTCGACGATCTTCACCGCGTGGCCCATGCGACGCAGGTGGTAGGCGGCCGACAGCCCCGAAGGACCGGCACCGACGACCAGCACCTTCTTGCCGCTCGACGGCGCCGGTGGATCGAACTTCCAGCCGCGATGCAGCGCCTCATCGCCCAGGAAACGCTCGACCGAGTTGATGCCGACGGCGGCGTCCAGCTGGCCGCGATTGCAAGCACCTTCGCAGGGGTGGTAGCAGACACGGCCCATGATCGCCGGCAGCGGATTGTCGACGACGAGCGCGCGCCATGCCGCCTCGTAATCGCCGGATTCGGCATGGTAGAGCCAGTGCTGGATGTTCTCTCCGGCCGGACAGGCGTTGTTGCACGGCGGCAACCGATCGACGTACAACGGGCGCTGCGCGCGCCACGAGCCTGTCTTGTTGGCGAGGCTCGAGCCGACGTCGAGGGTGATCGCGAATGGCTTATCCACGGGTGGCCTCGTCTTCGAGCAGTCCGAACTCCTCGATATTGCGATCGGCCGTGGCCTGAATCAGCGCGATGCGCTCGCGACCTGCAGGGCTTGCGAAAAGGTGCGCAAAGCGCTTCTGCAGCTTCAGGTATTCGTCGACGGCGACCTTGCGGCGGATCGGCGTGCGTGCCGACACATGGCCATCGCGCGCCTCGAACAGCGGGAACAGTCCGGACTCCACGGCAAGCCGCGCGATCCTGATGGTGTCGGCAGGCAGCGAGCCCCAGCCGAGCGGACAGGGAACGTGAATGTGGATGTAGCGCGCACCGTGAAATTCCATCGCCGTCGTCACCTTCAGCTCGAGGTCGTGCAGGTTGGCGACACTGGCGGTGGCGACGTAGGGAATGCGATGCGCCATCGCGATCAGAGGTACGTTCTTGCCGGTTCCGGAGACGTTGCCCGGCTCGCGGCCGAGCGCCGGAGTAGTCGCCGTGCGCGCACCCGGCGGCGTCGCGCTCGAACGCTGGACGCCGGTGTTCATGTACGCTTCGTTGTCGTAGCAGATGTAGAGCACGTCGTCGTTGCGTTCGAACATCCCGGACAGGCAGCCGAATCCGATGTCGGTGGTTCCGCCATCGCCGCCCTGGGCGACGACGCGCACGTGCGGCCGCCCGCGGACGCGCTGCGCGGCGGCCACGCCGGAGGCCACCGCGGCGGCATTGCCGAACAGCGAATGGATCCACGGAATCTGCCACGATGTTTCCGGATACGGCGTGGAAAACACCTCGAGGCACCCGGTGGCGTTCACCGCGACCAGCTGGTTGTCGGTCGCGCGCATCGCCGCGTCGATGGCGTAGCGCGCACCCAGCGCTTCGCCGCATCCCTGGCAGGCGCGGTGCCCGGAGTTGAGCGAATTGGTGCGTCCGATGTCGGCCTGCACCGATCGCAGATTTTCCGGCAGCAGTCGATTGCCGACGGTGAACGTTCCCGTCTGGTAGAACTTGACGGGCTGTCTTTGGGTCGGCAGCTCCATGAGCTTCTCGTGTCTGTTCATATTCGCTTGCCTTCAATGACAGTCATTAATTCCGGCGTGGCGTATGGCGCGATGCCTGGACAGCCGTCCCGGCCGCGCGCCTGCCCTCACGCGATGCGCGAGGCCACCGTGCCCAGTCGGCGCAGGATTGCCTCTGCCGTCGGACCCGAGCGGCGCAGCGTCGTCTCGCGCTCCAGTTCGCCGGCGACGATGTCGGCGTTCAGGTCGAGGAACGTCACCTGCTCCAGTTCGTCGGCGCGTGCGTCGTCGAAAAGCTGCCGCAGCGAGCTCATCGTGATCGCGCGACCGCCCAGGCCGGCGATCACCGTGTAGCCCTTCAGCATGATGCCGGAGAGCGCCTTGCGCACGCCGTCGGAGACGATGCCACCCAGGCCCACGGCCAGGCATTTTTCCAGCACGACCACGCGCTTTGCACGCTCCAGCGCCTCGCGCAGGACGGCCAGCGGAAACGGCCGGAACGAGCAGATCGAAACGCAGCCGATCGCGATGCCGTCGTCGCGCATCGCGTCGATCACCTCCTTCACCGTGCCGATCACCGAACCCAGCGCGACGACAATGGTCTCGGCGTCGTCGCTGCGGTAGGTCCGGACGAGCCCGCCCGACTCGCGACCGAACTGGGCGACGAACTCGGCCGACAGCTTCGGGATCAGCGCAAGCGCGCGCAACTGCTTGTGATGCGCCAGATAGCGCACCTCGGTGAACGCCTCGGGACCGACCATCGCGCCGATGGTCACCGGCTCGGAAGGATCGAGCACCTGGCGTGGCTCGAACGGCGGCAGGTACGCGTCGACCTGCGCCTGCGTCGGCATGTCGACGCGGTCGTAGGCGTGGGTGAGGATAAAGCCGTCCATGCAGACCATCACCGGGCACGACAGCTCTTCGGCCAGGCGAAACGCCTGGATGTGCAGGTCGAGCGCTTCCTGGTTCGTCTCCGCAAACAGCTGGATCCAGCCGGCGTCGCGCATCGACATGCTGTCCGAATGGTCGTTCCAGATGTTGATAGGCGCTCCGATCGCGCGGGTGCCGATGGTCATCACGATCGGCAATCCCAGCCCCGACGCGTTGTAGACAGCTTCGGCCATGAACAGCAATCCCTGGCTCGACGTTGCGGTATAGGTGCGCGCGCCGGCGGCCGATGCGCCGATCGCCACCGACAGCGCGGCGAACTCGGATTCGACGTTGATGAATTCGCAGTTGGTGAGCTCGCCGGATTTCACCATCTCGCCGACACCCTCGACGATGTGCGTCTGCGGCGTGATCGGGTAGGCGCAGATGACCTGCGGGCGGCAAAGCGCGATGGCCTCGGCGACCGCGCGCGAACCTTCAATCTGCTTGAGCATCGACGCTCTCCTCGGCGCGGCTGACCAGCGCGAAGGCTTCCTCGGCTGCGGCGATATTCTGCTCGGCGATGGTTCGTGGAAACTTGTCGCGAATGGCGGCGACCACCGACTCCAGACGCACCTGCCGGCTGATCGCGGCAAAGCCGCCGAGCAGCGCGGCATTCGGCAGCGGGCGTCCGACATGTTTCATCGCCAGTGAAGTCGCGGGCACCGTGCAGCGCCGCCGGCGGTTGCCGCCGAGCGCCATCTCGGCAATCCCCAGCTCGCCGAAGCTGCGTCTCGAATTGATCAGGATGTAGCCTTCCGTTGCGAGACCGTTGAAGACGTCGACCTGATGCAGCAGCGTCGAATCCTGGATGATCAGCGCGTCCGGCGCCAGCACCGGCTCGCGCAACCGGATTTCGCGGTCGTCGATCCGGCAAAACGCCATTACCGGCGCGCCCATGCGCTCGGAGCCGAAGCTCGGGAACGCCTGCGCGTGGCGCCCTTCGATGAACGCGGCGACCGAGAGCAGTTCGGCGCCGGTGACGACCCCCTGCCCTCCACGTCCGTGAATGCGAATCTGGAACATGACTGCACACCCGTCCTGCTGCGTTGCTGCTCGCCGTCACTGCGGCCCGCACGGCGTGTCTCACGCCGCATCCGAAGCTTTGGCGTATCCTGCACCTGCCTTCGAAATCGCGGTTGACCTATGTCAATGGCAGCGAGGGTCGCGCGCAGCGCATGGCGATCGAAGAGATAGCGCCAGTGCAGCGCAAGTGGGTGACGGTGCGATTGCGCTGCCGGCCGGGCCGAATCACATCCGGTCGTTCCGGGCGCCGTGTTGTCTCGCGATGCGCAATCGTTGCAACCAGCGGTGGCCCAGCCGGCCCAGCAAGTAGCCGCACGGTGTTCTGGCCTGGCGATGCGGCCTCGACCGCATGAATGTTGCTGCGTCGCCGGCGCGTCACGCGGTCGGAATGCGGTCCCTGTTCGCCATCGTCCAGTCGTCGAAACTCTGCAACGCCGGATTCAGTGCGCGAGACTGGTCGAGATCGCGCGCACCGACGAAATCGCCCTCGAAATCGCGCTTGAACTGGAACATGTTGCCCAGGTCGTCGGCACCGGGGAAGCCGAAGCTGCGATAGGCTTCCGGCGTGACGGCGTTGTAATGGACGGGGCGGCCGAGCGCGCGTGCCAGCGCGGCCGCCATCTCGACTCCGGTCGGATGACCGCCGGCGATGCCGACGCGCTTGCCGATCATCGACTCGCCGCGTTTGAAGATCCCATACGCGCAGCGGCCGATATCCTCGGCGGCGATCCCCGGCAGCCTCGCCTCACCCATCGGCAACGTGAACACCAGCTCGCCATCGGGTCCGGGCTTGGGGTTCATGCCGAAGGTGATGAGGTTGTCCCAGAAGAACGAAGTCAGCAGGTAGGTCGTCGGCACACCGGCGGCGGTGAACAACGCGTCGGACTCGCCCTTGCCGTCGAAGTGCGGAACCTTGTACTTTTCCTGCAGCGTCGGCATCCGGTCGTCGGCCAGCGGCAACCACCGCCGCGTGTCCTCGAGCGTGGACCAGATCGCGTGGCGAATGCCGGCGGCTTTCGCGGCGCGTGCCATCGCCCCGGCTTGCGCGATTTCCTTCTCGGGTGAAAAGTGATCCCAGAAGAAGGTCACGAAGTACGCGCCCCAGGCGCCCTGCAGCGCGCGAGTCAGGCTCGCGTCGTCGTCGATGTCGGCGGCGACGACTTCGGCGCCCATCCGTGCCAACGCACGCCCCTTCTCCGACTCGACATTGCGGGTGATCGCCCGCGCCGAAAAGCCGCCCTTCGGGTCGGCGAGAATCGCCCGTACCAGCCCACCGCCCTGCGCGCCCGTCGCGCCGACGATCGCAATGATCTTCTTCTCGTCCATCCAGGTGCTCCTTTGCCGGTGAGTGCGCAGCCGGATCCGCTGTCGCGACAGCGGAATCATAGACGAAGGTGCCGGCCCGCTTCGCTGCCGGAACCGAAACAGGCCGCGCGAGCGCCAAAGCCGCCGCGGCGCCGTCATAATGGCGCCTGACACGCTGGGAGCCATCAGGGTTCGATGATGAAATACAAGGACTATTACGAAATTCTGGGTGTCGCACGCGACGCCGATGCCGACGCCATCAAGACGGCGTACCGCCGTCTCGCGCGCAAGTACCATCCCGACGTTTCCAAGGAGAAAAATGCCGAGGCGAAGTTCAAGGAGATGGCCGAAGCCTACGAAACGCTCAAGGATCCGGAAAAACGCGCGGCCTACGATCAGCTCGGTCGCCACGCGCCCGGCGAGGACTTTCGCCCGCCGCCCGACTGGGGACAGCATTTTGCGCAGGGCCAGGGCGGTTTCGACGACATCGACTTCGCCGACCTCTTCGCCGGATTGGCAGGTCGACAAGGACGCGCCAGCGGTCCCCGTGCCGATCGTGCGATGGCCGGCAGCGACTACGAGGCCGTCGTTCGCCTTTCCTTCGACCAGGCGTTTCACGGCACCGAGATCGATTTCACGCTTTCGGCGCTGGAATGGAGCCCGGACGGCAGCATGCGCCGCGTGCCGCATCGGGTGAAGACGCGCATTCCGCGCGGCGTCACCGATGGCGAAAAGCTGCGCGTGCCGGGCAAAGGCGGCAAGGGGATCAACGGTGGACCCGACGGCGATCTCTACCTCGACATCGAAGTGACCGCGCATCCGCTGTATCGGGTATCCGGCCGGGACCTCTACGTCGACCTGCCATTGGCGCCGTGGGAGGCGGTCCTGGGCACCAGCGTCAACCTGCCGACCCCCGGCGGCTCGGTCGCGCTGCGCGTCCCGGCAGGCACCCGCGCCGGACAGCAACTGCGGCTGGCGGGCCGCGGCATGGCGCGCGGTGGCGGCACGCCGGGCAATCTGCTGGCTATCGCGCGCATCGAAGTGCCGACCACGCTCGACGATCGCCAGCGCGCGCTGTACCGCGAGTTGTCCGAGATCTCGAACTTCAATCCGCGCGCACAACTCGATGAGGAGACCGCCCGATGAATGTTGCGACCGACGATGCCGTTCGCCTGGACTCGGTGACCGAGATCACCTGGACGCAGCTCGTGGGCGCCTGCGCCATGCCCGAGGTCGAGTTGCGCGAGCTGGTCGCCTACGGCGCGCTGGTTCCGCGCGACCCGGACGCGCCGACGTGGACTTTCGAAGCGCGCGCGCTGGTCGTCGCGCGCACCGCATCGAAGCTGCGTCATGACTTCGAACTCGACGCGCACGGCGTCAGCGTCGTGCTCTCCTACGTCGAGCGCATCGAACAACTGCAGTCGGAAATTCGCAGGCTGCGTGCGCAGATGGGATGAGACGTCCGCCACACTCGCTGCGCTTCACCTGGCGGCCGCGCGCGTGACACGGTCCGCGCACGCCGGCATTGGCACGGACTACATCTGCCGAAACAGATGGGCGTAGGCACGACTGACGGCCAGCGTTTCCGGCCTTGTCTTCAGACGAACAGATACGCGACCCGCAAGGTCGCGCGTCGTCGTCGCAACGTGCGCGACGTTGACGATCGTGCCGCGGTGAATCTGCCAGAACCGCTCACCATCCAGTTGTGCGGCGAGTTCCCGCAGCGACGTGCGGATCAGCGCCTCGCCGTCGGCGGTGAACACGCTCGTGTACTTGTCGTTGGCCTCGAAATAGCAGACGTCGTCGACGGCGATCAGCCGCACCTGCGATCCCGCCGCGGCGCGGATCCAGGCCAGGCGTTCGGCGCCCGGCGGTGAAGAGCCCACGCCGAAATGCGCGCGCAGCAACGCCAGTGCCTGCGCGACATCCCCGGTCGCCGGCATGCGCGGCGTGGCCGTCAGACGGTCCTGGAGCCGGCGCACCGCTTCGGCGAGCCGCTCGTCGCCGACCGGTTTCAGCAAATAGTCGACGGCGGCGCGGTCGAACGCGGCCAGTGCGTATTCGTCGTGCGCCGTGACGAAGACGACGTGAACGCCGGCGAGATCGCGCGCGACGTCGAGTCCGGAAAACCCGGGCATCCGGATGTCGAGAAACGCGATATCCGGCGCCTCCGCAGCGATCAATGCGCGGGCCTCGGGTCCGTTGGCGGCAACGCCGGCGATAACCAGTTCCGGCCAGACGACGGCGAGCCGCTCGCGCAGATAGCGCGCGAGCCGGGGCTCGTCGTCGGCGATGACCGCGGTCGCTGCCTTCATGCGCCCACCGGAATGCGCAAGGTGATCCGCGCCCCGGTCGGGACGTTGTCCTCGATGACGAGCGTTGCCGCCGCGCCATAGAGCGCTCGCAACCTTGCGCGCAGATGATCGATCTGCGCGGACAGCGTCGTCGACTCGCACCCCGCTGCGGCGGCGGATCCGCGCAGCAGCGCGATCAGCCTTTCGATCATCTGCTTCGCGGTCGCCGGCTCGGAATCGATCAGGCTGACGACGTTGGCCAACGTGTTGTAGAGGAAGTGCGGTTCCACCTGCGCTTCGAGCAACTTGAGCTGCGCGAGGGCTGCGGAACGCTCGGCGACCGCGACGCGCGCCTGCTCGTGCTCGAACGCCGCCTGCATGCGGGCGGCGCGGGCGCGCGGGATGAAAATGAGCAGCAGCACGCTGGAGATGATGACCGACACCGTGCCGATGGCGAGCGCGCCGCGTGGTGAAAAGATCGCGGCGCGCATCGTCTGGTAGTCCAGCAGCGTGGCGGCCAGCCAATATCCGATGAAGGTTCCGAAAAGCGGCAACACCGTGTAGAACAGCGCCTTTGCACCCAGGCCGCGCGCGTTGATGTCTGGCAGCAAACGCTCGCCCGCGACGAACAACGCATGGATGCAAAAGCCGATGCACTGCGCAATGACGAATATCGGCCAAAGCATGGCCGACAACGGCGCGCCCGCGTTGAACAGCAGATTGAGCCCGACGAAGAGAAGCACGAACAACAGGTTCCAGATGAACGTGTAGACGAGGTCGCGCGGCAAAGAGCGCGGGATAAGGCGGAAGATCGGGATGAACTCGAGCGGATGCATCCCCTGCGTCGTCCGGCATTGCGCGGGCTGGGTGGCGGTGTTCGACATCGCGAAAGTATCCTCCGGTCGGCTGCGGGCTCTCGTGTTCCAGCCCGTTGCCGAATTGTCCGGGATACCGCGCGCCGCCGGCGACGGGCGTGCGACGAACCAGCGCCGGCAAGCGCCAACGGTAGCCTGGCGGCGCCAACGGCCGGTGCCGGTCGCTGCGCAGACCAACACGGCGGTGCCAGCCTCATCGCATGCGCCTCCCGCTACCAAGCTGCCAGAGGTGCAGATGCAGCGGCGAACCCCTGCTGAGGCCGTCCGTGCGCCAAGTCATGCGGAAACCAGGACGCTGGCATCCAATCCCGGGCGTCCCGTTGGGTCAACGAGCGAGAAGGCGCAGGAGATCGTCGCTCAATATGACAGGCTCATAGCCGAGGCCCGGCACAACATCAACGGCATGACCCTCCAAATTGACGAACTGCAGAAGCAGATCGTGGGGCTGAAAACGGACTCGAAGAAGACGGAAGAGTTGTTGGCCGAGGTATCCAAACAGGGATCGGCGCCGGGGAAGGTCCAGGCGCTGGTCGAACACCTGAAGGCGAACAACGAGGTCATCCACGACAAACTGAACCAGATCCAGTCCCGCAAGCAGAAGAGGAAAGAATTCGAGCACTTGATTGCGACGCTGCAAGAAAAGAAGGCGATAGTCCTCGCCAAACGCCAGGCAGCCAAGTGACGTCACGATTGACTGGACGTCGGCGGTCGAGTGGCGAAAGTGCTCTTCACGCGACGACACGGCGAAAGGCCTTGACTATTGTCGGGCGCTGCGCTGCGGCTTGTTCCTTTCCAGGTTGGGCAGGAACCAGACCAGAAGTCCGATCGCCGGCAGAAAGGAACAAAGCTGATAGACAAAGGAAATGCTGTGGGCATCGGCGATGCGGCCCATGGCCGCGGCGCCCAGCCCGCCAAGGCCGAAAGCGAAGCCGAAAAACATGCCCGATACCAGGCCGATGCGTCCGGGCAGCAACTCGTGCGCATAGACCAGGATCGCCGGGAATGCCGAGGCCATCAGCAGGCCGATGATGATCGTCAGCACGGTGGTCCAGAACAGGCTGGCGTAGGGCAGCATCAGCGTGAACGGCAGCGCACCGAGGATCGATATCCAGATCATCGGCCGCCGACCAATACGATCGGAGATCGGGCCGCCGATCAGCGTCCCCACCGCAATCGCCGCCATGAACGCGAACAGCTGCACCTGCGCGGCCTGCACCGAAAGGTGGAAGCGCTCGATCAGAAAGAACATGAAATAGGACGTCAGGCTCGCCGTATACACGTTCTTCGAGAACACGAGCAGCATCAGCAAGAACACGAAAAAGACCACGCGGCCTTGCGGAATCGCAGCGCCGGCGACGCCTGCAAGAGCGGGACGTTGCACCGGGCGCAGCTGCGCCTTGTACCACGCGCCGACGCGCGCCAGAACCATCATGCCCAGCAGCGCGGCAAGCGAAAACCAGGCAATCGCGCCTTGGCCGCGGGGCAGCACGACGAACGCGGCGAGCAGCGGACCGATCGCCTGGCCGACATTGCCGCCGACCTGGAACACCGATTGCGCAAATCCGTAGCGCCCGCCTGACGCCATCCTGGCGACGCGCGTAGCCTCCGGATGGAACACCGCCGATCCGGTGCCGACCAGCGCCGCTGCCAGCAGCACCGCGGCGTAGTTGCTGGCGATCGACAGCAGCACCAATCCGGTCAGCGTAGCGCCCATGCCGACCGCAAGCGAATAGGGCAGTGGCCTGCGATCGGTATAAGCGCCTATGGTCGGCTGCAGCACCGCGGCCGTAAGCATGAAGGCGAGGGTGATCAGCCCGACCTGGCCGAAGTCCAGATGGAATTGCTGTTTCAGCATCGGATACAGTGCCGAAATCAACGACTGCATCAGGTCGTTCAGCAGGTGGCAGAATCCGAGCGAGACCAGGATGGGGAGCGTGGCTGCGCGCCCTGTCATTGGGGCTCCAGGGCCGGGGATCGCGCTGACGGCAATTTTCTGCATTGACCTATCGTCCACTTTCCAGGTTCGGAGAACCGGCATTATCCAGCATTGCGCATCTCGTCTTTCAGCTTGCCGTGGTCCTCACCGGGGTAGTGTGGTGAGGAGCTTGCATGATGAGAGGCAAGAGCTCTTTCGGCCAACGTTCAAATTCAATGCTGCTATGCATGCGAAGTGCCGGTCATGAATCTGATCTGACTTGAAGGCTTCCTGGCGCTGGTCACCGCGGGCAATTCTTCACGCGCGGCAGGGGACCGGCACGCACTGACCGCAGCCCGTCGGCGGGTCTTCGGGTCAGTCGACTTCCTGCTCCCTGGCCTGGCGCGCTTCCTCTTCGAGGCGCACGTCATCAATCTCACGCATGATGGCAGCGAGATCGACCA
>JADYZP010000053.1 GCA_020853025.1 Burkholderiales bacterium
ATGTCGTGGACCTATGGCGGCGCGCGCTCCGGCGCCGCAGCCAAAAGGACCACACCACCTGGGACCGTATCACTCGCATTGCGACGGCCTTCCTGCCCGCTCCGCGCATCCTTCATCCGTGGCCGGAGGCTCGCTTCGACGTCACTCACCCGAGGTGGGAGCCCGGTGCGCGAATCGCGCCCGCCGGGATCTGTGCGGGGGGTGTGCCGTGATGCGCATTCCTATCGCGATCCATCACTGGGGGATTTTGGGTGGCCACCGGGGGACGATCAGTGCTGAGAATGATAGTTGAGGTGGCGGCATCTCCTTGGTGACGCTCCCCCGACAACTGCGAACGCAACAGCTGCGATAAACACCATCGGCAGCATTCCTGGCTCCGAGATCCGGAAAATTCGTGTAAGAAGAACTCGAACGACGAAACCACCGACGGGTAAAGTGGCCGTCCGTCACCCGGGGACTCGCCAGTGCCTGTCTTACCATTGAAAACGAAGTGCCCCAAGAGAGCCATCGTTGAATCAAGGGGATATCGCGCATGTAAGCTTCAGAGAAGCCTAATGGAGATATAGCCGGGCAGTCGTACGTGAGCTGTCTCAGAACCATAGAAGTACCAGCAAGACACGATGTCAAGGACCATCGAAACCAGAGCGCCTGTGATAGTCATTGCCGAACTCTTCGACACGGAGCTTGCAACATTGGCAGCTGCGGCGGATCACGCGCCGCAGGTGGCGCCGAGCCTGTTGGCCTGGATCGAACGTGCGGCAGTTTGGGGGCCCAACCGGCGCGCGGAATCCGACTTCTCGCTTCAACCACCAGAGGCAGTCGTCGACCCGGGCGAGGATGCTGCGGTCATCGCGGATTCGATCACTTTGCGAGACATATTCGCTGCCGACGCCCCACGGACCGCTGCGGTGTTAAGTGCGCTGCTCGACCTGCGGACCGGCGTCGGCGGCGGCAATAGGGTTGCCCCGGGCTCATGTCTCGAACGTCGCGGGAGCGAGGGCCAGTAAAGCGCCACGCAAGGCGTCAGCGGCTTTCTCAGATCGCGATTCTTCGCGGTCGGCTAGCGCTTCATAAGGCATCGAATTTGCTGGCACCGTGCTGGCACGCGTTCGATTGCCGGAACCTAGTATTGCGCTAAGTCATTGAGTTATTGGTGCCGGCGAAGAGAGTCGAACTCCCGACCTTCGCATTACGAATGCGCTGCTCTACCAACTGAGCTACACCGGCGCTGCGCCGCGCGGCCCGATCAGGGGACAGCCTCCGCACAGGAAAGCCGAGGATTATAGCCTGCCCGCAGCGTCAGCGCCAAGCTGCGCGATCAGCGCGGTGCGCGCTGCCCCGAAACCCGCCACCGGCGATTCGGCCGACGCCGTGCCTTCCGGCGTGGTTGCGGCCGGCGGCGCAAACTTCACCTCAACGAGGAGCGCGTGAATGCCGTTCCAGGTGATCTCGACGCCGATGCAGAGCACGATGAACGCCGATAGGCGCAGGACGACCATGACGCGGGTATGCCCGAGCCAATGCGCGACGCGCTCGGCGTAGCGATACGCGAGCCAGACCGAAAGCGAGATCAGTGCGGCGCCGATGATGCCGGCGGCGAGACCGATCAGCACGCGCCCGACGCCATGCGCATGGTTGGCACCTACGGTGATCGCCACCGAGATGGCGCCCGGATCGACGGTCAGCGGCAACGTCAGCGGGTAGAAAGCGCGCATGAACACCATCTCGCTGCTGGCCGGCGGGCTCGCGTCCGCGTGGACGGCCGGATCGCTGTTGAGCAGGTTCCACCCCAGCGCGCAGAGCACCGCGCCGCCGGCAACCTGGACCACCGGCACCGAGATTCCGAAGATGCGCAGAACGTAGGCGCCGATGATCAGCGACCCGATGATCAGGGCGAACGAATTGATTGCAACCTTGAGTGCCAGCATCTGGCGGGTCGCGGCGTCCGACCCGCGCGTCATGGCGAGGAACATCGGCGCGCTGCCAACCGGATTGACGATCGGTAGCAAACTGCCGACGACCAGCAGCAGCGCAGTCAGGAAGTGGCGAATGTCTTCGGCAATCATGGCGGCACGATGTCGGGCTGCCGCATCGGCGCCCGCGCTCGGCGCGCTACACTAGCATAGCCACCGCGCCTGTCGCAGCCCGGTCTACACGATACCCGCGCCTCTTGTCCGCCACCCGCTCGCTGTTCGGATTTCATGCGGTGACCGCGCGCCTGCGCCAGCGGCCGGACGCCGTGCATGCGCTGTACGTGCTCGCCGGCCGCCAGGATGCGCGACTGCGAGAGCTTGTCCAACGCGCCGAAGCCGCGCGCGTTGCCGTGCATCCGGTCGACCAAGCGCGCCTCGACGCGATGAGCGGACACGGCAGCCATCAGGGCGTGGTGGCGATCGTCGATGATGCGTTGCCGTACGTCTCGCTCGACGACGTGCTCGAGGCGCCGGCCGAGCCGCCGCTGCTGCTCATCCTCGACGGCGTCACCGACCCGCACAACCTCGGCGCCTGCCTGCGCAGCGCCGATGCCTTTGGCGCGCTGGCGGTGGTGGTACCCAAGGATCGAGCGGTCGGTGTCAACGCGACGGTCGCCAAGGCGGCCTGCGGTGCGGCTGATATCGTCCCTGTGATCACCGTGACCAACCTCGTGCGGACGATGCGCGAATTGAAGGAGCGCGGACTCTGGCTGCTGGGTGCCGACGCCGGCGGCGAAAGCCTCGTCGACGCCGACCTCGCCGGCGGCATCGCCTGGGTGCTTGGCGCCGAAGGCGCCGGGCTGCGGCGGTTGACCCGGGAATCCTGCGACCGCATCGTCGGCATTCCGCTGGTCGGCAGCGTGGCCAGCATCAACGTGTCGGTGGCGGCCGGCATCTGCCTCTACGCGACGCGCGCGGCACGCATGCGAACGCGCTGATGCTGCGCTTTGCATTGACGCGCCTGTCGCTGGTCGTTCCGACCTTTATCGGAATGACGCTGCTGGCGTTCTTCCTGATCCGCCTGGTGCCCGGTGACCCGATCGAGACCATGGCCGGCGAACGCGGCATCGACCCCGAAAGGCACGCGGCACTGCTCAAGGAATACGGTCTCGACCGGCCGGTGCTCGTCCAGTACGGCATCTACATCGGACGCCTCCTGCACGGCGATCTCGGCAAGTCGATGATCACGCAAGCGCCGGTACTCTCCGAGTTCGCGGCGCTGTTTCCGGCCACCATGGAGTTGGCACTGTGCGCGATTATCTTCGCGCTGGTGCTGGGAGTTCCCGCCGGCATCCTCGCCGCGGTGCGCCGGAATTCGCCGTTCGACCATGGCGTGATGAGCGTGTCGCTGACCGGCTATTCGATGCCGATCTTCTGGTGGGGATTGCTGCTGATCCTGCTGTTTTCGGTGCAGCTGGGCTGGACGCCGGTGTCGGGGCGCATCGACGTGCGTTACTACATCGAGCCGGTGACCGGATTTCTCACCATCGATGCGCTGCTCTCGGGCGAGAAGGGCGCCTTCCGCTCCGCGGTGTCGCACCTGATCCTGCCGACGATCGTGCTCGGCACGCAGCCGCTGGCGATCATCGCGCGCATGACGCGCTCGGCGATGCTCGAGGTGCTGGGCGAGGATTACATCCGCACGGCGCGCGCGAAGGGGCTGTCCGCGTTGCGCGTGGTGGCGCTGCACGCGCTGCGCAACGCGCTGATACCGGTGATCACCGTCATCGGCCTGCAGGTGGGCGTGCTGTTCACCGGCGCGATCCTCACCGAGACGATCTTCTCCTGGCCCGGTGTGGGCAAGTGGCTGATCGAAGCGATCAACCGCCGCGACTACCCGGTGCTGCAAGGCGGCGTGCTTCTGCTGGGCGTCATCGTGATGTCGGTCAATTTACTGGTCGACGTCACCTACGGCATCATCAATCCACGGATCCGTCGATCGTGACCAGCGCGTTCGCCATCGAGCAACCGACCACGACGTCGCACGGACCATGGCGCGAGTTCTGGGGCTACTTCAGCGCCAATCATGGCGCGGTCGCCGGACTCGTGTTCATCGTCATCGTGCTGTTGGTGGCGGCGTTCGCGCCGCTGCTCGCGCCGTATCCGCCGGACCTCACCAACTCTGCGGTGTTCCTGAAGCCGCCGGCCTGGCAGTCCGGCGGCTCGTGGGCGTATCCGCTCGGTACCGACGCGATCGGCCGCGACATGCTGTCGCGACTCATTTTCGGCGCGCGGCTATCGCTGCTGATCGGCATCGCGGTGGTGGCAGTGGCGATCGTCGTCGGCACCATGCTCGGCCTCGTCGCCGGTCATTTCCGCGGCGTGATCGAGATCGCGATCATGCGCCTGATGGACGTGATCATGACGCTTCCGTCGCTGCTGCTGGCGATCGTCATCGTTGCGATTCTTGGCCCGGGGCTGATGAACGCGATGCTCGCTGTCGCGGTCGTCGTGCTGCCGCACTACGTGCGGATCACGCGGGCCGCGGTCATCACCGAGATGTCGAAGGACTACGTGACCGCGGCGCGGGCGAGCGGCGCCGGGCGCCTGCGGCTCATGCTGAGCGAAGTGCTTCCCAACTGCGCGGCGCCGCTGATCGTGCAGGCATCGCTCGGCGTGTCGACGGCGATCCTCGACGCCGCCGCGCTGGGCTTCCTCGGGCTGGGCGCACAACCGCCGGCCTCCGAGTGGGGAACGATGCTCGCCGACGCGCGCGAGTTCGTGCTGCGCGCGTGGTGGGTGGTGACGTTTCCCGGGATCATGATCCTGGTCACGGTGCTCGCGTTCAACCTGCTGGGTGACGGCCTGCGCGACGCACTCGACCCCAAGCTCAAACGATGAGCCTGCCGGACAAATCGATGCCATTGCTCGAGATCGAGGACCTGCACGTCGAGTTTGCGTCGCAAGCCGGGTCGGTGCTGCGCGCGGTGGATGGCGTGAGTCTCTCGCTCGACGAAGGGGAAGTCCTGGGCATCGTCGGTGAATCGGGCTCCGGCAAGAGCGTCACCATGCTCGCGCTGATGGGCCTGGTCGGATTTCCCGGTCGCGTGCGCGCGCGCAGGATGCACTTCGGCAGCCACGATCTCATGGGACTGGCAGAGCGCCCGCGCCGCCGTGTGATCGGCAAGGACATCGCTATGATCTTCCAGGAGCCGACGACCAGCCTGAATCCATGCTTCACCATCGGCTTCCAGCTCGCGGAGACGCTGCGTTTGCACCTTGGGTTGACTCGCAAGGCCGCACGCGATCGCTGTGTCGAGCTGCTGGCATCCGTCGGCATCCCGGCGGCAGCCAGCCGCCTCGGCGACTATCCTCACCAGTTGTCGGGCGGCATGAACCAGCGGGTGATGATCGCGATGGCGATTTCGTGCAATCCGCGGCTGCTGATCGCCGACGAGCCGACGACAGCGCTCGACGTGACGATCCAGGCGCAGATCCTCGACCTCTTGCGCGACCTGCAGCGCGGGCGTGGCATGGCGCTGGTGCTGGTCACGCATAACATGGGCGTTGTCGCGGAAATGGCGCGCCGCGTCGCTGTGATGTACGCGGGGCAGGTGGTGGAGGAGCGCTGCGCAGACGCGCTGTTCGCGGCACCCGGACACCCGTATACGGCGGCGCTGCTCGCGGCGATGCCCGAACGCCACACGGGAGGCACGCGACTGGCGACGATCCCGGGCGTGGTGCCAGGATACGGCGACCGTCCGTCCGGATGTCTGTTTGCGCCGCGCTGCACCGATGCGACTCGAGCCTGCGGCGAGCGCCCGCCGCTGCGCGACTGGCGCCAGGGCCGCGTGCGCTGTCACTACCCGCTCGGCGATCCGGCACGCGAGGACCGCATCGCGCACGATGGCGGTCGCGTGGCCGCGACGTCGGGCGTCGTATCGGCGGACGCGCGATGACGGCGCCTGTCGTCGCTGCGCGCGGCCTGCGTCGCGACTACGAAGTGCGGTGTGGCGTATCGCGAGAGCCGGCGCGACTGACCGCGGTCGGTGGCCTGTCGTTTCGTGTCGAGGCCGGCCGCACGCTCGCTGTCGTCGGCGAATCCGGATGCGGCAAGTCGACGCTGGCGCGCATGGTTGCATTGATCGAGAAGCCTTCGGCCGGCACCCTCGAACTCGTCGGCACCGACGCGGTGAACGCGGCCGGCGCCGCGCAGCATGCGTTGCGCAAGACCGTGCAGATGGTGTTCCAGAATCCCTATAGTTCGCTCAACCCGCGCAAGAAGATCGGCGCCATCCTCGAAGCACCGCTCGCGATCAACACGACGCTGGCGCCGGGCAAGCGCGAGGAACGAGCACGGGCGATGCTCGCCAAGGTCGGGCTGCGGCCCGAGCAGTACGAACGCTATCCGCACATGTTTTCCGGTGGCCAGCGACAACGCATCGCGATAGCGCGGGCGCTGATGCTCGAGCCAGCGCTGGTGGTCGCCGACGAGCCGGTCTCGGCGCTCGACGTGTCGGTGCAGGCGCAGGTGCTGAACCTGCTCGCCGACCTGCAAGGCGAGCTGGGTGTTGCCTACCTGTTCATTTCGCACGACCTCGCCGTGGTCCGCTACATCGCGCACGACGTGCTCGTGATGTACGTCGGCCTGGCCATGGAGCAGGGACCGAAGGAGCGCGTTTTCGCGCACCCACTGCACCCGTATACGCAGGCGCTGCTTGCATCGACGCCGGCATTGGACGGCGTCTGCAAGAAGCGTAACGTATTGGCCGGCGAGTTGCCGTCACCGTTGCATCCGCCCGCCGGCTGCGTGTTCTCGACGCGGTGCCCGCACGCCGTGGCCCGTTGCCACAGCGAGCGGCCGCTGCTGCGGCCGCTCGAAGGCCGGGAAGTCGCGTGCCACTTCGCGGAAAAAATTGCATACTCCGGTCCGGCCGGCAATGCCGGTGACGCGCTGCATTGAAGGCAGCCTGATATCAAAGGGAGATTGTCATGAGGAATCACCATTCGGCCCCGGGCCGCGCGCGCACTTTGCGATATGCCGTCCTGGTCGCACTGGCCATTCCGGCCCTGCTGGCAGGTGCGGGGGCGTCGGCCAAGACGCTCGTATTCTGCTCCGAGGGCAGTCCGGAAAACTTTTATCCCGGCGTCAACACCACCGGCACCTCGTTCGACGCCAACAGCCAGATCTACAGCCGCGTCGTCGACTTCGAGCGCGGCGGCACCAAGGTCGTTCCAGGCCTCGCCGAATCGTGGGACATCTCGCCGGACGGCACCGTCTACACCTTCAAGCTGCGCCGTGGAGTCAAGTGGCACAACCAGCGCGCGTGGAAGCCGACGCGCGACTTCAACGCCGACGACATGATCTTCATGCTCGAGCGGCAGGGCAGGGAGGACAACCCGTACTTCAAGGTGACAAGTTCGAACCACTCGTACTACAACGACATGGGGATGGGGAAGCTCATCAAGTCGATCCAGAAGGTCGACGACTACACGGTGCGGATCACGCTCAACAAGCCGGAGGCGCCATTCCTGTCGAATCTTGCGATGGAGTACGCTGGTGTGCAGTCGAAAGAGTACGCCGACGCGATGCTGAAGGCAGGTACGCCGGAGAAAATCGACCAGGAGCCGATCGGCACCGGACCGTTCTACCTCGTGCAGTACCAGAAGGACGCGCTGGTCCGCTACAAGGCCTTCCCGCAGTTCTGGGGCGGCAAGGCGAAGATCGACGACCTGGTGTTCGCGATCACCCCGGACGCGTCGGTGCGCTGGGCCAAGCTGCAGAAAGGCGAGTGTCACGTGATGCCGTACCCCAATCCGGCAGACCTCGACGCGATCCGCAAGGATCCGAATGTGACGGTGCTCGAACAGCCGGGTCTCAATATCGGCTATCTTGCATACAACACGACCAAAAAGCCGTTCGACGACGTGCGCGTGCGCAAGGCGATCAACATGGCGATCAACAAGAAGGCGATCATCGACGGCGTGTACTTGACAACAGGGGTGGCGGCGAAGAATCCGATTCCGCCGACGCAGTGGTCGTACAACGACGCGATCAAGGATGATCCTTACGATCCCGCCGCGGCCAAGAAACTGCTGGCGGAGGCCGGCTATCCGAACGGCTTCACGACCGACCTGTGGGCGATGCCGGTGCAGCGGCCCTACAACCCCAACGCCAAGCGCATTGCGGAACTCATGCAGGCCGATCTCGCCAAGATCGGCGTCAAGGCCGAGATCAAGAGCTTCGAGTGGGGCGAGTACCGCAAGCGCATGCAAAACGGCGAGCACCAGACGGGGATGCTTGGCTGGACCGGCGACAACGGCGATCCCGACAATTTCCTCGCCAACCTGCTCGGTTGCGACTCGGCCAAGACCAACGGCAGCAACGTCGCGAAGTTCTGCTACCCGCCATACGAGGAATTGATCCAGAAGGCGAAGGTCACCACCGGCCAGGCCGCGCGCACGCCGCTCTACGAGCAGGCGCAGGTGATCTTCAAGGAACAGGCGCCGTGGTTCACGATTGCCCACGCCGTGCAAATCAAACCGGTACGCAAGGAGGTGGTCGACTTCAAGCTGTCGCCGTTCGGACGCCACACGTTCTACGGCGTCGACATCAAGGAATAGGCGCGCGCGGTGCTCGCCTTCGTACTGCACCGCAGCTTGCAGTCCGCACCGGTCTTGGTCCTTGCCGTGCAGCAGGGATGGCCGCCGTCCTTCGGCCGCGCCATCGCCCTACACGCGGACATGGACGCGCTGCCTCAACCTGCTGGGAGACTGGCTGCGCGACGCGCTGAACCCAAGACTGCGCTGAGGCACAATACGCCGAACGCCGCTGCGGCTGGACCGAAATGGAAGCCCGGAAGCCAATAGTGCACACTTGCGCCATTTCCGGGAGACGCGCAGGACCCGGTTCGCAACACATCATGGAAGGAGTTGCAAGATGCGTAGATGGATGATCCTCGCGTTGCCGGCGCTACTCGCGCTCGTGATGCTCCCGGGCTGCCAGTCCTGGGGGCCGACGTGGAGCGAACTCACGGGTGCTCGCTACAACGTCACAATTCCCAATCGCCGCCCGGCGATCATCGACCGTGTCGACGACCGCGGTGCGTTTCCCAGTCCCAACCTCATCCGGGTCGAGCCGGGCGAGCGCCGACTGGTCGTCCAGGGTCCGGCGCCGGGATGGGCGGGCGGCCCGCCGCTGCAGGTGATGATGCTCGACGTCGCACCCTGCAAGCGCTACTACATCAATGCGCAGTTCGACAACACGATCACGCAGCAATGGCACCCGGTGGTCGACTTCGTCGAGTCGATCGCCGGATGCCTGGTGCCGGAGAGCGCGAAGGCCGGAGCCAAGTGAAGCGGAGGCATTGAACTCGCGGTCGGTGCCGCTGCTGGAGGTCGACCGGCTGCGGGTTGAATTCCCGACACGGCGCGGTACGTTGACGGCCGGCGTATCGACGGCCTGCCCTAGGAAGTGACGCACGACGCAGGCGGCGAGCGGCGCGCGGTCGGTGCGGCATGGGATTCCGCTATAATCCGCACCTACGCGGCAGGCCCGAGGGCCTCTCGTTTGTGCGCCGATGCGACTCGCCGTAGTGGTTCCGTCGCCCCGGTGTCCCATCTCATTCCTCGCGAAGTCTCGAAGCCTTGCGCCTCACGCAGATCAAGCTGTCCGGATTCAAGTCCTTCGTCGACCCCACGGTCATCGCTACCCCCGGCCAACTGGTCGGAATCGTCGGTCCCAACGGCTGCGGCAAGTCGAACGTCATCGATGCCGTCCGCTGGGTGCTGGGTGAATCGAAGGCGTCGGCGCTGCGCGGCGAATCGATGCAGGACGTCATCTTCAACGGCGCCGGAGACCGGAAGCCCGTCGGTCGCGCTTCGGTCGAGCTCCACTTCGACAACAGCCTGGGTCGTATCGGCGGCCAGTGGGGGCAATACGCCGAGATTTCGATCAAGCGCGTGTTGACGCGCGACGGCGACTCCACCTACTACATCAACAACATTCCGGTGCGGCGCCGGGATATTCACGATCTGTTTCTCGGCACCGGACTCGGGCCGCGCGCCTACGCGATCATCGAGCAGGGGATGATCTCGCGCGTGATCGAAGCCAAGCCCGAGGAACTCCGGATCTTCCTCGAGGAGGCAGCCGGCGTTTCGAAGTACAAGGAGCGGCGCCGCGAAACCGAGGGCCGCCTTGCCGACACCCGCAAAAATCTGTCGCGCGTCGAAGACATCCGGCTCGAACTCGGCAGCCAGTTGACCCGGCTGGACCAGCAGGCGCAGGTCGCGTCACAATACCGTGAACTCGAGGCGCGCCTGAAGCTGTCACAGCACATGCTTTGGTTTGCCAAGCAGCAGGACGCCGTGCGCGGACGCGAACGCTGCGCGACCGAGATCGCCGCGCTGACCGTGGCGCTCGAGGCCGTGCAGGCCGACATGCGCGCGGCCGAGGCGCGGCTCGAGGCGCTGCGCACCGAGCACTACGTGGCCGGCGACGCGCTGCACGAGAAGCAGGGCGTGTTCTACGCCGCCAACGCGGAAGTGACGCGGCTGGAACAGCAACTCGCCTTCGCACGCGAATCGGAAACACGGATCACGCTGCAGGTCGCGCAACTGACCGAGGCGCTGGGCGCGCTTTCCGGGCAGGAGGCCGCACTCGCTGGCGATCGCGGCGCGGCCGACGTCGCGCTCGACGAGGCGCTTGCCGCGCGCGAACAGGCCGCTCTCGAAGAGCGCTCGGCGCTGGCCGAGCTGCCCGCACTCGATGCGGCGGTGGCTGCTGCCAGCGCTGCGCTGGCCGAATTGCAGCAGCAGATCGCACTGACCGAACAGGGAACGCGGGTCGCCGAGACACGGCGCGAGGGCGTGTCGCGATCGCTCGCCGAACTCGCGGATCGACGCTCGCGTCTGGACGCCGAGCTTGTCGCCATTGCCGCGCCGACGACCGATCCGCTGGTCGAAGTCGAAGAGCAACTCGCGCAGGAGGCCGCGGATTTGGCGGGCAAGCACGAGGCGCTGGCCGCGTTGCAGGCAGCGGTGGCTTCGCTGCAGCTCAGCCAACGGTCGACCGCAGACGCCTGGGAGCGAGACAGCCGGCGCCTGGCCGACCTCGAAGCACGACAGCAGGCGCTTGCAGCGCTGCAGGCGAAAATCGGCCATGGCGTCGACATCGACGGCTGGCTCGATGCGCGCGGACTCGCGCGGGCGCGCCGCCTGTGGCAGCAGATCGACATCGAGCCGGGCTGGGAAAACGCGATGGAAGCCGTGCTGCGCGAGCGCCTTTCGGCCATCGAGATCGAAGCGCTCGATCAGGTCGCCGACTGGGTCGCCGGCGACGGGCAACCACCACGACGGATTGCCGCCTACGCACCGGCGCCGTCGCCGGAGGCGCCGTCGGTTGCGGAGGACGCGTTGCTGGCCAAGGTGCGCAGGAAGCGCTCCGATGCCGGACGCATGATTGCCGATGGCCTGCACGGTGTGCGCTGCCGGCCGGACCTGGCGGCCGCGCTGGCCGAGCGCGACGCGCTCGGCGCCGGCGAGGCTTTCGTCACTCCGGCCGGACACCTGATCACCGCACAGGGCGTGACGTTCTTCGCTCCCGATAGCGAACTGCACGGAGTGCTCGCCAGGCAGCGCGAACTCGACGAGCTCGACGCCGCGATGGAGACGGTGCGCACCACGGCCGCCGCAGCACGGGCACGTCGAGACGCGGTCGATGCCGAGTTGCAGGCGTCGCAACAGACCTACCATGCCGAGGGGCTCGCGGCCGCTTCGCAGCAGCGGCGCGTGCACGATCTCGAACTCGAACTTCTGCAGTTGAAGCAGGCGGCGCAGGCGGCGCTGAAGCGCCGCGCGCAAGTCACGCAGGAAATCGCCGAGGTGAATACGCGCCACGCCGAAGAAGAGCAGCAGCATGCAGCGATCGCGGCCGAGATCGCCGACCAGCAGTCGCGGCTGCACGACGAACTCGCCCGCCGCGAGTCGTCCAGGCATGCGCGCAACGAGGCCGAAGTCGAGCTGGCACGTGGACGCGAGCGCGTGCGCGCCGCCGAGCGGGCAGCGCAGGAGACGAGCTTCGCCGAGCGCAGCTGCCGCGAGCGCATCGCCGAACTCGAGCGCCGGCGCGAAGGCGTGATCGCCCAGCGCGAACAGCAGCACAGCCTGCTGGCGCAGCTGACCGGCGAGCGCGCCGCGATTGACTGGACGCCGGTCGAGGAGGCGCTGCAGCGGCAATTGGCTTCGCGTGGCGAGGCGGAACGCTCGCTCGCCGCAGCACGTGACCGGCAGGAAGCGCTTGGCGCCGAGCTGCGTACCGCGGAGGAGGCGCGGATGGCGACCGACCAGAAGCTCGAACCGGCGCGCGCGAAAATCCAGGAAATGCAGTTGAAGGAGCAGGCGGCGGCTCTGGCCGAGGCGCAATTCACCGAGCAACTGGACGAAGCGCATGCCGACCTCACCACGCTGCCCGACGCAGCGAAGGCCTGGGGCAATGCCCGTACGCTGCCGGCCGAGATCGAGCGCATCACCAACGCGATCGCCGAGTTGGGCGCCGTGAACCTGGCCGCACTCGACGAACGGGTGCAAGCGCGCGAGCGCAAGGAGTATCTGGATCGTCAGGCCGCCGACCTCACCGAGGCGATGGCCACGCTGGAAACGGCGATCCGCCAGATCGACCGCGAATCCCGCGAACTGCTGCAGCAGACCTTCGAAGCGGTCAATGCCAATTTCGCCAAGCTGTTCCCGGCGCTCTTCGGTGGCGGACAGGCGCGGCTGGTGCTGACCGGTGAGGAGATTCTCGATTCCGGCGTGCAGGTCATCGCGCAGCCGCCTGGCAAGCGCAACACGTCGATCCACCTGCTGTCCGGAGGCGAAAAGGCGCTGACGGCAATCTCGCTGGTGTTCGCGTTGTTCCAGTTGAACCCCGCGCCGTTCTGTCTGCTGGACGAAGTCGATGCGCCGCTCGACGATCCCAACACCGACCGCTTCTGTGCGATGGTTCAGGAAATGGCGCGGGAGACGCAGTTCCTGTTCATCTCGCACAACAAGATCACGATGGAAATGGCGAATCAGCTGGTCGGCATCACGATGCCCGAACCCGGCGCGTCGCGGGTCGTCACCGTCGACATCGCCGAAGCTCTGGCGCTGGCGGAAAACGCCGCCTGACCGGGTTCTCGACGTTCATCGCGATATACTCGCCGCCTGTCCCTGCGCATGGAGGTTGCCGGAATGCCGTTGTCGATGAGTCCGCTGCAACTGGGTCTCATCATCGCCGGCGTCATCCTGGTCGTCGGCGTGCTCATCTACAACGGATGGGTCGAGCGACGGGCGCGCCGGCGAAGAAAGACCGCACCCGCCCAGACCGAAGCCGCGACCGCGCGCGCAGCGTCCTCGGGCGGCGGTCAGGGCCAGCGGGTCGAGCCCACACTGCGTTCGGCGGCGACTGCCGCGACGCCTGCGCCGCAGGAGTCCGCGGTGCAGCGCGCGAGCGCCGCAGCCGGCGATGATGCTGATTCGGACTTCGTGGCGCCGATGGACGTCATCGCGCACGACGAGGAACCCGAGGTGCCAGAGACCGAGGCTCCCGTTGCTCTTCCGCCCGCCGGCATTGCACACAGCGTCGACAATGGTGCCGGCGGCCAACGCCAACCCGATCCCGACATCGAATGCGTCGTAACGCTGCAGCCGGCGCGCGCGATCGGAGCCGGCGCGCTGGCGGCTGGGCTGCACGCGCGCCTCGGCAAACGCCTGCGCTGGTTCGGACGCTCGACGCCGGATGCGTCGTGGCAGATGCTGGCGTCGGAAACACGCGGCGAATTCGTCGAAATCGCCGCCTGCATGCTGCTCGCCGATCGCAACGGCGCCGCCAGCCGCGCGCAGCTCGATACCTTCGTGCGCGTAATGGGCGAATTGGCGCCTCTGCTGCCGGCCGCGATGTCGGTGCCCGATGCCGGTGCCGAGGCCGACCGCGCCGAAGCGCTGGACCGGCTGTGCGCCGACGTCGACGTGCAGGTCGGACTCACGGTGCTGAAGGCCGAAGGCGCGGGGATACCTGGAACCAAGTTGCGCGGCGTCGCGGAGGCGGCCGGATTTCGCCTTGCCTCCGGCGGCCGATTCGAGTGGGTGCAGGAGGACACGGGTGCGGTCCACTACACGCTGCAGAACCTGCGCAACGAGCCGTTCACCGTCGATACCTTGCGCATTTCGATGACCAACGGCGTCGTCTTCGTGCTCGATGTGCCCAGAGTCGCCGAACCTGTACGTGCCTTCGATCACATGAAGCTCGCCGCCAAGCGGATGGCGCAGACCTTGGGCGCCGAACTGGTCGACGACAATCGGCGCGTGCTGGACGACACGGCGCTGGTGGCGATCCGCAAGCAGGTCGACACCGCGGCGGCGGCGCTGCGCGACTGCGGCATCGAGCCGGGAAGCCCGCGCGCGCTCGCCTTGTTCGGGGCTTGATCGATGGCTGCCCCCGGCGCGGTGCCGGCGGCGGCGACGAAGCGCGCCGCTGTCCTGCGCTCGCAAATCGCCGAGCACGACCGCAGGTACTACGAGGAAGACGCGCCGACGATCAGCGATGCCGAGTACGACGCGCTGTTTCGCGAGTTGCGCTCGCTCGAATCGGATTTTCCATCGCTGCTGACGCCGGATTCGCCCACGCAGCGGGTGGGGGGGGCGCGCGCCGCCGCCTTCGCGCCGGTTGTGCATCGCGTGCCGATGCTGTCGCTGCGCACCGAAACGCAGACCACGGCGGCAGGTGCGGTCGCCTTCGACGCGCGGATGCGCCGCGAATTGAAGCTCGCGCCCGATGCGCCGCCGATCATCTACTTGGCCGAGCTCAAGTTCGACGGGCTAGCAGTCAGTTTGCGCTACGAAGAGGGGACGCTGACCGTCGCCGCCACCCGCGGCGACGGTGAGACCGGCGAGGACGTGACCGCCAACCTGCGCACGGTCGCCGAGATACCGGCGAGCTTGCGCGGGCGCGCACCGCCGCTGCTCGAAGTGCGCGGCGAGGTCTACATGACACGTGCCGATTTCACCCGCCTGAACGAGCGGCAGCGCGCCGCTGGCGGGAAGCTCTTTGTCAATCCGCGCAACACCGCCGCCGGCGCCGTGCGGCAGCTCGATCCGACGGTGACTGCAAAGCGGCAGCTCCGGTTCTTCGCGTACGGCATCGGCGAGAGCGATGGATGGGCGACGCCACCGACGCAAGACGCACTGCTCACGGCGCTTGCCGCTTTCGGCCTGCCGGTGAACGGCGATCGCCGCCTGGCGCACGGCGGCGAAGAGCTTGCGGCGTACTACGAGGATGTGAAGGCGCGGCGTGCCGACCTGCCTTTCGAGATCGACGGCGTCGTCTACAAGGTCGACAGTCTCGAAGTGCAGTCGGAGTTGGGGTTTCGCAGCCGGGAGCCGCGCTGGGCGGTCGCGCACAAGTTCCCGCCCGAGGAGATGTCGACGCGGCTGTTGTCGATCGACGTGCAGGTCGGACGCACCGGCGCGGTGACGCCAGTGGCGCGCCTCGAGCCGGTGTTCGTCGGTGGCACCACGGTGACCAACGTCACGCTGCACAACGACGAGGAGATCCGGCGCCGAGACCTGCGCATCGGCGATACGGTGATCGTGCGCCGCGCCGGCGACGTGATCCCGCAGGTCGTGCGTGTCGTGCAGGAGAAGCGCCCGCCGGACGCGCGGGAATTCGTCATGCCTGCACATTGCCCCGAATGCGGATCGGCGATTGCGCGCCTGCCGGGTGAGGTGATCGCGCGCTGTACCGGCGGCCTGGTCTGCCCGGCGCAGCGCAGGCAGGCGCTGCTGCACTTCGCGAGCAGGCGTGCGCTCGACATAGAGGGCCTCGGTGACAAGCTGGTCGAGCAACTGGTCGACGGCGGCATCGTGCGCACGCCGGCCGATCTCTACCGGCTCGGATTGGGCAAGCTCGCGGCACTGGAGCGGATGGCCGAGAAGAGCGCCGCCAACGTCGTCGCCGCGATCGAGAAGAGCAGGAGTACGACACTCGCGCGCTTCATCTTCGGCCTGGGCATCCGCCATGTCGGCGAAGCCACGGCACGTGACCTTGCGCGTCATTTCGGCACGCTCGACGCGTTGATGGACGCCGACGAAGCACGTTTGCTCGAAGTCGACGACGTGGGACCCGTGCTCGCGGCGTCGATCGCCGGCTTCTTCGCCGAGCCGCACAATCGCGAAGGCATCGAGCAACTGCGTGCGGCTGGCGTACACTGGCCGGAAGGCGCACGGCGCGCGCCGGAGCGCGGAGCGCTGGCCGGACTCAATTTCGTCCTCACCGGAACGTTGCCGAGCTACTCGCGCGACGACGCCAAGGCGCTGATCGAAGGCGCCGGCGGCAAGGTCATCGGCAGCGTGTCGAGGAAAACCGACTATGTCGTCGCCGGCGCCGAAGCCGGGAGCAAGCTCGCGAAGGCCACGCAACTGGGTGTCGCGATCCTCGACGAAGCCGGACTCGAGCAGCTCATCGCGCGGCGCGGCACCGCGACCGGCGACGAACGAGGACATCGTGAACAAGCATGAAAGCATCGTGAGCGAATCGTGAAAAAAATCACCAAAGCCGTCTTTCCGGTCGCCGGCCTCGGCAGCCGCTTCCTGCCGGTGACCAAGGCCAGCCCGAAGGAAATGCTGCCCGTCGTCGACAAGCCGCTGATCCAGTACGCGGTCGAGGAGGCCGCCGCCGCGGGTATCACCGACATGATCTTCATCACCGGCCGCAACAAGCGGGCGATCGAGGATCACTTCGACAAGGCCTACGAGCTGGAGACCGAGCTTGTGTTGCGCCACAAGTCCGCATTGCTGGACGCGGTGCAGGCGGCCATCCCGCCGGGTATCAACTGCATCTACATCCGGCAGGCGGAAGCGCTGGGCCTGGGGCACGCGGTCCTCTGCGCGGCACCCGTGGTCGGCGACGAGCCCTTCGCTGTCATTCTCGCCGACGACCTGATCGATGCCGAAGTGCCGGTGATGAAGCAGATGGTCGACATCGCAGCGGCCGAAGACGCATCGGTGATCGGTGTCATGGAAGTACCCGCCGCAGACGTCGGCAGCTGGGGCATGGTGGAAACGACAGCGGCGCCCACTTCCGACACCCGCGCGGCCGTCATTTCGCAGATGGTGGAAAAGCCCAAGCCGGGGACCACGCCGTCCACACTTGCCGTGGTCGGGCGTTACGTGCTGACGCCACGGATTTTCCACTATCTGCGGACGATGCCGCCGGGTGCTGGCGGCGAGATCCAGCTGACCGACGGCATCGCCCGCCTGTTGCACGAGGAGCGCGTTGTCGCCTACCGTTTCGACGGACGTCGCTACGACTGCGGCCGCAAGCAGGGCTATCTGGAGGCGACCGTCGACTTCGGCTTGAAGCACCCGGAAACCGGCACCGAGTTCGCGAGCTTCCTTGCCGCGCGCATCGGAATCCGTGGATGACGCTGAACGAACTGCGCTATCTGGTCGCCGTCGCGCACGAGCGCAACTTCGGCCGTGCCGCGCAGAAGTGCTTCGTCAGCCAGCCCGCGCTGTCGGTCGCCGTGCAAAAGCTCGAGGACGAACTGGGTACGCTGGTCTTCGAACGCGGCAAGAACGAGGTGACGGTGACGCCGGTGGGCGAGCGCATCGTCGAACAGGCGCAGCGCGTGCTCGAGGAATCGATGCGCATCCGCGATATCGCGCAGTCGGGACGCAACCAGCTCGTCGGCGCGCTGAAGTTGGGCGTGATCCACACGGTGGCTCCGTACCTGCTGCCGGACCTGATCCCGGTGCTCCACGACAGCGCGCCGCAGATGCCGCTGGACATCGAGGAGAACCTGACCGAGAACCTCGAAACGGGACTCAGATCCGGTCGGATCGACGCGGCGATCATCGCTTTGCCTTTCGCACCGTCCGGCATGGCCGCCGATTTCCTGTACGAAGAGCCGTTCCAGGTGGTCGTGCCCGCCGCGCACAGGTGGGCTAAGCGCCGTTCGGTGCAGCCGTCGGAGCTGGCGGACGAGAACACGATTCTGCTCAACATCGGCCACTGCTTTCGCGACCAGGTGCTCGAATCCTGCCCCGAGTTGAACCGTGCCGATGCACACCTGCCGCGCACGAATTCGCTCGAAACCGTGCGCAACATGGTCGCCTCGGGACTCGGCATCTCGGTGCTGCCACGCGACGCGCTGACGCCGAAGTACCACAGCCGCATGGTGGTGCCGGTACCGTTCGCGAAACCGGCGCCGAGCCGTCGCGTGGCGCTCGCGTACCGGCGCAGCTTCCCGCGGCCCGCGGCGCTCGCCGCCATCCGCGACGCGGTGGCGCAATGCAGGCCGAAGGGACGGGTGCGCGCCCATCGCAAGCTTCGAGCGGAACCCCGGCGCGGTTGAAAAAAAAGAGGGGTTACACTTGCGCGTAACCCCTTGGTTCAGTGTGGTGGGCATTGCTGGGTTCGAACCAGCGACCCCTCCCGTGTGAGGGGAGTGCTCTACCGCTGAGCTAAACGCCCCGCGAA
>JADYZP010000054.1 GCA_020853025.1 Burkholderiales bacterium
ACTTGCGGGTTGCCTCCAGCGGCGAGAGACCTTCCTCGCTCATCAGCCGCTCGACGTTCTCGACGACGACGATGGCGTCATCGACCAACAGACCGATCGCAAGCACCATCGCGAACATGGTGAGCATGTTGATCGAGAAGCCGAGCGCGGCCAGCACGCCGAACGTGCCCAGCAGCACGACCGGCACGGCAATCGTCGGAATGAGCGTGGCCCGCAGGTTCTGCAGGAACAGATACATGACGACAAACACCAGCGCGATCGCCACCAACAACGTCTGCACCACCTCCTTGATCGAGGCTTGCACAAAGGGCGTCGTATCGAACGGCACGACCGCCTTCAGTCCCGGTGGGAAGGAGGGCTGCAACTGCTTCATCAACGCCTCGAGGCGCTGCGCGGTGGCGAGCGCATTGGCGCCGGTGGCGAGCGATACGGCCACACCGGCAGCCGGCTGTCCGTTGTAGCGGGCCACGACGCTGTAGTCTTCGGCGCCTAGCTCGACCCGGGCGATGTCCCCCAGCGTCAACAGCGAGCCGTCGGGTTGACTCCGGACCGCGATCGCGCGGAACTGCTCCGCGGTCTGCAGCCGGCCCTGCGAGGTGATCGTCGCGTTGAGTTGCTGCCCCGGGGCGGCCGGAGTGCCGCCGAGTTGTCCGATCGCAACCTGCTGGTTCTGCGCGCGCAAGGCGGCAACGATATCGGCGGGCGTCAGCTTGTACGTGTCCAACTTGTCCGGATCGAGCCAGATGCGCATCGCGTAGCGCGCGCCGAATACCTGCACGCTGCCGACACCCGCTACCCGGCCGATGGAATCGGAAAGGTTGGTGACGATGTAATCGGCAATGTCGCGCTGCTCCATGCTGCCGTCCTCGGACACGAAGCCGATCACCATCAGAAAACCCGGATTCGCCTTGCTCACCCGAATGCCCTGCTGCTGAACGCTTTGTGGCAGCAGCGGGGTGGCGAGCTGGAGCTTGTTCTGTACCTGCACCTGCGCGATGTCCGGATCGGTCCCGCTCTCGAAGGTAATGGTGATCGCCGCCGCCCCGCTGGATTCGCTCGTCGACGACAGGTAGATCATGCCGTCGAGACCCGTCATGTTCTGCTCGATGACCTGCGTGACGGAATCCGCGACGGCTTGCGCCGACGCGCCCGGATACGACGCACTCACGGTGACGGTGGGTGGTGCGATCGTCGGATATTGCGCGATCGGCAGCTGCGTAATCGAGAGCGCGCCCGCGAGCATGATGATGATCGCGATCACCCACGCGAACACCGGCCGGTCGATGAAAAAACGGGCCATGGGTGCCGGTTCCTAGGACTTCTTCGCCGTGGCCGGCGGCGTCGGTGGCTCGCCGGGCGGCGGCGCGCTCGCGGGGGAAACCGCGCCCGGCCCGCTTCCGGCTGGTGCTGCATTGGCCGGTGCCGGTGGCGCCGCTCGCGCCGGCATTCCCGGCCTGATCTTTTGCAGCCCTTCCACGATCACCTGATCGCCGGCTGCCAGCCCCTCCTCGACCAGCCACCGGTCACCGATGGTACGGCTGACCTTGACCGGCCGCTGCTGCACTTTGCTGTCGGCACCGAGCAGCATCGCGAATGCGTCGCCCTTGGGATCACGCGTGATTCCCTGTTGCGGTACCAGCAGCGCGTTCTGACGCACGCCACTGCCGACGACAGCGCGGACGTACATGCCCGGGAGCAGCACGTTGCCGGGATTCGGAACCACGATGCGCAGCAAGTAGCTGCCCGTCGTCGGGTCCACCGTAACGGCCTCGAACGTGAGCTTGCCTTGCTGCGGATAGCGGGTGCCGTCTTCGAGCAGGATCGTCACCGGCAAATCGCGCGCTGCTTCGAGCTTGCCGGCCGCAACCTGCTTGCGCAAGTCGAGCAGCTCGGCGCTGGACTGCGTGACATCGACGTAAATCGGGTCGAGTTGCTGGACCGTCGCCAGCGCATCCGCCTGGTTGGCGGTAACCAAGGCACCTTGTGTCACCGACGACTTGCCGATGCGCCCGGTGATCGGCGACGTGATGCGCGCATACGCGAGGATGACATCGCCGCGGGCAAGTGTCGCCTGCGCGGATGCGACATCGGCCTCGGCCTGGCGCAGCGCGGCAATCGCGTTTTCATCATCCTGCTTGCTGACGGCGTCGATCTTCGCGAGTTCGGCCGATCGCGCCGCGTTCAGCCGCGCCGAATGGAGGGTTGCCTGCGCGCGTCCGAGCGCGGCCTTGGCGGTGGCCTGATCCGCGCGGGGAATCGCGTCGTCGAGCTGATAGAGCGGCTGCCCCGCCTTGACGCGGCCGCCCTCGGTAAACAGCCGGCGCGTGATGATTCCTCCGACCTGGGGCCGGACCTCGGCCACGAGCAATGGGTTGACACGCCCGGCCAATTCGCGCGTGAGCGTGACCGTTTCCGGCTGCAGCTTGACGACGGTGACTTCCGCCGCGGGCGGAGCACTCTTGGGTGGCGGCGCCTGGCCACAAGCCGCCACGAGCACAACCGCGACGAGGGCAAGGGCTCGCGAGCGGGTAGCCTGTGCCATCAGGGCAGCTTCAACCACGCCAAGGCTTGATCGTAATCGGCGAACGCGAAGCGTTTGATTTCTGCGGCAATGAAATACTTGGCCAATGCCTCGGCCACCGGAGCTACCGGACTGTTGGTCACCAACGCCAGCCGCTGGATTTTCTGTTGGTGGTCGCGAACAAAACGGATATGCGCCGCCAACCCGGCAAGGCTCTCCCATCCCGGAAACGATTCGGAATGGATCAGTACGCCACCAAGGTCGTCGTGCTCCGCAAGGTAGGCATCGACCGACGCACTGAGGCGAACGAAGTCCTCCTTTTTGAGCCTTGACGTGGGTTCCAGCACGAGGATGCCTTCGGGTTGCATGATGGTGTAGTCGAGCATCGGCGTTTTCCGTTTCGGCAGTGCTGGTTGATCGAATGGAACGTTGTGCTGGCCATCAAGCGAGCGACGCGGACTTCCGCGCCATTCTGGCGCGTCCACCTAACGTTCTCTGTGCGGTATCGCACTCTGCGCTGGCGATCCGCTTCCAACGCATGTCGTTGCCACTTCGAGCAATGAAAATGGAGGTGACCCTAGCGAAGCAGATTCGCCTCGATAAAGGCCCAAGCCTCGGATTCCTTGTCGCTGGCAAAGGTCCTTATTTCCATCGCGGGAAAAAGGGGATTCACCACTTCGACAGCCTTTTGCATCCACGGCGGTGCGCCGACGACTGCATAGCGATCAAGCTTCTGCATCGCGGCGATCTTGATCGAGAACAATCCCGGCTGCGCCAGGATCGAAGGATCGAAGGCGAAGTGCTTCACGCGCACCAGCATCCTGACCTTCTGATGCTCCTTCAGGAAGCGATCGAGTTCAGCGGTGATGGCGGGCATCTCGGCGGCCGTTACGACACCGTCGACCTCGAATGCATACACGTCCTTCCGGTCGGTGGGGATGCGCTTGATCGCTTGGGCGTCTTTTTCCGTCCGCCTAGGCGGCAGCGCGGCGCTCCAGGCGATCGCTTCGCCCTGCTTGGCCGGCAGGAACACCTTCATTTCCATTGTCGGCAGCAATTTCCCCGCGTAGCTCATCGCCATGCCCATCCACTGCTTGTCAGTGATGCACGCCACGCGCGGAAATCTTTGTATCTGGCCGAGAAGTCCAAATTCGAACCGGATATCCTCCCGTATCGCCGCTTCGGTTGCGTCACTGAAGCCTGTGAAATCAACGACGATGCCAATCTCGGCGTGCGCGCCGAGCTTCTGTTGCGCAGCACGCTTCATCTGCGCGACATCGTCGGCGGAAATCTCGCCTTGAAGCGATAGCGCCAGGACGTGATCTGGTGCCTTAAGGATTTGGATCATGGAATGACTCCTTGTTCGTTGAATTCGGTGGTGATGAACGGCGCGGGTTTCGCGCGACGCAATGCGCGCCTCGTGACCGAAACACAGCGGCTCCTCGAATCCAAGGAGCGTTCAGGTGCCAAGAAGCGACTGCGCGAAATGCAGCGGTTCTACGAGGTGGCCACCCGCCACTTCACTGGCTTGCTTGAAGAGCTGGGCCGCGACGACACGCAAGCGGGTAAATGAGGCTGCCATCTGCCGATGACCGATGATGCACCGCTCGCGAATTCCGATCAGCGGGACGGACAGCCGAAAGCATCCGACTCGCGGCGCTGGCTCGTTGTCATCGCACTGGCGGTTATTGGCGCCGCGGACGCCCTGTGCCGGCGAGCTGTGCCTTGACTTCGGTCGCACCGAGACCGTGCCCGTCAGCGCAATTACGCGTTGCAGTGTGTATCGACCCCCCGCCTCGTGCGCCACACGCTCCGCGCGGACGGCTATCCCTTCCGCTTGCGGTCTTCTACTTCGCGCTTTTGCTCGTCGCTGTCTTTCTTCTTGCCGTTCGATTCGCCCGTGGCCGGCTTGCGCTCCTGACGGCCCGGCTCCGCCTGGGGTGCCGGTTGGGATTGCGCAGGCGTTGGGTTAGGCGCGGCGGCCGGAATTTGTGGTTTGCCTTGCCCTGCCGCAACGGCGGGCTCGGGGTTCACCCGTAGCGGCGGTACTGCGGGTTGTCCGCGCTGTTCCCCCGAGCCACGCTGTTCGGGTTTGCCGCGTTGCTCCGGAGACTGCGCTGCCGCTACGGGTCGCGCGGCCCGGGGCGGGGCGACCTGGGGTTGCGCCGCCGCTCGTGGCGGTGCTGGCGGTGTTGCTACAGGTTGTCCGCGCTGCTCCACCTGGCCACGCTGTTCGGGCTTGCCGCGTTGCTCCGGAGACTGCGCTGCCGCCCCGGGCCGCGCGGCCCGAGGCGGGGCGACCTGGGGTTGCGCCGCCGCTCGTGGCGGTGCTGGCGGTGTTGCTACAGGTTGTCCGCGCTGCTCCACCTGGCCACGCTGTTCGGGCTTGCCGCGTTGCTCCGGTGGTTGTGCTGCTTGTATCGGTGGCGTGGCTTGCGATGGCACACCGCCTCGAACCCGTGTGTTCGGTGCGCCGGAAACCGCGGGCGTTGTTGTGGTGACCTTCTGGTCATCGGACGTTCCACGGCCATTCCCCGGCTTGGTCCCGGGTCCCGCCGGTGGCGGACGCATGGTCGGTGGCGCTTCACGTGTGCGCGCGACCACATTGACAACGGGCGCCGGCGCGGCTGCTTCAGGCTTCAATTCCTTGCGTGCGTCGGCATCGAGCGGTTTGCCCGGCTTCGATGCCAGTTGCCGCTCTTGTGCCGCAAAACCGACGTGTGCCGCAGGAGGAGCGGTGCGGGCGACCAGCGGACGCTCAAATGCGCGCGGCGGTGGCTTGTCACCCGGGCCGGCGGCTCCACGCACGCTTCGCTCGGTCGGTGCGACGGGCGCGACAACGGCCACCGGCGCGCTGGCTACCATGTCCCGTGTAACTCGGACCGCAGCCACGGATACCGGTTGCGACTGCACGAACGCTGTCTTCGGCACGGCGATGACCGCTCCAGACACCTGCCGGTTGGCATACACGACGTTGGTGATGTTCGTATTGTTGTAATAGTTGTTGATCACGGTGTTGCTGATCACCGTGTTGCTGCGGTTGATGTTCTCGAAATAGCCGCGGCTCACCGTATAGGCCGGTCGGTAGACCTCCCGCGGCCCAAGCGGGAACCACGCGACGCCCCCGACGTTGCCACTGGAGATCGCAAGCTGGAAGTTGTTGCCACCCACGAACGCAACCAGTGCCGGAGCGTAGTAGGCTCGGGAGCGCACGGGGCCTGGTACCCAACCCCACGTTCCGCTGAGGTTTGTCCAGCGGCCATAATGGGAGACGGCGAAGCCCCACGGCGCGTCATCCACCCAGGTCCAGCCCCAAGGGTCGATCCATGCCCAATGTCCGTCGCGGTAAGGTGCCCAGCCGGCGGCCACGCGATTCGGGACCCAGACGTTGCCGTAGTTCGCGTCGACGCGCCAGGTGCCGTTCGCATCGAGGTCCTGATAGCCGATCACGTCTCGCGATACGTAGCGGGCGGATACCGAGTTTTCGTAGCTGCGGTCGCGATCGCTCGACCAGCGGTCGAACTCGTCCAGGCGCGGCGCGTCGATATACTGGTATTCGCGCAAGTCGGTTCCCATGAAGCGATACGCCTGGCGCGGATCGACCACATACGCAGCGCCTTCTCCATACACCTCGCCTTCACCTCGGCGAACGACAATGTCGGTTGCGTTGCCGTCGGGGTCCACAGCGACCCGATATGTGCCGGGTTGCCGAAGGCTAAAGGCAAGATTCGGCGTATTGATCTCGATCATCTGGTTGGGATCGAGACGACGGACACGGATGTTCAAGGTGCCCTGTGTCAATTGCAACTGGGTGATTCGGTCGTCGAGATTGAGGACAGACACGCCGGTACCGGCGCTCATGCGAACCACCGCGCCACCCACCTGGATTTCGACCCGCGCACCGGTATCTGCCCAGAGGCGGTCACCGGCGGTCAGCGGTCGATTGATCCTGGCCTGTACCCAATCACTTTCGCCAGCGGGTGAGAAACTGACCGCGCCGGTCGCATAGCCTAGCCGCGCAACGCGCGACGGCGGGTCCGCGCCGACCCAGCCGCTGAAGGCCAGCACTGCGACGCCGGCCACAAAGGCGAAAGCCCGAAGGCGGAGAGATTGTATCGGCATGACCATTCCTTACAAAAGAGTGCGCTGTCTTGATCGGTAGATCGAATCGGGCCGTGCAACACGCCATGCTACGGGGGGCCACGCTTGTTGTCTGTTCGGTAGCGCACCCGCTCGCTCCAAATCGCCGAGGAGCATCCCGGCCATCGTCGTGCAGGTTCGTCGCCGCGAACCCGCTCAGTCGGGTGAAGCTTCTCGATGAACAAGACAACACCCGGCCAGCGAGCTCACTTCAGCTGGAAATTTCCCGCACCGAAGAGCCCGAGCAATCCGATCACGATCAGATAGATGGCGACGATGTAGTTCAGCATCCGTGGGACGACAAGTATCAGGATGCCGGCAATCAACGAAACGAGCGGGGCGAGACTCAATGTAATGTTCATCGTTGGCTTCTATGGTCAAGAGGGTCAGTACAACAGCAATGGCCACGACGGCGACCTCGGCCGCGAAAACCCGGTCGCCATGGCAATGTAATCATGTGACGTCGGAATTCGAATCAGCACCAGCGTACGCCGGCGGTATCGAGCGCCTCGGCGATGTCGCCGGACTCCGGATGATTCATCCACACGTGACGGCTCCAGACTCCCGCGTAGCAGTCGGCCTGCAACTCCATGCGCACGGACGTCCCGTTGGATTCGGCCCGGGTCGCTCGTGACCCGCGTGTGACGGCGATCCACTTCAGGCTTTAACGCAGTCCAAAAAACGATAGCACCGCGATGATGATGACGACTGCACCGACGATATAGACGATCCTGTTCATGACATCTCCAGTCGTGCGAATCGTGGGATCGAATCACGTATTGAACGCGACTCCCTGCACGCTGACGTTCAACATACGCCTGTTCTTCCCAAGGGGTCCGTACGCCAGCGCACATTGGTTCCAATGATTTCGAGCCTTGTCGCTGCGTGCCGAGCGGCTTATCCTGACGTGGTTGCCGGCGGTAGCAAGCCCTCGCCTTGATGAATCTCCGGATGCACGCGAACGATCAGAAATTCTTCGTAATAGGAACGATCGAAGATGCCGATCCGTCCGCGTTCCGGCAGGTACCGGGTCGTGCGCCACAGAAAATCGTGCTTCAGTTCGGCGGCGGTGGGATGTTTGAAGCTGAACGCTTGGCAGCGTTGCGGATTGACACCGGACATCACTGATCTGGGTCGGCGTTGCGGAATTCATCGGGACGCGCTGCCACCGGGGCGCGCTGCGTTCGATGGTTGGGGTCGACCCGCTCCGGTCACAGGAGTTGCGGAAAAGCGGACACCAAGCGATTATCGCGTTGGACGCTGCGCTTGCGCTCGCAGTGCGTTTGCCGAACGCACCGCCTGTGGAAGGACGGCGTCGAACGCGGCGGCGTAGCCCTCCTTGTTCGCTTCGGTATAGCCGTCCGCGCTCACGTCGAAGGCGCTGGCGGTCTCCACGTAGATCTCGAAGGTCACGGGCGTCACGCGCTTCGGTCATGAAAAATAAGCTGGCCTCCATTTCGTGAGAACCTGGATGTCGCGTTTCTGCTTCCCGGTGCGCGCCAGCACGTTCTGGACACCCGCAGCGCTCAGTTCGGCGATGCGCGGCGCCTGACATGCGCATCTTTTCTCCGCTCTACCGGCGCGCGATGTCCTGGTCGCGGCATCGGCATGCGCAGTGGTACCTGGCCGCGTTGAGTTTTGCCGAATCGTCGTTCTTTCCGCTTCCGCCGGATGTGATGCTCGCCCCCATGAGCCTCGCCAATCCGTCCCGTGCCTGGCGGTTTGCGCTGCTGACCACGGTGGCGTCGGTGGCAGGCGGGCTGCTCGGCTATGCCATCGGCCACTTCGCCTTCGGTGCCATCGAGCCCTGGCTGCGCGAGTCCCGCTACTGGGACGGCTATCAGCTAGCCGTCGGCTGGTTCGAGCACTGGGGGTTCTGGGCGATCTTCGTCGCCGGCTTTTCACCCATACCCTACAAGGTATTCACCATCGCCGCCGGCGCCCTGTCGATGGCACCGTTGCCGTTCGCGCTGGCCTCGCTGGTCGGGCGCGGCGCGCGCTTCTTCCTGGTCGCCGGGCTGATGGCCTGGGGTGGGGCACGCATGGAGGCGGCGCTGTACCGGTACGTCGACCGCTTGGGTTGGGCGAGCGTCGCGCTGGTCGCGGCCGGCGCGCTTATTTACCGGGGCTAAGGCTCACCCACCGGCGCCGGCACGTCCTCCTGGAGGCGCCAACGCAGCCATTCGTGGCCGGACTGCGCGCCGGCCTGCGGCAGACCTACGGTGTGCTCTTCTCCCGCCCGGCCGAGCGCATATCCTGCAGCTGGGACCGCAGCCACTGCCCGCTCTGGACGGGCGCGCCATTGCCGCGCCTGACCAGATAGCGCTGGCCCGACATGCTGCTGCCCGAGATTGCGAGCCTGCCCAGCAAGCGGTCGGTCTCGGTCTGGACGGCGGGAGCAAACGGCTCGGCGAGCGCCGAGGCCGCGACCAGCCAGGCCAGCAGGAACGTCGGCAGGCGCGGCGCGAGTCGCGTTGCCCTCGCCGCCGAAGCTGCGATGACAACGCCTACAGCAGCCATTCGACGGGCAGGATCACCAAGAGTGCGGGTCATCGATGATGAGCGCGGGCCCTGTTTCCTGGCGCGATGCGCATTGCAGGTCGACCGTGGTAGCCGGGCGCCCGTCCCGCTCCACATACTGCATGATTTCCTCGCAAGATACCTAACCATCGACGTGTATCAAGCCGTACGACGCTGGTAAACTGCCTGAATGTCCGCGCCTTCGATCAGCCGCTACCCCGTTCCCAGCCTCGAGGACCTGCCCGAGGACATCCGCACGCGCATCCTCGCCGTGTCCGAGAAGGCGGGCTTCGTGCCTAACGTCTTCGTCACGCTCGCGCACCGGCCGGCGGAATTCCGCGCGTTCTTCGCCTACCACGACGCGCTGATGGACAAGGACAGCGGCCTGACCAAGGCCGAGCGCGAAATGATCGTCGTCGCCACCTCGGGCGCCAACGATTGCCTTTATTGCATCGTCGCGCACGGCGCGATCCTGCGCATTTACGCGAAGAATCCGCTGCTCGCCGACCAGGTGGCCGTCAACTACCGCAAGGCCGACATCACGCCACGGCAGCGCGCGATGCTCGACTTCGCGCTCAAGGTCGCACTCGACAGCAGTGGAATTTCGGATGCGGACTTCGCGGGCCTCGCCGCGCACGGCTTCAGCGAGGAGGACGCGTGGGACATCGGCGCCATCGCTGCGTTCTTCGCGCTGTCCAACCGCATGGCGAACCTGATCGGCATGCGGCCGAACGACGAGTTCTTCCTGCTGGGCCGGACACCGCGCAACCGGTGACGGCGGCCCCGGCGCGCGGCCTGCGGGTCAGCCGCGGCCCGCGCTCACAGATTCAGCTTGAACCACGCCATCATCCTGGCCCACGCGTCCACGGCCTGCTCCTTGCGATAACTCGGCCGGTAGTCGGCGTTGAAAGCGTGCGGCGTGTCCGGATAGATCTTGAATTCCGACTTCGCATTGCCGGCGGACTTGAGCGCGGCGAACATCTTCTCGACGCTGTCGCTGGGAATGCCGCCGTCGGCGCCGCCGTAGAGTCCCAGCACCGCGCCCTTGATTTGCGGCGCCACGTCGAGCGCCGTCCGATCGCCGGCATGGTACGCGCGCACGGTCGGCCCGTACCACGCCACCGCCGCCTTGACGTTGGGATTGTGCGCGGCGTACATCAGCACGATGCGCCCGCCCCAGCAAAAGCCGGTGATGCCCAGCCGCGCAGTGTCGGCCTTGCCGGTGGCCTTGGCGAAGGCTACCGTTGCGTCGAGATCCGCCATCACCTGCGCATCGGGCACCTTGGCCACGATCTCCGAAACGAGCTTCGGGATGTCGGAGTACCCGGCTGGATCGCCCTGGCGCGCGTAGAGTTCGGGCGCAATCGCGAAAAAGCCCGCCTTGGCGATCCTGCGGCAGACATCCTTGATGTGCTCGTGCACGCCGAAGATCTCCTGCACCACCAGCACCACCGGAAAGCTGTCTCCGGTCGCCGGCATCGCACGGTACGCGGGCATCTTGCCGTCCTTGGTCGGCACCATGACCTCACCCGCGACCAGCCCTTCCGTCGACGTGGTGATGGTCTGCGCGCTCACCGGCAGCACCGCCAGCGCGAAACCGGCGCCCAGCGAAGTCACGACAAAGCAGCGCCGGTCGACGACGCGCTGCCCGACCAGGCTATTCAATTCAGAACCGATGAGATCGTCCACGTGTTCCTCCAAAAATGAAATTCCGCGTAGTCCTGCGGTGGGCACGAGGTGTGCGCCATTCGCCGTCCACGATATCGCATTGCCGCCCGGAATGCTCGTCAACCCTCATGGACAACCTGGCCCGCGACCAGCGTATAGCGCACGCGCCCCTGCACTTCCAGTCCCAGGAACGGCGTGTTCTTGCCCTGGCTGCGCAACGCGCTGCGCTCGACGCGCCACCAGGCCTGCGGATCGAATACGCATACGTCGGCGATGCACCCGACACCCAGGTCGCCGGCCCCGGCGCCGACGAGCCTGGCCGGTTCGCTGGTGATCTTCGCCAACGCCACCGGCAATGCGATCTGGTCTTCCGACGCCCATTTGAGCGTCAGCGGCAACAGGAGTTCCAGTCCCGTCGCTCCGGGTTCGGCTTCCGCGAACGGCACCTGCTTGCTGTCCTCGTCGACCGGCGCGTGATCCGAGCAGATGAGGTCGATAGTGCCGTCGGCGATACCGGCACGCAGCGCGTCGCGGTCGCGCGTCGTGCGCAACGGCGGCACCAGATGCGCGTCGGAGTCGAACCAGCCGATGTCGACGTCGGACAGGTGCAGGTGATGAACGGCGACGTCGGCGCTGACGGCCACACCGTCGCGCTTCGCCGCACGCACCAGCTCCACACTTTGCGCGCACGAGAGCCGGCACAGGTGGATGCGCACGCCGGTATCGCGCGCGAGCGACAGGATCGTCGACAGCGCGACGGTCTCGGCCAACGCCGGAATCCCGGCGAGCCCGAGCCGTGTTGCGACCTCGCCGTCGTGCGCGACGCCGCCGCGCCCGAGATGCGGGTCCGACGGACGCAGCCACAAAGCGTAGCCGAAGGTCGACGCGTACTGCATCGCGCGCCACATGAGCTGCGTGTCGACCAGCGGCACGTCGGCATGCGAAAAGGCCACGCAGCCGGCCTCGACGAGCTCGCCCATCTCGGTCAGCGCCTTGCCCTGCAGCTGCACGGTCAGCGCGCCGATCGGGTGCACGTGCGCCTGATTGAGCGATCGCGCGCGGTGCTTGAGCATCTCGACCAAGCCCGGCTCGTCGAGCGGAGGATCGGTATCGGGCGGGCAGGCGAGGCTGGTGACGCCGCCGGCGATCGCGGCCGCCATTTCCGATTCCAGCGTTGCCTTGTACTCGAGGCCGGGCTCGCGCAGTCGCGCGGAAATGTCGATCAGTCCAGGTGCGACGACCAATCCGCTCGCGTCGATGACGCGGTTCGCGTGCCAGCCGGCCGGCGCGTTGCCGATTGCCGCCACGCGGCCTGCCGCGACGTACAACGGCGCGATACGGTCGACTCCGTTGGCGGGGTCGACAATGCGGCCGTTGGCGAACTCTATTTTCATCGCTTTTAGTTCCCGGCGACGATGCTCATCACCGCCATCCGCACCGCGATGCCGAAGGTGACCTGCGGCAGAATCACCGAGCGCTCACCGTCGGCGACCGCGGAGTCGATCTCGACGCCGCGGTTCATCGGCCCCGGATGCATGACGATGACGTCGGGCTTCGCCAGCGTGAGCTTCTTCTGCGTCAAGCCGTAATGCTTGAAGAACTCGCCGGCAGACGGCAGCAGCGCCCCTTTCATCCGCTCGCTCTGCAGACGCAGCATCACGACCGCGTCGCAGCCCGCCAGACCCTCGCGCATGTCGTGAAACACTCGCACGCCCATCGCCTCGACCTTCGCGGGCAGCAGCGTCATCGGGCCGATGACGCGGACTTCGGGCGTGCCGAGCGTGGTCAGGCCATGAATCAACGAACGAGCGACGCGCGAATGCAGGACGTCGCCGACGATCGCCACCTTCAGGTCGCGGAACTCGCGCTTGTAGTGGCGGATCGTATACAGGTCGAGCAGTCCCTGCGTCGGATGCGCATGGCGACCGTCGCCGGCGTTGATGACGTGGACGTGACTGCGGCCATGCGTGTTCAGGTGCTGCGCAATGAGGTGCGGTGCGCCGGACTGCGCGTGACGGACGACGAAGATGTCGGCGTCCATCGCGACCAGGTTGTCAACGGTGTCGAGCAGCGTTTCACCCTTGCTGGTCGACGACGCACCGACGTTGAGGTTGATCACGTCGGCCGACAGGCGCTTGGCCGCGATCTCGAAGGTCGTGCGCGTGCGCGTCGAATTCTCGAAAAACAGGTTGAACACCGCCTTGCCGCGCAACAGCGGAACCTTCTTCACCTCACGCTCGGCGATCGACACGAAGGGATCGGCGGTGTCGAGGATGTTGCGGATGACGTCGGACGGCAGCCCTTCGAGCGTCAGCAGGTGCGTCAACTCGCCGTTGGCGTTGAGCTGCGGATTGCGCATCTTTGGCTCAGCGTTCGTGGCGCTCGACGGTGAGCCGCAAGAGATCCTCGTCGCGCGACAGCACGACCGACAGCTCGCGCGCAACGGCCAGCCGGGCGCCACAGTAGGTCGGCTCGATCGGCAGCTCGCGCCCGCCGCGGTCGACGAGCACGGCCAGTTCGATGCACGCCGGGCGGCCGAAGTCGAAAAGTTCGTTGATCGCCGCGCGCACGCTGCGGCCGGTATACAGGACGTCGTCGACCAGCACGATGGTCGCGCCTTCGACATCGAAAGGCAGGTCGCTGCGCCTCGCGCCGGACTTGAGGCCGCTGCGCGCATAGTCGTCGCGGTAGAACGAGACGTCGATGAAGCCGACTGGATGTTCGCCGGGAACCAGCGCCGGCAGGCGCTCGGCGAGCCAGGCGCCGCCCGAGTAGATGCCGACAAAGGCCGCGTCGAAGGCAACGGCGCCGCGCATGCGCTCAGCCAGCGCGAGCAGCGTTTCCTCCGCGTCAGGAATCTGCGCCGCGTTCATCGAACCATCCCTGCAGGATCCATTGCGCCGCCAGCTCGTCGCGCCGCGCGCGTCCGCGGCGGCCGGCGCGTTCGGCGTCGAGCGCCGATTGCGCGAGCTGCGTTGTGTAGCGCTCGTCGGCGGCCTCGACCGGCAGGCTGAAGCGACCGGCAAGCGCGCGCGCGAAGCGCTGCGCCCGCGCGGTCATCGCATGCGCCGTGCCGTCGCCGTGCACGGGAATCCCGACGACGAGCAGGCGCGGCTGCCATTCGCCGAGCAGTTCGGCGATCGCCGCCCATCGCCTCTCCTCGCCTTCGGCGGTGATCGTCGTCAACCCCTGTGCCTTGCGCGTGATCGTGTTGCCGACGGCGACGCCGATCCGCCGGATGCCGAAATCGAAGCCGAGCACGGTGCCGGGGGGAAGTGGCGTCGTCACGCTTCACGCGTGCCCGACATCCTCGGACAATCGCGAAAAATCGATGCCGAGCGACTGCATCGCGGCCGGCAGCCGCCGCTCGGCAGGCACCTCGAATAAGAGATCGGCGTCCGCTTCGACAGTGAGCCACGCGTTCTGCGCGAGTTCCTGCTCCAGCTGACCGGCCGACCAGCCGGCATAGCCCAGCGTCACGAAGACCTCCTTCGGTCCGTCGCCGCGCCCCAGCGCCTCGAGCACGTCCTTCGACGTGGTGAGGCCAAGGTCGTCGCTGATCGCAAGGGTGGACTGCCAGTTGCCGAGCGGGCGATGGAGGACGAAACCGCGGTCAGTCTGCACGGGCCCGCCGAAATGCACCGGCGCCACGCGCAGCACGTCGTCGCCCAAGGGCACCTCGATCTGTTCGAAGAGCGCGGACAGCGTCATATCGATGGGCTTGTTGACGACGAGTCCGAGCGCGCCGGTCTGGCTGTGCTCGCAGACGAAGGTCAGCGTATGCGCGAAACGCGGATCGGCCATGGCGGGCATGGCGATCAGGAAATGGTGGGTGAGATTCACGGTTTCGCCCAAGGCGTCCAATTGTAAACACAAGAGCCGCAGGTCACAATGAAGCCGCTTGGTGGAGCCTTTGCCGCGAGGTCGCAGCGCAGCGCCGCGTGCACATTTCGCACCATCACACACCCGATACCACACCGAAGACCTGTACGCGTGACGCCGGCGACCGACCTTCGCTGCGACCGCGCACTGGTCTGGTTCCGTCGCGTCGCTTGATGTAATGGCGAGTTGGGGGTGGCTTGGCCGCCGCCGGTTACTCCTCCTCGTGCCGCCGGTGCTTCGCGTGCTCGGTCGCAAGCTGCTGCTGCAACTGCGGCGGCGCCGGCTCGTAGTGCGACAGCGCCATCGACCACGCACCCTGGCCTCCGGTCATCGACTTCAACCGTGCCGCGTAGCCCTCCAGCTCGGCGAGCGGCGCCAATCCGGTCACCGCCAGCGAATCCGCCTGCAGCGTCTTGGTTCCGGTCACCTGCCCGCGCCGCGACGAAAGATCGCCGGTCACGTCGCCCATGTTCGCTGCCGGGCAGTTGATCTCGACGCCGACAATGGGTTCGAGCACGATGGGCTTCGCCTTGGCGATCGCGTCGAGGAAGGCCTTGCGGCCGGCAGCGATGAACGCGACCTCCTTGGAATCGACCGGGTGGTACTTGCCATCGTAGACGTTGACGCGCACGTCCTGCAGCGGGAAGCCGGCGAGCGGACCGGCCGCCAGCACCTGCTCGACGCCTTTTTGCACGGCGGGAATCAGCGAAGTCGGAATGGCGCCGCCCTTGACGCTGTTGACGAACTCGAAACCGGTGCCGCGCGGCAGCGGCTCGACTTTCAGGTAGACCTCGCCGAACTGCCCGGCGCCGCCGGTCTGCTTCTTGTGCCGATGATGGCCGTCGGCGGGCGCGGTGATCGTCTCCCGATAGGGGATGCGCGGCGGACGCGTCGTCACCTCGAGCTTGAACTGGGTCGCCATCCGCTCCAGCACCGAGCGCAGGTGCAGATCGCCCAGGCCCCACAACACGGTCTCGTTCAGGTTGGTGTCGTGCTCGACGGTGAGCGTGGGCTCCTCGGCGGTCATCCGCTGCAGCACCTCGGAGATCCGCTGCTCGTCACCGCGGCGCTTGGGCTCGATGGCCACGCCGTGCATCGGCGTCGGGAACTCGAGCGGCGTCATGCGGATGTGATCCTCGTCGTGCGAATCGTGCAGCACGCAATCGAAGACAACCTCGTCGACCTTCGCCACGGCGGCCAGGTCACCGGGGACCGCGCGGTCGATCTCGACGTTCTTGCCTCCCTGCAACATGAACAGGTGGCCGACCTTGAAGGGCTTGCGACCGTCGCCGACAAAGAGCTGCGTGTCGCGAGTCACCGTTCCCTGGTGGACACGGAAGATGCCGAGCTTGCCGACGAAGGGGTCCATCACGACCTTGAACACGTGCGCGAGCACGTGCTGGTCGGGGTCCGGCTGCGAGCGGAATTCGACGGCGGCCTCGCCGTCGCCCTTCATGAACAGCGGTGGATTGCCTTCCGTGGGGTTCGGCAGCAGGCGATCGAAGATTTCGAGCAATTCGCCGACACCCGCGCCGGTGCGCGCCGACACGAAGCACACCGGCAACAGGTGCCCGTCGCGCAGCGCGCGCTCGAAAGGTTCGTGCAGCTCCTCCGGCTCGATCTCGCCTAGTTCGAGATACCTCGCCATCAGTTCCTCGTCGACCTCGACGACCTGGTCGACGAGCGCGCGATGCGCATCGGCGACCGACGAGAAGTCGGACTCGCCCGAAGGATTGAAAAAACAGTCGACGACGCGCTTGCCGCCGTCTGCCGGCAGGTTGATCGGCAGGCATTCCTTGCCGAATGCGCCCTGGATCGACGCCAGCAGCGCCTGTGCATCGACGTTCTCGGCGTCGATCTTGTTGATGATGATCAGGCGGCAGAGCCTGCGCTTGCCTGCCCATTCCATCATCCGCGACGTGATCATCTCGATGCCGGCCTGTGCGTTGACGACGATCGCCGCGGTTTCGACCGCATCCAGCGCGCCGATCGCCTGCCCGATGAAATCGGGGAACCCGGGCGTGTCGATCAAGTGGATGCGGGTTTGCCCGGTCTCGCAGTGCAGGAGCGACGAACGCAGCGAATGCTGGTACTGCTTTTCCATCGGGTCGAAGTCGGCGACCGTCGTGCCGCGCTCGACGCTCCCCGCCACCTGCAATGCGCCGGCCTTGTGCAGCAGCGCCTCGGCGAGCGTCGTCTTGCCTGAAGCGCCGTGACCGACGAGCGCGAGCGTGCGAATGTGTTCCGTGGCGTAGTTCGCCATCGTGCCTCCTCCGGAGTGTGAACGGCGAATTTAGCCTATTTCGGCCGACGCGACCTTGCTGCGGCGCAAAATCTGCAGCCAAGACCATCGCCTCCGGCGCATTGGCCGTCCGGCGGACGCCGTCGATCGCCGGCGGATACGGTCATCCGGTGGACGGCCCCGCAGATGCGGCGCTTCCCGATGCAGCCGCCGCGGACGCGCTATTCGGTGACGCCGGCGCCTGTCATCTCGCGCAGGTTGCGCAAGAGTTCGTCTTCCTGATACGGCTTGCCCAGATACATGTCGACGCCGAGTTCGGCGGCTCGATTGCGGTGTTTTTCCGCGGTGCGCGACGTGATCATGATGATCGGTATGCCCGCGTACTTGGGATCGCCCTTGATCGTCTTCGCGAACTCGAAGCCGTCCATCCGCGGCATTTCGATGTCGAGCAGGATCACGTCGGGCAGTTGCTCGGCGAGCAGCTGCAGCGCGTCGATGCCGTCCTTCGCGGTCGATACCGCGAATCCCTCACGCTGCAGCAGCCGGCCGGTAATCTTGCGCACCGTCAGCGAGTCATCGACGATCAGCACCAGCGGCTGCATCGACACCGGGGCCACCGGCGCACGCGGACGCTCGCCGAGCGCACGATCGTCGTCCTGCGACTCGAATCTGGCGATGTCGGCGCGGCTCGCGAGCTGCACCGGATTGATGATCAGCACGATCTCGCCGGTGCCCAGCACCGTAGCGCCGGAAATGCCGGAGACGCGCGCGAGCTGCGGCCCGATGTTCTTGACCACGACTTCCTGGTGGCCGACCATTTCGTCGACGTGCACGGCAGCGTGGCTCTGGCCGCTGCGCAGCAGCAGCACCGAGTTGTAGCGCTTGGTCTCCGGATTGTGCGTGGAGTCCCCGAGCAACCGCGGCAGGTAATGGAACGGATAACTGCGCCCCTGCCACTCGACCTTGCGCCGGATGTAGAGGTCGAGCAGCGCCTGCGCTTTCATCTGCTGCACCTGCTCGACCATCGGCGACGGCAGCGCCCAGAGGCGACCACCCGCGCGCACCATGACGGCCTGCGCAACGGCCAGCGTCAGCGGCAGCGTGAGCACGAAGCGAGTACCGCGACCCGGGGTCGACGTGACTTCGACGCGTCCGCCGAGTGCGGCGATCTCGCTGCGCACCACGTCCATGCCGATGCCGCGACCCGAGATCTGAGTGACCTTCGCCGCCGTCGAGAATCCGGGAGCGAACAGGAATTCGACCAGTTGCGCGTCGGTGCTCTGTGCATCGGCTTCGACAAGCCCTATCGCGACGGCGCGTGCGCGGACCTGCGCAAAGTCGACCCCCCCGCCATCGTCGGCGATCTCGATCACCACTTCGTTGCCGACCTGGCGCACCGTCAGCGCGATCTCGCCGGTCTCCGACTTGCCGGCATCGCGCCGCGCGTTGCGCGCCTCGATGCCGTGGTCGAGCGCGTTACGCAGCAGGTGCTCGATCGGCCCTGCCAGCTTTTCCAGGACCGAACGGTCGAGTTCGACCTGGCTGCCCTTGATCTCCAGGTTGGCCCGTTTGTCCAGCTCCTTCGCGGTCGCGCGCAGGATGCGATACAGGCGCTCGGACAGGCTGCCGAAGGGAACGGTGCGGATCGCGAACAGGCGCTGCGATACCTCGCGCGACATCCGCGCCTGCGCGAGCAGCGCGGCATCGGCGTCGTCCAGGTTCTTCAGCAGCGACTGCTGCACCGTCGACACGTCGTTGATGCCCTCGGCGAGGGAGCGGGTGAGTTCCTGGAACCGCGTGTAGCGATCGAACTCGAGCGGATCGAATTCGCCGTGCTGCTCCTGCAGCTGCATCTGCGACTGGATCTGCGACTCCGCCTGAATCTCGATCTCGCGCATCTGGGTGCGCAGCCGGATCACGCTGTTGGTGAGTTCGAGCAGGTTCGACTTCAGAGCGCGCAACTCGCCTTCGACGCGCGCACGCGCGATGGCGACCTCTCCGGCCTCGTTGACCAGGCGATCGATGGTATCCGCACGCACGCGAAGCTGCGCACGCGCGCCGGTTTCGAGCTCCGGCACGGCTTCCACACGCGACGGCGGCACCGGGGCGGCGGTGAATGCCGGAGCCGGAGCCAATGGCGGTACCGGCGCCAGCGGGACGACAATGGGGCGCTCGGGCGACGGAGGAACTGCAACCGCAGCGGGTGTCGTCGCTTCGACCGCGTGCGGCTCGTCTGGCGGCTGCGCTTCCTCTTCGGCCGCCGCCACCCACGGCAGCAGAACGTCGAAGCGGCCGTTGCGCAACCCGTCCAGCACGAACGCGATGTTGTCGAGATCCTCGTCGAGGGCATCGAAGAGCGCAGCGGACGGCGCCGCCGGGGAGTCGTCGTCCTGCAGCCGCGATTCCATGAGGTGCGCGAGCTGCCCCAGCCTCATCGCGCCGGCCATGCGCGCGCTGCCCTTGAACGTGTGCAACGTCCGCCGCAATTGCGCTGCGGAATCGTCATGCGCGGGATTGCGGCGCCACGCGCGCAATTCCTCGCCCGCCTGCGGGAACAACTCGGCCGCTTCGTCAAGGAAGATCGGCAGGACCTGGCTGTCGACGTCGTCGCGGATGTCCGCCAGCGGATCGACCTGCGGAGGCGGCAGCCGGGTGTCGGCAGTCTCGGCAAACCCGATCGTCGACGGGCTTTGCAGCGACGCAACATCGGCCGTGACGACAGGCGGCGCGGATGCGGGCGGCAAGGTATCTGGCGTGACACGCTGCGGCGCGTCACCGACGGCCTGCGGCGCGCCCGACTCCTCGTCGCGCTGCGCCAGCACCATCGCCGCAGCTTCCGCATCGTCGACCTCGCTCGCCGCTTCCTGGCGCAACTCATCGAGTTCGCGCTGAATCGCCTGCGCCTCCTCGGCGTCGCCGTGCATGAAGGGCTGCTGCGCCCGAACCCGCGCGACCAGCATCGACAGTCCCGCGACCGCGCGTGCGAGTATCGGCTGCGCCGTACCCGGCAGCGGTGCGCCGCGCTGCTCGAGCGCGATCAGCGTCTGTTCGAGTCCCTTCGCTACCGTGGCGACGACCGGAAACCCTCCGGTGCGATGAATGCCGCACAGCGTATGGCTGGCGCGGATCATCGCCGCACGCGGAATTGCCTGCGGATCGAACTGCAGAATCGACAGCTCGTTGCCGAGTGTTGCCACGTGCTGGCCGGCCTCGTCGGACAGGATATCGAACAGCGATCGCGACAAGGTGACGTCGCCAATGGTGATGTCGTCGGATTCCGAGGCAACGGCAGCTACGGGCATCTCGACTTCGGGTGCGACGGGAGTTTCGGCTTCGGGTGCAATCGGAGCTTCGGCTTCGGGTGCGACGGGAGTTTCGGCTTCGGGTGCGACGGGAGCTTCGGTTTGCGTCGCGGCCGGAGCCTCGACTTCGCCTGCGATCACATATTCGGTATCCGCTGCAAACGAAGGAGCCACCTCGACAGCCGACTCCGCCGACGCGACTTGCGGCTCGACGACGGTCGAAGGCGCGCCTTCCTCCGTTGTTGCGAACGGAAGTTCCACCATTTCGACGGTTTCCGAACCGGCGCCGTCTGTCGCCGGCGGCGGCGCTGCAATGTCGTCGTCAAATCCCAGTTCGGGCAATTCGATGAGCTCGAGCGTCGGCAATGCGGCGACCGGTGCGGGCTCCGGCGCCGACTCGCCGCCGCGCGGCGCGCTCGTCGGACGCGGTAGCTCGATGACGTTCGACGGCACGGCAGCAGGCACCGTTGCCACGACGGGCGCAACAGGCGCGGTTGGCGCCTCGGGTGCAAGCAGCGTCGGCGCACCCGGCAGCTCGCGTTCGACGGCCACGATCGCCGCGTGCAGCGGGTGCGGATCGGCCACGACGCGACCTTCGTGGGTCAGCGCATCGACCCAGCCCTTGAAGCTCGTGTACGCAGTCTCGACCAGCGCGACCACCGCGGTGGTGACTGCGCGCTCTTCCTCGAGCAGCCGATTGAACACTTTTTCGACGTCGTAGGCGTACTCGCCCAGTTCGGTGAGGCCGACCATCCGGCCGCTGCCCTTCAGCGTATGGAATCCACGACGCACCGTGCGCAGCGCCTCACGATCGCCCGGGTTCTGCGCCAGGGATTTCTGGTTCTGTGCCACGCCGTCGAGTACTTCGGCGGCCTCGAACAGGTAGATTTCGAGTAATTCGCGATCGAGGTCGCTGGCGTTGGTCGCGAGCAGCCTCTGCGTTTCCTCCGAAATCTCCGGCGCCGGCGCCGACGTATCGGCGATCGCTTCCACGGCAGCGGCAAGCCGGGACGCATCGCCCGCCTCGAGTTCGGCCAGTATCGAAGCAACCTGGCCGACCAGTTCCGTATCGCCGATCAACTCGGCATCGTCGCGCAGGCTGGCGAGCTTCTGTTTGAGACTCTCGCGTGCGGCCGTATCGGCGGGCGCGCGACGCACCTCGTCGACCAGCTGCGGCAAGGCGGCACGCAACTCGGCGACCGCGACCTCGACGGAATCGCGCTCTTCGTGCGTCGGCGGCGGCGCCTCTCCCAGCCGCTTGGCGATCAGCGGCGCGATCAGCCGATCGCGCTCAGGCCGCTGCTGCTCGACCGCCTCGATGTAGAAACCGAGCCCGGACAATGATTCGGCCAGCAGCTCGAGGTCGTCGTTGTCGACCGGCGCTTCCGGATCGGCATAGGTCGCGATCTGCTGCTCGCAGAGCTCGAGCAGTCGATCCGCGTCGTTCAAGCCCAGGATGCGCAAGGCGCCGCGGATCTGCGCGCTGTCCTTGGCCAGCGTGGCCAGATCGGAGCGTTTCGCGTTGTCGCGGAAGAACGAATCGAGCACCTGCTCCATGTGCCGCAGGTTGGCCTGGATTTCGCGCCCGACCTGCGCCAGCAGAACGCGTTCCTGTGCGCGCTTGCTCATTTCGTCGAGCATCGGGGCGCCGGAAGTCTCGGCCAGGCGTCCCTGCCGCGCCGCCTCCAGCCGCGCCAGCATGGTATCGACCTGTTTGGGGAAATCGGGCGACAGGTTCGAATAATTCTCGAAGGCGCTCTCGGCCAGCAGCAGCGCCGTCGCATATTCCATCGCGACCGGCTCGGAGACGCCGGAAGCCGGCATCTTGTCCAGGCGCTCGACCAGCGCAGCGGTCAGCTTCATCAGCGCGCCGTTGTGAATCTCCGCGGCCTTTGCGTGCACCGAGGCGAGCGTCTGCTTCAACTTCGGCAGGTTTTCGGCACGACCCGAAGCCGCCTTCAACCAGGCGTCCTTGGCTCCCGTCAGCTGCTCGCGCGCTTCGCGCAGCAACGGCTGCAGTCGCACGACATCAGCGGACAGGACCTCAGCCGACGGAATGAGTCCGGCGAGCCCAAACGCGCGCTGCACCGCCTGCACCTGCGGGCCCACCGGAGCGCAGATGGCGTCGAAGTAGAGTACTTCGCGGCGCAGGCGGTCGGCGACCTTGCCGCTGCCTTCGGAGACGCGGCGGATCTGCAGATCGATACGCGCGGCAAGCTGCTTGACGCCGAATCCTCTGTCGAGCCCGCGCTCGACCAGGCCTTCGAGCATCGCGCCGACGGTCCACCAGAACGCGCGCAGGCTGCCCTGCGTGGTGACGTCCTCGATGCCGGCGATCGCGTCGCGCATCGTCGCCGCACCCGCTTCGTCGCCGCGCAACCAGGCGAGCAGTCCGCGCTGATACAGCCGCCGCTGCTTGACGAGATGCGACGGCAGACGATTGGGCGAGATCGCTTCGCGCGACACGATGCGCGGCGCGCGAGGCGACAAGTCGGGATAGAAGAGGTCGGTGGGTGCTGCGGCCCTGACGCCGCGCGCGCCCTGCATCGCCTCGTATTCCGGGTAAAGCTTGAGCGGTATCGGCGGTGCACCGTTGACCAGCTCGTCGAGGAAGATCCGCAGCTTGCGGCACGCCCGGTCAACGACCTCGCAGCCTGCCGCCGCCTGCTCGGGTGGCATCTCCTCGAGGCGCGCCAGCTGCCTCTCGAGCTCGTCGGTAAAGGCAACCACGGCGTCCAGCCCGACCATCTGGATGGCGCCTGCGGCCTGGTGCACATGCGAACGCGCATGCTTGAGCGGCGTACCGTCCTCCGGATGGGCATGGAATTGCCCGAGCGCATCGAGTCCGCGCGCAAGCGCCTGATCGATCTCGCCCTGCACCCACGACAGCGGGCCGAGGTCGAATTCGAGAGTGGGTTCGGTTGTCATCAGTTGTCAGTTGTCAGTTGTCGGAAGGGGACAACGCATGAATCGAGCCAATTTGCCTTTACTGCCAACTGCCAACCGACACCTGCCTACACCTTGAAGCCCGCCACCGACGAACGCAGTTCGGCGGCGAGCTTGGTGAGCTGGCCGATGGACACGTTGGTCTGCTTGGTGCCCTCGGTGGTTTCCTCGGTAATCTTGAGGATGCCCTGCATGCCGCGCGTCACATCGGTCACCGACGTCGACTGCATCTGCGTCTGCGCCGATATCCGCGAGATCAAGTCGGCGAGATCGCGCGACACCGACTGGATCTCGGTCAGCGCGGCGCCCGCCGCATCGGACAACTTGGTCCCTTCGACCACGCCCACTGTCGATTTATCCATGGCGGCCACCGCGTCCTGCGTATCCGCCTGAATGGTCTTCACGATCGCCTCGATCTGCTTGGTCGCCTCGCCGGAGCGTTCGGCCAGGCGCTGCACTTCCTCGGCAACCACCGTAAAGCCGCGGCCGGCTTCACCGGCGGACGCCGCCTGGATCGCGGCGTTCAGCGCGAGCACGTTCGTCTGCTCGGTGATGTCCGAGATCAGCTCGACGATCTCGCCGATTTCCATCGACGACTCGCCCAGGCGCTTGATGCGCTTGGACGTGTCCTGAATCTGCGAGCGAATGTCGTTCATGCCGGCAATCTGGTTCTGCACGACGACGCCGCCCTTTTCGGCAGCGGCGAGCGACTGCTGCGCCACGCGGGCGGACTGGTTCGCCGTCTGCGACACCTCGTTGATCGACTGCGCCATCTGCAGCACCGACGCGGATGCCTGCTGGATCTCGCGGTTCTGCCGCTGCGATGCCTCGTAGAGACGGTTCGAGATTGCCTGCGTCTCCTGCGTCGCCTTGGTCACCTGATCGGTGGCGGAGTTGATGCCGCGCACCAACGTACGCAACTCTTCGATCGTGAAATTGATGGAGTCGGCGATCGCGCCGGTCACATCCTCGGTCACCGACGCCTGCACGGTCAGGTCGCCGTCGGCCAGGTTGCCCATCTCGTTCAGCAGCCGGAGAATCGCCTCCTGGTTGCGCTTGTTCTCGCCTTCGCTGTCGAGGGCGCGGACCCGTGCGTCATCGAGGAAGACCTTGCCCAGCAGCACCAGCATCAGCAATGCGAGCAGCGCGAAGGCGATGGCCACCCCGAGCGTCCACTTATGCGCCGTACTGTTTGCGTAGCCGTCGGCGAGCCGGGTCGTGTCCTGGAGCAGCGGTTCCGCCTCGGCGTTGATGTTGCGGGCGGCCTGCTTGGCGACGACCAGCCGCGGCATGTTGGTCAGGATGGCGGCGATTCCGGCCTCGTAGGTGGCGAAGCGCTTCTGCAACTCGGTCAGCGTGATCCGCGCCTCGTCGTTGCGCACGGCAGGTAGGCGCAGCGCGTCGCTGCCCTTGAGCAGGCCATTCAAAACGTCACGAAAGGTACCGACGTCCTTGCCGAAGAGAAACGCCACCTCAGGGTCGATTTCCTCGGAAGACGCGAGCGTGTTGGCGTTTTTCGCGATTCGCTGCGACAGCACCGCGAGCTGGTTCGTGTAGTCGATCTCGCGCAGGCTGCCGCCGCCCTGCCCGATCTGCGCTGCCGCCTGCTGTGCCAACTCGAGCAGCGCATTGTTGCCGGTGTTGAGCGCTTCCAGACCCTTGGCCAGCGAGGTCAGACTGGTTTCGTTGGCCACCAGACGCTCGGCCGCCGCGTCGACACGCTCCCAGCGCTGCCGGACGTCGTTGATCAGCTTGACCGTCGCTTCGTCCTGCGCGACGTCGAGACTCACTCCGCGCGCGGTGCCACCCTTGAGCAGCGCGTCGAGGTCGGCCCTGAAACGCTCCCGGCTGTCGCGCACCCCCGCAAAGCCCGCAACCTGTCCCTGCGACGCCAAAGCGCTGCCACGCGCCAGCCGCTGCGACAGCATCTGCATTTCGGTCGCCGTCGCCGCCGCCGCCGCACTCTGGGTCGATTGCCGGCCGTCGAGGAACACCATCAGCGCCGCGAAGACCAGGAACGTCACCAGCAGGACGCCGAGCGCCTGGAACTGCTTGGGTACCGGAAGATTGCCGATTAGCGGCAGCTTCCTGGGCATCGCCATCGTCGACGTCGCCGTGCGCAGCTGTTCCATGATGGAGACCGAGGCCAGCGGGTCGTAACCCGGCTGCACCTGACTCATCTTGACCTGCGTGGTCGGCATCTCGAGCTCGACTTCGGCGGGCCTCGCCTTCTCGTTACCGAAGAGACTCCCCAGTTTCAGTGCCATTGCTCATCTCCTGGTGCACCGGCGTATCGCCGCGCACGCGTTGCTAAAGCCCGACCTGCAAGAACGCGGGGTCGCGTGCAAGTATCGAAAGGTCGATTTCCTGCCAGGCATTGCCGTCGCCGTCCATCCACCGCTGCGCGTACCACGGCGGCGCCTCCTGCGGCGGCGCCGCGGGCGCCAGTTCGGCGACGTTGCGCAAGCCCAGTACGCGGTTGACCACGATGCCGACGTGCATGTCACCGGTGCGCGGTCCAAAAAGCACAAGCCGCGCCTGACCGCTGCCGGCCGGCGCTTCACCCGCCAAGAACCGGGCAAAATCGACGACGCTGTACAGGTTTCCGCGGATGTTGGCCACACCCAGGAACCATGGCCGCGTCAGCGGCACCGGCATGATATCCGGCAGAGTCACCACCTCGCCCGCGTCGGCGAGCCGGATCAGCCAGCGCTCGCCACCGCTCAAGAGCCCGAGCCGCGACGATTCCACCTGCGCCGTGGTCTTCGATGCGAGGCGGGTGGCAAGTTCCTGCTGGAACGTGCGCAGATCGAGTTTGGCGGCGCGAGCCATGTCAGAGCGATATCAGTGCGTTCAGCCGATGGCCGCGATCTTCTCGAGCAATTCGTCGCGATTCACCGGCTTGACGATGTAGTCGCGCGCACCCTGGCGCATGCCCCAGATCTTGTCGGTCTCCTGGCTCTTCGATGTGCAGAGGATGATCGGAATCGTCCGCGTCTCGGCATCGCGACTGATCGCCCGCGTGGCCTGGAAGCCGTTCAAGCCCGGCATCACCACGTCCATGAGGATCAGGTCCGGTTTCAGTGTCTTCGCCTTTTGTATGGCGTCCTCGCCGTTGTCGCTGGCGATCACTTCGAAGCCCGACTTGGTCAACATGTCGTTCAACACATGTCGTTCGGTCGGCGAATCGTCGACGATCAGTATTTTTCGGATGGTCATGTTCCTACCCTGTTCAATCACCCCGGCGAATTCGCGCGCCAGTGTCGCCGCGCGCACGTCCTTCGAACCGTCCTCGTTCATCAGGTGCCCGGTCTTGCCGGATCGTTGTCGTTATTGCCGCGGCCGGGGCCGCCTGCCGGTTGGCGCTGCCGGTGCGCCCAGGCGCGCCTCAAAGCAGCGCTCACGCCGCCGCCTTGTTGACATGCACGGCCACCGTCTTCAACAGGCTTTCCTTGGTGAACGGCTTGGTCAGGTACTGGTCGGAACCGACCATCCGGCCGCGGGCACGGTCGAAGAGGCCGTCCTTCGACGACAGCATGATCACCGGGGTCCGCTGGAATTTCGCGTTCTTCTTGATGAGCGCGCAGGTTTGGTAGCCGTCGAGGCGCGGCATCATGATGTCGACAAAGACCAGATCCGGCTGATGGTCGGCGATCTTGGCGAGCGCGTCGAAGCCGTCCTCGGCGAGGATGACCGTGCAGCCCGCCTGCAGCAGGAATATCTCCGCGCTGCGGCGAATCGTGTTCGAATCGTCGATCACCATCACTTTGACGCCCTGCAACGGGATCTGATCAGCCAATGAATACCCCCTGCCCCTTCCGGCAACAGTCGCGGTGCGCCCATCGGCGTCCGCACTTGTCGTGTTCAAGTCTGCCACGGCCCAAGTCCATTGCCTAGAGCATAAAGCTTGCCGGAATTGGCTTGCGGGGACGAAAACACAAAAAAAGCAACAGCGCGGAAATTTTAATGCCAACAAAGTGCCGCGCCACGGCAGGGATTGCCCCCCGACGGCGAGGCCAAACACCCCTTTAGCGACCGAGAAACATCTGGTAGGCAGGGTTCATCGATTCGTCGACGTAGTCATAGCCGAGACGACCCAGAAACTTTCGAAAATCTACCTTCGCGGACGGCGGAACCTGCATACCGACCAGGACGCGCCCATAATCGGCGCCGTGATTGCGATAATGGAAGAGGCTGATGTTCCAGCCGGTACTCATGCTGTCGAGAAAGCGCATCAGCGCCCCCGGGCGTTCGGGGAACTCGAAACGGTAGAGAATCTCGTTTTCCGCTTCGGGAGCGTGGCCGCCGACCAGGTGCCGGACATGCAGCTTGGCCATTTCGTTGTCGGACAGGTCGTAGGCTTCAATGCGGTGACGGTGAAACGACGCCAGCAGATCGGCCGTTGCGCGCCGGTCGGCGACCTCGACGCCGACAAAGAGGTGCGCGACCTTGGGGTCGGCATAACGGTAATTGAACTCGGTCACGTTCCGGTCGCCGAGCAGGCCGCAAAATTCGCGGAAACTGCCGGGGCGTTCGGGAATCGTCACCGCGAAAACCGCCTCGCGCGCCTCGCCCAGTTCGGCACGCTCGGCTACGAAACGCAACCGGTCGAAGTTCATGTTCGCGCCGCCGGCGATGGCGATGAAGGTCCGGTCGCGTGCGCGGTGACGCTCGCACCAGGCCTTGACGCCGGCAACCGAAAGCGCGCCCGCAGGTTCCAATATCGAGCGCGTGTCCTCGAACACGTCCTTGATCGCCGCGCAGGTGGCGTCGGTGGGAACCGTGATCATTTCGTCGACGTGCTGACGGGCGAGCCGGAACGTCTCCCGTCCCACCTGCTTGACCGCCACGCCGTCGGCGAAGAGACCGACGTGCGCCAGCGTCAGACGCCGACCCGCCGCCAGCGAACGCGTCATCGCATCGGAGTCGCTAGGCTGCACGCCAATGACGCGAATCTCCGGTCGCACGTGCTTGACGTAGGCGCCGATGCCAGAAATCAGGCCGCCGCCGCCCACCGCGACGAAAATCGCGTCGATAGGCCCCTGGCACTGGCGCAGGATCTCCATGCCGATGGTGCCCTGCCCCGCGATCACGTCCGGGTCGTCGTAGGGATGGACGAAGACGGCGCCGCTGGCCTTCTGCAGCCGCTGCGCGTGCGCATAGGCATCCGAATACGAGTCGCCATGCAGGACCACGGCTGCACCCCGCGCCTCGACCGCCGAGATCTTGATGTGCGGCGTGGTCACCGGCATCACGATGGTCGACTGGCAGGACAGGCGCTGCGCGGCGAGCGCCACACCCTGCGCGTGATTGCCGGCGGACGCCGCGATGACGCCTTTGGCGCGTTGCGCCACCGACAGCTGCGCCATTTTGTTGTACGCGCCGCGCAGCTTGAACGAGAACACGGGCTGCTGATCCTCGCGCTTCAACAGCACGCGATTGGACAGACGCCGCGACAGCGTGATCGCCTCGTCGAGCGGCGACTCGATCGCGACGTCGTAAACCCGGGCGTTAAGTATTTTTTGTAGGTAGTTGATGGCCATGGCGTGGTCGAGGTTAGCAGGAACGAGGATGCCGGGGGGCCTCCCGCTAAAGCGGGGGTCGAGGGTGGAGTCCTCTGTCGTTGCGATGGGCAGGCCTGCGGTCGGACGCCGCCGTGCTAGGCTTCGCGCCGCCCCCTTTCCAAGGCCATACCGCATCGCCGATGCCACGCGCCCTGCATCGTTTGTCGAAGTTGCCGGCCAGACCGGCGACACTCGCCGTGGCCGACTTGGGCTCGAACAGCTTCCGGCTCGAGATCGGCCGCGTCGAGGGCGACCAGATTTTTCGCCTCGACACCTGGCGCGAGACCATCCGTTTCGGCGCCGGCCTCGACAGCAAGGGCAACCTGACGCTCGCCGCGCGCAAGGTGGCGCTTGCCTGCCTTACGCGCTTCCGCGAACGCCTGTCCGGGCTGCATCCTTCGGGCGTGCGCGCGGTGGCGACCAACACCTTTCGCGTCGCGAAGAACGCCGCCAGCTTCCTGCCGCAGGCGCAGGCCGCGCTCGGCTTCCCGATCGACATCATCGGCGGCCTCGAGGAGGCCCGGCTCATCTATGTCGGCGTCGCGCATGTTCTGCCTGCATCCAGGCACCCGCGCCTGGTGATCGACATCGGCGGCGGATCGACCGAGTTCATCATCGGCCGCGGCCTGACGCCGGAACGCCTCGAATCGCTGAAGCTGGGCTGCGTCAGCATGTCGCAGCGATTCTTCGGCAGCGGTGAATTGCACGCAACGGCCTTCGACGCCGCCGAGACGCTGGCACGCGCCGAAATCGAGTCGATCGCGCGTGCATTCGGACCCGAGCACTGGCGCGAGGCCTTCGCCTCGTCGGGCACCGCGCTCGCGTTGGCGGCAATTCTCGAGGGAAACGGACTCTCCGCCGGCGGCATCACGCGCGAAGGACTGGCGCGGTTGCGCAAGCGGATGATCGGCGCCGGCCACATTCGGCGGCTGCGGCTCGAAGGCGTCACCTCGGATCGCGCGCCGGTGCTCGCCGGCGGCTTCGCGATCATGGCGGCGGCAATCGCCGGACTCGACGTGCCGCGAATCAATCCCGTCGGCGGCGCGTTGCGGCTGGGCGTGCTCTACGATCTGCTCGGCCGCTCCGGCAAGCGTGACAGTCGCGTCGCGACGGTCGAAAGCATGGTCGAGCGCTATCACATCGACCGTCCGCACGCGCGACGGGTAGCGACGATGGCCAGGGCGCTGTACGTCGCCGGATCGTCCGCCCCCGATGCCGGCGCGGCGCAGCGCGTCGAATGGGCGGCGCTGCTGCATGAAATCGGCTTTACCGTGTCGCACATCGGCTTCCACAAGCACGGCGCGTACATCCTGGAAAATGCGGACATGCCGGGCTTTTCGGCGCAGGAGCAGCGACAGCTCGCACAGCTGGTGCTGGGCTGCCGCGGCGGGCTGCAGAAAATGTCCGATCAGCTCCATGACGACGACTTCGCCGCCCAGGTACTCGCGCTGCGGCTCGCCGTGCTGTTCCATCATGCACGCCGGACGATCGACACACCGCGCATCGGCGTGCAGGTCGGCCGCAGCGTGGGGTTTGCGATCACCAAGCGCTGGCTGCGCGCGCACCCGCTGACGACGCACCTGCTCGGCGTCGAAGGCGACGAGTGGACGGCGCTGCGGCGTCCGTGGCGGCCGCTTCGCTGACGGGTCCAGAACCCGCCCGGCTGCAGCCGGACCCAACTGCTGGATCGAGGTCCATGCCGGTTCGGTTCGCTTCGTTTCAGACGAACTCGGGTCCCTGCACGACCTTCAGCACCACGGCTGCACCGCCATCCTTGCTGCGGTTGGACAGCCACCAGACGGCGCCCTTGCGTACCGACCAGTAGGCCTCTTCGCCGGACAGGAGGAGCGATGCGACGGCACCGAGCGTCGGCTGGTGACCGACGACCAGCACCGGTTCGCGCGACTCGGGCCAATTGACGGCCGCGAGCACGGCGGCCGCCGATGCGCCAGGCGCCAACTCCTCGACGGTCTTGAACTTGCGCTGCAGCGCGAGGGCGGTCTGCTGCGCGCGATCGGCAGGAGACACCACGATGCGGCAGCTGTCGGGCAGGTGCGCATCGAGCCACGCCGCCATCCGTTCTGCCTGCTTCACGCCCTTCGACGTCAGCCGCCGCCCGATGTCCGGTTCGCCGGGTTCGGCCTCGCAGTGCCGCCAGAGGATGAGGTCCATGGTCCGGATGCCGTCTACGGGGTCAGGTCGGATTCGCGCAGGCCGGCGAGAAGCGCCTCCTGCGCACAGCATTGCTTGGCGCGCTTTCGGGGTTTTGCCTTGGACCACTGCCCCTGGGCATCGAGTTCCCACGCCTGCCGGTTGTCCGCCAGGCATATCTTCAACCCTTCGTCGACCACACGCTTGCGCAGCGCCGGATCGCGCACCGGAAACGCGACTTCGATGCGACGGAAGAGATTGCGCGCCATCCAGTCGGCGGACGCGAGCCACACGTCAGGCGTGCCGTCGTTGTCGAAATACCATACTCGGTGGTGCTCGAGAAAGCGGCCGAGGATCGAGCGCACGCGGATGTTGTCGGAAATTCCCGGCACGCCGGGCCGCAGTGCGCAGGCACCACGGACGATCAAGTCGATTGCCACACCCGCGGCCGACGCCGCATAGAGCGCGCGGATGACGCCCTCGTCGACCAGCGCATTCATCTTGGCGATGATCCGCGCCGGCTTGCCGTCCTGCGCATGGCGCGTCTCGCGGCGGATCAGCTCGAGCACGCGCCGCTGCATCGTGAACGGCGCCAGCAGCAGGCGCTTCAGTCGCGCGGCGCGGGCAAGGCTGGTGATGTGCAGGAAAACCTCGTTGACGTCCGAGCAGATCTCGGGGTCGGCGGTGAGCAGTCCGAAGTCGGTGTACAGCCGTGCCGTCCGCGGATGGTAGTTGCCGGTGCCCAGATGCGCGTAGTGAACCAGCCGCACGCGCCCGTTCGCATCGTGCTCGCGGCGGATCAGCAGCACCATCTTGGCGTGCGTCTTGAGTCCGAATACACCGTAGACGACCTGCGCGCCGGCGCGTTCCAGCCGCTCCGCCCAGTTGATGTTGGCCTCCTCGTCGAAGCGCGCCATCAACTCGACGACGACGGTGACCTCCTTGCCGCGACGCGCCGCCTCGATCAGCGTGTCCATCAGCACCGAGTTGACGCCGGTGCGGTAGACGGTCTGCTTGATCGCGACGACGTCGTCGTCCTCGGCCGCACGCCGGATGAAGTCGACGACCGGCTCGAAGGACTGGTACGGGTGATGCAGCAGAATGTCGTGCTGGCGGACCGCGGCCAGGATGTCCGGCGCATCACGCAGGCGATCGGGCAGTCCCGGAACGAAAGGCTCGTACTTCAGCGTATCGATGTCGACCTGGTCGATCAGCGACGACAGTCGCGCAATGTTGACCGGACCGTCGCAACGGTACAGGTCCGCCTCGGTCAGGCCGATCTGCGTCAACAGGAAGGTGGCGAGCGGCGCCGGGCACTCGGACGCCACTTCGAGGCGAACCGCCCTGCCGAACTGCCGCTGCGGGAGCTCGCCTTGCAGTGCCTGCCGCAGGTTCTTGACCTCCGCCTCGTCGATCCAGAGATCGGCGTCGCGCGTTACGCGGAACTGCGAATAGGCGACGACCTCGCGGCCGGGAAAGAGGTCGGACAGGTGCGCGTGGATGATCGACGACAGCATCACGAAGGCATGCTCGTCGCCGGCGACCTCGGGCGGCATCTTGATGACGCGCGGCAGGACGCGCGGCGCCTTGACGATTGCGATGCCGGTATCGCGGCCGAAGGCGTCGTTGCCGCGCAGCTCGATGACGAAGTTCAGGCTCTTGTTGACGATCTGCGGAAACGGGTGCGCGGGATCGAGTCCGATCGGCGTCAGCAGCGGCCGCACCTCCTGCGCGAAAAACGCCGCCACCCATTCGCGCTCGGCAGGCGTGAACTCGATCCGGCGCGCCAGGCGCACGCCCGCTTCGGCCAGCGCCGGCAGCACCTGCTCGTTGAGCACGCGATACTGCCGGGCGATCAGGACGCGCGCCTCTTCACCCATTCTTGCCGCCAGGTCGCGCGCTTCCTGCAGCGTCAGTCCCGGCGGCGCCAGCTTGGCCCGCAACTGCTCGTTGACGCCGGCGACGCGGATCTCGAAGAATTCGTCGAGATTGCTGCCGACGATGCACAGGAAGCGCAAGCGTTCGAGCAGCGGCACCTCCGGATCCTCGGCCAACGCCAGCACTCTGCGATTGAACTCGAGCAGCGACAGCTCGCGATCGATCGGGGCGGCGACGGCGGGCACGATGGCGGATGCAGCTTCGGCGCCCGCGGCGGCGCCGGGCTGCGCGGAGGACATTGAAGTGGATGATTCCATCAGTGTCGCGGCCGTTCGTGACAGCGCGAAGACCGCGTCGAATTCGCTATGCCGGCGCCGTCGTCTCGCGCAGCCACAGGCACCGCCCGTGCGACTCGCGATCCAGGTCGGCGAGATAGGCCGCGTGCGCCGCCTCCTCTTCGGTCGTCGGAACCAGGACCAGGAGCGCCGGCCGCGCCGCCGATGCGGCGCCGGACAACAGCGTCGCCGCCGGCGCCGCCCCCAGTTCGATGGTCAGCGACTCCTGTCCGCGCGTCATGGCGAGGTAGACCTCGGCCAGCAGCTGGGCGTCGAGCAGCGCGCCGTGGAGCGTGCGATGCGCGTTGGAGACGCCGAAGCGCTCGCACAGCGCGTCGAGATTGTTGCGCTTGCCCGGGAACGCCTCGCGCGCCATCGCCAGCGTGTCGATCAGACCGCCATACAGCGTCGCGCAGCCGGACAGCGCGCAATGCTCGAATTCGCGGTCGAGGAAGCCGACGTCGAAGGGCGCGTTGTGGATGATCCACTCGGCGCCGCGTACGAACTCGACGATCTGCCGGGCCTGGTCTTGGAACTTCGGCCTGGACTTCAGATCGTCCCAGGTCATGCCATGCACTTCGGTGGCGCCGATGTCGATCTCGCGCTCCGGATCGAAATGCAGATGCAGGCTGCGGCCGGTGGGACGCCGGTCGACCAGCTCGAGCGCCGCGAACTCGATGATCCGGTGCCCCTGTTTTGCGTCGAGGCCGGTGGTTTCGGTGTCGATGATGAGCTGGCGCATTCGGGGATCAGGATACAGGCGTATCGCTGCTACCGGCGATACTTTTGTATCGTGCTCTGAATCTCCTCGATCGCATGCTCGATCTCGTCGTCGGTCAGGTCGCGCTGGGTGCCGGTGCGGTCGGTCAGCGTCAGCGTGCGGTCGATTTGGGTTTCGAATTCGCCCAGGCCGAGCGATTCGGTGATCGTCGTCGTTTGCTCGTCGGTCAGCGTCTCCGGTCCCCAGCGGACGATGATCGCCGACAGGTTGTCGCCCTCCGGCCCGCCGCGCTTTTCGCCCTCGCGCATCATCTGCGGCGCCGTGGTCAGGATCGGCGTCGACGTCAGCCAGGTCGCGACCTCGCGCTGGTCGATCACGCTCCACAGGCCGTCGGTGCAGATGACGATGATGTCGCCGTTGCGCAGCGGCGTGCGCCGCGACAGGTCGATGACCGGCTCGACCAGTCCGCCCAGGCAGCTGAAGATCTTGTTGCGGTCCGGGTGCGAGACGACTTCATCGGCGCCGATGATGCCCTGGTCGACCAGGTACTGCACCTTGGAGTGATCCTTGGTCGATCCGATGAGACCGCCCTGGCGGAACAAATACAGCCGCGAATCCCCGACGTGGGCCCAGTAGGCGTGGCCGGCCTGCACGACGCAGGCGACGCACGTCGTACGCGGCGTCTCGAGCATCGAGAACTGGCTGGCGTACGAGCCCAGCGCCGCGTGGGCGCGGACCATCGTGTCCTGCAGGAACTTCAGCGGATTCTTGAGGATCGGCTTGGCTTCCTGCTGGAAGCGTTCGATGAACAACCGCACCGCGATCTGCGCGGCGATCTCGCCACCCGCGTGCCCGCCCATGCCGTCGGCGACGACGAGCAGCAGCGTGTCGCGGCTGAACGTATAGGCGATGCGGTCCTGGTTGACCTTGCGCGAGCCCTTTCGCGACTCCTGGAAAATCGTGAAACGCATGCTGCGAATTGTAGTGCCTTGGAGTGCCTAAGGGTGGCGCTTGGGTGCGGCGCTTCGGCGAGGTGCCTCGATGCGGCGCCGGCGTGGGGTGCGTCAGGCGCCGGCTTCGGAGAACAGCAATTTCCTGATGCTGCCGAAGAATCCGGGCTTCTTCCGGGTCTGCGGGATGTCACGAATCGCCTTCTGCAGCGCGAACACCGACTGCGGCCGCTCCAGCGGGTCGAGCCGCAGGCACCAGTCGATCACCTCCAGGATGTTGTCGGAATACTGGCCGGCCCAGATCTTCTTCGCCGACACCAGGTGGTCCTCCTGCACCCGCGCGTCCGCGGCCTGCGGCGCGAACGCCGCCAGGCAGGCAAACATCGATGCGCCGACGCCGTAGACATCGGTCCAGGGGCCCAGCCGGTCGGGGTCGCGGTATTGCTCGGGGGCGGCAAAGCCTGGCGTGTACATCGGCGCCAGCTTGGGCCGCGCGCTGGTCAGCGTCTGCCTGGCGGCGCCGAAGTCGAGCAGCACGGGCGTGCCGTCGGTGCGCAGATAGATATTGGCCGGCTTGATGTCGAGGTGCAGCAGCTTGTGCGTATGCACCTCGCGCAGCCCGTTCAGCAGGTGCATGAAGACATGCCGGACCAGCCGCTCGGACATCTGGTCCTGCCGCATCTGGATCTGCTGCTGCAGCGTGCGGCCGCGCTCGTAGCGCATCACCATGTAGACCGTCTCGTTGGCGCGGAAGAAGTTCAGCACGCGCACGACGTTGGGATGGTTGATCTTCGCGAGCGCCCGGCCCTCCTCGAAGAAGCATTTCATACCGTAGCGGAACGACGTCAGGTTCTCGGCCGAACTCGCGCGCACGATGTCGCCCTCGGTGCGCAGCACCAGCGACGACGGCAGGTATTCCTTGATCGCCACCGGCGCGCCTTCCTCGTCGAAGGCGCGGTAGACGATCGAAAAGCCGCCGCGGCTGATTTGCCGGTCGACCCGGTAGTTGAGCAGCTGATAGCCGCCGGCGAGCGCTTGATTGGTGACGGCCATGGTGAAGGCGAGTTCTTCCTCTTCGGAGCAATCGTCGGCGTAGGCACCGCCGCATCGGGCGAAACACCCGCAATTCCTATGCCAGCAGCGAACACCGCGGGTTGCGCGGGTGTCGGATAACGCATACATTCTCGGCAACCCGGCGGGCAAAGTAAAGGCAATACCTGCCCTTGCGGTCGCTGCGCCGGCCCATACCGAGCGCCGGAAAACGAGCCCAACCCCGTCGGCCGCGAAATGGCCGGCGAGAGACGAGTCAGGACTTCCCCATGATCCTCAGCATGACCGGCTTTGCGGCGGTCGCCGCGGAATTGCCGGGCGTTTCGCTTGCCGTCGAGCTGCGCTCCGTCAATCACCGCTACCTCGACCTGACGCTGAAGCTACCGGACGAGCTGCGCGCGTCCGAAGCCGGGTTTCGCGAAACGCTCGCCGGGGCGCTGAAGCGCGGCAAGGTCGAGTGCCGGGTCGCCCTCAACCGGAACGCGCAAGGGGCCAGCGCGCTGGCGGTCGACGCGGCCCGGATCGGACAACTGGCCGCGGCGGCGTCAGAAGTGACGCGCGCCGTCCCGAATGCCGCGCCGCTGACCGTCAACGAAATCCTGCGCTGGCCGGGGGTACTCGCCGAGCCGACCGTGCCGCCGGCCGAACTCGCGCAGCGTGCCGGCGATCTCGTGCGCCAGGCGCTCGCCGAGCTGGCGGCCGCACGCGCCCGCGAGGGGGCGAAGACCGCCGCAGTGCTCGAAGCCTGCTGCGCGGGCCTCGAGGCGCAGGTCAAACGCGTTCTGCCGCGCGTGCCCGCGGTCCACGCCGCGTACAACGAAAAGCTCGCCGCGCGCTTGCGCGACGCGGGGCTCGATCCCAACGAGGATCGCCTGAAGCTGGAGCTGGCGCTGTTCGCGACCAAGGTCGACGTTGCCGAGGAGTTGACGCGTCTCACCACGCACATCGCCGAAGTGCGGCGCGTGATCGGGGCCGGCGGCAGCGCCGGCAAGCGCCTGGATTTTCTCGCGCAGGAGCTGCACCGGGAGGCGAACACGCTCAGCTCGAAGTCCGTCGATACCGAAGTTTCGCAGGCCGCACTCGAACTCAAGATACTGATCGAGCAGATGCGCGAGCAGGTGCAGAATGTGGAGTGAGAAAGGCGCGCGCGACCGCAGGTCGCGCGGAGGCCCGAAGGGCGCGACGCCGAGCGACCGACGGCAGCCGACACGTTGTGCGTCGCCATGCGAAAGCGGCGCAATGCGACTGCGAACGAGCGGAACGCGATGATCCAGCCCACCGTCATCGCCACCCGCGCACCGCCGGCGTCGGGCTGCCTGTTCGTTCTCGCCGCACCGTCGGGCGGCGGCAAGACGAGCCTGGTGCGCGCGCTGCTCGAACGCGAGCCCGGCATGCGCCTGTCGGTCTCGTACACGACGCGGCCTCCGCGTAGCGGCGAGCGCGACGGCGTCGACTATCATTTCATCGCCGAGCAGCGCTTCCTCGAGCTCAAAGCCGCCGGCGAATTCCTCGAGCACGCGCATGTCCACGGCAACTGGTATGCGACGTCGGCAACATGGCTTCGGCGTGAAGTCGAGGCCGGTCACGACATGCTGCTGGAGATCGACTGGCAGGGCGCGCAACAGGTGCGCCGGCTGATCCCCGAAGCCGTCCACGTCTTCATCCTGCCGCCTTCGCTGGCGTCGCTGAAGGAGCGGCTGGAAAAGCGCGGGCAGGACAGCGCAGAGGTCATCGCGCGGCGGCTGGAGGCGGCGCGCGAAGAGATGCGGCACTGCAGCGAGTTCGATTATGTTATTATGAATCAGGACTTTGCGAGAGCCGTCGACGATCTATCCGTGATCGTCCGCGCCGCGCGCCTGAAGGCGCCGCGGCAGATGGCGCGGCATGCCGCGCTGATGGCCCAGCTGCTCCATTCCTGAACCTCCGGAGTCACCTCATGGCGCGCATCACCATCGAAGATTGTCTGGCCAGAATCCCCAACCGTTTCGAGTTGACGCTCGCGGCCACTAACCGCGCCCGCCAGATCACCGCCGGCTCGGCGCCGATGGTCGACCCGGACCGGGACAAACCCACGGTCATCGCCCTGCGCGAGATGGCGGCCGGCAAGTTCGGCATCGAGATGCTGTTGAAGACCGGGCCGACGCTGCCGACCAACCCGGTGGTTTGACGCCGCGCGATTTCGGATCCGCCGTTGCCGGGCATGTCCGAGATCGCGGAGTTCACCAAGCACCTGGGGCACTACCTGCCCGCGCCGGACGTCGATCTGGTTTCGCGCGCCTTCGAGTTCTCCGAATCCGCGCACCGCGGCCAGTTCCGCAAATCGGGCGAGCCGTATATCACGCACCCGCTGGCGGTCGCCAGCATCCTGTCGGAATGGCGGCTCGACGCGCAGGGCATCGCCGCGGCGCTGCTGCACGACGTGATGGAGGACACCTCCGTCACCAAGCACGAACTCGAACGCGGCTTCGGCAAGCTCGTCGCCGAAATGGTCGACGGCGTCTCGAAGCTCGACCAGATCGAGTTCACGTCGCGCGAGGAAGTGCAGGCGGAGAGCTTCCGCAAGATGCTGCTGGCGATGGCGCGCGACGTCCGCGTCATTCTGATCAAGCTCGCCGACCGGCTGCACAACATGCGCACGCTGGACGCGATGGCACCGGCGCATCGCACGCGCAGCGCGCGCGAGACGCTCGACATCTACGCGCCGATCGCCAACCGCCTGGGACTCAATTCGCTCTACCTCGAGCTGCAGGACCTGTCGTTCAAGCACATGTACCCGATGCGCTACCGCGTGCTTGCCGGCGCGATCAAGGCAGCGCGCGGCAACCGGCGCGAGGTGATGAACCGGCTGCTCGAAGTCATCCGCGAGGGGCTCGCCGGCGAGCGTGTGCAGGCGGTGGTCAGCGGCCGCGAAAAGACCATCTATTCGGTCTACAAGAAGATGCGCGAGAAGCACTGCTCGTTCGCGCAGGTCTTCGACATCTACGGTGTGCGCATCCTCGTCGCTGACCAGACAAGCTGCTATGGCGCGCTCGGCGTGCTGCACGGTCTCTACAAGCCCATCCCCGGCAAGTTCAAGGACTACATCGCCATCCCCAAGGCGAACGGCTACCAGTCGCTGCACACGACGCTGTTCGGACCCTTCGGCACACCGCTGGAAGTGCAGATCCGCACCAACGACATGCACCGCGTCGCCGAGGCGGGCGTCGCCGCGCACTGGCTCTACAAGTCCGGCGGCGCGCTCGACCTGGCCGAAGCGCAGCGCGAGACCTCGCGCTGGCTGCAGAGCCTGCTCGACATCCAGTCCGAGTCGGGTGACTCGAAGGAATTCCTGGAGCACATCAAGGGCGACCTCTTTCCCGACGAGATCTACGTGTTCACGCCCAGGGGCAAGATCATGGCGCTGCCGCGCGGCGCGACCGCCGTCGACTTCGCGTACGGCGTGCACACCGACATCGGCCACCACTGCGTGGCGGCACGCATCAACTACGAGCTGTTGCCGCTGCGCACCGAGTTGAAGAACGGCGACCACGTCGAGATCCTGACCTCGCCGACCGCGCGTCCGAATCCGTCGTGGCTGTCCTTCGTCGCTACCGGCAAGGCGCGCTCGCGGATCCGCCACTTTCTCAAGGGCCTCCAGCAGAAGGAGTCGGCGGCGCTCGGCGAGCGGCTCCTGAACCAGGCGCTGGCCACGATGAAGGTCGAGCTGGAAGCCATTTCCTGGGATCGCTGGGAAGCGCTGGCCAAGGAGTACGGCAGCAAGACGCAACTCGACATCCTCGCCGATATCGGCCAGGGCAAGCGCCTGTCTTTCGTCGTCGCGCAGGCGCTGACGCGTGTGCCCGGCAAGGCCGACGACGCGACGGCGCCGACCGCCACCAAGCCGGGCTCGCTGACGCTGCGCGGCGTCGAGGGTGTCGCGATCCAGTACGCCAAGTGTTGCCGGCCGATCCCCGGCGACGCCATCATCGGCCAGTTCCGCCGCGGCCAAGGGCTTTCCGTGCACACACGCGGCTGCGTCGCATTGAAGAAGCAGCGACTCGATCCTTCGGAAATGGTCGACGTCGAGTGGGCGCCCGACGTGCAGGGCGTGTTCGAGACCGGCGTTCGGCTGCTGGTCGCCGACCGCCGCGGGCTGCTCGCCGCGCTGGCGCTCGCCATCGCGGACGCCGACGCCAACATCGACACCGTGTCGATGGAGCGGCCCGACGGCGGCGACGTCATCGCGATGTTCTTCGGCGTCCAGGTGCGCGACCGGCGGCACCTGGCGCAGGTGCTGCGCTCGCTGCGCCGCGTGCCGGACGTGAAGAAGGCGCAGCGGACGCGGACTTAGTTCCTGCACTCCGCACAAGCGTGCGGATGCGCGGCGAGATCCTCGTTGAAGCGGCGTTGGCTCATTGCCAATCGCTACGTGGTCCTTCCTTCCGTCAAGCGCTCGAACACGTGCGATCGTCGATCGCTTATCCGCGGCCCTCCGGCGCAGGCGTCCGCAGCACCGCCTCGAAGTAGCCGATCGTCTTCGCAAGGCCTTCGTCGAGGTCGATCTGCGGCTCCCAATTCAGACGCGTCCTTGCCAGCGCAATGTCGGGCTGCCGCTGAACCGGATCGTCTTCGGGCAACTTCCTGTACTCGATCGTGGACCTCGAGCCGGTCAGCTCGACGATCTTCCTCGCAAGTTCGCCGATCCGGTATTCGACCGGATTTCCGAGATTTACGGGTCCGGCGAAGTCAACCGGCGTCGCCATCAGTGCGACAAGCGCGCGGATGAGATCGTCGACGTAGCAGAACGACCGCGTCTGCGACCCGTCGCCGTAGATGGTGATCGGCTCGTTGTTCAGCGCCTGGACGATGAAGTTGGACACGACGCGGCCGTCGTGGGGGTGCATCCGCGGGCCGTAGGTGTTGAAGATGCGCGCGACCTTGATCTCGATGCCGTGCTGGCGGTGGTAGTCGAAGAACAGCGTCTCGGCGCAGCGCTTGCCCTCGTCGTAGCACGAGCGGATGCCGATCGGATTGACGTTTCCCCAGTAGCTCTCGACCTGCGGGTGGACGACAGCGTCACCGTAGACCTCGCTGGTCGATGCCTGGAGGATGCGTGCTCCGAGCCGCTTGGCGAGGCCGAGCATGTTGATCGCGCCGTGCACCGAGGTCTTGGTCGTCTGCACCGGGTCGTGCTGGTAGTGGATCGGCGACGCGGGGCAGGCGAGGTTGTAGATCTCGTCGACCTCGACATAAAGCGGGAAGGTCACGTCGTGGCGGATGAACTCGAAGCGCGGGTGGCCGTGCAGGTGCTCGACGTTGCGCTTGGTGCCGGTGAAGAGGTTGTCTGCGCAGAGGACCTCGTGGCCCTGTTCGAGCAGGCGGTCGCAAAGGTGCGAACCCAGAAAGCCGGCACCGCCGGTGACGAGTATCCGCTTGCGGCTGTCGTAGTTGCGCATCGGGATCGCGCCCCGGTAGGCGACCGGCACAATGCCTACAACGAGCGCCGGCGTGTTCTCGTCGCCTTGCGCCAGTGGCCGGCTCGACAGCGGCCCCGGGAACTTCGCGCAACGATCGCGGCGATCACGCCGTTTCCGGAGAGAGCACTTTCTGCAGTTCGCCGCTCGAATACATCTCGCGGACGATGTCGCAGCCGCCGACAAACTCGCCGTTGACGTAGAGCTGCGGAACCGTCGGCCAGTTGGAATAGGTCTTGATGCCGTCGCGGATTTCGGGCTCGGCGAGGACGTTGACCGAGAAATAGTCGGCGACGCCGCTGCGCTTCAGGATCTCGGCGACGGTCGCCGAGAATCCGCATTGCGGAAACTGCGGCGTCCCCTTCATGTAGAGAACGATCGGGTGCGAGGTGACCTGGTCCTTGATCGTGTCGTGTACGGTGCTCATTGCGGCGTGCCTCCGGCGTTCGAGAAAAGCGTCATTCTACGCCGGTGCGCGACGGGTCCGGACTGCGCGGATGGGCAGGCAGGCGCCGGGCGGGTCGATAGGCTCGATAGGCCTTACCGGTCCCCGCGTTTTGGGGAACCCGGCGCGCCCGGCGCGGTCTACGGGTTGGGGTAGGCACAACCCGGGTGTGGCTATTTGCAAACGCGTAGCTTCCGTGTATGCTCCCAAAGGTGTTTTGTTTCAAGTACTAGAGCACGTTCAAGCCCGGCCGTCCCGCGACCGCGGTACCGTACTTTTCTGTCCTTGAGAATGAAACATGGGGCGGGCACCCGCCCGCCGATTATTTTTCTTGAGGAAATACAGAAATGGCAACAGGTACCGTGAAGTGGTTCAATGATGCAAAGGGCTTTGGATTCATTACTCCGGATGGCGGCGGCGAAGATCTCTTCGCGCATTTCTCCGCGATCAACATGCCCGGCTTCAAGACGCTGAAGGAAGGCCAGAAGGTCTCCTTCGAGGTCACGCAAGGCCCGAAGGGCAAGCAGGCGAGCAACATCCAGGGCGCCTGATCACGCCTGCCTCGCGGCAGCAATGAAAAAAGCCGGGTTCGCCCGGCTTTTTTCATGTCGCGGGTGCGCAGTTCGAGCGCGTCGATGACCCGACTGCCGATCAATCGCTGCGTCGCACCCGCAGCCTTCCCGCACCCAGCGTCGCCAATAGCGCCATCAGCAGCAGCAAGGCGAACGGCGAATCGACCGGGATCGGTTCGGCACCCGGCCCGATCGGCGCGAAGCTAATGACGTTCTTCGCCGTGTTGTTGGCGCCGTTCCTGTCGCCGCCGCCTTCGACCGTCACCACGTTGATGAGCGGCGACGGCGGGTTGGCGGACACGTCGACCGTCAGCGTTATCACCGGATAGCTCGCACCCGGCGCCAGCGGATCGCTGCGCGTGCAGGGACCGGCGGGTTGCACGCAGGCCCAACCGGCGCCCGACATCGCGGTCGCCGTGAGTCCTGCCGGCAAGACGTCGGTGACCGTCACGGTACCCGACGACGTCACCGATCCGACGTTGGACACGGTGATCTGATACTGCGCGCCGGTCTGGCCGGGAATGAAGGCGCCGAGGTTGACCTTGTCGATGGCAAGGTCGACTTCACCTGGCGGCGACGGGCCGACGATCGGATCGCTGTCGGTCACGGTGTTGTTGCCGGGTACCGGGTCGGTCACACCGGGTGGCGCGGCCACGCTGGCGGTGTTGACCAGCGTGCCGGTCGCCGAGGCGGGCAGCGTGCCCTGCAGCGTGAACGTCACGCTGCCGCCGACGGCCAAGTCGATCTGCGCGTTGATGCCGCCGTTGCCGGACGCCGGACAACTGCTGCCTGCCGACGCGACACACGTCCAGGTGACGCCAGTCAGCACGGCGGGCGCCGGGTCGGTGACCGTCGCACCGGTGACCGCTGCAGGGCCGACGTTGGTCGCGACAATCGTGTAGGTGACCACCGTTCCCGGCACCACCTGCGTGACGTTGTTGGTCTTGGTGATCGCGAGATCCGCCGTCGTCGCCGGCGGCGTGGTGGTCACGGTGATCGGCGCCGATGCCGGCGGTGCGCTGCCGCCGCTGGTTTGCAGGCTGCCGGTGGTATTGGTAACCGTGCCCGGTGTCGACGACGTGATGCCGACGATGATCGTGCAGCCGCCCGGAGGCACCGTCGCGCCGGCGAACATCGTGATCTGCGTCACCGTCACCGACACGTTGTCGCAGCTGCCGGAATTGGCCGATGTCGTGGTGACGCCGGAGGGCATGGTGTCGACGAAATCCGCGGTCAGCGTCAGCGGTCCCGGATTCGGATTGCCGAGCGTGAGCGTCAGCGTCGCGCCGCCTCCCGGCGCGATCGTCGACGGCTGGATCGATTTCGCCAGCGTCGTCCCGCTGCTCGAAAGCGTGTTGCTGTCCGAACCGCTGCCGGTGGCGCCCGATTTCCGGTCGACGGCGACGGCGGTGTTCACCAGCGGATCGTCGACGAGGTTGGCGGCGAAGGACACCGGAGCGCTGAACACCAGCGAATTGCCGGCACCGGCGCCGATGCCGGCGCCGACGGCGCCGAAGGTGGTCTGCCCCGCGCCACCGTACACGCTGCCGCAGGTCGCGATGCCGTTGGCCACACAGGTCGCCGCAGCGGTGAGCTTGACGCCCGGCGGCAGCGAATCGTTGACGACGACGTCGAGCGCATCCGAGGATCCGGTGTTGGTCACCGTCACCACATAGGTCGCGGTGCCGCCCGGCGTGTACGTCGCGCTGTGGTCGGTCTTGACGACGACGAGCGTGACGTCCGCAGTGCGCGCATTGCTGTCCGAACCCGATCCGGTCGCACCCGATGGCCCGTCGGTGGCCGTCGCCGTATTCACCAGCGGCGTCGTGCTCATGTCGGCGGCGAAGGCGACCGGCGCCGTGAAGACCAGCGTATTGCCCGCACCCGGAACGATCACCGCGCCGGTCGCGCCGAAGCTCGTCGCCCCCGCAGCACCGGTGACGACGCCGCACACGGAGGTGCCGTTCGCGACACAGGTCGCCTGCGCGGTCAACGTCACTCCGGGCGGCAGCGCGTCGGCAACGGTGACGCTGTTGGCGCTCGACAGACCGCCGTTGCTGATGGTCACGACGTAGGTGCCGGTGCCGCCTGGCGTGTAGGTGGCGCTGCCGTCGGTCTTGACCACCGCCAGCGATACCTGCGACGCCAGCGTGTTCGAATCGGTACCGGTGGCGCTGGAGCCGGTCGGCAGGTCGGTCGCGGTCGACGTGTTCACCAATGGGTCGGTCGTCATGTTCGCGGCAAAGGCCACCGGAACGGTGAAGACCAGCGAGTCGGTCGCGCCGGCGCCGAGCATCGCGCCGGTGGCGCCGAACGCGGTCTGCCCGGTGCTGCCGGTGACGGTGCCGCAGGTCGCGACGCCATTGGCCACGCAGCCGACGTTGGCGGTGAGGGTCAACCCCGCCGGCAACGTGTCGGTGACGGTCACGTTCGCGGCGTCGGACGGTCCGTTGTTGGTGACGGTGACCTGGTAGGTCGCGGTGCCGCCCGGCGTATACGTGGCGCTGCCGTCGGTCTTGACGACCGCCAGCGTCAGCCGTGGCGCGCGCGTGCTGCTGTCGCTGCCGTTCGCCGGCGGACTCGCCGGATCGGTGGCGGTGGCGGTGTTGGTCAGCGGGTCGGCGGTCATGTTCGACGCGTAGGCGACCGGGACCGTGAAGGTCAGCGAGTTGCCGGTACCGGCGGCGATCGACGCCCCGGTGGCGCCGAAGCTGCCCGCACCGGCCACACCGGTGACGCTGCCGCAATTCGCGCTGCCGGCGGTGACGCAGGTCACCGTGCCGTCGAGCGTGACGCCGGCCGGCAGCGTGTCGCTGACGGTGACCGCAGCCGCCGCCGACAGGCCGTCGTTGGTGACGACGACGACGTAGGTACCCGTGCCGCCCGGCGTGTACGTGGCGCTGTTGTCGGACTTGGTGAGCACCAGGCTCGCCACGGCAACCGGCGAGATGCCGGCGCCGGCCGAGTTGTTGTTCGGGTTGGTATCGGCCGTCGACGTGGTGCCGGTCGCCGTGTTGAGGTACGGCCCAGTGGGCTGCACCGTCGCGGTGATGGTCATCGTCGCACTGCCGCCGGAAGCCAGCGTGCCGATGCCGCTCCACACACCGGTGCCCGAGTCGTAGCTGCCGATGCTCGGCGCCGCCGAGACGAAGACGTAGCCGGCGGGCAGCACATCGGTCACCTGCACGTTGGCCGCACTCGACGGTCCGTTGTTGGTCACCGTCACCGTGAAGGTGACGCTGCTGCCGATCGCCGGCGTCGCGTTGTTCACGACCTTGGCGACGCCCAAGTCCGCCTGCGCGGCAACCGTCGTCGACGCGCTGCCGGTGTTGTTGGTGGAAACGGTATCGACCTCGTTCACCGCGGTGACCGTCGCCGAGTTGACGAGCGGACTGGCTCCCGTGTACGGATCGGAAATCGTGACGTTGATGGTGATCACCGTCGACGCCAGCGGCGCCAGCGTGCCGAGCGTGCAGGTAACCTTGCCCGCAGCAAAATTGCAGCCGGGGCTGGCGCTTGCGAAGCTGACTCCCGCCGGCAGCGTGTCGGTGACCAGCGCGCCGGTGCTCGGGTTCGGACCGTTGTTGGTGACCGTCAGCGTCCACGCCAGCGCGGCGCCGGGGATCGCGGTGGCCGGCGCGCTCTTGGTCAGCGCCAGGTCGGTGCCCTGCCGCGACGTCGTCGAGTGCGTCGTCGTGTTGTTGGCCGAGAGCGTCTCCGGCTCGTTCCCGCTCACGCTCGCGGTGTTGAAGGTCGTCCCCGACACGCCTCCCGAGATCGACTCGGCGCGCATGGCGTAGGTGACGATCGCCGACTGCGCGTTCGCCACTCCGGGGAACGTGCAGGTCAGCGTGCCCGACGTCGTGCCGATCGGCGGCTCGACGCAGGTTCCGATGCCCGGCGGATTGACCGTCAGGCCGCCCTGGTAGCTGAAGGTCGCCGTCGGCGATCCGTTCGGGAAATTGTCGACCATGACGACGTTGGTCGCATACGAAGGCCCGCCGTTGGTGACGGTGATCGTGTACTTCGTCATCTGGCCGAGCGCGACCGGGTCGACGCTGTCGACCTTGTTGATGATGAGGTCGATCGCCGCGTTGTTCACCGGCGTGGTGACGGTGGCGCTGTTGTTGCCGGTGCTGGTTTCCGGCGTGGTGGTCGCCACGACGACGTCGTTCTGCACGCTGCTGGCGCCGGTGAGCGGACGCACGCGGAACTGCGCGGTCCTCTGCTCGGTGCTGGGAATCGACGGCCACGTACACTGCAGCGTGCCACCGACGGCGCCGACGGCGGGAACGGTCGGGCACGAACCGCCCGAAGAGACGTTGATCAGGTCGATGAACGCAGCATTGATAGGCAACGTATCGGTGGCGGTCACGCCGGCCGCCGTCGAAGGCCCGGCATTGCTCACCGTCAGCGAGTAGGTCAGCGGCGTGCCGGCCTGCACGGGACTGGGTGTGGCGGCCTTGACGACCGTCAGGTCGGCGATGGCGTTGACGGTGCTGCCGCCGGCGACCGAGCCCGAGTTGTTGGCGCGGTTGGGATCGCCGATGTTGGCCGAATTGATCGTCGCCGTATTGTTGCGCGTGCCGGTGGACGCGATCTGCGGCCGGATCACCACGACGATGGTGGCCGATTCGCCGACGGCGAGCGTGCCCAGCGCGCAGTTGAGATTCTGGCTGGTGCCGTTGGTCGCGGAATTGGGCGTGCACGTACCCTTGGTGGTCGTCGCCGACTGGAAGCCGCCGATGTTGACCAGGCTCAGTAGCGAGTCCGTGACCGTCACGTTGGTGGCGACGGAAGGTCCGGCGTTATCGACGATGATCGTGTAGGTCAGATCCTGCCCCGCCACCACCGGGTTCGGGCTCGCCGTCTTCGACACGACGCGCAGGTCGGCCGAACTCGAGGGATCCGTCGAAATGACCGTGGTCGGATTGTTGCAGTTGTTGACGGCGTTGCCGTCGGAAGGCCCGGCGCCCGACAGCGCGACGCAGGCGACGTTCTGGATCGAGCCGGCGACGTTGGTTTCGACCGGGATCGTGATCGCGGCCAGGTTGGTGCTGGCGTTGACAGCCGCGGTCAGCGTGCGCGTGCAGGTCACCGTCACCGGCCCGTTGATCGGATACGGCGGCGCGCCGGGCACCGAACAGGACCAGAAGTTGCCGCTGCTGGTAGGTGCACTGCGGATGGTGATTCCGGCCGGGATGGTATCGGTGACCGTCACCAGCTGGCCGACGGCGAGCGCGACCGGTCCGTTGTTGCGCGGCGTCAGCGTGTAATTGAAATCGTAGCCGGGGACCACCGGGAAGTTCACGGCGGTCTTGGCGATCGACATGTCGGCGCTGTTGCTGCCGGTGACGGTCACCGTCGAGCTGTTGTTGGCCGGAATCGGGTCGGACTCGGGGATCGCGATGCTTCCGGTGTTGCTGATCGTGCCGATCGCGTTCACCGTCGCGGTGATCGAGATCGCCGGCATGTCGGTGAAATTGGGCGTGAAAGGCCCGGGCCGCGTACAGGTGAGCGTCGGGGCGGCGAAGTTGCAGGTCCAGCCCGCACCCGCGTTATGGCTGACGTAGGTGAGGGCGGCGTCGAGCGTGTCGGTGACGGTGATCAACCCCGAGCCGCTCGATCCAGGCGGCTCGCCGCCGTTGAAGCGCGGCGTCAGCGTGAAGACGACGTTGGCGCCGACGCCGACGACTGCCGGCGACCTCGTCTTGATGATCGAGACGTCCGACGAACCGCCGGTGACGTCGGTGCTTGCCGTCACCGTATTGTTGGCCGGATTGCCGTCAGGTAGCGGTGACGAAACCTGGAACGCGGCGGCGATCGAGCCGCCGACGTTGGCGACAGCGGGGAAAGTGAGGACCGGCGCGCTCGCACCCGATGGCAGCGCCGTGTTGCGCGTGCAGGTGATCGTGCCCGAGCACAGCGGAGGCGTCGTGATCGCCGGGACACAGGCCCAGGTGCCGCCGCCGGTGGGTGTGGCCGTGATGCAGGCGCCGGTCGGCACGTTGAACGCGACCGTCTGCGATGCCGCAGCCGCGGGGCCGTTGTTGATCGTCGTCACCGCATAGTTATAGCTGGCGCCCGCCGGGAGGGGATCGGGCGAATCGACGACGTTCAGCGTCATGTCCGACGCGTTCTGCGCCGTCGTGTTCTCGGCAACGTTCAGGTTATTGCCGGGGTTGGGGTCGGTCGTCGAAGACGTCGCCGACGCGGTATTGGTCCAGACTCCGGCAGTAGGCAGGATCACCTGCAGGTCGATGGTGGCGTTGGCGAGGAACGCGAGGTCGCCGAGCGTGCAATTCAGCACGCCGGCGACCGGCGCCGCGCAGGAGCCCTGCGTGGTGGTCGCGCCGACGAAGATCGAACCCGGCGGCAGCGTGTCCGAAAAATTGACACCGATCGAAGCGTTGGGGCCGTTGTTATCGATGCGGATCGTGTAGGTGAAGATGCCGCCGGCAGGACCGGGGTCGGGACTGTCGGCCTGGTTGACGACCAGGTCGGCCGATTGCGCGAAGGCCGGTGCGGCGGCCAGCGAGAGGGCGGCGAAGACTCCGAAGGCGGCGATGCGGGCAATACGCGACACCAGCGCGCCCAGGCGCGCAAAATTCGACTCGATCATCGGGGTGAAAACTTTCTATTTTTTGTTTACGACGAGGCGATGGCTGATGCCGTCACCTGGAGCTTGCGACGTGCCCCTCGTCGTTGGCAAAAAGCGACGCCCCGCGGCACTACAACGCGCCACGGAATCGATTCCTTGCCGGACACGGACCGTTCACACTTTACACGAATGCGTAGTGCAATTGCCGTGCCCAGGGCTTCGCGCGACGCCGTGCAGACGACGCTTATCGGATCATCTGCGGGCTGTCGCACACGCTGCCAATGCGCGGAAGCGCATGGCTTTGAGACAAGGAACAAGTTGTACTAAGCAAGGTTATACGCATGCGGTTGCGGACCGCTGTCGAAGGCGCTCCGGCGGCGTGAATAATTTGGCGAAAATATTTGGGGTCTTCACGGAATCGAGCGGGTGAATTGAAGGGGTAAGCGTAGCTGGAAGCCGCATTGACATTGGCGTTCAGGCATTTCGTAAGGGTTGCAGATTTGGCATCATGTTTAGATGACCATTTCAGCGAAGCGACGGCGGCGACTTTGGGACGAGTACGCGTTCCCTGGGTTTCGTCCGCTCCCCACGGTGCGCGGCTTATTCGGTGATCCGAAGGCGCGCGTCATCACCCTCAATCGACGCTCAAGAAAACGCCGTGCGAATGCTGTGGTCGAGCGCACATGGGCTGGTACGACCGGCGCACACGGCGCATTCGCGATCTTGCGTGCGGCGAGTGCTGTGCAAGGGCTGCGGCCACGGTCGGCCCGGCGACGTGGTGCCTCTGACCGCGCGGCACGAGCGTGCCGGCACCGTGCGCGTCGACGTGACGCTGTCGTGACCGCGTGGATGCGGGGTGCCGGCCCGCAGCGGCGTCGCATCGGCAGCATCGCGCCTGGAACGACGCCTGATAGGGCGCCCGATTCTTCGGCCAATCGACGCCTGACGGCGGTCGCCCAATGACCGCGGGTCCGCGCCGCGCCGTAATCCCTCGCGGCGTATGGGTGCTGGGCTTCGTCAGCCTGTGCATGGATCTGTCGTCGGAGCTCGTGCACGCGCTGCTGCCGCTGTACATGGTGGCCGTGATGGGCGCGAGCGTGCTCGTCGTCGGCACGATCGAAGGCATCGCCGAATCGACGGCGCTGATCGTCAAGCTGTTCTCGGGGGTGGCGTCCGACTGGACGCGCAGGCGCAAGCCGCTGGTGCTGCTGGGCTACGGGTTGGGAGCGTTGTCCAAGTTCGTGTTTCCACTGGCGCCCACGCTCGGCTGGATCGTCGCGGCACGCTTCACCGATCGCGTCGGCAAGGGGGTCCGCGGCGCGCCGCGCGACGCGCTGATTGCCGATATTTCGCCGCCCGAGGTGCGCGGGCGCAGTTTCGGGCTGCGGCAGGCGCTCGACACGGTGGGTGGCATCGGCGGCCCGGTGCTCGCGCTGGGCGCGATGGCGTATTTCGCGGGCAACTTCCAGGCCGCGTTCTGGGTCGCCGTGGTGCCCGCGCTGTTGTGCGTGGTGCTGATCGTCGTCGGCGTTGACGAGCCGAACCATGCGGCCGCGGATGGGCCGGCGAAGCCGCGCTTTCGCCTTCGCGACAGCGCAAAGATGCCGGCGGCGTTCTGGTTCATCATCGCGATCGCCACCGTGCTGACGCTCGCGCGCTTTTCCGAGGCGTTTCTGGTGCTGCGCGCGCAGAACCTGGGCTTCTCCATCGCGAGCGCGCCGCTGGTGATGGTGGTGATGTCGGTGGCGTACGCGATCGCGGCCTATCCTGCGGGAGTGGCCACCGATCGCGGATGCGGTCCGCGCCTGCTCGTGGCCGGCGTGATCACGCTGATCGCCGCCGATCTGGTGCTGGCGCGCGCGACGGGACCCGGGTCTGTGCTCGGTGGCGCCGCGCTATGGGGACTGCACATGGGACTCACGCAGGGCCTGCTGGCGGCGCTGGTTGCAGGTGCGGCGCCTGCGGATTTGCGCGGTACGGCGTTCGGAGTCTTCAACCTCGCCTGCGGCATCGCGCTGCTGATCGCGAGCGTGCTGGCGGGCTGGCTATGGGACGCGTACGGACCCGCGTTCACGTTCTACGTTGGCGCGGCGTTCACCGCGCTCGCGGGGATCGGCCTCGCGCTGCGCCGCCAGGACGTCGCGGCACTGCGCCGGACGTGATGAGGGACGCTGGCCGAATCCGACTACTCGGGGATCGAGCCGAAGACGTAGATCGCCTCGGTGAGCGTCGTCGGTTCGCCGAGGGAACCGAACCACCGATTGTAGATGTCGTTGATTTCATCACCGCTGTAGATCTGCGCCAGTGCGAAGATGCGATACATCAGGAGTTCCTTCGATGGGGTGTTGTCGCAGCGGCGACACCCTACCGGCTTTGGCGCGGCGCGGCATCGACGTGGTCGTCCGTCAAGCATCCTCGATATCGTGTGACAAGCCACATCGGAGCCGGGCGGATTCGAATCCGCTATGCTTGAACCATGAACCTGGTCCGATGGTCGATGGGTCTATGGCGCGGGTCGGTCCGCGGGCCGAGTGTGCTCGGCCGCTCCGTGGCGAGTGCTTTGCCGGCGTACGCGCCGCCGCCGCGTCGCCGGGCCCGGATCGTTGCCGCCAGGCTGGCACTCGCCGTCGTCGCGCTCGCCCTGGAGTCATCGGCATTTGCGCAGGCGGCGCCTGCCGACTCGCTGACGATCGAAACGCTCAAGCGCCGGCTCGAATCCGTCGATCGACGCGTTGGTCTGGACGCGTCTGCCCAGGCAACGGTAACCGACAACTACAAGGCCGCGATCGCGCAGATGCAGATTGCCGCGACGCTGCGTGGAGAGACCGCCGACCTCAAGCGGCGACTGGAGGAAGCGCCCGTCGAAATAACGCAGCTGGAGTCGCGGCTGCGATCGCTGGAAAATACAACATCGACGACGCTCCCCTTGCCTGGTGCGAAGCTTCCGTTGGTCGCGATCGAGCAGATGGAAGCGAAGGCGCGCGCGGATGCCCGGCAGGCGGTCGCGCAGCAGGACGCTCTCGAGCGCGCATTCCAGGATGCCGTGGTCCGACCGCTCGAATTGCGCCGCCTGCAGGCCCCGCTGCGGCGCGAACTGGCCCAGGCGCCGGTCCTCCACGACGCGCAGGCGAACCTGGACGCCGGGGCCGCCGCAGTCGCGGAGTCGGAGCAAATCCTGGCTCAGGCGCGCGCCGCGACGTGGCAGGCGCGGCTCGACCGGTCCGAGCAGGAACTCGCCTACCAGCCGGCGTTGTTGAGAATTCTGCAGCTGCGCCGCGATATCGCGCGCGCCGAGGCGCGCACGCGACGTGCCGAGGTCGTGGCCCTCGAGTCGGCGGTGCAGCAGCGCCTCTACGAGGAGATCAAGCGCGAACGCGACGACGCGGCCCGGGTACGCGAGGCAGGCGTCGAGAGATCCGACCCGGTGGCCGCCATCGCCGCCCAGAACGGCGAATTGCGTGCCCGGCTGGCGGAGGTGAGGCTTTCGCTCAATCGGACGGACGCGATGCTGTCCGCCCGGCGGCAATCCGCCGCCCGGGTCGATCTGATCCAGCGCGAGGTTTCCGCCAAGCGCGCCGACGAGTCACCCGGCGCCGACTTTTCCGAAAAATTGATTGCCGATATGCGGTCGTTGCCGCGCGCGGACGAGTTTGCCGAGCAGCGGACCAAGCGCGTCGAGGAACAGTCGCGGGAAGCCGCTGCGCTCTCGAAGGTACAGCGCGAGCTGGCGCAGCTCGAGGACCTGGACGCTGCAGTTTCGCGCGTCATGGGCGCGTCGTCATCGGCGAACCATCCGCCGGAATCGCGAGCTGCGCTCGAGCGCGACCTAAGGCGGGAACTGGAGGCCCAGCGCGGCCTGCTCGAACGCCTCGACACCCAGCTGACGACACTGGGCGGCACGCTGCAGGCGATCGATGACTTCGAGACCGACCTGCTCGCGCGCGCGCGCGCGGCGCGACTCGAGATCGTGCGTCTGCTCTACTGGGTTTCCATCTCGCCCATTTCGGTCCAGACCTTCGCCGACCTGCCGCACGCGATCGCGTGGCTGGCGGACCCTGCGCAATGGCGCATCGTCGCCAGGTCGTTGACGACGAAGAACGGGCGACGCCAGGTGCCGGCCATCGCCGTTGCGCTCGTCGTTGCCGGCCTGCTGGTCTTTCGCGGCCGGCTGCGGCGGCGACTCGTGGCGCTCTCCCCGCGGGCGATCGGGTTTTCCCGTTTTCGCGCCGGGCATACGCTCGCAGCGCTCGGCGTGAGCTTTCTTCTCGCGTTGCCGTTCCCGCTGCTGCTGTTCGGCGCGGGACGATGGATTCTCGGTGCGCCCGGCATCACGCTGCTCGGCGAGAGCCTTTCGGCTGCGCTGAGTTTTTGCGGCATGAACCTGCTGGCCGCACTCGGTTTCATGTGGCTGCTGGTCCGCGGCGGGGTCGCCATCGATCACTTCAACTGGAACGCCGAAGCGGCGCGGGTGGCCCGCCGCGGCACGCGGTGGCTGCTGGTCCTGTATATCCCGCTCGCTTTCATCGCCGTCCTGGCCAGCGCGTACGTGCCCGAAAACGTGCGGCAAAGCGTCGGGCGCCTGAGCTTCATCGCCGCGATGATCGTATTTTCGCTGTTCTGGACGCGAGCGTTCCGTCCGCACCTGTCGTTCGTCCGCCGGACATCGCAGCCGGGGCCGCAGGATTTCGCGCGCTCACTGCTGCGCAGGGCAGTGCGCTTGTTCCCGCTGGCTGCCGCCGCGCTGGCGGCGGCCGGCTACTACTTCGCCGCCGCCAGCCTCTACCAGCTGGTGCTGGCGTCGATACTGCTCTACTTCGGCGCCACGGTCGTCTACGCGCTGCTCATCCTTTGGCTCGCGTTGCAACGTGCGCGGCTCGCCGAGGTCGAGGCGCGGACCGAAACCCTCGCCGAGCGCAAGGACGAGACGTCGGTGGAGGGCGTGGCGCTGCGCGTCGACACGATCGATGCGGAGGCGATCGACACGCAGACGCGCCAGCTGCTCAACATGGTGGTGGCGCTGGCACTCGGCATTGCCTTGTGGATGCTCTGGCGGGGGGCGATTCCGGCGTTTGAAACGATCGGCAACTGGGCGCTGTGGACCTACGGCGAGACGGTCGATGGAAGAACCGTCGAGCGTAGCGTCACCGTCGGTGGGGTGCTCCTGGCCACGATCGTCGGTGTCGTCGCCTACTTTGCCACCAAGAATATCGGGGGCATGCTCGACATCATCCTGCTGCGGCGGCTGCGACTGCAGGCCGATGCGAACTACGCGATCAAGACCGTCACCCGCTACGTCATCGCCGGCATCGGGATCGCCGTCGCGACGCAATTGATCGGCGTCAACTGGGCGAGCGCGAAATGGCTCGTCGCCGCCCTCGGCGTCGGCCTCGGCTTCGGCCTGCAGGAGATCGTCGCCAATTTCGTCTCCGGGCTGATCGTGCTCGGTGAGCGCCCCATCCGGATCGGCGACATCGTCACGGTGGGCGAGGTGAGCGGCACGGTCACCCGGATCCGGGCACGCGCCACGGTCGTCACCGACTGGGACAACAAGGAAGTGATGATCCCGAACAAGGCGTTCATCACCGAGCGGGTGACCAACTGGACGCTCTCCTCGGGCGTCACTCGCGTGCTGGTCAAGGTCGGCGTCGCCTACGGGACCGACCCGGAACGTGTGCGGAAAATCCTCATCGACCTGGTGCGCGCACAGCCGAACGTGATGGCCGAACCGTCGCCCTCCGTCTTCTTCATGGCCTTCGGCGGCAGCTCGCTCGATTTCGAGATCCGCGCGTACGTGGACGGGATCGGCAAGCGCCTGGTTTCGACGAACGATCTCAACGTCGCGATCGCGAAGGCGTTCGCCGAGAACGGAATCGAGATCCCGTTTCCGCAGCGCGATCTGCATCTGCGCTCCGCGGAGGGGCTGCGGTCGTGGCTTTCGCCGTCGGCCGGAACGCCGCCATCCGGTTGAGGTTCGGCGACGGCATTTGGGTTTTTCGTTGCTCGCCACCGCGGACATCCCGGTCGGCGGGAAACGGTGTGTGTCACAACGTCAGCTTGGACTACGCAAGCCCGCGCAATTCGCGCAACGCTACCGAAAGCATTGCGGAGTCCGGCGCCGCGATGGCGCGCAGTTCGGTCAACAACTGCGCCACCCGCTCCAGCGCGCGTCGGTTGTCGTCGGCCCACGCGTCGATGAGCGCGGTGGTCGCTGTCCCGGCGGTGCCACGCGCCACGACCTGCGCCGTCAGCGCGCGCGACAGGTTCGACACGTCATCCTGCATCGCGCCGCGCGCGAGCATTTGCCAATGCGCGTCCCCGGGCAGCGCCGCGATCTTCTCGCGCAGCCATCCGAGCCCCAAGCGGTTGGCAAGCTCGAAATAGACGGCGGCGACGGGCTCCACCGGTTGTTTCGCGTCGGCCGCGACCTCGGCGATGTCGAGCGCAGCGTACAGCGTGTCGAAGCTGACGACGCGCTCGGCGAGTTCGCTTGGCACGCCCTTCGCTACGAGTTCCGCGACTTGCGCGTCGACGCGCGCGCGCTCGGCTGCGTCCTGCAGCTTGGGCAACCCCGCCGACAGCGCTTCGACTCCCGGTCGGAAGTAGGCGATCGTCGCCGCCATGTCGTCGGCGAGCCGGCGCGAGCGCAGAAACCAGACGGCGCCGCGCTCGAGCTGGCCGCTGGTGTCGATCAGCATCCTCGACTGCACGGCGTCGTCGACCTTGTTGTCGAGCGCCTCGATGGCCTTCCACATCGGCACCAGGCCGTAGATCTCGCGGCAGAGCAGGTACGCGCGGACGACTTCGTGCGGGCGCGCACCGGTCGTCTCGCAGAGCCGGTGCACGAAGGTACTGCCGACGCGGTTGATCATGCTGTTCAGCACGTGCGTGGCGATGATCTCGCGCTTCAGCGGGTGGCGCGTCATGTACCCGGCGTAGCGGTCGCCCAGCGCCGAAGGGAAGTAGCGCAGCAGCGCAGTCATCACCCAGGCATCGTCGGGCAGCGCCGACGCCACGATCTCGTCGTCGAGCCAGATCTTGCTGTACGCGAGCAGCACGGCGCTCTCCGGCCGCGTCAGGCCGCGACCCTGCGCGCGGCGCGCGGCGATCTCCTCGTCGCCCGGCAGGTACTCGATCGCGCGGTTCAGCCTGCCCGCCTTTTCGAGGAACTGCATGAAGCGCGCCTGTGCGTCGAGGAGCTGCGGCGCGATGCGGTCGGTCACCGACAGCACCTGCGTCTGGAAGTAGTTGTCGCGCAGCACCAGCATGGCGACCTCGTCGGTCATCGAGGCGAGCAGCGTGTTGCGCTGCTTTTCGGTAAGCTCGCCATCGGCGACTGCAAGGCCGAGCAGGATCTTGATGTTGACCTCGTGATCCGAAGTATCCACGCCACCCGAATTGTCGATGGCGTCGGTGTAGTTTTGACCACCCGCTGCCGCATACTCGATGCGGCCCAGTTGCGTGCAACCCAGGTTGCCGCCCTCGACGAACACCTTGCAGCGCAACTCGCCGCCGTTGACGCGCACGGCGTCGTTGGCGCGATCGCCGACCTGCGCGTGCGACTCGCCTGCGGCCTTGACGTAAGTGCCGATGCCGCCGTTGTAGATCAGGTCGACCGGGGCCTTGAGGATGGCGTTGACGAGTTCGGTCGGCGCCAGTGCGTTGGCGGCGATGCCCAGCACCGCCTTGACCTCGGGCGTCAGGGCAATCGATTTCGCGCTGCGCGGGTGGATGCCGCCGCCTTTGGAAAGAAGCTTGGCGTCGTAATCGGCCCACGTCGAGCGCGGCAAGCGGAACAGACGCTCGCGCTCAATGAAGCTCGCGTCCGGGTCGGGATCGGGATCGAGAAAAACGTGCCGGTGGTCGAAGGCCGCGACCAGCTTGATGTGGCGCGAGCGCAGCATGCCGTTGCCGAAGACGTCGCCCGACATGTCGCCGATGCCGGCGACAGTGAAATCCGTTGTCTGCGTATCGACGCCCAGTTCGCGGAAATGCCGTTTCGCCGATTCCCACGCGCCGCGCGCGGTGATGCCCATCCCCTTGTGGTCGTAGCCGACCGACCCACCCGACGCGAAAGCGTCGCCGAGCCAGAAGCCGTACTCGGCGCTGATGCCGTTCGCGTAGTCCGAGAACTTCGCCGTGCCCTTGTCGGCGGCGACGACCAGGTAGGGATCGTCCGGATCGTGCCGCTTGACCTGCGGCGGCGGCACGATCGTATTGCCCTCGCGGTTGTCGGTCAGGTCGAGCAGTCCGCGCAGGTAATCCTGGTAGCAGGCCACACCCTCTTTCAGGTAGGCGTCGCGATCGGCGGGCGACGGCGCGCGCTTCAACACGAAGCCGCCCTTCGAGCCCACCGGCACGATCACCGTGTTCTTCACCATCTGCGCCTTGACCAGTCCCAGCACCTCGGTGCGGAAATCCTCGGGCCGGTCGGACCAGCGCAGGCCACCGCGTGCGACGCGGCCGCCGCGCAGGTGCACGCCTTCGAAGCGCACCGAGTAGACGAAGATCTCGAACATCGGCTTCGGCTCCGGCAAGCCGGGCACCTTCGCCGGATCGAACTTGAACGACAGGAAGCTGCGCCGCGCGCCAGACCCGTCGCGACGCCAGTAGTTGGTCCGCGTCGTCGCGCCGATGAGCGCTACGTACTGCCGCAGCACGCGGTCTTCCGAGAGATTCTCGACGCCTTCGAGCGCCGCCTCGATCGCCCGCTCGCGCTCCGCGGCGTGCGCGTCGGCCCCGGCGTCGCCTTCCGGGTCGAAGCGCGCGCGAAACAGCTCGATCAGCAGCCGCGCGATGTCCGCGTGCGCGGCGAGCGTCGACTCGATGAACGATTGCGACAATGCGAAGCCCGTCTGCCGCATGTACTTCGCGTATGCGCGAAGGATGACGATATCCTCGGCCGGCAGGCGCGCCGCGATCACCAGGCGGTTGAAGTCGTCGCTCTCGACCTCGCCGCGAAAGATGCGGCCGAATGCATCCCCGAAGACCCCGTGCAGCGTGTCGACGTCCATGTCGGCGCCTGGCCGCGCCGACTGGAAGCCGAAGTCGTGCATGGCCACCGGCGGCATGCCCTCGGGCGTGATCCGGAACGGGTGCTCGTCGATCACCTTCAGTCCCATGTGCTCGAGCATCGGCAGGCTGTCCGACAGCGGAATCGGACCGCCCAGGTGCACCAGCTGGAAGCGCAGCATGCCTGGCGTCGCCTCGAGCGGCCGATAGAGGTTCATCGCCAGCGGCTGCGCCGGCGAGAGCGAAGCGATCATCGCAATCGCGGGCACCGCGGCGCGCGCGGGGAATTCTTCGCGATAGCCGGCGGGAAAGGCGCCGCCGAAACGGCGATAGGCATCGTTGCCGCCCGCCTCGCCCAGCGCTTCGATCAGCGCCGATTTCAAGTCGTCGGTCCAGCGCCGGGCGGCGTTCATCAGGCGCTCTTCGATCTCGCGCACGTCGAAGGCGGGAATCGCGCCGGGCGTCGTGCGCACGGTGATGTGGATGCGCGCGAGCATCGATTCGGACAGGCTGACGTTGTACTCCGTGCTTGCACCGTTGCATGCCTGCAGCAGGATCGCCTGCCACTTCCGGCGTATTTCGGTCGAATAGATTTCGCGCGGCGCGTAGATGAGGCAGGACACAAAGCGCTCGAAGGCATCGCGACGGACGAACAGGCGGAAGCGCTGCCGGTCGTAGAGATGCAGGATCCCCGTCGCCGTGCGCAGGAGATCTTCCTCGCCGATCTGGAACAGCTCGTCGCGCGGATAGGTGGCGAGGATATTGAGAAGCGCCTTGCCGGCGTGACTTCCGGGCGCCACTCCCGCCTGCGCGACGACGGCGGCGACCTTGCGCCGCAGGAGCGGGATCTCCTCCGGATCCGCCCCGTAGGCAGTCGACGTGAACAGGCCCAGAAAGCGATCCTCGCCGTTGACGTTGCCCTGGTCGTCGAAGCGCTTGACCGCGACGTAGTCGAGGTAGCCGGGGCGATGCACGGTCGACCGCGACGTCGACTTGGTGATGACCAGCAGCTCGGGGCGACGCGCGTAGGCGCGGATTTCCGGCGGCAGCGCCGCGAAACTCGCCGCGACGTCGCGGCTTTCCTTCTCGCGCAGGATGCCCAGGCTCGAATTCGGCACGATGCGCAGCGCATCCTGGCCGTCGACGGTGACGAGCTCGTGCCGGCGATAACCGAGGAACGTGAAGTGATTGGCGGCCAGCCAGCGCAGGAAGTCGCGGCCCTCGTCGAACTCGGCCGCCGATACCGGCGGCGGCGTGCGCGAAAGATCGTCGACAATCGTCAGCACGGTCTTCTGCATCGACGACCAGTCGCCTACGGCGAAGCGCACATCCGACAGTACGCGCTCGATGTCCTGCGCGAGCTCGGTGAGCTCCGCCGGGGCGCTGATCCGGTCGACTTCGGCGTGGATGTACGATTCGCGATGCGCTCCGGCGGCACCGGCGGCGGCGATTCCTTCAAGTGTCCCGTCGGCGCTGCGTGTCACGTGCAGCAGCGGGTGGATGATCAGGTGCAGCGTCAGTCCGTGCCGGTTCACCTCCATCGTCACCGAGTCGACGAGGAACGGCATGTCGTCGTTGTCGATTTCGATGATCGTATGCGTCGACTGCCAGCCGTGCTCTTCGGTGGTCGGATTGAAGGCGCGCACGCGCGCCCGTCCGCTGTCGCGCCGGCGCGCGAAATTCCAGTGCGACAGTGCGGCGCCGTAGAGGTCGGCGAGCTGGCGCTCGGCAAGGTCGTCGGGGTCGACCTGGCCGTAGTAGGCGCGGACAAAGGCTTCGAGCACCGCGCGCTGCTCTGGCGCGACCTTGCTGCGCACCAGCTCCGCGAGTTGGTCCAGGCGCTCCGCGCGACGATCCTGCTCAACCGTATTGGGCTGCATGTTGCCTCCTTGGAATTGTCGGCAAACGGGCGATCGGTGCGTTACCGCCTCGCGCTGGGCTCGCGCCATTATGTCGCGAATCGATGCGGGGTGCGCACGAGGATGCGTTAGCCGGGAAGACAACTCCAACTTGGCGTCATGGGCTTCTGGGCTTCTCGCTCGTCCCTTCCCGCCTAGGCGACATCGGCGCTCGTTGTCACCGCTGGGGTGCGGGAACGGCGTCCGCCCTGCCCTGCTCGTAATAGGCCTGCAGCGCTGCAAGCTCGAGGTCGCTGAAAGGATTGCGGTAGGCGGTGCTGCGGTCGCCGCGCACGCCGAGCAGAAGCCGGGCGGCGAACTCCTCGCGCGGCATCTGCCGCGCCTGCTCGAAGAGATTCAGCGCAGGCAGTTGGGTGTCGACGGCAGGCGCGTCGTGGCATCCGGCGCATGTCTGCCGGTGCAGCGCCTCGCCGGCACGCAACCAAGCGGACGTCGGCCTTCCGGGCACGAGCGAGCCGGCGTCGAACGGGTGCTTGTCGCGCAGTTCGCGCAGGCGGGTGCCAAGCGATTGCCAGTCGTGCCGTGCGAACGCGTCGCGCATCGCCGGCACCGCGGTCGCATCGGAGGCGGCCTGCCGCAAGAGCAGCGGCAGCGACGCCAGCGCGCCCGCGAGCCGGGCACGCAATCCTTCGAGCCGCAGCGGCGACTCCGCCGCCGCCTCGAGCCGGCGCAGGTCGCCGGCCATCACCGTGAGCTCGCCGGCGAGCCGGCGCCGATTCTCGTCCTGCGCCGCGGCCTGCGGCGCGAATGCCGAAAAGGCCGCGAGCGCGATGACGAGGACCGCCCGCACCGGCTACTTCAGCGACACCTTCTGCTCGACCGGGTTACCCTTCATCGTCCACTCGACCATCGAGCCGTCGTACAACTTCGCCTTCTTGTTGCCGACCAACTCGCTCGACACGAACCAGCCGATGGACGCCCAGTGACCGGTGTTGCAGAAGTTGACCTGCTCGCCGCTGGTGGGCACGCCCGCGACCTTGTAGAGCTGCTCAAGCTGGTCCTTGCTGCGAAACATGCCGCCGCCGTTCACCGTGGTCCACGCGTTCGGCAGGTTCTTGGCGCCTTCGATCGTGCCGCTCTGCGTCGCCTTGCCGTGGCGGTTGATACCGACGTACTGGTCCTCCGGCCGATTGTCGACGAGTACGGCACCGGCGGCCTTCTCTTTCTTGACGTCGTCCATGGTAATGATCATGTCCTTGCGGACGGCGATCTTGAAGGTCTTCGGCGTGGTCTTCGCCGCACCCGTCTGCAGCGGATTCTTCGGGTCCTTCGTCCACGCCACCATGCCGCCATTGAGCAGCGAGACGTTGTCGTGGCCGAGCACCTTGAACGTCCAGTAGACGCGCGTGCCGGCGCCCATGTCCGACGACGACGTGCCGTTGTTCACCAGCACCACATGCGTGTTGTTGTCGATGCCGAGCTTGCCGATCATCGCGCCCAGCGCATCGAGATTCACCGGCAGCATGTCCGGCACCTTGTCGCTCGCGCGGTCCTCGCGCCAGCCATCCTTGCCGTAGTTGCTGTTGACCGCGCCGGGAATATGACCACGGAGGTAGTCAGCGGGCGCCTGGAAGTCGACGAAGACGATACCCGGTTTGTCGAGATTCGCCTTCACCCAGTCGACGTCCACCAGCGGCTCCGCCGCTACCGCCGAGCGGGCGACCGCAAGCAACAGCAGGAAAACCATACCCAACCATGAGGTCCAACGTGTTGCCAAAGGCGTCTTCATTGCAACTCTCCTTCTCTTCAGGTGGTAATCGTCAGGTCGGAGCCCAGGATCGCCGCGATGGCATGGTCCCAGTCCTCGTCCTTCATGTCCCGACGCGCGAGCTCGATCGAGTCCACGCGGTGCGCGGGCTCCAGTCGCCGCAACGAGGCGACCACGGTCTGAGCGTCGGGGAACAGACCGGCATTCAATTCGAGTATTTTCACAGGCTCAGCACCGCATCGGCATTCGCAAACATCCGGGCCAGGCCCTCGGTATCGAGCAGCGGCAGGTCGTCGGCCATGGCGGCAACGGTCGTCTGCGGCTCGATACCCGACAGTTCGAGCAGCTCGGCGTTCGCCGCGTTCGCGGCGTTCTCCGCCACCGGGCGATCCATGAACACGAGGCTCACCGCGTGGCCGCAGATGGTCAGACCCGCCGCCACGCGCATGGCCTCGGCGTGATCGCGGCGCGCGAGCACCAGCAGTTTCTTCTCGCTCATGCGAAAGCGCTCCGCGAGGATCGAGAGGCACTCACAGGCTCACCACGTGTCGTGCCTCGCCCATCAGCGCGCTGTTGACGGTCTGGCTGCCCAGTTCGACGGGACAAGGCGTGCCCGCGCAGTGGCGATGCCAGGACTCCTCGCAGACCACGGTGCGGGCGTCGCGCAGCGCGTCCCGGAGCTGCGCAGCCGCGAGTCCGCGAACACCGTCATGCGTGAAGAACGCACCGAACTCATGACCTCCGCGGCGGCACGCCAGTGCGAGCGGCGCCAGCAGTTGCGCGCCTGCCTCGGTGGTGACGTGGAACAGGATATCCATTACGCCGTCCTCCGCCGCGCCGTCCGCCGGCCCAGGACGAAGGCGGCGACGACGAGCACGAGCAAGAACGCGGCGGCGAGCGCCGTTTCCGGACGCATGAAATCGACTCGTGGCGCAACGTCGACTCGCGACGCGACCTCGGGTCCGGCATTGCGCGTCGCGCGCTCGGGAAAGGACTGCGCATCGGCGGGCAGCGCGCCGTCGGCTGCCCACTCCGCCCAGCCTTCAGCGTAGAGCCGAACCGGTACGCCGTGTCCGGCAACGAGCAGCGTGAGGTAGGCGAGGCCCTCCATCGGATCATGCGCGTAGGCGACAGGTCGCACGTCCCGGACATCGGGCAGCGGTGGCTGGGCTGCCGACGGATTCAACGCTGAACGCAGGTGCAGCGCGGGCAGGCTGACCGCGCCAGGCAGGTGCCCCGCGCGCGACGCGCGCGCAGTCTCTCCCCAGTACTCGGCGTCGGTGCGACCGTCGAGAAGCATCGGCAATGGGTGCATCCGTACGAGTTCGTCGCGCAGCACCAGGAGGTCGTCGCGCATCGGCGTCACGTAGACTTTTTCGCGAATCATCCCGCGCTCGCGCCCGGCGCCGGTGGCCGCGCCGCCTTCCAGCAAGCGCCCGACAGGCTCGGTCAGCACGGCGATGCTGCGCTGTCCGGCAACGTGCAGCAGGCCGGCGACAAAATCGCGGGCGACGACGTCCTGCCCGACGACCAGCACCTGCTCGTCGCCAGCGAGGCCGAGCGTGCCCAACAGCCAGAGCAGATTGCGAGCGTCCGGCAGTCGGCGGTGCGGCCCAAGCAGGTCGGCTGCCGGGAGGCAGCGCGCACCGGCGAGGGTCTTCGCGCGACAGTCACCGATCGGGCGGCTGTCGATGATCACGACGCCATCGACCGCCGCCGCGTTTCGCACGTCGGCGAAATCGTCGGCTGCGACGGCCGATGCGGCAATCAGCGTCATGGCGAAGATGGATGCACGAGTCATGCTCAGCAACCGCCGAAGCGCTTCGCCGCCGCGGCGGCGTGGCCAACGGCAGCATCGGTCTTCTCGGGCGGATTTTCCATGTAGTAGGCGACGAGGTCGATGACCGAGACCTTGCCAAACCCGCCACCGAGATCCACGTCCGGCAGTGTCTCGACCGCTACCGGTTGCCGCGCGGCGCCAATGGCATCGCGCGGCAGTGCGGCGAACTGGAAGCCGACGGCGCATACCGCCAGCGCGACCACCAGCGCGATCGTGCAGAAGACCAGGCTCTCGCGATTCACCGGATTGCCTAGAGCGAATCGCTGAAAAAAGCGATCGCCATCATGCCGAACGCCAGGCAGAACAACGCCAAATACGCGATGGTCTGGAAATCCAGGTTCATCATCGGCCTCCCTTGAAATTGCGGACCAGCTCCTCGAGCGGAATCGCCTCGCCCGTCGCCGGATGGATCACCGGCGGCGACAGCAGCGGCACGCCATCGGGCGTGACGCGCATGCCCTGCGGCGGATCGATATAGACGAAGGCCAGGCCGGCAACGATGCTGATCGTCGACGCGACCACGAACAGGCGCATCAGCAGCCGAGTGAGCACGCTTCTAGTCCTTCCGGATATACACGCGCCAGCAAGCGGGATCCTTGATGGTCGCGAGATGCGTCGCGTTCAACTCGTTGCACATCGGCGGCAGTGCCTCGACCGACGATGGATTGTCGACCAGCACCTCGACCACGCCGCCGGAAACGACTTCGTCGACCGCCTTCTTGGTCATCAACTGCGGACGCGGGCACGAGTCGCCGCGGCAATCCACGCGACGCGCCACCTGCACCTTGCTGCCATCGCCGAGCACGGCTTCGCCGCCGACCGACGACTCCTCGACCTTCTTCTTCGCTCCGAACAATCCCATGCTGGTATCTCCCTTTCGACGCCGTCAGGCTTCGTGCCCGGCAACTTCCTGTTGATGTTGCTCGTGCTTCACCCGTTGCCCCCGTTCGCGGCGAAGAATCGCCCGGTAGATCGCGAGCAGGACGGCGAACTGGATCAGGCCAAAGACGATGGCAGGGACGCCCAGCCTGTCCTGCAACGTGAGCGCGTTCGCGAACCCGAGCTGCAGCGCCGGCAGGTTCGGTTGGCCGGTCATCACCTGCGGCGCCGGCGGCCACCAGTTCCACGACCAGACGAGCGAGAAGAGGAACATGCCGACGAAAGTGAATATCAGCGCCCACAGCGCGCCGATGTTGCCTTCGCCGGTCTTGACCCAGGTCGATACCGTGCAGGCGCCAGCCAGCACCATGCCGATGCCGAACAGGAACAGGCCGGCAAAGGTGTTGAGACCGACGTCGAACTCCATCGGATGTCCGGCACCCAGGCTCATGAAGCCGGTAAAGGCGAGCGTCAGGATCATCATCGCCATCAGCATCGCCTTGGTGTTGCGGTAGGTCTTGAACATGATGGCATCGCGCAGTGCCGCGGTGTTGCAGAAGCGCGAGCGCTGCATGAGCAGTCCGACGACGGAACCGAACAGAAACGCGACCACGCACTCGACGACTGGCGTCATGACGATCAACCCTCCAGGATTTTTTTGTAGAACAGCGAGCCGACCCAAGCGCCGGCGACGATGCCGGAGATCGCGAGGTAGCCGCCGAGATTCATCTCCGGCAGCAGTCCGAAGAAAGTCGACACGTTGCAGATGTACGCCAGACGAATGCCGATGCCCATCAGCAGCCCGCCGACCATGATCATCAGCCATTCCGACGTGCGCCGCGGTGTCCGCAGGTAAAACTCTTTCGACAGCGTTGCGCCCAGGAACGCGCCGGTGAGCATGCCGAGGCTGATGTAGATCTTCCAGTAGTCGGCGCGCGGCGGAAACACGATGCTCCAGAACGGAATGCGCTGCAGATCCTCACCCAGCACGGATTGCGCGATCAGTCCGGTCATCATCGTCTCGCCGCCTCCCACCGTCCAGGCGCCGAGCAGCAGAAACAGGAAAACGTCCAGGACCGCGATGGTCGCCAGGGCAAAAACCGGATCCAGCGTCTTGCGAAAAAATTCCATCGGCCTCCCTTGCAGCGGCCCTCATCGACCGCTGCTCTGCGCGTCTTGTATGCTGTGCATTCTAAGGATGCCGCCGGGCGGAATGGTGGTATCTATTGCCAACGGGCACGTATGGGGAAATGCGAATGAAAATCTATACCGAGATCAACGACGTGCTGGACCACATGTTCAACGCCTGCACGACGTCGCAGATCAGCGAATTCATTCCGGAAAAGCGCGGTTTCCGCCTTCACGGCCACAGCACGACGATCTGCCTCGAGCGGGCGTTCTGGAACGTGCTCGACGACATGGCGCGCGAGTCGAATCTGTCGCTGCCGCGGCTGGTCGAGCGCGTGCACGACGGCTGCCTGGTCGCCAACGACAAGAACATAGCGTCGTGCCTGCGCGTGATCTGCCTCAAGTACCTGAACATCTACAGTGGCGGAGCTTCGCCGGCGCGGCCGGAGCTGGCTCGAGTGGCGTAGGGCGCGCGGCCGGAATCCATCGGTGTCTGCCGTGGCGGCGCCCTTCATGTCGGCGCTCGTCTCATGCGCTGGATTCCGGCTTTGCAATCACGCGTTTCCCCGGTTTTGCTCGAAGCGTGATTGTTCGCCAAAGCGCGGGAAGCGCATTTGATCACCGTCAAAGGCAACGAACGCGTGCCGAACACGGGCCGGTTCACAATTAAACGCGCGGAAGTGCAAGCCGATTCGCTATCGGCCCGGGCACCGTGGTCGTGTTGGAGTTCTGGAACCGCGCGAACCGCGTCTGCCTCACATGTCCGATAACGCACCCGACGCCACGCAGCGGCGCTGGATCCTGGCGGCGCTGATGTTGACCATGATGCTTGCGGCCATGGACACCACCATCGTAGCGACAGCGATTCCGCAGATCGTCGGTGACCTCGGCGGCTTCGCGTTGTTCACCTGGGTGTTCTCGATCTACCTGCTGGCGCAGACGGCGACCATCCCCATTTACGGCAAGCTGGCCGACACCTTCGGCCGCAAGCCGGTGCTGGTCGTCGGCACGTTGATTTTCCTGGCCGGCTCGGTGGCCTCGGCGCTGGCCTGGAACATGGTCGCGCTGATCGTCTTCCGCGGACTGCAGGGGCTGGGCGCCGGTTCGATCATGGCCACCGTCAATACGCTGGCGGGAGACCTGTATTCGGTACGCGAACGTGCACGCATTCAGGGCTGGCTGTCCAGCGCGTGGGGTATCGCCGCCATAGTCGGTCCGACGCTGGGCGGCGCGTTCGCCGAATATGCGTCGTGGCGCTGGATCTTCCTCATCAACCTGCCGATCGGCGCGCTGTCGATCATCCTGATCGGCCGCTTTTTGCACGAACAGCCACAACATCGACGCCACCGCATCGACTATGCCGGCGCCGGACTGGTACTGGCGACCGGCGGCAGCCTGATCTTCGGCCTGTTGCAGGGCGGACAAGCGTGGCCGTGGCTGTCGGCGCCGAGCATCGGCGTCTTCGCCGTTACCGCAGCGCTGGCCACCGCAACGATCCTGGTCGAACGGCGCGCTCGTGAACCGATCATGCCGGCATGGCTATGGCGCCACCGCATGCTGGCCGGCACCAACCTGGCGATGGTCGGCATGGGGTTGATGATGATGGGTCCGACCACCTACCTGCCAACCTTCGGCCAGTCGGTGCTCGGGTTGGGCGCCATCGCTGCCGGTTTCGTGCTGGCCGCCATGGTCATCGGCTGGCCGGTGGCCTCGGCGCTGTCGGGACAGCTGTATCTGCGCATCGGCTTTCGCGATACCGCGCTGGTCGGTGCGGTACTGATCGTCATCGCCGCAGTCGGCTTCCTGCTGCTGCCCTACCCGGGTTCGGCGTGGCTGGTCGCGCTTGACCAGGTCGTGCTCGGTGCCGGCTTCGGCCTGTTGTCCACGCCGCTACTGGTCGGGGTGCAATCGACCGTCACCTGGCGCGATCGCGGCGTGGTCACCGGTGCCAACATTTTCTCGCGCTACCTGGGGCAGAGCCTGGGCGCTGCGATTTTTGGCGCCATCTTCAACAACACCATTGCCGCCGAACTGGCGCGCGCTTCGGCCACGCTGCGCCCTCACCTGCCAGACCACGTCGACGCCGTCATCGGTGAACTGCACGGGGCCGGCTGCCTGGCGCAGCCGAAGACTACCTGCGGCAAGCCATCTTCCTTGCGACCCACCACATCTTCGTCGGGGTGCTGATCGTTTCGTTGTGCACGCTGGCCGTGGTGTTGCTGACGCCGCGGCGTTTCGCGCAAACCGTCGAGACGCCCGCAGCGTGAGGGGAAGCGCGCTGCTGCGCTAATTCAAGCCGGATACGATCGTCGCAGGTCGCTGGCGCGTGGGCGCCCGCGGACGTTTGCGAGCCCGTTCGTCACGCTGGCGCTGCAAACCGGCAACGATCTCGAGAAATTCCTTCACGATCCGCGCGCTGCGCCGCTCCGCCAGACAGACCACGTGCGCATGCGTGTACATCGCGGCATCGTTCACCTTCACCATCCGCAGCTCGGGATCGGGGATGTATTCGATCTGCGATACCGCGGCGATCCCCACCGCCTTGATGACGGCTTCGCGGATCGCCTCGCGGCTGCCGATCTCCATCACCACGCGGGGGTGCACGCCCGCCTTGGCGAGCGCGTCGTCGAGCGCCTTGCGCGTGGTGGAACCTTCTTCGCGCAGGATCATGCCCTCACCCTCGAGTTCGGCAATGCGAATCGAACTGCGTCCGGCAAAGCGATGCCGTCGATGCATGAAGATCACGATCGGGTGGCGGCTGTAGGGCACGAAGTGGAAACGCGCATCGTCGGTGAATTGAGCGAGTACCGCGACGTCGGTCTGGTAGTCGACCAGCGCTTGGAGCACCGCCTGCGAATTTCCCACCCGTACCGAGACCTGCATTCCCGGAAAGCGCCGGTTGAAACCCACCAGCATTTCCGTCACGTGAAAGGGACCGACGGCGCCGACCCGCAAGTGGCCGGACTTCAGTTCGCCGGAATCCTGCAGCAGATGCACGGCCTCGCTCTCGAGCGCGAAGATCCGCTGCGCCAGCTCGAATAGCTGCGCGCCAAGCGGCGTCAGCGTCACCTTGTGTCCGCGCCGGTAGAACAACTCGGCGCCATACGTTTCCTCCAGGAAGCGAACCTGCGTGGTGACCGTGGGCTGGCTGATGTGCAGCAGCTGCGCGCCGCCGGTGAAGCCGCCGGCGCGCGCAACGGCGTGAAACGATCGCAACTGGGTCAGGCGCATGCAATGCCTCCGGATCGTGCATAGGTTTTTTGAATAGGTTACCGCGAATAAAAGAATTTGATCAATACATGACCGGCGGGCACCCTCCCCGGACCGGTCGCAGAACCGACAAGGAGGGAGTCAGTGTCGTTGCGCTACCGAAACCCGGTTGCGATCCGCTACGGCGGGGGGGCGCTCGAGGAACTGCCGGAGCTTCTCGCCGGCCGTCATGCCGTTCTGCTCACGTTCCCGGAAGCGGCAGGCCTTGGGCTCGTCGAGCGCATCCGCGGCATTCTCGGCACAGCGCTTGTCGGCGTCGAAGACGGTATCGAGCCCAATCCCGACGTCAGTTCTCTTGCCCCGATGTACGAACGCTTCTGGCGCGAGCACGCCGCGTGCGAAGCCGTGGTCGCGGTCGGCGGCGGCAGCGCCATCGACACCGCCAAGGCCTTGATGGTCGGGACGCCAAGCGGAAATTTCGACGATCTCATCACGGCACTCGCCAAGGCTTCGGCCTTCGCGCCGCAGCGCACAAAGGCATTGATCGCGGTACCGACCACCGCCGGAACCGGCAGCGAGGTGACGCCGTGGGCCACGATCTGGGACCGGGCCGCCGGCCGGAAGTACTCGCTGCACCTGCCCGAGATCTGGCCCGAAACCGCGCTCGTGGATCCGAACCTCATGCTTACGCTGCCTGCCGCCGTGACCGTGCAAAGCGGGCTCGACGCGCTATCGCATGCGCTGGAATCGATCTGGAACATGAATGCCAATCCGGTTTCCGACACCTTCGCCGTAGCGGCGGCGCGCGAAGTCATGGCCACGCTGCCTGCGCTGCTCGACAAACCGAGGGATGCGCCATTGCGTGCGCGCATGGCGCTGGCGGCGCTGAAGGCGGGATTGGCCTTTTCCAACACCAAGACCGCGCTCGCGCATTCGATCTCGTATGAGATGACGCTGCGCTTCGGCCTGCCGCACGGCATCGCGTGCTCGTTCTCGCTGCCGATGGTGCTGGAGCGTGCCATCGGCGTCGATCCCAGGCGCGATGTCGTGCTCGCGAGCGTATTCGACGGGCAACTCCTGGGTGCGTCTCGGCGCCTCGAGGCGTTCCTCGCGCGCGTCGGCGTCGCCACCGGATTCGCCGCCTATGGCGTGACCGAGGACGAGGCGAAGGGCATGATCGCAGCCGCGCTGGAAGGCGTGCGCGGGAAGAATTTCATCGGCGTTGCCGAGCGCGCGTGACGGCGCATTCGGCGCGGCGTCATTGGCGGAGGAGCAGGTGAGAACGACCGATCGCATCACCGGCGTCATCGACGGTATCAGCATCTGGGCAGGCAAGGCAGCCTCGTGGCTGATCTATCCGATGTTCCTGGTTCTGGTGTGGGAGGTGCTCGTGCGCAAGTTCGCCCACCCGACGCTGTGGGCGGTCGATATCGCGACGATGTGCTACGGCGCGCACTTCTTCCTCGCCGGTGCCTTCACGCTGTACCTCCAGAAGCACATCCGCACGGACTTTTTCTCGAAGAACTGGTCGCTGAAGACTCAGGTGCGCATGGACATCATCCAGTACCTGTTCCTGTTCCTGCCCGGCATGGCGATGTTCACCTGGATGTCGTGGAACTTCGCGTCGGAGTCCTGGGACCTGCGGGAGGCGCTGATGACCACCTGGAGGCCGCCGGCGTATTGGTACAAGACGGTGATCCCGGTGTCGTCGGCGCTGATCCTGCTGCAGGGAATCTCCGAGGTGCTGAAATGCTTCAAGACGCTGCGCACCGGCGTCGACTACCGCCACCGGGGAGCGCCCAGTGAGCTGGTCTGACACGGCATTCAGCCGGTCGGCGAAGGATGCGCGATGAGTCTCGGGATCCTCGGACTGGTCCTGCTGGGACTGCTGTTCGTCGTGATCCTGGGCGGCTTCCCGATCTCGTTCACGCTGTTCTTCCTCGGCATGGTGTTCGGATACTTCGGCCTTGGCTCGCGCGTCTTCTACCTGATGACGTATCAGGTGTTCTCGACGATGATGGATACGGTGCTCGCCGCCGTGGCGATGTTCACGTTCATGGGCTACGTGCTGGAGAGTGCGGGCCTGATGAAACGGTTGTTCCACGCGGTGCAGCTGCTGTGTGGCCGCATGCACGGCTCGCTGTTTCTGGCGACGATCTTCACCGCAGCGCTGTTCGCCGCCGCGACAGGTATCGTCGGCGCCTCGGTAACCATCATGGCGCTGATGGCGGCGCCGGTGATGGCGCGCGCGCACTACGACACCAAGCTCTGTGCGGGAACGATCTGCGCCGGCGGCACGCTCGGCATCCTGATCCCGCCGTCGGTGATGCTGGTCGTCATGGGACCGGTGTTGCAGGTGTCGGTGGCGCGTTTGTACGCCGGCGCGCTGCTCCCCGGTATCCTGCTCGCTACGCTGTACGTCGGCTATACGCTGGTGCGCGTATGGATCAATCCCAAGCTCGGCCCTCCGCTGCCCGACGACGAACTCGACGTCTCGAAATGGGTTCTGCTGCGCGAGTTCACGCTCGGCCTGGTGCCGCCGGCAGCGCTGATCCTGGTCACGCTGGGCGCGATCGTCTCGGGCTGGGCAACGCCCACCGAGGGTGCGGCGCTGGGCTGCGCCGGCGCGCTCATCGTTACCGCCGCGCACGGCAGGCTCAACTGGCAGGTGATCAAGAACTCAACGTTCCGTACCGCGGAGACGGCGAGCATGGTGATGATACTGCTGGTCGCGTCGACGTTCATGGGCTCGGTGTTCTCGGCCCTCGGCACCCCGGCGCTCATCGCCGACACGCTGCTGAGCTGGAACGTCCCGCCGGCGCTGCTGATCATCTCGATCCTGGCCGTATGCTTCGTGCTCGGCTGGCCTTTGGAGTGGGTGCCGATCGTCGTGATCATCGTGCCGATCTTCATGCCGATCCTCACCGCGATGAAGGTCGACATGGTGTGGTTCAGCATCCTGCTGGCAGTGACGCTGCAGACCTGTTGGCTGTCGCCGCCGGTTGCGCTGTCCGCGTACTACCTGAAGGGAGTCATGCCCAAGTGGGACCTGCTCGACATCTACAAGGGAATGATGCCGTTCATGGGTCTGCAGTGGCTGGCGGTGCTGATTCTCTATTTTTTCCCCGAGATCATCCTGGCGCTTCCGAACATGATGTTCGGCGCGAGGTGAGGCTGTACCAACCCGTTGAAGGAGAGCTGACATGGAACGCAGAAAATTCTTGAAGTCCACCGGGGCAGGAATCGCAGCCGGTACGATGCTGGCGCCAGCGGTGGCCGTCGCGCAGGGAACACCGATTCACTGGAAGCTGCAGAGCGCCAATCCCGCCGGTACGCCGCACATGACGCTGCTCAACAATTTCGCGACGAATGTCGACAAGATGTCCAACGGTCGCCTGAAAATCGAGGTGCTGACCAGCGGCGCCATCGTCAATCCTTTCGAGATCCTCGATGCGGTGAACAAGGGCGTGATCGACGCCGGGCAGTGGTGGTCGCACTACGCCACCGGCAAGCATCCCGCCGGCGGCCTGTTCAGCGCGCCGCTGGGCGGTTCGGCGAGCGGGCTCGACCAGATGGGGCAGCTCGCGTGGTACATGCGCGGAGGTGGTCGCGCGCTGTACATCGAGTACTACCAGAAGATGCTGAAGGCCGACGTGATGCCGTTTCTGTACGCGGCGGATGGCCCCGAGGGCTTCGGGTGGTTCAAGAAGCCCATCCTGTCGGTTGCCGAATTCACCAAACTGCGCTTCCGTATTTCCTCGGGGCTTCCCTCCGACGTGCTGAAGGACATGGGCGGCACACCGATGAACCTCGCGGGACAGGAACTCATTCCCGCGGCGGAACGCGGCATCATCGACGGAGTCGAGTGGATCAACCCGTCCAACGACTACAAGCTCGGCCTGTACGACGTCTTCAAGTTCTACTCGATACAGGGCCTGCACCAGGCGATCGATATCGCCGATGTGATGTTCAACGGCGCCAAGTGGCGCTCGCTGCCGCCGGACCTGCAGGCGATTGTTGAGACCGCGCTGACGGCGTCGCTGTTCGAGTCGCTCCTGTATTTCATCCAGGAGAACGCCATCGCTCTCGTCGAGATCAAGAAGAAAGGCGTCACGGTGTTCGATGCCCCGGCCGACTACGCGCCGGCGTTCATCAAGTCGTCGAAGAAGGTGATGGCAACGCTCGAAGCGAAGGACCCGTTCTTCAAGAAGGTCCTCGACTCGCAACGTGCTTTCGCCAACGTCGTGGTGCCCTACACACGCGAAACCTCGAAGCTGTCGACGCTCATCGCCGGGGCGGCGGAACCCAAGTAGCGACCAGGCATGGACGGGAGGCGGCGCCGGCCGTCTCTCGCTCAACCGCCTGGGCGAACGCGGTCAGGTAATCTAGCCCGGCAAACGAACCATCGCACCGCAGTCCGGTGCTGGTCGTCCGAACGAATCTTGCTTCTTTCAACTCAACCCGGAATCCGGAGTCAATCATGCCCAGTCCTTCTGACTACGTCTATCACCGCCAGTACCGCGGCAAGGTCCAAGGTATCGTGCTCGATTGGAGCGGCACCACCGCCGACGCTTATGTTCTTGCGCCCGCCGTGGTGTTCGTCGAAGTATTCAAGAACAAAAAAGTCACGATCAGCATGGAAGAAGCGCGCGGCCCCATGGGCCTGCGCAAGGATCTGCATATCAAAGCGCTGACCGAAGTGCCGGAGATTCGCGAGCGGTGGAAGTCCGTCCACAACCGATATCCGGACCAGGACGATGTGGCGAGGATGTTCGCCGATTTCGTACCGCTGCAGGTCGCTTGCCTGCGCAAATACACTACGCTGCTGCCCGGTGTCGCCGAGACGATCAAGAAATTCCAGGGTCAGGGCATCAAGGTCGGGAGCTCGACCGGCTTCACCCGCGTCATGGTCGACATTCTCGAAGAGGACGCCAAGAAGCA
>JADYZP010000055.1 GCA_020853025.1 Burkholderiales bacterium
AAGGGTGCCGTTGGTGATGCTGAAGACCGCGGTGTTGATGCCGATGCCAACCGCAAGTGTGAGCATCGCCGTCAGCGTGAAGCCCGGGCTGCGGCGCAGCGAACGTGCAGCGTAGCGAATGTCCTGCAGCAGACCGTCGAGCGAGGGCAGCCCGCGCGTCTCTCGGTGCAGGTGCTTCGATGTCTCGACCCCGCCGAGTCGAGCCAGCGCGCGACGCCGTGCTTCATCCGGCGGCAGGCCCTGTCGCACGAATTCGTCGGTTGCCAAGTCGACGTGCGCCGCCAGTTCTTCGTCGAACTCGGCATCGAGCGCGTCGCGGCGGAGAAGTGCAGTCAGGCGCGCCCAAGCTTGGCGAATGGTGATCATCGACGCCTACTCGTGTCTCAAGGCAACGACGGGATCGACGCGCATGGCGCGGCGGGCGGGGAGCCGGCAGGCGATCAGTGCGACGACGATCAACAGCAGGGGCGCGCCAATCATCGTCATCGGATCGTAAGGACCAACACCGACGAGCTGCGACTGCAGCAATCGGTTGACGGCGAGTGACGCCGCCAGGCCAATGACGAGACCGAGGACGACTGGCCGCAGGCCTTCGCGCACGACCATTCGTCCGATGTCGCGAGCCATCGCGCCGATCGCCATGCGTATGCCGATCTCCTTCGTTCGTTGACCGACCGAATGCGCGATCACGGCAACCAGTCCGGTGGCGGCCAGCAGCAGCGCGATGGCTGCGACGACTGGCGCTACCGTGGCGTACTTGCCGAGCTCGCTGTGCTGGGCGTCCATCCAGTCGCGCTCGAAGCCGAGGCTGGCCTCGAGCGTCATGAGTTCCTCGAGGGAAACGTCAGCATCGAGCGCCTGCACGGCGGCGCGGATGGCCGGCATCTGCTGCGCCGCGGCGCCGGTCGTGCGGGCCAGCAGGTAAAACGCGCGTGCCGGACCGTCCTGGTGAAGCGGCACATAGATCAGCGGTTTGAACTGCTGCCGCAGTGCATCACCCTGCATGATGTTCGGCACCACGCCGACAACCGTGCGCCATTCACCAGCCCCGTTGCCGGTCGTCAAACGAATGCGGCGGCCCAGCGGTGACTGTGCCGGCCAGTGACGCTCGGCGAAGCGGCTGTTGACGATCACGACAGGCGGGCTGCCGGCGCGATCGCTGTAGGCGAAGGCGCGCCCGGTGGCGGTGGACAAGCCGAGCGCGCGAAAATAGTTGGGCGCGACCGCAATCACCTGCGTGCTGTCGTCCCCTTCCGGCAGCGGCGGCTGACCATCAATCTCGAAGCGCCGCGAGTTGACGCCTCTGATTGGCTTGACGCTGGCCATCGCGACCGCTTCGATCCCGGTGTGCTCGCGAAGGGATGTCTCCAGTCGATCCGAAAAGGCGAGGCGATCCGCCGGCGCGGGATAGCGATCCGATGGCAGACGCAGCAGACCGACGACGACGTGGGAGGGATCCGGCAGGCCGCAATCGGCGCCGACAATCGCGACGAAGCTGCGCACGAGGACACCGGCGCCCGACAGCAGCACCATCGCCAGCGTCATCTGCGCGGCGACGAGTCCGGCCGCCAGTTGCCGCGCACGGAGCCCACGCGTAACGCCGCGGGCGTCGCCCTTGAGTGCGCCGCCGGCGCCAAGCTGCATCACTCTCGCGATGGGTGCGATCGCCAGCAGCAGCGCGGCCAACACCGCGACGGCCACGAAGTACGCGAGGGTGCGGCCGTCCATCGCATAGTCGACCACCTGGTATCGCGAATGCGTGACGGATTCCCAGTGGGCGATGCTCCACGCCGCGATCCCCCACGCCGCGATCGCCGCAATGGCCACCACGGTGGCGGTTTCGATGAGCAGCAGCCGAATCATCCGCCCCTGACCGGCGCCCAGCGCCAGCCGGGTGGCGAACTCGCGCCAGCGGCCAATGGTGCGGACGAGCGTGAGGTTGGCGACATTCGCGCAGGCGATGAGGAGGACGAGGCACGCGCCGATCCACAGGGAACCCCAGATCAACCGTGCATCGCTGCCGCTGACGAACTCGGCGTAGTCGATCGCCGTCGGTACGAGTCCACGATTGGTCTCGGGATACGTCGCCTCGAGCGCGCGGTTGATGGCCTGCAGTTCCGCCTGGGCCTCTTCGCGTGTCACATCGTCGCGCAGCCGGCCGACGGCGGTGAACGCGCCGGCTGACAGTCCGCGCGCGAGCAATGCCGGCGAGCGTGAGATCGGCATCCAGAGATCGCCCGAGGCCGCCATCGGAAACTCGAACCGCGGCGGCATCACGCCGATGATGGTGGCCGGCTCTCCGTTCACGTGCACCACGGTGCCGACGATGTCGGGGCGTGCGGTGAAGCGGCTCTCCCAGAAGCGGTGCGTCAGCAGCGCCACGCGCGGTGCGCCAGGTATCTCGTCCGCCGCCGAGAACTCGCGGCCGAGGATTGGCCGCACGCCGAGCAGCGGAAACAAGTTGGCGCCAACGGTGATTGCCCGCGTGTCGAGCGACCGTCCCTCGCTGTCGCGGAACGCGATGGCCTGTCCGCCGACGAACGCGAGGCCTTCGAATGACGTCGCGCGTGCGCGCCAGTCCTCGAAGTCCGCGTACGACAGACAGCATTCGCCCGGACGCGCGCGTTCCTGGAGATAGACGAGCCGATCGTTGCGCTGCACGTGCGGGAACCCGCGATGGAGCATCGCGTCCATCACGGTGAACACGGTGGCGTTCAGCGCGAGCGCCAGCGCCAGCATGGCGACCGCCGGCGCGGTGAACGTCCAGTCGCGCAAAAGTCCGCGGACCGATAGACGCAGATCGAGCAGCCAGCCTTCGAGCCACGGCAGGCCGCGGGCGTCGCGGTGCGCGTCCTTCGAGGCGGCGACGGAGCCAAACCGCAGGCGGGCGAGTCGTTCGGCTTCCGTTCGCGAGATCCCGCTCGCCAGGTAGTCGTCCACCGCCAGCGCGATGTGCGCCTGCGCTTCCTCATCGAAGTCGCGATCGAGCGCGTCGCGGCGAAAAAGCGCGGTCAGCCGGGCCCACGCCGCGCGCAGCGCACTCACGCCTTGCCGCCTTCACGCGACGTGGCCAGCACGCGGCTCATCACGGCGGCGAGCCGTTCCCACTC
>JADYZP010000056.1 GCA_020853025.1 Burkholderiales bacterium
AGCAATGCTTGCGACTTCGCCAGCTTCAACTTCGACTCACCCATCAGGTGACCCCCATTAATGCTTCGAAAGCCGCAGCCTGCCTCATCCGCAACAAAATTGCACTCCGTTAAATGAGGTTTTTAGGATGAAGCGTTCAATATTTGAGTCGGGATGCCTGAGCTTCCACTGCTCTGGCGTCTCAGCGATGATGAGGTGCGCTCGCTGCGCACATTGATACTTGTGGACCAGTAGCGTCGGCACGTGATCCCAGAAGACCAGCAGGTATCCGACCAGAGCAACCAGTGCTCCCCATTTCCAACCCACTCTGCCGTGCCTGCGCGCAGCGCGTGCAGCAACTCGTGCCAGCAAGATGACGACAACGACATAGACGAAGAAAGCGAGGATGTACGCTAGACCCATCATGGTCGCAATCTCCGCATGGCCATTGCTCCGTCACGAACGCCCTGTGAAGGGATCCGCTGCCGTCTCATGCGGTTTTCGAGTTTCGCGACCGTGCCGACCTGCGCCCAAGGCCCGTCGGTGTAGATCATCGATGCATGAGCTTGCATGACGCGCGCTTGCTTCTCCGAGCCGGTTCCGCACGCCTCGCGGCACCCGTCGCTCGATGTCGGACTCGCATGCACGAATCTCGCCTCCTCACGCTTCGTCAGCCACGATGCCGGCTTGGCGTGCAGGATGGCGCAAATCCCGGACTTTCGCACTCATCCGTTTGGATGACTTGCGGCACGGCCGGCACCCGACCCCGAGGCCACCGCGCGCTCCGATCTCAGGCGTCCTACCCCACCCCCCGAATCAACGCCACCAACTCATCGGCCGACGGCAGCAGCGTGGCGTCGCCTTCGGCAAGGATGCTCTCGGCGAGCGCACGCTTGTCCTGGTGCAGTTCGACGATGCGCTCCTCGACCGTCCCCCTGGTCACCAGCCGGTACACGGTCACCGGCCGGCTCTGGCCGATGCGATGCGCGCGCCCCATCGCCTGGTCCTCGGCCGCGGGATTCCACCAGGGATCGGTGATCAGCACGTAGTCCGCCGCGGTGAGATTGAGGCCGAAGCCGCCGGCCTTGAGGCTGATCAGGAACAGGTCGCCCTCCCCTGCCTGAAACGCCGCGACGCGGCGCGTGCGTTCGGCCGCAGGCGTCGCCCCGTCAAGATACTGGTACGCGGTGCCGGCGGCGTCGAGCGGCTGGCGCAGCAGCGTGAGGAAGTCGACGAACTGGCTGAAGACGAGCACCTTGTGACCGTTCGCCGAAAGCTCGGCGGCAAGTTCCGCGAACGCCTGCACCTTGGCGCCGATGATGCCGATTTGCGGAGTCACGAGCCGCGGATCGCAGGCCGCGCGGCGCAGGCGCGTGAGCTGCGCCAGGATGTTCATCCGCGCCTGCCCGGCCGGCTCGGTGGACAAGATGCGATCGGCGTCGGCGGCCGCCTGCCGGCGCAACGCCTCGTAATGCGCCGCTTCGGTAGCGGCAGCGGCGACCACGATGGACAACTCGGTGCGCGGCGGCAGTTCCTGCAGCACCTGCGCCTTGGTTCGTCGCAGCACGAACGGTCCGATCAGCCGTTTCAGGCGCTGCTGCGCATCGCGATTGCGGTCGCGCTCGATCGGTGCCGCGAAGCGCTCGTTGAAGCGCGTCAGCGTGCCGAGCAGGCCGGGATTGGTGAAGCGCATGATCGACCAGAGTTCAGCCAGGCGATTCTCGACAGGCGTGCCCGACAACGCGAGTCGAAAGCCGGTGTCGAGTTCGAATACGGCCTGCGAGCGCTTGGCCGCGGCATTCTTGATCGCCTGCGCTTCGTCGGCGATCACCGTGTGCCATTGCCGTGCAGCAAAGCGCTCCTGCGATTGCAGCAGCAGCGTGTAGGAGACGACGATGACGTCCCTCGGGCCGGCATTGGCGACCGTCGACTCGCGCTCGCCTTCACCGTAGATCGTGACGTTGAGCGTGGGCGCGAAACGCCGCGCCTCGGCAAGCCAGTTGCCGCAAACCGAAGTCGGCGCAACGACGAGTGCCGCACCGTGCTCGCCGCGCGCGAGCAGCACCCCCAATCCCTGCAAGGTCTTGCCGAGTCCCATGTCGTCGGCGAGGCAGCCGCCGAGACCGGCGCCCGCAAGTCGCATCGCCCAGCGGTAGCCGTCTTCCTGGTAGGCCCGCAGTTCGGCTTGCAAGGTCTTCGGGACCGCGGGCGAGTCTTCCTGCGCGCGCCGCAAGCGCTCGATGGCGTTGCGAAACACCCCATCGGACTCGAGCCCCACGCCGTCGAGCGCTTCCTCGAGCCACAGCGCCGCCACTCGAGGCACCCGCGCGCCTTCGCGGTCGATCTCGACGACGGCGGCGAGATCGGCGAGCCTCGTCTTCAGCGACTGTGTGAGCGCCACGTACATGCCTTCGCCCATCGGCACGAAGCGGCTGCGCGACTGCGCGGCGGCGAGCAGCGTCTCGAAGTCGAGCACCGTCCGCTCATCGACGGCGACGCGACCCCGGATACGGAACCAGTCGCGCTCGCCTTTGACGACGATCGCAAGCTTGGGTGCATCGACGGTGACGACGCGCACCGGCTTGCCCTTCGGCCAATCGACCGCCACGATCGCCGCCAACGTGGGCAGCCGCTCGACGGCCGCGAGCGCGTTCTCGGGATCGGTGATCAGCCACTCGAAGCCGCCACCCGCGTCTTCCGGTTCGTCGAGAAACGGCAAGGCATCGAGTACTGCCTCGAGGTGCGCGCGCTCGGCGGCAAGATCGCGCCCGGTGCCGACAGCTTCGCCGGCCATCGCCGTCATCAGCCGCTTGCGTCCGACGCCGGGAACGACGCGCGGTCCCTCGGGACCCAGGGGGGCGGCCACCAGGCGCAGCGTCAGGTGTTCGCCGGACGGCGCGAGTTCGGCGCGCAGCCGCGATTCGGCATCGATGTCGCGCGCCGCCTGCACGTGATCGTCGTGCACCTGGAAGTGCGCGGCGAGCGCGCGCAGCGTCTGCTGCAGATCCTCGTGCGCGCTCTCGGGCACGGCAAAGGACCCGGCGACGAGTTGTGCGGCACGCCGCTGCGCGGCGGTGAGCCGGATCACCCGCAATCGCTTGGGCGTGTCCTGCACGACGGTGATCATCTTCAGCGCCGCGGCTTCGCGCTCGGTCGCGCCATCGACGTAGTAACGATAACCGTCCGGCTCGTCGTCATCGCGCACCACCGGCGTGATGCGCATGCGATAGCGATCGCGTTCCTTCACGACCTCCAGTTCGGGCGAACCCTCGACCACGTCGACCAACTGCACCGGCGCGTCGGCGAGGACGGCCGCCGGATGACCGATCAGTGCGACGATCGCCGCCGCGCGATCGATCGCAAACGCTCGCGCGTAACGGCGGTCCTTGCGAATCGTTCGCGCAACCTTGGCGTCCCACGGTGGCAGGCGTTCGTTGCCTGCGACCTTGCCGAGACCGACTGGCTTCGGCTTGCCAAAGCCGCGTGGACCGCGCTTTTGCTCGAACGGCTCGATCGACGTCACCGCTCCTCGCCTGGAAACGCCGATCGCCCACACCAGGCGTACGGCGTCTGTGCCCGACTCGTCTTCGATCTTGCCGGCACCGAGCGCCTGCAGCGCCGACAGCACGTCGCGCCACCGCTCGCGCGGTCCGGAGACAAAAAATCCCGCAGCCGGCTCGTCCCCGCGCAGCACCGCCTCGGCAGCATCGACCTGTGCGGAGAGCCAGCGAAAGCCGACGGGTTCGAGCGCCCGGCGAAGTGTGCCGGCAAACTTCGCTATCGAATCCTGGTCGCCGCGCTTCGCATCTGGCTTGTCGATCGCCTCGCGGCCCAGCCAGGCAGCCAGCAGCAATTCCCAGAGCGCGCCGATCGACACATGGGCCGAGGTCGGCATCCGCAGTTCGAACACACTTCGATTCAGCGGAACGTCGCCAAGACGGCTCGCGATCGCATGAACCCAACGGCCCCAGCCCTCGCCAGGATGCGGGTCACGGCTGCCGGACTCGCCGATGCAGAATTTGCGCGCGAGCTCGAGTTGCTTCGGCGTCTGTTGCGCGAGCAACGACAACGGATAGAGCCACGCGATACTTGCGGGGAAGATGCGCTTGCGTGCTCCGACTTCGACGCCGCGAGCCTTCAGCGCCGCCTCGAACGCCCCCTGCGCCTCGCCGAAGCGCCCTTCCTGCACGAGCAGGCACGCGCGCAGCGCATCGGCGGCACCTCCTCGCAATGTCCCCAGCACCTGTTGTGCGCGCGTACGTTCGCCACGATGCACGAGCATTTCGACGAGCCCGAGCCGCAGGTGTTCCGGCATCGATCGCGACGCGCTGTCGAGCTTTCCGAGCGCCCATTCGCAGACCGGCATCAAGTCGGCACGCCACGACACGTTGACGCCGAAGACCGCCGCGTACGCGAGCGCCCAGCGCCATTGCGGATCGATGCGCTCGAACAGCTCGGAATCGAATGCCGGAAACGCAGCCGCCCAGACAAGCTCGTTCCAATCGAGCGTCTGTGGAGTCGTCAGCCGCATGCGCTCGAGCTCGCTTGCCTTGGTACCCGAGTACAGCTCGAGCCGGACGCGCGCCGTCGCGGCCGAGACGTCGTAGGTCGGCCAACCGTCGCCCCTCACGTAGCCGCCGTACGAATCGAGGCGCACCAGCGCTTCGCGCAACGCGGCTGCAGGTGCTGCATCGAGGAGCTCGCGATAGAGCTTGCCGCGAACGTCGTCGTGGAGACGGTAATAGCCGTCGCGGCGTGGCATTTCGACGACCCAACCGCGCTGGCGCAGCTCGGCAAGCGCCTGCTTGACGTCGTCCTGTGTAAACGCCCGGCCGCTCTCGCGCGTCCACCCGAGCAGCGGCAACAGCTTGTAGATCGTCGCCCGCGGCCGATGCGTCCACAACAGCGCCATCGCCTGCGCGACACGCCGGGTCGAATCGGAGGCGACGCCAGCCTTGCCCGATGCCGACGGCAAAGCGTCGTCCGGAAAGGGTGAAGCGGATGATGGATCGATCATGCTGTCCGTTGCTGGGTTGCGCTCATGTTCGAAAGCTGGATCTGGATACCGAACGCACGCAGCGCATCGTGCTCAACCGATCTAGCGCAAATTCTCTTCCGTATACAGGGTCAGTTCCAGCAACCGCTCGAGAAGCTGCTCCGGTGGAATGCCGACGAAGTTCTTGAGCACGAGTTCCTTGGCGAAGAGTCGGCAGACGTAGCGCAGCTTCAGCGTCTTGTGCCGTGCCGCGTAGACGAAATCACGGTGGCCGTTGTTGATGACCACCAGGTTGCGCTCGGCGTCGAAGCGCGAACGCCACAACTCGCCCGCGGCCTTGTGGTACGTATAACCGGGCAGGCCCTGGTAGGTCGACGCTCCGGCGCCCGACCTGCCGCCGAGCGACGCGGCGACGGTGATCTGCGCCTCGGCACGGCACACGACGTCGTTCTGAGTGACCGTCAACTCGATGCGGACCAGGCCTGGATCCTCGCCGGCCCGAAAGGTCGCGATCTCGCCATCGACGGGGTCGAGCGCGCCTTCACCTTCGAGAATCTTCCACACGTACGACAGTCCCTGCTCTACGCGACGCCGCGCGCGGTCGCGGGCGACGGCGCGCAGGCCTCGCGTGCCGCTCACTTCGGCGACGCTCGACGTCGGCGAGATCAGCACCGAAAAGAGTGGGCCTGCAAATTCGAAGAACTCGCGTTGCGGCTCGGCAGGCTCGGTGTCCTCGTCAGCTGCGATCGGCATCGCCGCCTCGATCGCCTGCCCGCCAGCGGCGTCTCCGGCGGCGACCGTCCCCGGCCGGCGCCTTCCTTCCCCGCGATGCAGGTCGAACCAGTCGTACTCTTCGGCCGGCAGCGCCAGCAGCGCCTCCTTCAGCGCGCCCTGCACCGAGCGCAGCACGTCGCGGCTCGCGCGCTCCTCCTCAGCGCGCTGCTGCGCTTCGATGATCTTGGCCAGCCGGGTCTCGAGCGGCGCCAGTTCTTCCGCGAGGCGGGCAAGCGCCGCATCGTGGATCACGCCCAGGCGGGTTCCCGGCGTCAGGTTGAGATAAGGGACATCGATGATCCCCTGCACATAGCCGCTGGTCCATGGCATCGCGGCAAATGTTTCGAGCTCCGCAAGGTTCTCCAGCACGCGCGTGCCGGAACGATAAAGCGCCACCACGTTGGCGGCCGCATGCGCGTGCAGGTAGAGCTCCGCGTAGATCTCGCCTTGCGCCGGCAGCGCACCGTCGAGCTCGTGCAGCAGACGGCCTTCGAACTGCCGTGGCTCGACCTTGAACTCCGCCCTCGCGGTGCGATCGACGACACGGATCGACACGCCGGAATGGCGGATACGATCGCGCAGCTCGGAGGCGAGGTACCACTGGATCTTCTCCCCGCTGAAATTCTTGATGCCGGGCAGGATCCCCTTGATCAATACGTCGGTCCCCGCCTCGGCGAACAGCGTCGGCTTTTGCATGATGCGATAGCTGGGGTCGCCCTTGCGCAGGTGCATCTGCCAGGCGCGCCCGTCGTCGCCGACCGAGGTGAGCAACAGATCCTCGCCCAGCGTCCAGAAGCTCAGCAGCCCGATGCCGAATTCGCCTTGCAACCCCCGCGCGCCCTGCGCCTTCAGCCGTCGCTTGATCGAATCGCAGACGTGTGTCGCGACGTAGTGGAAGTCCGGCTCGCCATCGGCATTCCTGCGCACCCCGTCGCCGTCGTCCTTTACGCGCAGGTAATGCTGCCCCTTTTCCTTGCCGCGGGTGATGACGATCGCCCTGGCGCCGGCGTCGATGCTGTTCTCGACCAGTTCCGCGACCGCCTTCAGCGGATTGCTCTGCGACAGCGCGATGATCGTGATCGCGTTCCAGTGATCGCCGATGCGCAGGTTACCGCTCGCGTGCGACTTGCCCGCGCTTGCCTTGTGACGCGCCATGCGAATGAGGTCGGGTTAACCCGCGTATTCCGGAAAGGACGGCACTCGGTCTCCGTCGCAGGACCAGTTCGCACGCGACCCGGCGAAGATATGTGCCTGAGGCTTGACCGGACTCTCGTCGTCCAAAGACCCGGCGGGAATCATGACCATGTCGGTGTCCTTGGGCTGCCTCGGCAGGCGGCCGCCGCAGGCGGCGCAGAAGGTATTCGTGAAGCGCTTGGCTTCAGGCAGCTTGAACGAGCGGATCTGCTCCTCGCCACTCAACCACTTGAGCGTCCCCGGCTGGAAGAACAAATTCGAGGCGTGTCCGGTGCCCGACGCCTTGCGACACCGAGAGCAATGGCAGTGGTAGAACCGCGTCGGCTCGCCACTGACTTCATACTTCACTGCACCGCACAGGCAACTGCCTTTGAGGGTGATTTGGGACATGGTGGCTCCTGTCGACCATCGAGTGATGAAGGATACGGGAGCTTGGCGGGTTGTGGAACGCCGGACTTACAGAGCACCGAATTGCTTGCGATCGCCGGTGACCAGGGCGGTACAGCTTTGGCGGATCGCCGCTGCCAGTACCGGCCGATCCTTGACCGATAACGGCAATGACGCTTCGAGCGCGGGTCACTTCGCTGCGCACCTGCCTTCTTCATGCGCGACAACAGTCTCTCGAGGTCGATTGTTCCCGCCCACGTTACGATAGCGACTTACGATGCGCGATGAAATCGTCCGTTCTTCCCGTCCCAGCGTGAATATCCCTTCGACACCGTCACCGCAACGTCGCCGACGACTGTTGTTCGGCGCGCTCCTGGCCGCGCTCTGCGCGGGTGCGCCCTGCGCCGCCGCACAGGATTTCCCGCGCCACGGCGACGAGATCTACCAGCCGCGGCTGCGCCAGGAAGGTAAGGACGTCATGTGGCTGCCGACACCTGACGCGATGGTCACGCGGATGCTGCAGGCGGCGAAAACGACGAACAAGGACATCGTCTACGACCTGGGCGCCGGCGAGGGCCGTATCCCCATTGCCGCGGCCCGGGCGTTCGGCGCGAAGGCCGTCGGCATCGAATACGACGGCAAGCTCGCGGCGCTGGCGCAGCGCAACGCCGAGCGCGCGGGCGTGGTCGACCGCGTCACGATCATCCAGGGCGACATCTTCAAGCTAGACTTCTCGAAGGCCACCGTGGTGACGATGTACCTGCTGCCCGAGCTCAACCAGCAGCTGCGCCCGCAGCTCCTCCGGATGAAGCCCGGCACCCGCATCGTGTCGCACATGTGGGACATGGGTGAATGGGAGCCGGACGAGGCGTTCACCGTCGAGGGCAGCGAGGCCTTCGTGTGGACGGTGCCGGCGCAGGTCGCCGGCCGCTGGTCACTGCGCGACGCGGACGGCGGCTTCGAAGGCGTCATCGACATCGCGCAGCAGTTCCAGCGCATCGGCGGCACGCTGACCGTCAAGGGCAGGACGCATCCGTTGCTCGGCGCCTACCTGCACGGCCCCATGCTCGGGTTCACGTTCGTCGACGGCTTCAGCGCCGTGCGCAGCGCGCGCCTGCAAGTGACCGGCGAGACGCTGGCGGGCGCATTGCGTTTTCCCGGCAACCTCAATCCCGTCACGGGCCGCCGCCTGGAACGCCGCGAAGCGTTGCGGCCGTAGGGCGCATCCGCGTGCTCGCCGGTCCGCTGCCGTTGATGGCGCTGGCGATCCTCGCCGCCGAGACGCGCGCATGCCGACATGGCCGGCGAACCAGACACGACCCCTGGCGTCGAACGTCAGCGTGTCGAGATTCGCGTAGCCGCTGCCGGCCGGCAGCGGCCATCGAGATGACCCGACTGCTGCTCGCATACGCCGGCGCACTTGTCGTGTTCTGCGCGCTGGACTTCCTGTGGCTCGGCCATGTCGCCAAGGGGTTCTACCAGGCACAGGTCGGACGCTGCTGCTCGCGCGCTCCAACTGGGGGTGTGGCGGCGTGTAGAAGCGCATCGATAGCTGCCCGGCCGCGGCCTTGAGACCCGGGCCGCGCAGCGTTCTGTCCGCGAGCACGTGTAAGACCACTCTAGCCGGGCGGGAGCGCGTCGATCAGCGCCGCCATGCGCTTCCTGGTCGCGGCGTCGGGCAGCCGTCCGATGCCCCCACCGAGGTTGTCGAGCATGTTCTTGGCCTGGCTCGTGGCGGGCGTGACCGTCGTCACCGCCGGGTGGCCGATCACCCACTTGAGAAAGAACTGGGCCCAGGTCTTCGCATCGAATTCCGCGGCCCAGTCAGGCAGCGGCCGATCGCCGACGCGGCGGAACAGCCGCGTGCGGCCAAATGGCGCGTATGCCAGCACGCCGATCTTCCTTTCCTGCGCCAGCGGCAGGATGGTGTCCTCCACCTCGCGGCCATCGACGGCATAGTCCACGCCGATGAAGTCGAGCGGTTCCGACTTCATGAGGCTGATGAGCGTGTCGTACTGCTGGTCGAACGTGGTCGTCACGCCGATGTAGCGGATGCGGCCCTGCTGTTTGAGTTCTTTCAGGATCGGCAACTGCGTTGCCGGGTCGCCGACATTGTGCACCTGGATGAGATCGATCTTCGCTTTCTTGATTCGGGAGAAGGAGGTTTCAATCTGGGCTCGCGCCGCGGCCGCGTCAGCCGGCCCGCCGCGCGCGACATTCACCTTCGTGGCCCAGAAAATCCTGTCGACCAGACCCAGTTCGTTGGCGATTCGGCCGGCCACCGCTTCGGACGCACCGTACTGCGGCGCGGTGTCGAAGACCCTGCCGCCATTGTCGACCAGCGTCTTCAGCACTTCCTTCAGCGCCGTCACATCTTCGGCTCGCGCGACCTGGGAAAACGTGGCGGAACTGCCGAGGCCGATCACCGGGAGCAGTTCTCCACTCGAGGGAATGGCACGCGTGAGCAACTTCCCCTGTGCGAGTGCGATTTTTTGTCCAAGCGTCAGGGCGACTCCCGTCCCCAGTGTCATGGTGAGCCAATCGCGGCGTGAAATCGTAGACACGATGCCTTCTCCTCAGCAATAAGACGCCAACGCGTCCAGTTTACGACACGGATCTCGTTGCGGATCCCGCCGATCCCGAGTCGGCCGATCCACCGGTCGAGCGTTCCGTCAGGCGCTCCTGCCGGCGGCCCAGCCACCACGCATTCCCAACCCAGACGCACGCCAGCGGCACCGCGGCCCAGGCGATCCCGCCCGCTCCGAGCCCCGCCATGGTGACCAGGCTCGACGACCAGGCGCCCACCTGATCGCCGAGGCGATAGACCACCGTGTCGAGAAAATTCTTGGCCTTGTACTTGTCTTCGCGGCTCAGCACGGTGAACAACACTTCGCGCGTGGGCCGCGCGAAGGCGAAGTTGCCCGCGCGGCGAAGCACCGTGAATCCCACCACGATGGCCGCGGTCGGCATCAGGCCGAGCCACAGGAATCCGACCGCCGTGAGGGCTGGCACGAACGTGAGCGTCCACGCGACTCCGACACGCTTCATCACCCGCCCGGTAAGAAAGAGCTGGCCGCCAAGCGTCAAGAGGTTCACCAGCAGATCGACGCGTGCGAAAAACGCCGTGCGGGCGGCGCGGTCGGCAAAAGTGCGGTTAACGATCTCCGCCTGCTCGAAGTACAGGAAGGTCGACAGGATCGTGTAGAGCAGCATGTAGCCGGCGATGCCAAGCAGGTACGGAGAACGCATCACATGCGTCATGCCGGCCATCACGCTGCCGCCGATGGGCTGCTCGGCGCCCGGGCCGCCGCCAGGTCCGGCACCGGCAGCCCGCACCGCCGGTGTCTGGAACGCCTCGGTGAGCGCCCCCAGGCGTCGAGACGCTTGCACCCCGACCTCGAGCAACACGATCGACACCAGCAGCAGAAACGGCACGCCGACGAACTTCACCGTACCGGCCGTCACACTCGAGCCGAGGATGCCGCCCAGCGTCGCGGCCGCGGCGATGAATCCGAACAGGCGCTTGCTCTGCTCGGTGGAATAGACATCTACGACAAACGCCCAGAACACGGAGACGACAAAGAGATTGAAGACCGACGACCAGATGAAGAACGCGCGTCCCACCCACACATTGGCATCGCCCGTGGCGGTCCTGAAGAGCAACAGGAACACCAGCAGGTTCAGCATGAAGAACCGGTAGGTGATACCGATGAACCGCGATCGCGCCAGTCGCGCCACGAGTGCCGCGAACAGCGGGTTCACCGCCATCATGGCCACGAGCGTCCCGGTGAAGAGCCACGACAGATTCGCCACGCCGCCGGCAACACCTGCCTCGTCACGAATCGGCCGAATGACGTAGTACGCGCTGAACACGGCGAACAGGTACAGGAACGCCCACGCCACTATCGCGCCCTCGCCGGGCCTGATGGACACCAAGCGGCTCAGGAGCCCGCGGCTGGGTTGCGAATCATCCATGGTCTGGCGCGGATCCTATCGTGCGATACGGCGCCCCACTTCCCGAGCGCAAGCAGCTTTTCCTTACCTTGGAAACGGTACTTGAAACGCCAAAGTTTTCCGCCCGCAGGTGACACCTCAAGGTAGAGGCCGCCGCTATCCCAAAGACGAACCGGTCGCGCGCCGGGCTTCGCGTTGCGCACCTTGACATCGATGAGGGGCATGGGGGTAGACACGCTTTCGTTTGGGGTATCACCCCCAAAGCTACCCCCACGTCTACCCCCTGATCTCAACGGACGATGCCGGACCTTCTTGAACCCTGGATAGTGGTTTCACAGAGGAAAAGTGTGGGACTGCCGGACTTCTTCGGACGTTAGTGCAGGAAAAAATGGCGGAGAGGGCGGGATTCGAACCCGCGGAGGGCTATTAACCCTCGCACGCTTTCCAGGCGTGTGACTTAAACCGCTCATCCACCTCTCCGGTGGTTGTCATTTTACCCGATCAACGTCACGATCAGCAGCCGGCAAACCGCCTCGTCACCCTTCGTGGCCGATGCCGTCACTCAGGCGATTGAACGGCAGCTACGCGGTCTGCTGCGGGAATTTGCCCGCCTCGTCGACGTCGCGCTCGACGTCGATGCCGGACTTGATCCGGTACTGCACGGCAAAGTCCATGATCTTCTTCATCGGCGAAATGCTGCCGGCGTGCGTGACGGCGCTGCGCACGAAGTATGCAAGCCGCGCACCGGCCGGTGCGGGGCTGGGCGGGCTCGACGCTCCGCTACTCGTTCGGCTTGCGCGTCGCGCGGCCGCCCTCGGGCATGGCAGGATCGTCGGGCAGCGTCGTTGCCTCTCCCTCGATGACGCGGTCGTCGGTGCGGCCTGCGGGCGTGCCGGTGGGTACGCTATTGCTCGAAAGGAAATACCTGACCAGTCCGACGATCGCCATTACGGAAAACGCGATGGCGAAAAAAATCCACAACCCGAGTACCAGCAAGACGACGCAGGCAACGCCGACGATGAGGAGCAGGAAGCCGAGCAGCTTCGCGGCGAAGCTCGGCGGCCTGCCGTCCGGTCCGCCTATGTGGATGCGCAGCATCGGCAGCAGTCCTCGATTGACGCCGTCACGCGCAACGCGCCGGCAATGAAAACTTCCAGGGGCGGTGACGAAAACGCCAACGATACTCCAGTCGCACTACCGCCATCTCCCCTCCCCGAACTTCCTTTGCAGATCCCGTCAGAGCAGCGACGGCTGCTGATACGTCAATGCGTCGACAACCGTCAGCGCGGTCATGTTGACGATGCGGCGTACGGTCGCCGACGGTGTCAGGATATGTACGGGCTTGGCGACACCGAGCAGCATCGGCCCCAGCGTTACGCCCGACCCTGCGGTGACCTTCAGCAGGTTGAAGGCGATGTTGGCGGCGTCCGTCGTCGGCATGATCAGCAGATTCGCCTCGCCCTTCAGCCGCGAATTGGGGAACGCGGCCAGGCGCACCTTCTCGCTCAGCGCGGCATCACCGTGCATCTCGCCCTCGATTTCGAGATCCGGGTCCATCGCGTTGACGAGTGCCAGCGCCGCCTGCATCTTCTTCGCCTGCGGATGCGTCGACGAGCCGAAGCTCGAGTGCGACAGCAGCGCGACCTTGGGCACGAGACCGAAGCGGCGTATTCCCTCGGCGGCAAGCAGCGTGATCTCGGCCAGCTCGTCGGCGTTGGGGTCGGCGTTGACGTAGGTGTCGGCGATGAAGACGGTGCGCGTCGGCAGCATCACCGCGTTCATCGCCGCGTAGGTGCGCACGCCGCGGCGCAGGCCGATCACGTGGTCGATGTACTGGCGATGCAGGTCGTGCATGCCGAAGGTGCCGCAGAGCATGCCGTCGGCGTCACCACGATGGATCGCCATCGCGCCGATCAGCGTCAGCCGGCGCCGCATCTCGATCTTCGCGTAGGCCTGCGACACTCCCCGGCGCTGCGTCAGCCGGTAATACTCCATCCAATAGTCCTTGTAGCGCTCGTCGCGCTCCGGATTGATGATCTCGAAATCGCGGCCGGGCACGATGCGCAGGCCGAAGCGCTCGATGCGCTTCTCGATCACCGCCGGCCGGCCGACGAGGATCGGTTTTGCGAGCTCCTCGTCGACGACGACCTGCACGGCGCGCAGCACGCGCTCTTCCTCGCCCTCGGCATAGACGATTCGCTTGGGCGATGCTTTCGCCGCCGCGAAGATCGGCTTCATGAGCAGGCCCGAGTGGTAGACGAACTGCGTCAACCGCTCGCGATACGCGGCGAAGTCTTCGATCGGCCGCGTGGCGACACCCGAATCCATCGCAGCCTTCGCCACCGCCGGCGCGATCATCACGATCAGCCGCGGATCGAAGGGCTTCGGAATCAGGTACTCGGGACCGAAGCGCAGGTTCTCGATGTTGTAGGCGTGTGCGACGATTTCCGACTGCTCGGCCATCGCCAGGTCGGCGATCGCGCGCACGCAGGCGAGCTTCATCTCCTCGTTGATCGTCGTCGCGCCGACGTCGAGCGCGCCGCGGAAGATGAACGGGAAGCACAGCACGTTGTTGACCTGGTTCGGGAAGTCCGAGCGACCGGTGGCGATCACCGCGTCGGGCCGCGCCGCCTTGGCGACATCCGGCATGATCTCGGGCTCGGGATTGGCGAGCGCCAGGATCAAGGGAGACTTCGCCATCGTCGGCAGCCATTCGGGCTTCAGCACGCCACCGGCAGACAAGCCGAGGAAGACGTCGGCGCCGGGCAGGATGTCGGCGAGCGTTCGTGCCTGCGTCGGTTGCGCGTAGGCGACCTTGTGCTCGTCCATCAGCTTGGTGCGCCCTTCGTAGACGACGCCCTCGATGTCCGCGACAAAGATGTTCTCGCGCCGGACGCCCAGCCCGCGCAAGAGATCGAGGCAGGCGAGCGCGGCGGCACCGGCGCCGGAGCAGACGAGCTTGACGTCTGCGGCTTTCTTGCCGACGACGCGGAGTCCGTTGACGACGGCGGCACCGACGATGATCGCGGTTCCGTGCTGGTCGTCGTGAAAGACCGGAATCTTCATTCGCTCGCGACATTTGCGCTCGACGTGGAAGCACTCGGGCGCCTTGATGTCCTCGAGGTTGATGCCGCCGAAGGTCGGCTCCAGCGCGACGATCATGTCGACCAGCTTGTCCGGGTCGCGCTCGTCCAGCTCGATGTCGAAGCAGTCGAGTCCCGAGAACTTCTTGAACAGCACCGCCTTGCCTTCCATCACCGGCTTCGCGGCCAGCGGGCCGATCGCGCCCAGTCCCAGCACTGCGGTGCCGTTGGTGATGACGGCGACCAGGTTCGCGCGCGCGGTGAGCTTCGACGCCTGGTTCGGGTCGCGCACGATCTCGTCGCAGGCGGCGGCAACACCCGGCGTATACGCCAGCGCCAGGTCACGCTGATTGGTGAGCTGCTTGGTCGGCGTCAGCGCGATCTTTCCCGGCGGATATTGCCGGTGGTATTCGAGCGAGGCCTCGCGGATGTCTTTATCCGGCATGGTGGTGGGACCCGGGATGATGTCCGCGTAGCGGGCAAGGCCAAACATCATAATCCAACGCCTGTCGTCGCTCGCCGGCAACGGCCGCGCCGATCACTTTTCGCGCGCTGCCGGTTCCTCTTCTTCCAGGCCGCAAGTCTGCGCTGAGTCAAACCGGCGCACAGGGATGCAAAGGTATAATTTCGACTCATTTTCCGTCTGGCGCGAGGTCTTCCGGGACCCGCGCTGCGCCTTCGCAGATGACCTCTTCACCATTGTTCTGGGCCGCCGCACTGGCGCTCCTCGCCGGCACGCTGGCGATGCTGCTGCTGCCCCTCCTGCGCCGGTCCCGAATGGCCGAAGCCCCGGGCGACCGATCCGCGGCCACGGCGGTGTTCCGCGATCACAAGCGCCAGATCGAGGATGATTACGCGACCCGCACGATCACGGCCGAAGAGCGTGACGCCGCGCTCGCCGACCTCACCACGCGCTTCGGGCATGAACTCGCGCAAGACGCCCCGGCCGCGAAAGCAAGCGGCGACGGTTCGCGCTTTGTCTCGGCGCTGGTGCTGGTCGCCTGTGTGCCGGTGCTTGCCGGCGCCATGTATTTCGTGCTCGGCAATCCGGCCGCGATCTCCGCTCCGGCGCAAGGCGCGGCGCAGGGGATGAACGACCCGCAGCTGGTGGCGATGGTCGACACGCTCGCGGCGCGACTGCAGGCCAGTCCCGAAGACGGCGAAGGCTGGCTGATGCTTGGCCGCTCGTACCGGGCGCTCGGACGCTACGACGCGTCGGCGCTGGCCTTCGGCGAGGCCGCCAAGCGGATGCCGCCGAATGCGCCGCTGTATGCGGATTGGGCGGAGACCGTCGCGCAGGCCCAGGGCCGCAGTCTGGTTGGGCAGCCCACCGAATTGCTCGCGCGTGCGCTCGCACTCGACCCGAAGAATCCGAAGGCGCTGGCGCTATCCGGCTCTGCCGCGATGGAGCGCGGCGACCCGGCCACCGCCGCCGTGATGTGGAAACGGCTGCGTGCGGTGCTGCCACCGGAGAGTCCCGACATCGCGGAAATCGACGCCGTGCTGGCGCGCATCACCGAGTCAGCACCCGGCTCCGACGCTCAGCGCGCAGTTCCTGCACCCGTCGCCTCTGCCGCTCCAGGAACCGCTGCCGCTGCGTCAGCGTCGGCGCCCACCGCAGACGCCGCGGCGACCTCGTCCGCCACCGGCATCGAAGGCCGCGTCGAACTCGACCCCAAGCTCGCCTCCAGGGCGGCGCCGAACGACACGGTGTTCATTTTTGCGCGCGATCCGGACGGCTCGCGGATGCCGCTCGCGGCGCTGAAAATCGCAGTAGCCGAACTGCCGAAATCATTCGCGCTCACCGACGCGATGGCGATGTCGCCCGCCGCGACGATTTCCAAGGCCGCGCGGGTAGTCGTCGAAGCGCGCGTGAGCCGTTCAGGCAACGTCGTCGCGCAGCCGGGCGACTTGGCTGGCAGCAGCGCGCCCGTGGCGCCAGGTGCGCGCAACCTCACCGTGACCATCGACCGTGTCCTGCCTTGACTGATCCTGATTTATCGTCGTAAATCAACGAGATATGTTAATCTCTACAAGCGGTGGCGCAGTGCCCTCGCTATCCTCCCTCGGCACCCACCTTGCCCATGCTCGAAGTGCTGGAACTGGCCGCACGGCGCGGCGATGCGGTGTTGTTTCGGAGACTCGGCTTTCGAGTCGAAGCCGGAAAGATGCTGGTCGTCACCGGTCCCAACGGTACCGGCAAGACCACGCTGCTGCGCATTCTGGCTGGCCTGACGTTGGCCACCGCCGGACGCGTGCTTTTTCGCGGCGAAGCGGTAGCACCGGGCTCACCGAAACTGCGCGCCGAATGTGTGTTCGTCGGCCATCTTCCGGCGCTGAAGGACGAGTTCACCGCCGAGGAAAATCTGTCCAGCCTGGTCGAGCTGTCGGGGGTCCGGCCGACTGCGTCCCAGTTGCGCGCCGTGCTATCGGAGGTCGCACTCGACGCGCAGCGCGCGTTGCCGGCGCGGGTGTTGTCGCAGGGTCAGCGCCGGCGCATCGGTCTTGCGCGCCTTTCGCTGCTGCGGCGCCCGCTGTGGCTCCTCGACGAGCCGGCGACGGCGCTCGACACGACCGGACTCGCGCTGCTCGGGCAGCTGATCGCGCGCCAGCTGGCGGCGGGCGGCGCTGTGGTCGCGTCCACGCATCAGACGCTCGATCTTCCGCCGGAACATCTGGAATGGCTGGTGCTGGCATGAGCGCCGACGTCGACTCCGGAGCCGGCGTCGGCGCCGCGTTGCGCTGGTCGGTCGAGCGCGACCTGCGCCTCGCGCTGCGCTCGCGCTCGGAACTCGGCGTGCAACTGATGTTCTATGTGATTGTGGTCACGCTCTTCCCGCTCGCCTCGACTCCCGAGCGCATGCTGCTCGCGACCATGGGTCCCGGCGTGCTCTGGGTCGCGGCGCTGCTGGCGTCGCTGTTGTCGCTGCCGCGGCTTTTCGCCAGCGACTTCGCCGACGGCACGCTGGAACAGATCGCGCTGTCGCCGTTTCCAATGCCGGCGCTGGTGTTCGGCAAGATCCTCGCGCACTGGCTGACGACCGGGCTGCCGATCGTGCTGCTGGCGCCGCTGCTGGGAATCCAGTACGGGCTCGACGGGACCGCGCTCTGGATAGTCACGCTGTCGCTGCTGATCGGAACGCCGATCCTGTCGCTGCTGGGCGCGATCGGCGCCGCGCTGACGCTCGGCGTGCGCGGCGGCGGCAGCCTGCTGGCGCTGCTGATTCTTCCGCTCTACGTGCCGATATTGATCTTCGGCGCGGGTTCCGCCGACGCGGTCCGCGCAGGGCTTTCGGCTTCGGCCAACCTGTCGCTGCTGGGTGCGGGGCTGCTCATCGCGCTGGTCGGCGCGCCGCTCGCCACCGCGGCCTCGGTGCGCATCGCGCTCGATTGAGCGAACACGCGATGAATGTCTACCAGTTTTCCTCACCGGCCACCTTCTACCCGTTTGCGGGCTGGCTGGCACCCTGGTTCGCCTGGTCGGCCGCGTTGCTGGCCATCGCCGGCCTGTGGATCGGCTTCGCCGTCGCTCCCACGGACTTCCAGCAAGGCGAGGCTTACCGGATCATCTTCATCCACGTCCCCACCGCCTGGATGTCGATGTTCATCTATCTGGTGATGGGATTCTGGAGCGTCCTGGCTCTGGCCTTCAACACGCGGCTGTCGGCGATGATGGCGCAGTCGCTGGTGCCGACAGGCGCGCTGATGACCTTCATCGCGCTGTGGACCGGCGCGTTGTGGGGCCGTCCGACCTGGGGCACCTACTGGGCGTGGGACGCACGGATGACCTCAGAGCTGATCCTGCTCTTCCTCTACTTCGGCGTGATGGCGCTGCGCAATGCGATCGACGATCCACGGCGCGCCGACCGCGCCTGCGCGGTGCTGACCATCGTCGGCGCCGTGAACATCCCGATCATCTACTTTTCCGTGCAGTGGTGGAATACGCTGCACCAGGGCGCGTCGGTCAGCCTGACTGCCGCGCCGCGCATGGCGTCGATCATGCTGATCGGCATGCTGGTGATGGCCTTCGCCGCGTGGTTCTACACCATCGCGGTCTCGTTGTGGCGTGTGCAGGCGATCATTCTCGAACGCGAACGGAGCGCGAGCTGGATTTCGGCGCTGCCCGGCCTCGCCGGAGCGCTGCGATGATGGATTTCCTCGCCATGGGCGGCTACGGCTTCTTCGTCTGGGGAGCGTATGGAGTGACGGCGGTGGTCGTCATCGCGGAATTATCAAGCCTGCGCGCGCGTCGTCGTGCCGCGGCGCAGCTGGCGGCGTCGATGCCGCATTCAGAGGACCTGCCATGAAAGCCCGTCATCGTCGTTTCGCATGGATCGGAGCCGGTGTCGCCGTGCTCGGCGTCGCGGTCGCGCTGGTCCTGAACGCGTTCCAGTCCAACCTCGTCTTCTTTTTCACGCCGACACAGGTGGCGCAGAAGGAGGCGCCGCAAGGTCGGCCGTTCCGTATCGGCGGGCTGGTCGAGGAAGGCAGCCTGAAGCGCACGCCGAACTCGGTCGACGTGACCTTCGTCGTGACCGACACCGCGCAGCGCGTGCCGGTCGTCTACAGCGGCCTGCTCCCCGACCTCTTCAAGGAGGGCAAGGGCGTGGTCGCGCAGGGATCGCTGGGAAGCGACGGCAAGTTCCGCGCGACCGAGGTGCTCGCCAAGCACGACGAAAACTACATGCCGCCGGAAGCCGCGCACGCGATCGACCAGGCGCAGAAGGGTCAAGGCGTGTCGCTGTCGACGCTGAAGGAATCGCCATGATCCCCGAACTCGGTCACTTCGCACTCATCCTCGCGCTGCTGGTCGCCATCGCGCAGGGCGTACTGCCGATGATCGGCGCGCAGCGGCGCGACGCCGCGCTGATGGCGATAGCCCGGCCCGCCGCACACGCTCAATTCCTGCTGGTCGCCTTCGCCTTCGGCTGCCTCGCGTGGAGCTTTGCGACCGCCGACTTTTCGGTGGAACTGGTCGCCCAGCACGCCAATTCGCAGCTTCCGCTGCATTACCGGCTTGCCGCGACGTGGGGCTCGCACGAGGGCTCGCTGCTGCTGTGGGTGCTGATGTTGACTGGCTGGGCGACCGCGGTGTCGCTACGCTCGCGCAACCTGCCGGCGGCACTGCTCGCGCGCGTGCTCGCGGTGATGGGCCTCGTCTCCGTCGGCTTCCTGCTGTTCCTGCTGTTCACGTCCAATCCTTTCCTGCGACTGATTCCCGCCGCGCCCGAGGGCCGCGACCTGAATCCACTGCTGCAGGACCCGGGCATGGTGATCCATCCGCCGATGCTGTACATGGGCTACGTCGGCTTCTCGGTCGCCTTCGCGTTCTCGATCGCCGCGCTATTGGGCGGCAAGCTCGACGCAACCTGGGCGCGCTGGTCGCGGCCGTGGACGACCGCCGCGTGGTCGTTTCTCAGCATCGGCATCGCGCTCGGCAGCTGGTGGGCGTACTACGAACTCGGCTGGGGCGGCTGGTGGTTCTGGGACCCGGTCGAGAACGCCTCGTTCATGCCATGGCTGATCGGCACCGCGTTGCTGCATTCGCTGGCTGTCACCGAAAAGCGTGGCACGTTCAAGAGCTGGACGGTGCTGCTTGCGATCATCGCATTTTCGCTGTCGCTGCTGGGCACCTTCCTCGTGCGCTCGGGTGTGCTGACCTCGGTCCACGCCTTCGCGACCGATCCGACGCGCGGCGTGTTCATCCTGGTCTTCCTGGCGATCGTCATCGGCGGCTCGCTGACACTCTACGCGGTGCGTGCCGGCGCGGTCGGCGGCGGCGCCGGCTTTGCGCCGGTCTCGCGCGAATCGCTGCTGCTCGCCAACAACGTGCTGCTGGTCGTCGCCTGCGCGAGCGTGCTGCTCGGTACGCTGTATCCGCTCTTCCTCGACGCGCTGAACCTGGGCAAGATTTCCGTCGGCCCGCCGTACTTCGATGCGGTGTTCGTCCCGCTGATGGCGCCGCTGGTGTTCCTGATGGGCGTCGGTCCGGTGGCGAGCTGGCGGCGCGCGGAGTTGCCGGATCTGTGGACGCGGCTGCGTTGGGCGCTGGCGGTGGCGGTCGTCACTTCACTGCTGCTGCCCTTTGCACTCGGACGCTGGTCGCCGCTGATCGCCTTCGGCCTCTTCCTGGCGCTGTGGGTGATCGCCGCCACCGCGGCGCTGGTGATCCAGCGCCTTCGGCAGTCGCCGCAGCCGGGACTTTTTGCCAAGCTGGCTGCCAATTCGGCGGCGTGGTACGGCATGATCCTCGCGCATCTGGGCATCGCCGTGTTCATCATCGGCGTCACGCTGGTCAAGGGCTACGAGATCGAGCAGAACCTGACGATGACTCCCGGGCAGACCGTCCGCGTCGGCGACTACGACTTCACGTTCCGCGGTGTCACCCCGGTGAACGGCCCCAACTATTCGGGCTTCGCCGGTGCGATCGAGATGCGTCGCGACGGCAAGCTTCGCGAAGTGCTGCGGCCGGAAAAGCGCATCTACAACGCGAGCGGGATGCCGATGACCGAAGCCGCCATCGACACCGGGTTCTTCGGCGACCGTTACGTTTCGCTCGGCGAGCCGGTGTCGGAAAAGGGTCACGAAGGCGCGTGGGTAATGCGCGTCTACATCAAGCCGTTTGTCGACTGGATCTGGGGCGGCTGTCTGCTGATGGCGCTGGGCGGATTTATTGCGATGACCGACCGCCGCTACCGGCTGAAGGTGAAGGACAGGATCGCCGCGATGGCCGGCGCCGCGGCCTGACATGAAGGCGCTGCGCCTGCTGCTGCCGCTTGCGGTCTTCGCCATCCTCGTGGTGTTCCTGTGGGTCGGCCTGTCGCGCGATCCGCGCGAGGTGCCCTCGCCTCTGATCGGCAAGCCCGCGCCGGAATTCCGACTGCCGCAGCTGCACGCGATGGACAAGCAGTTGAGCACCTCCGAGATGAAGGGCCAGGTGTGGCTGCTCAACGTCTGGGCGTCGTGGTGCGTGTCCTGCCGCATCGAGCATCCGCTGCTCGTCGAGCTGGCGCGCACCAAGGTCGTGCCGGTGATCGGGCTCAACTACAAGGACAAGAACGATCTCGGCATCGCCTGGCTCCAGCGGTACGGTGACCCCTACAGCATTTCGATCGTCGATGCGGATGGCCGCGTCGGCATCGACTGGGGCGTCTACGGCGTGCCGGAGACTTTCGTCGTCGACAAGAGCGGGATGATCCGCTACAAGCACATCGGCCCGCTGACGACCGAGGCGCTGGAGCGCAAGATCCTTCCGCTGGTCCGCGAGTTGCAGAACGCATGAAGCGATACCTGTTCAGCGCTGCGCTGGCGACGCTGCTGGCCTTTGCGGCCGGCGTGCTGGCGCAGTCGAACCCGGCGCTCGACGCGCGACTGAAAAAGCTGGAGGAGGAACTGCGCTGCCTCGTCTGCCAGAACCAGTCGCTCGCCGATTCCAGTGCGCCACTGGCCGAGGACCTGCGCCGCGAGGTGCGCGCGCTGGCCGACCAGGGCAAGAACGACGCGCAGATCAAGGAGTATCTGGTCGCGCGCTACGGTGATTTCGTTCTCTACAATCCGCCGGTCAAGGCCATCACCTGGCTGCTGTGGTTCGGACCCTTCGTGCTGCTCGCCGGCGGCGGCGTGATCTGGGCGCTGGTGCTGCGCCGACGTGCGCGCCGGGGTTACGACGACGACGATCTTCCTCCCGATCCGCGTGCCGTCGACGCCGGCGTCGAAAAAGCGCGCGAGCTGCTCGACGACCCGCGCGCCTGACGCCGCCCTGACGGGCGAGCATCACCGTCTCGCGCTGACCGGCCAGCAGCGGCTGGCGCATATCTTGCTCGCCTACGGGTGTCCGCTCATCGGCGCACCCGGATTCATGACCCTTTCCGACACCATCGACGAGGCGCTGGCCTGGCGGCTGCGCCTCACCTCGGACGCCTTGGCCGCCGCCACGACGATCGATGCACTGTCCACCGGGCTGACCGTAATTGGCGCGGCCGGCATCAGTGTCGCGCTTTGGCAGCCGGTCGCGGCGATCGCGCTGGCGCTGCTCGCCGCCGTTGTCCTGCTGGGACTCGTCGCCAAGTGGATGGCGGTTCGTGTGCGTTTCGACGCATCGGTGTACGCGGAACTGGTCGGCGCCGTGCCAAAATCCGGGTTTCGCACCGAGCATCTGGACCGTGCATTGCGTGGAGTCGGCATGCTGCCGGCGAACAAGGAAGGTCGTGACTGGGACACCCGGTGTCGCAGCGCGCTGCGGTTGATGCGCCGGCTGGGCGTTTTGACGGCGCTGCAGGGCTTGCTGTTCGTCGTGGCCGCCGGCAGTGTTGTTTTGCGTTGAGCCTCGTGCCTTGATGACACGAGCGACCCGGTACTGCGCATTTCTGAAGGAGGTCCCGATGTTTCGATTCCTCGCACCGCTTGCCGTCGGCTTGGCGCTCTCGCTTTCGGCGCTCGCCCAGCCCACCGGTGAGATCAAGGTCCTGATCGCCATCGACCCGTCGGATTCGGAAGGGCTGTTGATCAATCCGACCGCCATCGCAGCCACGCTGGGCAACGCGGTCGGGCGCCCGGTCAGGATCACCAAGTCCGATGATCTGGGCAACGCCATGCGCGCGACGCGGACCGGCGAGTTCGACGTCTACATTGCCCCGGCACACGTCGCCGCCTCGGCGCTGAATCACGGCTATGACATCGTCGGCGCCACCGCTCGCGACGAGCCCTACATTCTGATGACGCGCCCCGGCGTCGGCGCCGCCGCCGACCTCAAGGGAACGAAGATCTACCTCACCCAGCAGGACTCGGTCGCCACCTACGTGGCACGCGGGATGCTCAACGAGTCGGGACAGTCGCTGCGCCTGTTCCAGGACGTCATGTACCGCAAGACCACCGGCGCCGGGCTGTTCGCGTTGACGTCGGGCATCGTCGACGCGACGGTGGCCAAGCGTTCCGACGTCGAAGCGTGGACCCAACAAAATCCCGGCAAGGGCAAGGCGCTGCTCACCTCGAAGGCGGTTCCCGGCGGCATGTCGGTTGCCATCAAGCGTTCGCTTCCCGACGCGCAGCGCGCACGCCTGGTCGCGTGGTTCGAGTCTCCCGGCTCGGTCATTCCCGGCATCGGGCGCGTTGCATTCAAGCCGGATGGCGCCAGTTACGAGTACGTCGCGGGACTCGGCCTCTTCACACCCGGACAGTTGCCCGGCGCCACGCGCGTGAACGTCGCGGAAGTCGACGACCTCATCCGCAAGGGCGTGACCTTCGTCGACGTGCGCTCGGAGAAGGAATACAAGGAGCGCCACGTCAAGGGCGCGATCTGGATTCCGTATGCCGAGAAGAGCCTGAAGGATGTTGCCTTCGACCCGGCCGCCGATGCGTTTTCGGGCATCGACAAGCTCGATCCGGCGAAGCCCGTGATCTTCGCCTGCAACGGCGCCGACTGCTGGAAGTCGTACAAGGCGTCGAAGGTCGCGCTGGCGAAGGGGTTCAAGAGCGTCTACTGGTTCCGCGGGGGATTGCCGGAATGGCTGGCGCGTGGAATGCCGGTCGACGGCGGCGCCTGATCGCGGTTGCGCGTCGCGCGAAGCGCTGTGCGGGCGAAGATCGGCTGCGTCGCGCTACAGCGTTTCTCCGCAGTTCCAGCAGAGGTCGAAGTTGGCCGGTGATTCCTCGTCGCAACTCTGGCACCTTCGGCTGCCGGTGCGCGCACCCGCGGTCTCGATGTCCTTCAGCACGACCTGCGCGCGCTCGCGGTCGCATTCGCGTTCGATCCACACCTGCGGCTGTGCGACGTCGGGAGGCACGTCGCCGACGATGCTCGACGCGTACTGATTGAACACGTGGGCGCGGATTCCCGCCTGGTTCAGGCGGTCGGCGACCAGCCATGCATCGTAGCGCTGGTGCGCGATGTAGATGCGGATCATGCGGCGGACCGCTGGCCGTCCGACACCGCTCCCGGCGCATCCGGTGCGCGAAAGCACGCGCGCGCATCACGCCCGATTCGACTGCGCACGCCGGCGATGCGCAGCATCAATACCGCCCTCCGTTCTTCTGCCAGCGCCACGCATCGGCGCAGATCGTGCCGAGATCGCGCTTCGCCCGCCAGTCGAGGATGGCTTCGGCGCGCGCCGGATCGGCGTAGTAGCAGGCGACGTCCCCTGGACGGCGCGGCGACATCACCCGCGTGATCTTCCGCCCGCAGGATGCCTCGAAGGCGGCGATCACCTCCAGCACCGAGTGACCGCTGCCGGCACCGAGATTGAGCGTGATCGCTCCTGTGGCCGCCGCGAGATACGAAAGTGCCGCGACATGGCCCTCGGCGAGGTCCTGCACGTGCAGGTAGTCGCGGATGCCGGTTCCATCCGGCGTGGGCCAGTCGCCGCCATAGATGGCGACTTCGGCGAGTTCACCGGCCGCGATCTTGCACAGCAAAGGCACGAGGTTGTTGGGACGCCCGCGCGAGGCCTCGCCCAGCATGCCCGATGAATGCGCACCCGCGGGATTGAAGTAGCGAAGGATGGCGATGCGCCAGTTCGCGTTGGCGTGCGCCAGATCGCGCAGGAAATCCTCGACCACGCGCTTGGTGCGCCCATAGACGTTGTGCGGGCGCAATGCCGCGTCTTCGGTTACCGGCAGATCGTCGGGCTGGCCGTAGACCGTCGCCGACGAGCTGAACACCAGCGTTGCGACACCGGCCTCACCCATCACCTCCGCCAGCGCGATCGCGCCGCCGACGTTGACATCGTAGTAAGCGAGCGGCCGTCCCTCCGCCTCGCCAACCGCCTTCAACCCGGCGCAATGGACGACTGCGGCGATCGGGTGATCGTGAAAAGCCGAACGCAGTGCCACGGCGTCGCGCACGTCGGCCGTCACCAGCGGCACCGGCCGGCCGGCGAGTGCCTGCAGCCGGGACATGACCGCCGGCGTGCTGTTCGCGAAATTGTCGAGGACGACCGGGGCGTATCCGGCGCGCGCGAGTTCGACGACGATGTGCGAGCCGATGTAACCGGCCCCGCCCGTCACCAGGATTGTTTCCTTCATAGCGGTTGCGTCGTGTGCATGTCCACGATGCTACACGACGGTGCCAGTCGCGCAGAAAAAGCCGGGCGCAAGGGCCCGGCTTTGGATGCTCGGTATGGACGAGGCTTCAGCCCGTGGTCAAGGCTTTGGCTTTGATTGCGTCCGGCTGAAAGCCAGACCTGCACCGGACCTGCGCCCGACCTACGGCTAATCAGCCGCCTCCGCTGCCGGCTCGGGACGCCCGACGAGTTCGACCAGCGCCATCGGCGCGGCGTCACCCTGCCGGAAGCCGAACTTCAGGATGCGCAGGTAGCCGCCCGGGCGCGACTGATAACGCGGACCCAGCTCGTTGAAGAGCTTGGTCACGACGTCGCGATCGCGCAAGCGGTCGAACGCGAGACGACGGTTGGCCACCGTCGGATTCTTCGACAGCGTGATCAACGGCTCCGCCACGCGGCGCAGTTCCTTGGCCTTCGGCAGCGTGGTCCTGATCGCCTCGTGCGTGAGCAGCGAGTTGGTCATGTTGCGCAGCATCGCGAGGCGATGGCTGCTGGTGCGGTTCAGTTTCCGCAATCCGTGACGGTGACGCATGGCAATACCTTTCGATCAGCGGGGCCTGCGCTTCAGGGCCTGTCGAGGCCCGCAGGAGGCCAGTTCTCGAGCTTCATGCCCAGCGAGAGGACGCGCGAGGCGAGTACTTCCTTGATTTCGTTCAACGACTTGCGACCGAGATTCGGCGTCTTCAGCAACTCGGTCTCGGTGCGCTGGATGAGGTCGCCGATGTAATAGATATTCTCGGCCTTCAGGCAGTTCGCCGAGCGTACCGTGAGTTCGAGGTCGTCGACCGGGCGCAACAGCACCGGATCGACCTGCGGCGAAGAACGCTCGGTCGCCGGCGAGTCGGTACCCTTGAGATCCGCGAATACCGACAGCTGCTCGACCAGCACCGACGCCGCATAACGGACCGCCTGCTCGGGTTCCACGACACCGTTGGTCTCGATGTCGAGCACCAGCTTGTCGAGGTCGGTACGCTGCTCAACGCGCGCCGACTCGACGGCGTAGCTGACGCGGCGGACCGGCGAGAAAGACGCGTCGAGCAGGATGCTGCCGATCGTGCGCCCGCCCTCGGGTTTCAGCCGCGCCGTGGCGGGCTGATAGCCGCGCCCTCTCTCGACACGGATCTCCATCTCGAGCTTGCCGCCGGAGGTCAGGTGGGCGATAACGTGGTCGGGATTGATGATCTCGACGTCGTGATTGGGCTCGATGTCGGCCGCGGTGACCACGCCCTCACCCGACTTGGCCAGGCGCAACATCACGTGCTCGCGGTTGTGCAGCTTCAGCACGACACCCTTCAGGTTGAGGAGCACGTCGACGACGTCTTCCTGCACTCCGTCCAGCGCCGAATACTCGTGCAGTACGCCGGTGATCTTGACCTCGGTCGGCGCGTAGCCGGGCATCGAGGAGAGCAGCACGCGGCGTAGCGCGTTGCCCAGCGTGTGGCCGTACCCACGCTCGAACGGCTCCATCACCACCTTGGCGTGGAACGGAGAAGTCGACTGCACGTCGATAATGCGCGGTTTCAACAGAACATTGCTCTGCATGCGTAACCTTTGTGGGTTAGTGAGAACCCGAGATACAAAGCGTCGGTCGCGGCAATACCCGCGACCGACGGCCCACGAAAATTATTTCGAGTACAGCTCGACGACCAGGCTCTCGTTGATGTCCTGGCCGAATTCAGAACGGTCCGGCGCGCCTTTGTAGGTGGCGGTCATCTTCTTCGCATCGACCTCGACCCACAGCGGGAAGCCGACTTTTTCGGCGAGCTGCAGCGAATCGACAATACGCAGTTGCGCCTTCGACTTCTCGGCGACCGAGACGACGTCGCCCGCCTTCAGGCTCGCCGAAGGCACGTTCAGCAGCTTGCCGTTGACCATGATCGCGCAGTGCGTGACCAGTTGGCGCGCCTCGGCACGTGTCGAGCCGAAGCCCATCCGGTAGACGACGTTGTCGAGCCGCGACTCGAGCAGCTGTAACAGATTGGTGCCGGTCGAGCCCTTGCGACGCGATGCTTCGACGAAATAGCGACGGAACTGCCGCTCCATCATGCCGTACATGCGGCGCAGCTTCTGCTTTTCGCGCAGCTGGTTGCCGAAATCGGATTGGCGCATGCCGGACTTCACGCCATGCTGTCCGGGCTTGGTGTCCAGCTTGCACTTGGAGTCGAGCGATCGACGCGCGCTTTTCAGGAAAAGGTCGGTGCCTTCCCGTCGCGCCAGCTTGCATTTGGGTCCGAGGTAACGAGCCACTTTTAGCTATCCTAAGAAGTCGATTAGATGCGGCGGCGCTTCGGCGGGCGGCAACCGTTGTGCGGCACCGGCGTCACGTCCGTGATGCTGGAGATCTTCATTCCCAGCGCGTTCAGTGCGCGCACCGCGGATTCGCGGCCCGGGCCCGGGCCCTTGATGCGCACTTCCAGGTTCTTGACGCCGCACTCCTGCGCGGCGCGCCCGGCAGCTTCCGCAGCGACCTGCGCGGCGAACGGGGTCGACTTGCGCGAGCCCTTGAAGCCGGCGCCGCCCGACGTTGCCCACGACAGCGCGTTGCCCTGCCGATCGGTGATCGTGATGATCGTGTTGTTGAAGGACGCATGAATGTGTGCGACGCCTTCGGTCACGTTCTTCTTGACCTTCTTGCGCACGCGTGCCGCGGCCGTCTTATGGGACGATTGTTGTGCCATTCGGTATTCCTCTATTGTTCGTTGGCGCCGGCCTACTTGGTGACGCCCTTGGAAAGCGCGACGGTACGGCCCTTCTTCGGCCCCTTGCGGGTGCGCGCGTTCGTGCGCGTGCGCTGGCCGCGCACCGGCAAGCCCTTGCGATGCCGAGAGCCACGGTAGCAGCCCAGGTCCATCAGCCGCTTGATGCTCATCGTCACCTCGCGGCGCAGATCGCCCTCGACCGTGAACTTGCCGACCTGCTCGCGGATCTTGTCCATTTCGGTATCGGACAGATCCTTGATTTTGGTCGCCGGCGCGATGCCGGTCGACGCGCAGATCGCCTTCGCCCGCGTAGGGCCGATGCCGTAGATCGCCTGCAGCGCGATCACGGTGTGCTGATGGTTCGGAATGTTGACGCCTGCAATGCGAGCCATGTGTTCTACCTGTCCTGGTCTTTATCCGTCGTTTGTCGCGCGCTAATCAGCCTAATCAGCCCTGGCGCTGCTTGTGGCGCGGGTCCGTGCAGATCACGCGCACGACTCCGTGGCGCCGAATGATCTTGCAGTGGCGGCAGATTTTCTTAACCGAAGCCAAAACTTTCATCTCGTTCTCCTAACCGCTCTCTCATCGCGCCTGCAAGGCGCGCCATCGGCGTCGCCGGCGTCACTGTCAACTGCGAACCGACTTCCGACTCCTGATCACTTCGCCCGAAACGTGATGCGCGCCCGCGTCAGGTCGTACGGCGAGACCTCCACCGTCACCTTGTCGCCGGGCAAAATCTTGATGTAGTGCATCCGCATTTTTCCCGAAATATGTCCGAGGACCACATGCCCGTTTTCGAGCTTCACGCGGAATGTGGCGTTGGGCAGCATTTCGACGACTTCGCCCTGCATCTGGATCGTGTCTTCTTTCGCCATTCAATAAACCAGTCGCTCCGCGGCTGCATCCCTTTGCCTGCCTCGCACCCCACGGGAGAACGAACGAGGACGGGGACGCTGGCATCCGCTTACCGCGTCGGGATCCCCCCCTTGAAATTAGCCTTCTTCAGCAGGCTCTCGTATTGCTGCGACATCAGGTACGCCTGCAATTGCGTCATGAAGTCCATGGTGACCACCACGATGATCAGCAGCGAGGTGCCACCGAAGTAGAACGGCACGTTCTTCCAGGCGATCAGGAAGTTCGGTATGAAGCAGACGATCACCAGGTAGATGGATCCCAGCAGCGTCAGCCGCAGCGTGATCTTCTCCAGGTATTTCGCCGTCTGATCGCCCGGCCGGTAGCCAGGAATGAAGGCGCCGCTCTTTTTCAGGTTGTCGGCCGTCTCCTTCGGGTTGTACTGCAACGCCGTGTAGAAGAAGCAGAAGAAGACAATGGCCGCGGCGTAGAGCAGCTCGTGCACCGGCTGTCCGGGCGAAAGCGCCGCCGCCAGGTCCCGCAGCCAGATCGTGCCTTCGCCCGAGCCGAACCACTGTGCGATCGTCGCCGGGAAGAGGATGATCGACGACGCGAAAATCGGCGGAATGACGCCGGCCATGTTGAGCTTCAGCGGCAGGAACGAGCTCTGGCCCTGGTAGACCTTGTTGCCGACCTGCCGCTTCGCGTAGTTGACCAGAATCTTGCGCACGGCGCGCTCGACGAACACGACGAACGCCGTGACGCCGACGACCAGCGCGACGATGACCAGCACCAGCAGGACCGAGAACGCCCCTGTCCGCGCCTGCTCGAGCGTCTGGCCGATCGCCGACGGCAGGCCCGCCGCGATGCCGGCGAAGATGATCAGCGAAATGCCGTTGCCCAGGCCGCGCTCGGTGATCTGCTCGCCCAGCCACATCAGGAACATCGTGCCTGTCACCAGTGTCACCGCCGAGACGACGCGAAAGGTGAGGCCACTCGTCAGCACGAGGCCCGGTTGCGCCTCCAGCGCCGCCGAGATGGCAAGCGCCTGGAAGAACGCGAGTCCGAGCGTCGCGTAGCGCGTGTATTGCGTGATCTTGCGCCGACCTGCCTCGCCTTCCTTCTTCAGCGCCTCCAGCGAGGGCACGACCACCGTGCACAGCTGCATGATGATCGACGCCGAGATGTACGGCATGATCCCCAGCGCGAAGATCGAAAAGCGCGACAGCGCGCCACCCGAAAACACGTTGAAAAGGCCCAGGATCCCGCCTTCCTGCGAGCGGAACAGGTCGCCGAGCACCGACGCGTTGATACCCGGCACCGGGATATGCGTCCCGATCCGGTAGACGACGAGCGCGCCGAGCAGGAACCACAAGCGGCGCTTCAAGTCGCCGTACTTGTTGCCGCTCTTCAGCGCCGGATTGGCTTTGGCCACTTGTCCTTCTTTCTTCCCTGAATCGATGCGTGCACCGGGCGCTCGCCCTAGGCCACGCTGCCGCCGACGGCTTCGATGGCCGCCTTGGCACCCTTGGTCGCCAGAACGCCGGTCAGCTTGACCGCGCGCTCGAGCTTGCCCGTCTTGATCACCTTCACCGTCTTCGCTCCGGCCGGGACGAGTCCGGCCGACTTCAGCGCCAATACATCGATCTCATCGATCGGCAGCTTCTGCAGGTCCGACAGGCGGACTTCCGCGCTGTCGTTCTTCGCCAGCGACACGAATCCGCGCTTCGGAAGCCGCCGCTGCAGCGGCATCTGACCGCCTTCGAAGCCGACTTTATGAAAGCCGCCCGAACGGGACTTCTGGCCCTTGTGGCCGCGTCCTGCCGTCTTGCCGAGGCCCGAACCCATGCCGCGTCCGACGCGGCGGCGGTTCCTGGTGCTGCCTTCCGCCGGCTTGATCGTATTCAGTCGCATCGCTTGCTCCAACGTTTCCCGTTCGTCGAACCCGCGCACGCGGGTACCCAGTGTCTCTTGCTCTCCAACGACGCTGCTTTCCCGCCTTCGCGGTCTTGACGGCGACGGTGAGCTGCCGCGGGCATTCAGGCTTCCGTCACCTTGAGCAAATAGCCCACCTTGCTGATCATGCCGCGTGTGCACGGCGTGTCGATGACCTCGACCGAGTGATTCGTCCACTTGAGACCCAGGCCGCGCACAGTCGCACGATGATCTTCACGGGTGCGGGCGACGCCCTTCACGAGTTGCAGCTTGATCTTCTTTTCGCCGGCCATCGTCAGGCTCCCAGGATCTCTTCGACGGTCTTGCCGCGCTTGGCCGCGATCTCCGCCGGTGCATTGCAGTTCTGCAGCGCGTTCAGCGTCGCGCGCACCAGGTTGTAGGGGTTGGTCGAGCCGTGGCACTTGGCGAGCACGTTGGTGACGCCGACGACCTCGAACACTGCGCGCATCGGGCCGCCGGCGATGACACCGGTGCCGTCCGCCGCCGGCTGCATGAACACCTTGGTCGCGCCGTGACGGCCGATCACCGGGTGATGCAGCGTTCCCTTTTTCAGGCTGACCTTGACCATCCGACGGCGCGCTTCTTCCATCGCCTTCTGCACGGCGACCGGCACTTCCTTCGCCTTGCCCTTGCCGATGCCGATGCGACCATCACCGTCGCCGACCACCGTCAGCGCGGCGAAGCCCAGGATCCGGCCGCCCTTCACCACCTTGGTGACGCGGTTGATCCCGATCATCTTCTCGCGCAGGCCGTCGCTGCGGTCGTCCTGCTGCTGCTGCCTGCCACCTGAACGTTGTTGGGCCATGGGTCTACCTTAGAACTTGAGGCCGCCGGCGCGGGCGGCATCCGCCAGCGCCTTGACGCGACCATGAAAGCGGAAACCGGAACGGTCGAAGGCCACCGCTTCGATACCCAGCGCCTTTGCCTTTTCGGCGATACGCGTGCCGACCTGCTCGGCGGCAGCCTTGTTGCCGCCGGTCTTCCCGCCGCCGCGCACGTCCGCCTCGAGCGTCGACGCGCTGGCGAGTACGCGGTCGGCATCCGGCGAGATGATCTGCGCGTAGATGTGGCAGTTCGAACGGCTGACGACCAGTCTCGTGGCCCGCTGCTGGGCGATGCGCACCCGGGTCTGGCGGGAGCGGCGGCTGCGCGCTTGCTTCTTGTCCATGTCGGCTCCGTTGCCCTATTTTTTCTTCGTTTCTTTGATCACCACGCGCTCGTCGGAATAGCGCACGCCCTTGCCCTTGTAGGGCTCGGGCGGACGATAGGCGCGGATTTCTGCCGCCACCTGGCCGACGGCCTGGTTGTCGATACCCTTGACGATGATCTCCGTCTGCGCCGGCGTCTCGACCTTGACGCCTTTCGGCATCGTGTGCACGACCGGATGGGAGAAGCCCAGCGTCAGGTTGATCTTGTCGCCCGCGGCTTGCGCGCGGTAGCCGACGCCGACCAGCGTCAGCTTGCGCTGGAAGCCGTCGGATACCCCCTTGACCATGTTCGCGACCAGCGCACGCAGCGTGCCCTGCATCGCGCGCGCCTCGTCGCTGGCGGCGCGAAACACCAGCTGGTCGCCGTCCTTCTCGATGGTCACGGAGGCGCCATAGGCGCGGCGCAGCTCGCCGAGCGGGCCGCGAACCTTGATCTCGCCGTCCGCGAGCGTCACCTCGACCTTCGGCGGCAGCTTGACCGGATTGTTGCCGATGCGGGACATCTTAAGCGTTCCTTTAGGCGACGATGCAGAGCACTTCGCCACCGACACCGGTGGCGCGCGCCTTGCGATCGGTCATGACGCCCTGCGACGTCGACACGATAGCGATGCCCAGCCCGTTCATCACGCGCGGGATATCGTCCTTGCTCTTGTAGATGCGCAGGCCCGGCTTGGAAATGCGCTCGATCTTCTCGATGACCGGCCGTCCTGCGTAGTAGCGCAGCGCGATCTCGAGCTGTGGCTTCTGCTCCTCGCCGGCGACTTTGAAGCCTTCGATGTAGCCCTCGTCCTGCAGCACCTTGGCGATCGCGATCTTCGCCTTCGAAGACGGCATTGCCACGGTCGCCTTTTCCGCCATCTGCGCGTTGCGGATGCGCGTCAGCATGTCGGCGATGGGATCTGTCATGTTCATTCGATGCCCTTAACGTTCCGGAACGCCTACCAGCTGGCCTTGACGATGCCGGGGATCTCGCCCCGCATCGCGAATTCACGAAGCTTGTTGCGGCCCAGGCCGAACTTGCTGTACACACCGCGCGGACGGCCGGTCAGCGCGCAGCGATTGCGCAACCGGGTCTTGTTGGCGTTGCGGGGCAACGCCTGGATCGACAGTCGCGCCTCGTAACGGACCTCGTCGGATGCCTTCGGATCGTCGATGATCGACTGCAGCGTCGCGCGCTTCTTGGCGAACTTGGCGACGAGCTTCCTGCGCTTTTCGTTGCGGTTGATCAGGGCCAGCTTGGACATGGCTGCCTTTCTAGTTCTTGAACGGGAAACGGAATGCGGTGAGCAGCGCGCGGGCTTCGGCGTCGTTCTTCGCAGTCGTCGTGATCGAGATGTTCATTCCGCGGAGCATGTCGATCTTGTCGTACTCGATCTCCGGGAAAATGATCTGCTCCTTGATGCCGATGTTGTAGTTGCCCCTGCCGTCGAAGGCGCGCCCCGAGATGCCGCGAAAGTCGCGCACCCGCGGCAACGCGATGGACACGAAACGGTCGAGAAACTCGTACATCCGCTCCTGGCGCAGCGTCACCATGCAGCCGATTGGATAGCCCTCGCGGATCTTGAAACCCGCGATGGCCTTGCGGGCCTTGGTGATGACCGGCTTCTGCCCCGACACCTTCTGCATGTCGGACACGGCGTTATCCAGGATCTTCTTGTCGCCGGTCGCGTCGCCCACGCCCATATTCAGTGTGATCTTGGTGATGCGCGGCACTTCCATCGGCGACTTGTAGCCGAACTGCTTCATCAGCGCCGGAGCGATTTCCTTCTTGTAGACTTCCTTCAAGCGAGCCATAGTCCCTTGTCCCCAGAGGTCGCTGTTACACCAGCTGCTCGCCGTTGCCCTTGTAGAAACGGACCTTGCGGCCGTCCTCGAGCACGCGCATGCCGATCCGGTCCGCCTTCTGCGTGATCGGATTGAAGATCGCGACGTTCGAGACGTCGATCGGCATTTCCTTGGTGACGATGCCACCCGGCTGGTTTTTCATCGGGTTCGGCTTCGTGTGCTTCTTGACCGTGTTGACGCCGTTCACGATCACGTGCCGATCGTCGACCACGCGCGACACGTCGCCGCGCTTGCCCTTGTCGCGGCCGGCGATGACTACCACGTTGTCGCCCTTCTTGATCTTGCGCATTTGACTACCCTCGAATATCGGCTGCGGCGAATCGGCTACAGCACTTGCCGCGCCAGCGAAACTTCGGATGCAGTATTTCTAGACCGCGCCAACCCAACTACAGCACTTCCGGCGCCAGCGACACGATCTTCATGAACCGTTCGTTGCGCAGCTCGCGCGTCACGGGCCCGAAGATGCGCGTGCCGATGGGCTCGAGCTTGGCGTTAAGCAGCACGGCAGCGTTGGCGTCGAAGCGGATCAGCGCGCCGTCGGGACGACGCACACCCTTGCGGGTGCGCACGACGACGGCGTTGTAGATCTCGCCCTTCTTGACGCGCCCGCGCGGAGCGGCTTCCTTGACCGCAACCTTGATCACGTCACCGATGTGTGCGTACCGGCGCTTGCTGCCTCCGAGTACCTTGATACACATCACCGAACGTGCGCCGGTGTTATCGGCGACGTCCAGCACCGACTGCATCTGGATCATTTGTAAACGCTCTCCAACTTAATCCGCCGTCCGCCTCATGGTGCGAAACGAGGCGGGAACCGATGCTGCCGGTGTTTCGTTACGGCGACCAGTTTTGGACCCGTCGGTGGTTGACGTCGCCGCCGCCCACCCGGATGAACCGTCGCGGATCCCCTGGGACTTGGACCCAGAGCGTACGCGGCGGAGGGAAACGAAAATTATGGCACGTTTCTATTGGTTCTGCAAGTTTACGCGTACTTGGATCCTCACCCCAAACCTTCCCCGCGTCGCCGGAGAGGAAGTCTCCCCGCTGATGGGAAGAGGGTTGGGCGGGGAGGAGCTCAGACCGCCGGCGCCTTCTCCAGCACCTGCGCGACGCGGAACGCCTTGGTCTTCGACAGCTTGCGCGTCGCGGCGATCTCGACCAGGTCGCCCACCTTGCATTCGTTGTTCTCGTCGTGCGCATGGAACTTGCGCGTCTGCATCACGATCTTCCCGTACAGCGGATGCTTGACGCGACGCTCGATCAGCACTGTCACGGTCTTGTTCATCTTGTCGCTGACAACACGGCCGACGAAGGTCTGGATCAGCGCCTTCCGCGGCGCGACCACCGCATTCCCGGTGTTGCCTTCCTGTTCAGTCATCATTGCGCTAGCACCTTCTGGTGGATGAGCGTGCGCACGCGGGCAATCCCGCGGCGGACGCCCTTCAGCTTGGAGTTGTCGGTGAGCTGCTGCGTGGCAGCCTGCATGCGCAGGCCGAACTGCTCGCGCAGCAGCGCCTCGAGTTCCGTCTGCAGCTCCACGGGCGTCTTGCCCGAGAGCGACTTCCTGGTTTCGGATTTCTTCATGGTCTGTCCCGAGTGTGCCGGTCAGCCGCCGATCAGGCGGTGCACGAACGTCGTGCGGATCGGGAGCTTCGCGGACGCCAGCGCGAATGCCTCGCGCGCCAGCGCCTCCTCGACGCCGTCCATTTCGTAGAGCACCTTGCCGGGCACGATCTCCGCGACGTAATACTCGGGGCTGCCCTTGCCGTTGCCCATGCGGACCTCGGCCGGCTTCCTGGAAATAGGCTTGTCCGGGAAAATACGAATCCAGATCCGGCCGCCGCGCTTGATGTGACGCGTCATCGCCCGCCGCGCCGCCTCGATCTGCCGAGCGGTCAGACGGCCACGACCGATCGCCTTCAGGCCGTATTCGCCGAAGCTCACCTTGTTGCCGACGGTCGCAACGCCCTTGTTGCGGCCCTTCTGCTCCTTGCGGTATTTCCTTCTAGCTGGTTGCAGCATGCTTTGCTCCTGGCGGCGGCGGACGGCGCGGCGGACGTTTCGGCGTATCCGGCGCCGGTGCCGGCGCCTGCACCGGTTCAGCGTTGTGCGCCAGGCGCTCGCCCTTGAACACCCAGACCTTGATGCCGATGACACCATAGGTCGTGCGGGCTTCGGAAAAACCGTAGTCGATGTCGGCGCGCAGCGTATGCAGCGGCACACGGCCTTCGCGATACCACTCGCGGCGCGCGATCTCGGCGCCGTTCAGCCGACCCGACGACATCACCTTGATGCCCTGCGCGCCAAGGCGCATCGCATTCTGCATCGCGCGCTTCATCGCGCGGCGGAACATGATCCGCTTCTCGAGCTGCTGGGCGATCGAGTCCGCAATCAGCTGCGCGTCGATCTCCGGCTTGCGGATTTCCTCGATGTTGAGGCCCACTTCGCCGCCCATCATCTTGCGCAGGTCGGCGCGAAGCGTCTCGATGTCCTCACCCTTCTTGCCGATGACCACGCCTGGGCGCGCACTATGGATCGTGATGCGCGCGTTCTTGGCCGGACGTTCGATCGTGATCTTGGCCACCGACGCGTGCGACAGCTTCTTGCCCAGATATTCGCGGATGCGGATGTCCTCGAACAGCGTGGCCGCGTAGCCTTTGCTGTTGGAGAACCATTTCGATCCCCAGTTCCGGGTAACGGAAAGCCGGAACCCGGTCGGATGTATCTTCTGACCCATGACCTATTTCCCCTGGTTGCCGTCGCCGACGACGACGTGGATGTGGCAGCTTTGCTTGCTGATCACGTTGCCGCGGCCCTTGGCACGGGCGCTGGTGCGCTTCAGTACATCGGCCTTGTCGACGTAGATCGTCGTCACCTTGAGCTCGTCGATGTCGGCGCCGTCGTTGTGCTCGGCGTTCGCGATCGCGGACTCGAGCACACGCTTGATGATCGCGGCGCCCTTCTTCGGACTGAAGGCCAGGAGGTCGAGCGCGCGCGCGACCGGCAAGCCGCGAATCTGGTCGGCGACGAGCCGGCCCTTCTGTGCCGACAGGCGGACGCCACGCAGCGTGGCAGTGGTTTGCATCATGGGCTCCTTACTTCTTTCTCGGCGGCGCAGCGGTCGCGACTTTCTTGTCGGACGAGTGGCCCTTGAAGGTGCGCGTCAGCGCGAACTCGCCGAGCTTGTGACCGACCATGTTCTCCGACACGTAGACCGGGATATGCGCCTTGCCGTTGTGGACGGCGATCGTCAGGCCGACGAAATCCGGCGTCACGGTCGAGCGGCGCGACCAGGTCTTGATCGGCTTCTTGTCGTTGATCGCGCGCGCCTTGTCCACCTTCGCAATCAGGTGATGGTCGACGAACGGTCCCTTTTTCAGTGAGCGTGCCATATTCGCTTATCCCTTGGTCGCGCGGCGGCGGCGCACGATCATGTTGTCGGTCCGCTTGTTCTTGCGCGTCTTGTAGCCCTTGGTCGGCGTACCCCACGGCGAAACCGGGTGGCCGCCGCCGTTGGAACGTCCACCGTGCGGGTGGTCGACCGGGTTCATGCAGATCCCACGTACCGTCGGCCGGATGCCGCGCCAGCGATTCGCACCGGCCTTGCCGATCGAGCGCAGGTTGTGCTCCTCGTTGCCAACCTCGCCGATGACGGCGCGGCAATCGACATGCACCCTGCGGATTTCGCCCGAGCGCAACCGAAGCTGCGCGAAGGTGCCTTCGCGTGCCAGCAGTTGTACCGAGGCGCCGGCCGAGCGCGCGATCTGCGCACCCTTGCCCTGCTGCATCTCGACGCAATGCACGGTCGTGCCGACCGGAATGTTGCGCAGAGGCAGGCAGTTGCCCGGCTTGATGCCCGCCTCTATACCCGACAGCAACTGGCTGCCGACCGCCACGCCGCGCGGCGCGATGATGTAGCGGCGCTCGCCGTCGGCGTAGAGCAGCAGCGCGATATTGGCGCTGCGGTTGGGATCGTACTCGAGGCGCTCGACCTTCGCCGGAACGCCGTCCTTGTTGCGCTTGAAGTCGACGACGCGGTAATGGTGCTTGTGGCCGCCGCCCTTGTGCCGGATCGTGATGTGGCCGTTGTTGTTGCGGCCCGAACCGCGCTTCTGCGGCTCGACCAGCGAGGCCACCGGCGCGCCCCTGTGCAGCGACGCGTTGACGACCTTGACCATCGCGCGGCGACCCGCCGATGTCGGTTTGACTTTAACGAGGGCCATTTAAGCCTCCGACGCGAAGTTGATTTCCTGACCCGGCTTCAGGCACACGTAGGCCTTTTTCCAGTTGCGCCGGCGACCGTTGAAGCGGCCGAAGCGCTTTTGCTTGCCCTTCACGTTCGAGACCTGGACGTTTTCCACCTGCACCTTGAACATCAGTTCGACGGCGGCCTTGATTTCCGGCTTGGTGGCGTCTGGCACGACATGAAAGATTACCTGCTCGTGCTTGTCGGCGACGTAGGTGCCCTTCTCGGACACGATCGGTGCCAGCAGCACCGTCATCAGGCGTTCGTTGTTGTATTTCTTGACATTGCCGGCGGTCGCATTCATCCCAGCATCTCCTCGAATTGAGCGACTGCTGCGCGCGTGACCAGCACGTGGTTGAAGCGCACGAGGCTGACCGGATCGACCTCGCGCGTTTCGAGGACGAGCACGTCGGTGAGGTTGCGCGACGACAGGTAGGTGTTGTCGTCCAGCTTGTCGGTGACGACCAGCACGGTACCGGACAGCCCGAAACCCTTGATCTTCTGTGCGAAGCCCTTGGTCTTCGGCGTGTCGAGCACCAGCGGCTCGATGACCGACAGCCGATCCTCGCGCACCAGCTGCGAGAGGATCGACGCGATGCCGGCGCGGTACATCTTGCGGTTGACCTTCTGCGCGAAGTTCTCGTCGGGGGAGGACGGAAAGATCCTGCCGCCGCCGCGCCACAGAGGGCTGCTCGCCGTGCCTGCACGAGCGCGGCCGGTACCCTTCTGCGCCCACGGCTTCTTGTGCGACTTGTTGATGTCGGCGCGGCCCTTCTGCGCGCGCGTGCCCTGGCGTCCGTTGGCCTGGAACGCGACCACCAGCTGGTGGATAAGCGCCTCGTTGTATTCACGGCCGAACAGCGCATCGGAAGCGGCGACCGTCGCGGTCTTTTCGCCGTTGCCGGAAAGGAGTTTGAGTTCCATAGTCACGCCTCCTTCTTCGCCGGCGTCTTCGACGACGGAAGGATGACGATGTGGCCACCGTCGGCGCCCGGCACGCAGCCCTTGATCAGCAGCAGGCCGCGTTCGGTGTCGACACGGACGACGCGCAGCAGCTGCGTCGTGCGCGTGACATTGCCGAGCTGGCCGGCCATGCGCTTGCCCGGAAACACCCGGCCTGGATCCTGCGCCATGCCGATCGAGCCCGGCGTGTTGTGCGAGCGCGAGTTGCCGTGCGACGCGCGGTTGGAGCTGAAGTTGTGGCGGCGGATCACCCCCGAGAAACCGCGACCCTTGGTGGTGCCGGTTACATCGACAAGCTGGCCGACGGCGAAGGTGTCCACGCCGACGACGTCGCCCGCCTTGAATTTGGCGATTTCGTCGGCGGTGACCTTGAATTCCTTCAGCACGGTGCCGGCTTCGACACCGGCCTTCGCCAGATGACCCGCCTGCGGCTTGGTCACGCGTGACGCGCGGCGCTTGCCGTAGGTGACCTGCAGTGCCGAATAGCCGTCGACTTCGGGTGTCTTGACCTGAGTGACGCGGTTGTTCGCCACGTCGAGCACCGTCACCGGGATGGCGGCGCCATCGTCGGTGAAAACGCGGGTCATGCCAATCTTGCGACCGACAAGTCCGAGACTCATGTTCGTTTTCCTTTCAAGGCGTCCGATTACGATTGACCGAACGCCGTCCGTTACCCCGGCTTCAATGCCGGACCCGTGAACTGCACTCCGCTGGCGCCGTTACTGCCAACGGACTACTGGAGCTTGATTTCTACATCCACGCCCGCCGGCAGATCGAGCTTCATCAACTGGTCGACCGTCTTGTCGGTCGGGTCGATGATGTCCATCAACCGCAGGTGCGTGCGCATCTCGAACTGGTCGCGCGAAGTCTTGTTGACGTGCGGCGAGCGCAGCACGTCGAAGCGCTCGATCTTGGTCGGGAGCGGCACCGGACCCTTGACCACCGCGCCCGAGCGCTTCGCCGTCTCGACGATTTCCAGCGCCGACTGGTCGATCAGCTTGTAATCGAAGGCCTTCAGCCGGATACGTATACGTTGGTTGTTCATGTTTCAGTTTCCAGTCGCCAGTTGTCAGTTGTCAGCAGTCAGTCGTTGGTCGATGGCAGCAAGCAGTCGGCATCCACTGCCGCACTGCCGACGGTCAACTGTCAACCGACGCCCGATTACTCGATCACTTTCGCCACCACGCCGGCGCCCACCGTCCGCCCGCCCTCGCGAATCGCAAAACGCAATCCCTCTTCCATCGCAATCGGCTGGATCAGCGTCACCGTCATCCCAATGTTGTCCCCAGGCATCACCA
>JADYZP010000057.1 GCA_020853025.1 Burkholderiales bacterium
GAGTTCCTCGCAGGATGGCAAATGTCAGCCGCCGCGTTCAAATCGAGACCAGAATAAAGCATGGATTATCGCTTCTGTTTCAATCAGTTGTCAGCGATCGATCGCTTAACGATGGGACACTACTGATCGACATCGACAACAAGAAGGCTGGCGCGCTGGGCCTGTCGATCGCCGAGATCAACAACACGCTGTCGGCGGCATGGGGCAGCCAGTACATCGACGATTTCATCGACCGTGGGCGCGTCAAGCGCGTGGTCATGCAGGCCGACGCGCTGTTTCGCATGGTGCCGGAGGACTTCAATCGCTGGTCGGTGCGCAACAACAAAGGCGAAATGGTGCCGTTCCGGTCCTTTGCCAGTTCGCGCTGGGATTATGGCTCCCCCCGGCTGGAACGCTACAACGGCGTGCCGGCGATGAACATCAATGGCGAGGCGGCCATCGACGTGAGTTCTGGCGTTGCCATGGCCGAGGTGGAAAAACTCGTCGCGCAACTGCCGCAGGGCATCGGCATGGAATGGACGGGAACCTCGTACCAGGAGCGTGCCGCCGGCGCGCAGACGCCGCTCCTCTATGCACTCTCGCTGCTGGTCGTGTTCCTGTGCCTCGCGGCGCTCTACGAGAGCTGGACCATTCCCACTGCGGTGCTGCTGGTCGTGCCGCTGGGGATTCTCGGCACCGCGCTCGCGTCCACGCTGCGTGGCATGGACCGCGATGTGTATTTTCAGGTGGCGATGCTGACCACCGTTGGCCTGTCCAGCAAGAACGCGATCCTGATTGTCGAGTTCGCGAAGGCAAACGTCGAGGCCGGGATGGACCTGATCAAGGCGACGCTCACGGCGGTTCACCAGCGGCTGCGCCCGATTCTGATGACCTCGCTGGCGTTCGGCTTCGGCGTGCTGCCGTTGGCCATTGCGTCGGGTGCCGGATCCGGCGCGCAACGCGCCATCGGAACCGGTGTGCTCGGCGGCATGATCGTGGGCACCTTCCTCGGCATTCTTTTCATTCCACTGTTTTTTGTAGTGGTGGAGCAGTTGTTCGCTCGCCGCGCGCCGGCGGCGGCCGGTGACGCAAGCCCGGCGGGGGCAGCCACCCATGACTAGATCTGTACACGCCGCTACACTGTTATTGGCGCTGGCTGTTGGCGGCTGCGCGAGTCTGGCGCCACCAGTTCCGGAGGCCGTCCCTGCGATACCGACGCAATGGCCGTTGCCTGCAACTACGGTCGAAGCGAATGCACCAGCAGATGCAGGTCAAGTCGCTGCGCCAGGCATCACGGCAGCGGATATCGGCTGGCGCGAGTTTTTCGCCGATCCCGCGCTGGACACGCTGATTGCGCAGGCACTTGAGCACAATCGCGACTTGCGCATCGCGGTACTGAATATAGAGCGCGCCCGGGTGCAATACCGAATCCAGCGCGCCGACCAAATCCCGTCGATCGGCATTTCCGGAATTGCCTCGCAGGGCGGGGGACCCGGCAACCTCGCCCCCGATGCGTACAGCGTCCGGCTTGGCCTGACCGACTTCGAGCTCGATTTCTTCGGACGGGTGCGCGACTTGAGCCGCGTCGCCCTGCAGCGATATTTCGCGCAGTCGGAGACGCGTCGGGTCGCGCAACTCGCTCTCATCGCCGAGGTCGCCAACGCCTACCTGACCTTGGCCGGCGACCAGGCGCTGCTCCAGGTCGCGCAGGCGACGCTGACCAATCAAAGCGATGCCTTCCGCCTGACTCAAAGACGGCATGAGCTTGGCGCGGTATCGGGTCTCGATCTCGAACAGGCGCGCACGACGGTCGAGACCGCCCGGGCGGACGCCGCGCGCTTCGCCGGGCAGGTTGCGCAGGACATCAACGCGCTGAATCTGCTCGTGGGTGGGCCGGTGGATATGGACCTGTTGCCGACTGGCTTCAATGGCGGGATTATCGGCATCACAGCACTTCCGGCGGGTCTGCCGTCCGAGGTGTTGCTGCGCCGACCCGATGTGCTGGCCGCGGAGCATCGGTTACGTGCGGCCAACGCCAACATCGGCGCCGCACGCGCGGCCTTCTTTCCATCGATCCGCTTGACCGCTGCGGTAGGCTTGGCCAGCGACGCGCTCACCCGCTTGGCCAGTGGGGGGGCCGGTTTCTCGACGTTGCAGCCGCAAATCAACCTCCCGATCTTCGATAGTGGCCGACTGCAAGGCGACCTCGATGTCGCCAAGGCGGATCAGGACATCGCGCTTGCCGAATACGAAAAGGCGATCCAGACCGGCTTTCGCGAAGTCGCCGATGCGCTCGCCCTTACGCGGACGCTGTCCGCGCAGCGCGAGGCGCAGCTAACGCTCCTCGCCGCCGCCACCCGGGCCAACGACCTCTCGCTGGCACGCTACCAGGCGGGGCGTGACAGCTACCTGGTCCAACTCGTCACGCAACGCACGCTCTATGCCGCGCAGCAGGCGCTTGTCTCCACTCGCGCTGCCGAGCAAACGAATCGCGTAACCCTGTACAAGGTGCTCGGCGGCGGCTGGTACGAGCGTAGCCAATGATATTGAGACACCCTGGGAACAAACGGATTCCGGAACAATCTCGCGTACTTATCCGGCTGTCACCTTTGACCAGCACGGCCTTGGCTTCCTTCACACAGACGTCGTTGCGGGGGCCCGCCAGATCGTCGCATTTCTGGAGAGCGATGTTGTAGTTTGCCTCGGCCGCGGTAATGCGCGCGGTCTCGCGAGCCTTCGGCCAAGTGGGACATCGGAAGCGTCATCGCAGGCGGGGAAGGCGCCGATGACGAAAGCACGTTCGCGGGACTTGCTCTTTCGGTGATCCGGCGCTGCGGCCCCTTAAGGGGTGCAGCGCGGACCGTGCCTGTGTTGCAGACGATACGCAGCGTGCCGGGTCGAGTCTGCGCGCTGCAACACGCAACGCAGCGGACCGCTGCTACGCTGCAGCTAGCGTTGCGCGCGGTCGTACACTGTCTTCACGACCTGATAGCACGAGCAGGACGCCGCCTTGAGCCCGCTGACGTCTATAATCCTGATACTGCCGCGCGCGTAGACGATCAGCTTGCGTCGCCGGAGCTCGCTTGCGGCTTCCGTCACCCCCTCTCGCCGCAAGCCCAGCATGTGCGCCAAGAACTGGTGTGTCAGGAGAAACTCGTCCGACCCCACGCGGTCGCGCGTCATCAGCAGCCAGCGGGCCAGACGCTCTTCCGCCTCGTGGAAGCGGTTGCACGCCGCGGTCTGTGATATCTGCGCCATCAGCGCATAGGTATAGCGGTGAAGCGCCTCCTGCAGCGGCGTGTTGCGGTCGAACTCGGTGCGAAAGGGCCCCGAGGCCATGCGCAGCGCGCTGCCCGCACCCTGCACCAGCGCGCGGACGCCGGAGACACCCATGCCCAGGATGAAAGGCATTCCGGCCATGCCTTCGTTGCCGACCATGCCGACCTCGAGCGAGCGGCGCTTGTCGACGGTCGTGAGCAGCGAAATGAGACAGTCGACCGGAAAGTAGACGTGCCGGATCATCGCACCGGGCTCGTAGAGCACCTGCCCGAAGCTCACTGCAACGGGTTCGAGCTGTGCCTTCACGCGCTGATATTCCTTGGCGGGAATGCGGGCCAGCACCCGATTGGCGGATTGGGCTCTTGTCATGCGCATTGACTCCTGTCCACGTCCTCTCCGGTCACCGGCGACATGGGTGGCGGGCAACGCGGCCGCGCATCGCTGTCGCGAGACTGTACGTCCTCATCCCGGCCAACGGGGGCGAGGTTGCATAGTGCGCGCGAATCGAGGCGCCGTATGTGCGGAACACCGCATAGCGGCATCGGCGTCGCCGCGGGTCGCGATCGAGGTTTTGCACCGGGTCGAATGTTGGCTAGCGCACCGACACGGCGGCGTACCGCGGACATGCTCGAACCATCAGCCTGCGGCAGCGTACGTTTTCCGTCGACCTCGACGAATCGCGTTCCGCGAACTGGGCACGAACTGGGCAAACTACCGCACGCTCGAGCACTCACCGTCAGGAGATCGAAATGTGGGCGTACTTCGGACGACCCGGACGCAGGCTAGTGTGGATCGGCGGCGTCTCTATCGGCCTGCTGGCCGCCTCTGGCATCGTCGCGAGCGTCAACTCGTTCCCGGTCACGTACGTCGTTACCGCGGACGAGGTAAACGCGCACGGTGACCGTGACCTTTCGGCCGGGCGCAACGAGGCGCAGGTCGGGCGCGCACAAGCCCGTGACGCGCAGGCGCCGGCGGCGGCCACCCGTCGAAGCCAGTTCCGGTGCCCCGAATGCGGGGTCGTCAAATCGGTGCGGCCGATCGAGCGTGCCGGCGAGGCTGCCGCCGATGCAACTACCGCGGCTGGCGTGATGGAAACGACCTACGAGGTCACGGTCCGCCTGCGCGACGGCTCGACGATGGTCTTCAATGCCGTGGGCCCGCATGGCTGGCGTCCGGGCAGCCGGATTATTGTGATCGCCGGCGCCGAGGCTCCGTCGCGCTGACTGCGCCCGCCGCTTGGGGCGGGTTGTCGTGTGCGATGCGGGGAGTCACCATTGTCGGCATTCGGGGCACGCGCCGGCAGACTTGGGTTACGATTGATTGCATGGGGCGAGCTCAATCGCTCCATCGGGCGCGGCCGCAGTCCGCGCGATCGCTCGCGGGCCCTGTGGCAGGCGCCGCGTACAGCCATGCAAGAATTGCGACGGAGTGCCCTTGTTCAGCAGCATCCGCAGCTTCTTCGACGCGATCCGCGGCAGCCTGTGGTTCTGGCCGGTGCTGATGACGCTGGCGGCGTCCGTTCTGGCGCAGGGATTGATCTATCTGGATCAAACGGAATGGTTCCTCCGTGATGATCGTCTGGCAAGTCTGTCTAGCAAGCTCGGACTGGTATGGATGTTCGGCGCAGGCGCGGACGGGGCGCGATCGCTGCTCGCGACGATCGCAGCTTCCATGGTTTCGATTGCCGCGACCGTTTTCTCGATTACCATCGTCGCCTTGTCGCTGGCGGCCGGGCAGATGGGCCCGAGGTTGCTGCGCACGTTCATGCGAGATCGCGGCACGCAGGCGTCGCTCGGTATGTTCATCGCCACCAGGGTGGATTTGCCCTTGCGAGAATAGAACTCGAAACCAAGGAGTTGGGGCCGGGGGGTGGACATCCCCAAGGATTCCCGGTATAAACCGCTGGATGGAATCGGCGACCTTGATCGGAGAGACGCTGGCGGAGCTGCAAGTACGCCCGGTGGAGCGCAGCGAAGAAGGACGCTATCAAGAGCAGATGAGGCGTCACCATTATCTGGGCGCGCTGCCGAAGATTGGTGAGACGCTGTGGTATGTCGCGACCTGGCGCGAGCAGTGGGTGGCGCAACTGAGCCTCTCGGCGGCGGCGCTGAAATGTGCCGTTCGTGATCGCTGGATCGGCTGGGACTTTCGCTCCCAGTATGGTCGGCTCAAGCTGATCGCCAATAACAGCCGCTTCTTGATTCTTCCTGACGGGCGGCGGCCGAATGTCGGCTCGCGGGTGCTGTCGCTGACCGAACGCCGGGTGGTGGCCGATTGGCAGGCCCGCTTCGGTCATCCGTTGCTGCTGTTGGAGACCTTTGTCGACCCCCGCCGCTTCCACGGTGGGGTTTATCGCGCCGCGAACTGGATTGAACTGGGGCTGACCCTGGGCTATCGGCGCACCCGGGAAGGCTACCGCGATGCCGCCGCCCCCAAGCGGGTATTTGTGCGCCCCTTGGGCCGCGATTCGCGCGCCCGATTGCTCGACCCCGACCGCCTGCAACTCACTGGAGCCGCCAAGATCATGCTCAATGCCGAACAGATGCGCTCGCTGCCACTGTGCTTCACGCAAATTGCCGACCCGCGCCGTGCGCAGGGACGGCGCCATCGCTTGCCGGTGGTGCTGGGCATCGCCGCCGGCGCCGTCCTCTGTGGCATGCGCGGTTACAAGGCGATGGCCAACTGGGCCGAGGGCTTGGGGCAGCCCGCCCGCCAGCGCTTTGGCTGCCGGCGCGAGCAGGGGCACTATCTCGTCCCCAGCGAATTCGTCATTCGCGATTGCCTGGTGCGCATTGAACCGGGGGCCCTGGATCGGGCGCTGACGACCTGGAGCAAGGCTTGGGGAGCCGCCGATGATGCCTTGGCGATCGATGGCAAGACGATGAAGAATGCCCGCGACGAAAACGGACATCAAACCCATATCATGAGCGCCGTGGGCCATGACTCGAAGACCTGTCACGCCCAAAAAAAGTCGGCACTTTGCCGGTAGTCGGCGATGATGAACGCAAACGCACCAACGAGATCGGCATGGCGATCCCCTTGCTCGAAGCTTGCGAGCTTGCCGGCAAGGACGTCACCGCCGATGCCCTGCTCACCCAGCGCACACTGGCCAGCTACCTGGTCGCGCGGCAGGCGCATTACCATTTCACGGTCAAGGCTAACCAGCCGCGGCTGCAGCGCGACATCGCGCTGTGGTTCGAGCACCGCCAAGCCCCCGACTTCGTCGCGGTTGCAGCGCTCGACCACGGGCGCATCGAGACCCGGCGGATCTGGTGCAGTAGCGCGCTCAACGCCTACCTCGACTTCCCCCATGTCGGTCAGGTCTTTTTGATCGAGCGTGAAGCCGTAGACAAGAAAACCGGCAAGCACCGGTGCGAGATCGCGCTGGGGGTCACGAGTCGCACCCCGCAACAGGCCTCGCCGCAGCGGCTGCTGGCGGTCAACCGTGGGCACTGGGCCATCGAAAGTGTCCATCACATCATCGACTGGAACTACGACGAGGATCGCAGCCGCATCCGCACCGGCTTCGGCCCGGAAAACATCACCCGCCTGCGCCGCTTCGCGGTCGGCATCCTCAAATCCTTCCAAAAACCCGCTCAATCCCTCGCTACGATGATGCGCAAACTGTGTTTCCGCACCCGCCTCGTCTTCGACTACTTGCGCATGACACAAAACTCCGCCACCAGATCGCGCGCCCAGTGAGAACAAATTTACCGTGTCATCGCCACCTTCGCGTATTGCATCGTCGTGCTGGGCGTGGTGGACGGCACCCGCATGACGCCGTTTGTACCCAGAGTTTCAGTCTCGGTTGCGTTGGTTCTGGCATTCATCAGCCTCGGGGTCCTGATCTATTTCATTCATCATGTCGCCCGGTCGATCCAGGCGCCACGGGTGATCGCGGTCGTAGGCCGCGATCTGGAGGCTGCGGTCGACCACCTATTTCCCCGCGCGGAGGGAAACGAGACAAGTCAGCAGGACGCCGCGGTAGCGCGCGTTGTGGAACGATTCGAGGAAGCGTCCGCGCCGATTCTCGCGCGCGCCTCCGGGTATCTGACGAACATCGACGGCGAGGCGTTGGTCCGGCTGGTGGCCGATGCCGATTCGGTATTGTGGCTGGACCGTCAACCGGGCGATCATGTGATCGAGGGCACCTCGCTCGCGCGTATCTGGCCGGCGGACAAATCGACGGCCGAACTTTGCGATCGGGTGCGCGGCGAATTCGCGTTCGGCGAGATGCGTACCCCAGCGCAGGATGTGCGCTTTTTGGTCAATCAGCTGGTCGAAATTGCCCAGCGTGCCTTGTCGCCGGGAATCAATGATCCACTCACAGCCGAGGCCTGCGTCGATTACCTTGGTGTTGCCCTGGGAAAGCTCGCGGGCCGGCCCACGCCGTCGGCGCTCCGGGTGGACGAAGTAGGCGTCGTGCGAGTGGTCATGCAGCAGGATACGTTCGCTTCGGTCCTGGATGCGGCGTTCGACCCGATCCGCAACTACAGTCGCACCAGCGTGCAGGTGTCGATGCGCCTCGCGGCGCTGCTGACCCAGCTTGCACAGCTTGCGAGCACATCCGAACAGCGCATGGCGATGCTCGAGCAGGCGCGCATGATTCGACGTGGTGCCAGGGAGATTCCCGAAGAGCGTGATCGCAACGCGGTTGAGATGGCGTGCCTTCGCGCAATCGAGGCGTTGGGTGGCGGAGACATCGCGTTGGACCCTCAGGCCGGCGCACGTCGCTGCATCAGGTGAGGCAGCGCCCATGCTCCCTCGGCGCCATCGTGTGCTCGCGCTCATTCTGGTGGGTGTTGCATGCTTTGCACCCATAACGTCTCACGGCGTCGAAGAGAATGCGGCAGGACGCCCACCCAAGCTGGAAGCCTCGATCGCCGTCGACTCGCTTGCGGGCAGCGACGCCAAGATCCGGACTCGGCTGAAGGAGCTTTTTGCGACGATCGAGGGTCTAGGCGCCGTGGTGGTCGAGGTAAGTTCGGGTGTCGTCGCATTATCAGGCGAAGTTTCGTCAAGCGCTGTACACGACCAGGCGCTGCGTCTGACCCGACGGGTCGAGGGTGTGGTCGAAGTACGCGATCAGATCGTCGAATCGCGCGATCTGCGCAAGCGGCTGGCGCAAATGCGGGACCGGGTCATCGCGCAGCTTCTCAATTTCGTTACCTATTTGCCGTTGTTGATCGTCGCCGGCCTGGTGCTGGCGCTGTTCTGGTGGATCGCCGGGCTGATTGCCGGGAGCAAACGCTTGAGTCGTCGCTTCGGCCGCAATCCGTTCATGCTCGATCTCATGCGGCAGATCGTCCGCATCGTGACCGTCGGCATGGGATTGCTGCTTGCTCTGGAGATACTGGACGCGTCGACGCTGGTGGGGTCGCTGCTGGGCGTTGCGGGCATCTTCGGCCTGGCGGTCGGATTTGCACTGCGCGACACGGTCGAGAACTACATCGCCAGCCTACTGCTCAGCCTGCGCCAGCCGTTCTCCCGCGACGACCTCGTGTCCATCGAAGAGTTCGAGGGCCGCGTGCTGCGGCTCAATGCACGAGCGACGATCATGCTGACTCTGGACGGCAACCACCTGCGCATCCCCAACGCGAAGGTATACAAGGCCGTCATCGTCAACTACACGCGCAATCCCAAACGGCGTTTCCATTTCGACATCGGCGTGGATACCGAGCAGAATCTGGCCGCGGCCCAGCAGCTCGCCGCATCTACGTTGGTGGAGATGGACGGAATCGAGCGCGACCCGCCACCGGTCTGCACAGTCGAAGCGCTCGGCGAGTCGAACGTGGTACTGCGCGTCTTTGGGTGGGTCGACCAGACCAAGGCGGAGTTCCTCAAGGTGCGCAGCGAGTCCATTCGCCTGGTCAAGGGCGCCTTCGACCGTGCCGGCGTGGTGATGCCGGAGCCGATTTACAACCTGCGCATCGACGATCGATTCGGAACGGGCACGCCACTCGCGGCATCAGTGCGGCCGCTGGATCCGGCGGGTGCGCCGCCAACGGAAGCAGGGAAGGGCAAAAACCAGTTTGCGGAACCCTCACAGGCGATCGACATCGCGCGCCGGGATGAACTGGTCCAGCAAATCGCCGCGGATCGCGGCGCGAACGAAGAAGACCTGCTGCGTCCGGGTGCCGCCAGGGAGTAGCGCGGGCGCGGAGTGAGCCCGTAGCCGTTTTGCCAATGCGCGCGTTGCCGTCGGCCAGCGCACCGATCCTGGCGCGTGTGCCGAGGGCTTCCTGCCATTCTGCGTGAACGTGAGCGTCAGAACTATTGCCGTTTCCCGCTCGAGCCGTCAGCGCAATCGTGCCCCGATTCATTCGAGACGCGGCACGGAGACTCAAAATACGAAAATGAGCAACAAGATGATGAGTAAGAGTGCGCCGCCGCCGATATACATGGATTGCTCCTTTGTGTTGCCCGCCCGGATGGCGGAAACAGCGACATTCGAGCATGCCGCCATTCGACTGTCTGTGCGCTGCCAAACAAACGTCGGAGAATACGTGGGACCCAGTCGATCACGCGGCAGGTTTTCGCGTCGCCTGCCACGATCTTCGAGGAGCGTTGCCTTTCCGCCTCAGGACCCGACGGTATTCACCGAACGCCTGCGCTGGTCGAGAACGTGTTGCAGTCCTTCGGGTCGCCCGAGTCCATGCCACGCTTGAACCAGTGCACGCGCTGCTCCGAGGAGCCGTGGGTGAACGAATCGGGCACGACGCGACCCTGCGTTTGGTTCTGCAGGCGGTCGTCTCCGATCGCCGTCGCGGCGTTGAGTGCCTCGGCGATGTCGCCGGACTCCAGTTGGTTCATAGTGCCCGCGTGGTGTCCCCAGACGCCCGCGTAGCAGTCGGCCTGCAACTCCATGCGCACGGAAGTACGATTGAATTCGACCTGCGAGACGCGCCCGCGCGCCGCTTCCATCTGCTGGAGGGTGCCGGTGAGCTTCTGCACGTGGTGGCCCACCTCATGCGCGATCACGTAAGCCTGGGCAAAATCGCCCGGAGCGTGGAAGCGCGTTTGCAGGTCGCGAAAGAAGGCGAGGTCGATGTAGAGCTTCTCGTCGCCAGGACAGTAGAACGGGCCCATCGCCGATTGCGCGAGACCGCAGGCAGAGCGCACCTGCCCGTCATAGATGACCACCGTCGGGGGAGTGTAGCGATTGTTGGACTGCTGGAAGATCTTACCCCAGACGTCCTCGGTGCTGCCGAGGACCTTGGCGACGAACTGCCCCATCGCGTCCGCCGGCACGCCCTTGGGTGCCGTGCGCGTTTCGTGTTGGGGCGCGACCTGTTCGGCCATGTCCATCACGACGCTGGGGTCGAAGCCAAGGAAGTAGGCGACAACGACGATCACGATTCCGCCGATACCCAGCCCGCCACCCACCATCCTGATCCCGCGCCGATCCTCGACGTTGCTGCTGGCCCGCTGGTCATCTAGTTTCATTGTTGGCCTCGCATTTCCCGTTTGTTCGGCTCAGTCCCGGGGTGATGCCGACGAGTACAGCTCGCTCGTTCCGATCGTCTCACCATTCGTCGACTTTAGAACGAAGTACGGCTCACGGTGTACGGAGTTCTTGCGTTCGTACCGATCGTCGTTGGGTGGATTGAGCTGTACCGACACAATTCCTCCCTTTGCCCCCAGTTTCGTTGTGTACGTCTCACTGGTCAGGATCGCTTCGTGATTTCCTGCTTTGAGGTTGACCATGAAGCTGCCGGAAGCAGTCTGTTTCAGCTGGCAATAGCCAGCATTTGTGTTTCCTCCTTCATTTGGCATCCGTCGATCGCATTGCACCATGCTCGGAGTACCGGCGCCGTCCGATTCGTGTTCTCAATCCTTCAGGACGAATGTGACCTTGAGCGACAACTTGTAGCCGACGATCTTTCCCTTGTCCACGCCCACCGACTGATCGATTTTCTTGCGGGTGGCCTTCCTGCCCGGCAGGCTAACGGTCCTGATACAATTTTGTGATGGCAGCCGACAGACCTGGTCGCGGAATCGGGAAAGCGCCACCCTTGCCCTTGGCGGACAGGGCACACATCGCTGCACCTGTTGACCCCAGCCCCCATCAGAATCATCTGCTCGACGCGCTGCCGGCCCGTGACTACGAGCGGATTGCATCCCACCTGGAACTGGTTCCGCTGAAGCTCGGTGACGTTTTGTATGAATCCGGGGCCCGATTGCGGTACGTCTACTTTCCCACCACGTCCATTATCTCGCTGCTGTATGTCATGGAGGATGGCGCGTCGGCAGAAATCGCCATTGTCGGCAACGAAGGCATACTCGGTATTTCGCTGTTCATGGGCGGCGACACCACGCCTAGCCGCGCGGTAGTGCAAAGTGCGGGGCACGGCTTCCGGCTCAAGGCGGATCTGCTCAAGGCCGAGTTCGGGCGATTCGGGCCGACCATGCATCTGCTGCTGCGCTACACCCAAGCGCTGATCACCCAGATGGCGCAGACCGCCGTCTGCAATCGGCACCATTCGATCGACCAGCAATTGTGCCGGTGGTTGTTGTTGAGCCTGGACCGCCTGGGATCGAACGAACTCACGATGACGCAGGAACTGATCGCCAACATGTTGGGGGTGCGGCGCGAAGGGGTTACCGAGGCGGCTGGGAAGTTGCAGGCCGCCGGGTTGATCCGATACGGCCGAGGCAGGATCAGCGTGCTTGATCGCCCGGGACTGGAAGCGCGGTGCTGCGAGTGTTACCAGGTGGTCAAGACGGAATTTGACCGTCTCTTGCCCTACGTCGCCAAGTAGCCATCACAACGCTATTCCCATCACGCCGTACACCCGCATCGAAACGCACGACAGCCTGGTCCCGCCTCGGACCCCGGCCTGTTCGCGCATGGCCTTTCGCGGCGGCACGGCGAACGGTATGTGCGATACCGAACAGAAGATCCGGCGTGGTCCGGGACACACTGGCAAGGCGGAACGAAGCGGACGGCAACGACCACGGCACGCGGTGCCCGCGCCATTTTCTCCCGGGCCCAGGCGACATGCATACGCTGGAACATCGCAAGCAGCTCGATGGACTTCGGTTCTTCGCTTTCCTGCCGGTGTTTCTGGTGCACAGCGATATCGTGCGCTTCTGGTGGGGCAGTTATGGAGTCTCGCTGTTCTTCGTCATCAGCGGATTCCTGATCACGCGAATCCTGATCGCGTTCGAGGACCGGCCGCGCATGCAGTTGCTCAAGAGCTTCTATGCGCGCCGCGCGCTGCGGATCTTTCCCGCCTACTATCTGGTGCTCGGCGTGGCCGCAGCCACGGTCGGCATCGCATACCTGCCTTTCTACGTTTTCTATGTGATGAACTGGGGGATCTTCTTCTACACGTGGATCCAGCCCGAACTTGTGGACATCGCGTGGGATCCCGTGCGGATGTACGGCATCCACTTCTGGTCGTTGTGCGTCGAGGAGCAGTTCTATCTCGTATTCCCGCTGCTGTTCTCCTTCCTGCGTCCGGGACGCGCGAGGCTGTTCTGGCTGCTCGCGCTGTGGGCGACGAGCATAGGCTTTCGCTTCCTGTTCGCCGCGCTGCTGCCGAAGGCAGCCTACGGGCTGATTCCACTGGTGTGCGGTGAATACCTGATCGCAGGGGCGGTCGGCGCGGTGGTGTACGCCGACAAGTCACCGACCGCCGAGAGGATTCGCGCCGCCGCGCGTCAATGGATGTTTCCGGCCGGCCTCGCGCTGGTGGTGGCGGTATTTGCGCTGTTTCGGCCGGAGTCAGGATCGATCGACCACGTCATGCACCCGCCGCACATGCAAACGCTGCTTGCGCTGGGGTTCCTGGCGATGGTGCTCGGATTGTGGCAAACGGACAGCCGCTGGGTGCTCGGCTTTTTCAACTACGCGCCGTTTCGGTTTCTCGGCAGGATCAGCTACGGCCTGTATCTCATCCACCTGTTCATGTGGCCTCTGCTCGATTGGCTCTCGGCGCGCTCTTCGGTGATAAGCGAGCTTCCGCCCTTCGCGGCGCGGTTCGGATTGACGGTCCTGCTGGCGACGGCGATGTGGCATCTCGTCGAGGCTCCAATCCTGAAGTTCAAGACAAGGCTCCCGTATTGACGGCCCCTCCTGACGACTCAGGGCGCGCACGGGCAGAGCTTCGGCTTCGCCTTGCCCGTCTGTGGCGGCAGACTTTTCGCACCGGCCGCACGGCGCGCCGGACTCCGGGCCTTGAACAACGACAGGTCGATGGCATCGGCCATCGCCCGGTAGCCGGCGTCGTTCGGATGCAGATTGTCGCCGCTGTCATAGGCCGGGCGGATCGTGGCCGGATTGCCCGGGTCGCGCAACGCCTTGTCGAAATCGATCACCGCGTCGTAGGCCTTGCTGGTCCTGATCCAGCGGTTCACGGCCTGGCGCATGGCCTCGCCGTCGGACGTGTAGTAGAGCCCGGGCAGAAACGCCTGGAACGGCGTAAGCGTTCCTCCATAGACCTTGAGGCCCATCGCATGCGCCCGATTGATGATCTGACGATGGCCGGCGATGATCTCGTCGGCGGTCGCGGACCCGGGGATTCCGATGTCGTTGATGCCTACCAGGACGATCAGGTAGCGTGCGCCGGACTGCACCAGCACGTCGCGATCGAGGCGCGCCGATGCGTTGGTGCCTACCGTATCGTGCAAAATCCTGTTGCCGCTGATGCCCGCATTGAGCACCGCGACCTTGATACTGCCCTTCTGTGAGCGCAGCCGCTCGGCCAGACGATTCGGCCAGCGCTTGTTGGCGTCCGCAGTCGAGTGCAACCCGTCGGTGATCGAGTCGCCAAGCGTGACGATGGCCTTCGATCCCGTCGCAGCGTCGACTTCGACGCCTGTCAGGAAGTAGAACGACTCGGTGGTGGTCGCCGTCGGCAGAGTGTCGGCACCGCTGAAATCCCCTTCGGGCGAGATATAGGTTGTCTGTAATCCCAGCGCATGCTCGGTCGCCGCGGGTGCGCTGTCGGGGAGGTAGAGGCTGATCGCGAGGTCGGCGCCATCGGCCACCCTGAGATTCACCGGGTCGCTGATGGCCAGGGCGCCGGCCGGGATCATCGTGGACTCCGACCCGTGGAAGGTCAGCGCCCGGTCGGAGCCCGGGGCGATCGACGCCCCGGAGCTGCGCACGCCTACACGCGCCGCGCCGATCCGCAGCGAATCGGTTCCGTAGGCGTTGGACAGGCGCACGCGCACCCGATTGCCGCCGATGCTGACGCGCACGATCTGGCGAACGCTCTGGCCCTTGAGCTCGACCGGATTGAACGCGGCCTGCGGGCTCGCACTCCACGTGCCGACCCAGTGGCCGGCGTCGCTCGCGTCCTTGGCCGTGGCCGTCGGCACGGTCGCGAACGTGATTCCCGCGATGGCCAGCATCGTGGCTGCAAGCATCGCCAGCGGCCGCCGGAACGCGGCAGTCGGGACCCCGGGACAGAGCGCGCGTTTCGGTGTTCTGTCCGGCGTCGGATGCGTCGGTGTCGGTGACAAGATCGCTTCCTCCTTGGCGTGGCGAGCGGCACGCGGCGCGACCGCGCACGGGGCGCACCCCTCGGACAAGCTGCTGTCACCGGTCGAATGCGAGGTCATGGCACTGGAGAATCGCAAGGGCTGCACCCCGGCACCTCGTCGACTTGCGGGTCGTGAACGGGTCCAAGCGCTTTGATGGTCGGCAAAACATTCTCGCACTTCCAGCGGTTTTCCGCATGTACGATGTCGAACATTGGGCTGGTGTTCGGTAGCGCACAGACCCCGCGTGCGGCGCCCGCTAGGCTTTGGCTGCCAGCCACCCGTGGAACACGCATGCGCAGGATCGACCAACGAAATCTCATCCGGCAGCCAGAAGCTACGTCCGCGATGCCCCTCCGAGTACGGCCCGGACCCCTCGTCGAGGAGATGCGGTCGGTGTCCGTCGGCCACGCGAGGAAGCGCGAGCAGCATCCCATCGGCGGTGCCGAGGGCGCCTCGCCGGGCAAACAATTCGGCGGGCAGCGCTGGCCGGTTGCGGGAGACGCTCCGGTGCTCGGGCGCGAGACCCCGGCCGTGCTCGCGGCCCGGGTTCCGTCGGGCACCCTGGCCGGCCACACGAACATGATGCAATGCCTGCGCGAACACGCGGCGGAACGACCCGACGACACCGCATTCGTGCATCTGATCGACGGCGAGGCGCGCCAGGCATCGATGACCTACGCGCAGCTTGACCTGCGTGCCCGGGTCCTTGCCGGGTATCTCCAGGACATGCGGCTCTCGGGGCGCAACGTCGTGCTTGCCTACCCGCCCGGCGTCGAATTTATCGCCGCCTTCTTCGGTACGCTTTACGCGGAGTGCGTCGCCGTGCCCGCCTACCCGCCACGGACGCGAACGCTCGATCGCTTTCACGCGCTCACCGGCAACGCTGAGACGCCGCTGGTGCTCAGCACCGCGGCCACGGTCGCCGCCACGAAGGCGACGAGTCTGCGCAGCGCGTCGGTCCGCTGGATTGGGACGGATGCGCTGGACGTCGCCCACGCCGAGCGCTGGACCGAGCACGATCCTGATCCCGATTCCCTGGCGATGATCCAATATACGTCCGGCTCCACCAGCCGGCCCAAAGGCGTGATGCTGAGCCACGCCAATCTCGTCGCCAACGCGCGTGCGATCAGCAGCGCCTTCGAGGTCGGACGCGACACGAGAGGCGTTTTCTGGCTGCCCGCCTGCCACGACATGGGACTTATCGGGGGCGTCCTCGCGCCCGCCTACTGCGGCGTTCCGAACGTCATCCTGGCGCCGGCGATGTTTGTCCAGAATCCCTTCCTCTGGCTCGATGCGATCAGCCGGTTCGGCGCGACCGTTTCCGGCGGGCCCAACTTCGCGTACGACCTTTGCGTCCGCAAGATCACGCCGGAGCAGCGTGCCGTCCTCGATCTTTCATTCTGGTCCGTCGCGTTCGTCGGCGCCGAGACCGTCGACCCGGCGACGCTCGCCCGCTTCGCCGAGGTCTTCGCTCCGTGCGGATTCCGACCCGCGTCCTTTTATCCGTGCTACGGCCTGGCCGAGGCGACGCTGATGGTCACCGGACCCAAGGCCGGAAGCGGCGCCACGGTGCGGGCGTTCAGCGACGATGCCCTCGCGCGCAACGTTGCCCTGCCGCTGCCGGACCATGCCCCCGGTGCGCGGCGCCTCGTCGGCTGCGGTGCGCCCGTCGGGTCGCTCGACGTGGCGATCGTCGTGCCCGAGACCGGCGAGCGGGCGGCGTCCGATGGCATCGGCGAGGTGTGGGTCGCCGGCGAATCCGTCGGCAAGGGCTATTGGCGCAATCCGGGAAAGACGGCAGCGACGTTTGGTGCGCGCCTCTGCGATGCCGACCCCGGGCTCTTCCTGCGTACCGGCGATCTGGGCTTCATGCACGACCGGCAGCTCTACATCACCGGCCGAATCGACGACCTCATCATCGTGCGCGGCCTCAACCATCACCCGCAGGACATCGAAGCCACCGCGCGCCAAAGCCACCCGCTGCTCGCATCCGGCCTCGGTGCGGCTTTCGCATTCGAGGAAAGCGGCGTGCAGCGCCTTGTCCTGGTGCACGAGGTCTTCCGTGACGGGAGCGCCGATCTGGCTCCGGTCATCGACGCGGCCCGCGCCGCGGTACTCGACGGGCACGGCCTCGCCCTCGATGCCGTCGCCCTGATCCGTTGCGGCACCCTCGCCAAGACCTCCAGCGGAAAGGTCCAGCGCCGGGCGACCTGCGCCGCGTTCCGCGCCGACGAGCTGAAGCTTCTCGCCGTACATGGCGCACGGTCCGAGGGTGCATATTCGGCATCCGAGCTGTCGCCCGCACCGCCGGCGGATTCCGCCGCGCTCGCCGCGGTGTGCCAGCACGCACTCGCGATGGCGGGCACCAGGCTCGCCGACGTCACGCCCGAAACGCCGATCGCGGCACTCGGCCTCGATTCGCTGCAGCGCGTCGAGCTCGTTGCGGCGCTCGACAAGAGTTTCGGGCGCCATCTGCCGGATACGGTCTACGGTCAGGCGAGGACCCTCGGCGACCTCGCCGCCGCCGTGCAGAAGCACCTCATCGATCACCCGCATTCCAACGTGGCCGAGTGCACCGTTGCGGCCGAGAACTACGACGTGGCGCTGTTCCCCGAATACCTGGAGTTCAAGCGCCACAAGCGCATGCTGCTGGCCGTCACCGAAACCAACCCCTACTTTCGGGTGGACCAGGGCAACGACATGCCGGGGCAGCGTGCGCACGGCTTCGCGCACATCGACGGCCAGGTGCTGACCGACTTCTGCGCCTACGACTACGTCGGGATGGCGCACGACCCGACGGTCACCGCGGCAACCAAGGACGCGATCGATCGCTACGGCACCGGCGCGGGTGCGAGCCGCCTCGTCTCCGGCGAAAAGCAGATCCATCGCGACCTCGAGCACGCGCTGGCCGCATTTCTCGGCGCGCCCGCGGCGATCGTCTTCGTCTCCGGGCACGCGACCAACGTCACGACCATCGGGCACCTGTTGGGCCCGGAAGACCTCATCGTCCACGACATCCTGGCGCACAACTCGATCCTCCAGGGGGCGCGACTCTCGGGTGCAACCTGCCGCGGATTCGCCCACAACGACTGGCGCGCGCTCGACGCGCTCCTCTCGGGCATCCGCCACAGCTACCGCCGCGTGCTCATCGCGATCGAAGGCGTCTACAGCATGGATGGCGACTACCCGGACCTGGAGCGCTTCGTCGACATCAAGGAAAGGCATCACGCGATGCTCTACGTCGACGAGGCCCATTCGCTCGGAACGATGGGCAGGACCGGGCGCGGCCTTGGCGAACACGCCGAGATCGCCTCCTCCGGCGTCGACCTGTGGATGGGTACGCTGTCCAAATCGCTGGCGAGCTGCGGCGGCTACATCGCGGGCTCCGCCGAGCTCATCGAGTACCTCAAATACACGGCGCCCGGGTTCGTCTACAGCGTGGGAATCTCCCCGCCCAACGCCGCCGCAGCGCTGGCCGCACTGACGGTCCTAAGCGGCGAGCCGCAGCGTGTTGCGCGGCTTCAGGAATTGTCGAGCCTCTTCCTCCGACTCGCCCGCGAGCGCGGGCTCAACACGGGCGTCGCCGCAGGAACCCCGGTGATCCCGATCATCGTCGGCAACTCGGTGCGCTGCCTGCTGCTCTCCCGCGCGCTGTTCCGTCGCGGCATCAACATCCAGCCGATCATCCATCCGGCCGTTCCCGAACACGCTACGCGACTGCGGGCGTTCATCACGATCAACCACACCGAGTCGCTCATCCGGGACGCCGTCGCCGCGATCGCGGAAGAACTCGCGAAGCTCTAGCGCTGCCGCCGCGTCCGTCCCGCGCCAGCGAAGCAGCCCATCATGCCGAACACCGGACCCGCCATCGTGGTGGACAAGCTCTGCAAGTACTACGGCGCGAACAAGGCGGTCGACAACATCTCGTTCACCGTGAAGTCGGGCGAGGTGTTTGCGTTCCTCGGTCCCAATGGCGCGGGGAAGAGTACGACCGCCGAGGTGATCGAGACCATCCGCGTGCCGACATCGGGAACGGTGACGGTGCTCGGCATGGATGTCACCAAGCACAAGGCCAAGGTGGTCCGGCGGATCGGCGTGCTGCCGCAGAATTTCAGCTCGTTCGATCGCATCACGGTGCGCGAAAGCCTGCAGTACTTCGCCCGCGTCTTCGGCTGCCGCGCCGACGTCGACGCTTTGATGGATCTCACCGATCTGCGACACAAATCCGGTGCCCCGTTCAACACGCTGTCCGGCGGCCTCAAGCAGCGCCTCGGGATCGCCATCGCGCTGGTCTCCGATCCGGAGATCGTCTTTCTCGACGAGCCCACGACCGGGCTCGACCCCCACGCCCGACATCAGATCTGGGACGTGCTCAGGGGACTGAAGGCCCGCGGGAAGACCGTCTTCCTCACGACCCACTACATGGAAGAGGCCGAACTTCTGGCCGATACGGTCGCGATCATCGCCAGCGGGCGGATCGTCGCCATGGACTCGCCGGCGAAGTTGACCGAGGAACACGCCGAACAGACGCGGCTGACGCTGACGTCGATCGACGCGACCGCGGTGGGGCTGATCCGGAGTCTGGGCTTTTCTCCGATACCGAAGGGCAACGACAGCCTTAGCGTTCCGATAAAGACTCCCGACGATGTCCGTCGCATCCTCGCGGAGATCGAGCGGGCGGGGCTGGCGCTCGGCGGTCTCGACGTGCGCAAGCCCAACCTCGAGGAGGTGTTTCTGAAGCTGACGAAGACTCCCGCGGTCAGCGCCCAGGTCCGCGCCGCATGAGTCCCCGGATCATCGCCGCCAATCTCGGCGTGCGGCTCAAGAGTTTCTACCGCGAACGATCGGCGATGTTCTTCACGTTCGCCTTTCCCGTGATCCTCGTGCTCGTGTTCGGCACGATCTTCACCAAGCCCGAGCACCTCAACTTCGATCTGCCGGTGCAGGACAACAGCCGCAGCGAAGCGTCCTCGCGGCTGCTCGAGGCCCTCGCTGCGGGTGACGCGTTCACGGTCAAGCCGGTGCCGGTCGCGGTCGACGCGACGCAGTATGCGAAGGAACACAAGCTGAACCTGCTGCTCGTCATCCCGAAGAATTTCGAGGTCCTGCAGAAGCAGCGCGTCGTCGGCCCCCATGCCGGCGTCCCGGTGCCGCTCGACTATGTCTACGATCCAAGCTCGACGGCCGTCGAAACCAAGATCCAGCTTCTGCACGCGATCGTGGCCGCGGCCAACCAGAAGGCGACGGGTAGCCCCCCGGCGATCACACTCAATGCCGTGTCGATCCTGTCCGAACGCTACCGGTTCATCGAGTTCTTCGTCCCCGGCATCATCGCGATGGCGATCATGACCTCGTGCCTGTCGAGCGTGCTCAACATGAACGCGGAACTGCTGCAGAAGGGGATCCTCCGCAAGCTCGCCACGACGCCGATCACGCGTGCCGACTGGCTCGCCTCCAGCATCGTCTATCAGCTCATCCTGGCGGTCGTCTCGACCGCCGCCATCCTGCTGGTGAGCTACTTCGTATTCGACGTCCGGCTGCACATCGGGATCTGGCTGCCGCTGATTCTCGTCGTCGAGGTCGTCGCCTTCACCGGCATCGGCATGCTGCTCACGCCGTTCGCCAGGGAGGCCGAAAGCGCGTCCGCGGTCGCCAATGCCTTCCTGTTTCCGATGATGTTTCTTTCCGGCACCTTCTTTCCGGTGGAGATGATGCCAGCCTTCCTGCAGACGTTCGCCAAGTTGCTCCCGCTCTATTACGTGAACGAAGCGCTGCGGTCGGCGATGATCTTCGTCGATGACGCGGCCACGCTGCGGAGCGTCGGCGTGACCGCCGCGTTTGCGGCGGTGGTGTTCGTCGCCGGCACCTTCAGGACCCGGTGGGACGAGAGCACGTGAGCATGCGCGAACGTGCCCGCTTCGCGGGCGCGCGGATTGCGCAAAGGCAAGACCACGATCTGGCGTCGCTCGCGTGCCCGAGAAGCCTGGGAGACGTCATCCAGTGAGTGGCACAAAACGGATTCTGTTCATTTGCGGGTCGATGAATCAGACCACGCAAATGCACCAGATCTCGCGCCATCTGACAGAATACCGGCAGGCCTTCACGCCCTTCTACTGCGACGGCGTGCAGGAGGCGATGCGGCGTCTGAAACTTCTGGAATTCACGATCATCGGCGCCAAGCTGGCCGAGCGCTGCCGCCGCTACCTGGATGCGTCGGGTCTCGCGGTCGACTACCAGGGCCGCGACGGCCCGTACGATCTCGTGGTTACCTGCTCGGATGTTTTCGTCCAGAAGAACATCCGCGGCAGCCGGGTCGTCCTGGTGCAGGAAGGCATCACCGATCCGGAGACCGCGGCCTTCCGCCTCGTGCAGCGACACCGCTCGCTGCCGCTGTGGCTCGCGGGGACCGCCGCGACCGGCCTCTCCGACGCGTACCGCGCGTTCTGCGTGGCCAGCGACGGGTACCGCGACCTCTTTGTCGGCAAGGGCGCGAAGGCGGAGAAGATTGTCGTCACCGGCATCCCGAACTTCGACAACTGCGCGCGCTATCGCGACAATGCGTTTGCGCACCGGAATTACGTCCTCGTCTGCACGTCGCCGCTGCGGGAGATCTTCCGCGGCGAGGACCGGCCCTCGTTCATCCGCAATGCCGTCGCCCTCGCGAACGGCCGCCCGATGATTTTCAAGTTTCACCCCAACGAGGATCTGGTGCGGGCCGAGCGGGAGGTGCGGCAGCACGCCCCGGGCGCCCTGACGTTCAGCGAAGGCAGCGCCGAGGAGATGATCGCCAACTGCGACGTGCTCGTCACCCGGTACTCGTCCACGGCGTTCGTCGGCCTGGCGCTCGGCAAGGAGACGCATTCGGATTTTCCGGCGGACGACCTGCGCCGGCTGCTGCCGGTGCAGAACAACGCCGCGGCGGCAAACATCGCCGACGTGTGCCGGCGGGTCATCGACGACCGGCGGATCCAATGAGCGCCGCGGCGCCAGTCGCCGGCGTGGGGGTCCGGAGCAACTTGATCACCGTTCGGGCAGTGACGTCGTGGCGGGACCGGCGGCGCTTTCAGCGGCTCCCGTGGACGATCTACGCGAACGACCCGAATTGGGTCCCGCCGATCCTCTCGCAGGAGCGCGGGCTGCTGGGCTGGGGGCGGCACCCGTTCTTCGATCACGCGGAGATGGTGACGCTCCTTGCCGAGCGGGGCGGCAACGCTGTCGGGCGCATCGCGGTCTTCGTCAACGACGTCCACAACGCGAAGTACGAAGAGAAGCGCGGGTTCTTCGGTTTCTTCGAATGCGTCGACGATGTCGCGGTCGCGCGTGAACTTTTCGATGCCGGCCGCACCTGGCTCCTGCAGCGCGGGATGACCGCCTGGCGGGGCCCGGTCAATCCCTCGCTCAACTACACCTGCGGCCTGCTGATCGACGGCTTCGAGTGCCCGCCGGTGTTCCTGATGACCTACAACCGGCCTTACTACGCCGCGCTGGTCGAGGCCTGCGGATTCGCCAAGACACAGGACCTGTACGCCTACGAGATGGACGTGGCGCTCCTCGCCAAGCTGGTCGACCGCTACAAGCCCGCGGTCATGTCCGCACTCGACGGCAACGATCTCGTCGTGCGCCGATTCGATCGGTCGCGTTTCGCCGAGGAGATCAGGACCTTCCTCGCAATCTATAACCGCGCGCTCGAGGGCACGTGGGGCTTTACCCCGTTGCAGGAGCGCGAGGCGAAGCACATCGCTGCCGAGATGGGACATATCATCGCGCCGGAATTCGCGGCGTTCGCGCTGGTCGACGGCAAGATCGTCGGCGCCGTGCTGGCGCTGCTCGACTACAACCAGATCATCCGCAAGCTCGACGGACGGTTGTTGCCGTCCGGGATCTTCAGGCTGATGTGGGGACGCAGGCGGATCAACGTCGCGCGGGCAATGGCCGTGGCGATGCTGCCGGAGCACCAGCAATCGGGCATCGGCGTCGTGCTGCTCGATCGCCTCGTCGAGGCCGCCAAGCCGTGGGGTCTCAAGGGCTGGGAGTTTTCGTGGGTGCTCGAGAGCAACGACAGCTCGCGCGGGACGCTCCGGCGGGCGGGGACGAAACTTGCCAAGACCTATCGCATCTACGACCGGGCGCTGTGATGGCCCGGCCACAGCCCCCGGCAACCGGCGGACTTGTCCTTGGCGCCGGTTCGACGGCTGCGGCACCACTGCGGCTCAATCAAAGCCAGCGCGCGTCGCGGTACCACTGCGCGGCTTCGCGGAGCCGGTCGGCGAGCGGGGCCGCCGGGAGCCAGCCCAGTTGCTGCCGGGCCTTCGCCGACGAGCACGTCCACGAGCCGGCGAGTACATCGCGGATCTTGTCGCTGCCGATCCACCCCGAGCGCCCGCGGATTCGCGACGCGACATCGCCGATCCGGCCGATCGTCCGCACCGACCATCCGGGCAGACAGAGCGTGCGGGGCCGCGGTTTTCCGAGCGCGCGCGCGATGGCGACGCCGAGCTCGACGTACGAGAAATCCTCGGCGGCTGCGAAGTAGATGCCTTCTCCCGGCGCGCCGGGCGCGAGCCGTTCGCCTGTTTCCGCCGCGAGCACGAGGCACGCGGCGAGGTCCGCCGCCGCGACGAGCGAGACGCGGCGCTCGCCTGACCCGCCGACGACGTGCAGGCCCGATCGGGCGATCGGCCTGAACACCTCGAGCATCCCCCGGTCCCCCGCGCCGAAGACGATGCAGGGCCGCACCACCGTGATCGGCAACGCGACGGCGTGCCTCATGGCCGACTGCTCGCCGGCAAGCTTGCTGCGACCGTAATGCGAGACCGGCGCCGGCGGATCTGTCTCGACGGTCGGCCCATCCCGCGACGGCCCCGCCGCCGCGAGCGACGAGACCAGCACGAGCACCGGAGGGTCGGGTTGATCGGCGCATACCTGGAGGATCGACTCGACGCCACCCGCGTTCACCTGCATGAACGCGCCGACGTCCGGCGCCCGCACCCGTCCGGCGAGGTGGAAAACGAAACGCGCGTTCGACGACGCGACAGCGCGCGCGACCGTTGCGCGATCGGCGATGTCGCCGGCGAGGAGCCGGGCGCCGGCCACCCGCAGTTCGTCGACGCGCGACGTCGTGCGGACCAGGCAGGATACGCGGCAGCCGCGCGCGGTCAGCAGGCGGACGAGGTGCCCGCCGATGAAACCGCTGGCGCCGGTGACCAGGACGGATTGGCCGGCCGTGGATGTCACGCGCGTCAGCCGCCCAGCATCGCCTTCTTGAGGCCTTCCTCGGGCGGCATGTCACCGAGCCAGACGCGGGTGAGCGCGCCGTTGAACGCCTCTCCCGGAACCACGCCGATGGCCTCGCCGTTGAGCGCGAGCTTCGTGCCGCCGTCGACGAAATCCAGGGTCAGGACATCCTGTTCCTTCACCGCAACATCCTTGAACTGCTTCAAAATCCGCACGAGCTGATCCGTCGGCGCCTTGACCGCCGCCAATTCGGCGGGCGAGTTGTTGTCGTTGAGGCCGCCGACCAGTGCGCCGACCAGTTGATCCGCCGTCAGATCCCGCAGGAGGTTCATCTGGATCCGGCGCGGACCTTTCGCCAGCACGCCTGCAAGATTGCCGGCCTTCCGCGGCAGATACAGGCTCCCGACGTAGATCCTGAAGAACAGCTTGATGCGAACGCCGGCGCCGTTCAGCACCAGCGCCTGCCCGCCGACCGAAGCCGTGTCGGCGAGTGTGACTCCCGCGACTTCCGCGGCCAGCGCCGGTGCCCCGAGGCACAACGCGCATACCAGACAAGCCAACCTGCGTATCAACATGCTCTCCGTTCGCGTGCGCCCGCGGGCGCATCCGGCCGGGGATCACGGTCGGATCGCCATTGTACCGGGCCGCGACGACCGCCCAGCCCGTCACGAGCTAGACCACAACCACCGACAGGGTCCACGCCGCGCCGGGATGCAGCTCGGCAAAAAATTACCGGGTCAACGCCCCGGCAATTGCACGAGATTCCGGCTCGGCGCCGTGCCCGGGCGCTTGATCCTATCTGGACTTGCGTGCTGTGGTTGCCTTGGCACGCTTCACGGTCTTGGGGCGCTTGGCGGTCTTCGCGGTCGCGCGCTTGGCGGTCTTCGCGGTCGTGCGCTTGGCGGTCTTCGCGGTCGCGCGCTTGGCGGTCTTGGCAGTCGCACTCCTGGTAGCCTTCGTCGTCGCGCCGCCCGTCGCCGACTTGGGTTTTCGTCCGACAGCGACTGGCTTGCCCTCCAACCCCTCGGACATGCCGATCAATATACCGCTGGTCAGGATCGCGAAGTTCTGGGTGAGCAGATGCGCCGTCTTGAAGCCCGTCTCGCGTTGCTCACGCATCGCCGCCTGGGCCCGTTTGGCGTAATCCCGAACGGTTGACGCTACCTGGGTGCCGGTGGCGGTGCCGGACTGCTTCGTCTTCTCCAGCACCCGTTCCCACGGCGCCCTGATTCTCTCGCCGGCAGTCTGCGTCGCCTGCGCGATGCTCTGGAGCAGTGCATCCTCGAATCTTTCCAGTTCGTCGAGGGCCTGCTTCAGGTTGGAGTCTTCGTAGTCGTAATCTGTACCCGTCAGCCGGTGCAGGGCGACCTTGCTCGCCTGGACGGCCTTGAGCAACGCGTCGTCCATGCCTGCTACCGTATCGGAAAGCGCCTTCTCGACCTTGATCTCGCGCTTGGCCACGCCTAGGGTCACCCCTTCGGTGACGCTGCGGAGGACCCGACCGATCTGGTCGAGCGTGAGTTCGCGTTGTTGCAGCGCCTTGAGGGTCAGGTTCCGGACCGCGGCGCGGACGTTGCTGCCACGCTTGACGGATTTGGTCGCCAGGCTCTTCAGCACCTGGTCAACGTCGAATGCGGGAGTAGTCATGATTTGTTCCTCAGTTGCAGGGCGTATTCGGCCGAATACGTCGGACGGATCCGGAACGCGGCGATCGGGCGCTCTCGTCCATCCGCCGGTTGCATGGCGGATCGACGTCCGGCGCAACAGCTGCCTTCCGGCCAGGAGACATCATTCGCGCGGAGCGTGGCGGCAGCCTGAAGTCAGGCGCCCTTGACTGCGTCCTTCACACTCTTCTTGATGTCGCCAATTTCCGCTTGCGCCTCGCCGACGATCTTTTGGACCTTCCCTTCCTTCTCCAGCTTCTTGTTGCCCACGAGCTTGCCGGCGATCTCCTTGATCGTGCCTTTCACTTCCTTGACGTGGCCTTTGACCTGGTCCTTGTTCATGTTCATGACTTGCTCCTGATGACGTGTACCGGGAAACGGCCGGCACGCCGTGCTTCGAGAATGGAAAAGTGCGTGCATGACACCAGGATCCCTTCGCTTCGTCGCCATCGACACCTGATTCACTGTCCCGTCCACATCAGACGACCCGGACCGTCCAGCGCAGCTGCGACCCATAGCGGTAGTCTAGGCCTCGCACCCGGTCAGGTCCGTGCGCTATAGCACATATCGTCTGATCCAAATCAATGGAAGTGATCGATGGCGGTCAATGCTCGAGCTTCGGCGCTCTTATGCGGAAAGAGCGAGCCGGCTTCTTTGTCCACCGGCTACGTCAATTCGTTGATCGCGTTGCTTATGGCCATGTCTACCCGTTGCCGGTCGGCATCGGCATCTCCCATGAGGGCATCCCAATGCAGCCGCACGTACGTCGACCTGTGTTTGCTCTTCAATACCAGTGTCTGGACGCCGCGTTGCTGGCCGAAAGCGAAATCCGTGGCGTAACCGAGCAGGTCGTGCACGCCGGCTTCCCACATTCCGGTTTGGACGGTATCGATGATCGCGGCCATGCGGCGGTGGAATTCCCGCGGCACATCGACCGCAAGGGGATCCTTGTCGATCACGGAGGAGGCGGGCGATGGCTTCATGATGGCCCCGCAAGAAGGCGCTCAACCGTCTGTGCGGGATAGCAGCCCCGGTCAGGCCACGCCTGTTTCCCTTCGCCCCTCATGAGGTCGACTTTCTGGCCGTCTTCTTTGCGGCCTTCTTTACGGCTTTCTTCCCCGCTGATTTGGCCGCCGGCTTGCTTGCAGCCTTCTTGACGGCGACCTTCGCCGTCACTTTCTTCGCCGGCTGCGGGTTCGCGACCTGCTTCACGGCTCGTTTCGCGGCCCGTTCCACCGCAGCGACCGCACCTCTCACCGTGCCCCTGACGGACTTGACGGCATCCTTCGCCGCTTTCCTGACCGTCTTCTCGATGGGGCCCTGCGCGGCCTCTTTTTCGGCTTTCGACTTGTGGCGCAGATCGGCAGCGTGAGCTCGCTTGTAGGTCTGTATGTCCTTGAACTTGCCGCTCTCGTCACGAACGGCGTAGAGCTTGGCGCCCGTCCGGCTCCTCATCGTGGTTCGACGCGTGGCCATGGTTCCTCCTGTCTGGGGTGCGAGGCGTCCACGCGAAAGTGCGCCGGACATCATTCATTATTCACCACGTCGCACAGTCTGTCAGTACAACCTCCTGGAATCGATGACTGGAGCGCCGGGTGGCGTGTCCTCTCGGTCGCTACTCGAGCCTCCCCGGCAGCAGAAAGATCAGGAACCCGCGAAGAGCATCGTCCTCCTGATGGTGGTGTCTGCGGATTCGTCGGCCCAGGACAGCTTCGGATTGCGCCGGAACAGGACTGCCCCTACGCCGACGGCGGCACGTAGCCGGCGGGCATTTCCGCACCGCCACCGAAGAAATGCTTCTCCATCTGCTCGGCGAGCCACTTGCGCGCGCCCGCGTCGGCCAGCGAGAGCCGGTTTTCGTTGACCAGCATCGTCTGGTGACGCAGCCACTGCGCCCACGCCTCCTTCGAGACGTTTTCGTAGATGCGCTTGCCGAGTTCGCCGGGGTACGGCGGAAAATCGAGTCCTTCGGCCTCGCGGCCGAGTTTGACGCACTGGATCATGCGGGCCATCGGTGTGTTCCTTACAGCGGTTTGCGGTAGACCAGCGACTTGCGCTGATAATTGTATAGCGCCTGCTTCTGCTGCGGCAGATCCGCAACCGAAGCCGTGCGAAAGCCGCGCTCGAGAAACCAGTGCGCGGTCCTGGTCGTGAGCACGAACAGTTCCGCGAGTTTCAGCTTGCGTGCGCGGGTCTCGATCTCGTGCATCAGCGCCTCGCCGTAGCCTTCGCGGCGGAAGTCGGGCTGCACCGCCAGCGCGGCAAGCTCTCCCAGCTTGTCGTCGGGAAACGCGTAGAGTGCGGCGCAGCCGATGATGTGGCCGTCGTATTCGGCGACGACAAAGCGCTCGATCTCGCTTTCCAGCCGTTCGCGTGACCGACGCACCAGCACACCCTGCTCCTCGAGCGGTTCGATGATCGCGATGATTCCGCCGGCATCGTCGATCGTCGCGTTGCGGATGTGCGCGAGTGCGGTGGAGGCGATCATCGTGCCCACGCCGTCGCGCGTGAAAAGTTCGAGCAGCAGCGCGCCGTCGAGTCGCCGGCTGATGATGTGCGCGCGCTTGACGCCGTTGTTGCAGGCGCGGATCGCGGCGGGCAGGTACAGCTTGACGTCCGGCGCGAGCTTTTCGCCCTTGGCGATGAGTGCCTCGGCGTCGCTCGTCGAGAGGTCGGTCAGCAGCTGTCGCCGGCTGTTGCGCACGCCGTCCGCATCGGTCAGGAAGATGAGCTTGGTCGCCTCCAGCCGGACCGCGACCTGCGTTGCCACTTCCTCGACCGTCAGATTGAAGATTTCGCCGGTCGGTGAATAGCCGATCGGCGAAATCAGCACGATGTCACCGTCGTCCAGCCGCTGCTGGATCGCCTCGGAGTCGATGCGCCGGACCTCGCCGGTCAGCAGCATGTCCACGCCGTTGACCACGCCCATCGGCTTGGCGGTGAGGTAGTTGCCGCTCGACACGCGATTGCGCGCGCCGGCCATCGGCGAATTGGCGAGACCGAGCGACAGCAACGCCTCGATGCGCGCGCGCACCTGACCCGCGGCTTCGAGTACGCAGTCCATCGCGTCGGCGTCGGTCACGCGCATGCCCTGTTCGTAGCGGCCGGGAATGCCCTGCGCGTCGAGAATCGCTTCGACCTGCGGCCGGCAGCCGTGCACGACGACCAGCCGGATCCCCAGGCTGTGCAACAGGTTCAAGTCGTGGACGACACCCAGGAATTCGTCGGCGGCGACCACTTCTCCGCCGAACGCGATCACGAAGGTGCGGCCGCGAAACGAGTGCACGTACGGCGCCGCGGAACGGATCAGGTGGACGAACGCGCGCATCGTCGCCGAGTTCGCGGCGGGGGGATGAGCGGGAGCGCGGGGCATGGCAGGCAGCCGTGGTGTGGAGTGCGCGCGATTATAACCGGCACCGCCGTCGGCAATCATCGACGTTTTGCCGATCGCTCACGCATGTCGTCCAAGCTTCTCGAAAAGCTGAACCCCGAACGACTCGCGGCGGTGACGCTGCCGCACGCGTCGGCGCTGATCCTGGCGAGCGTCGCACGCTTCTTTTCGTCGCCCGATGCGGACTGCGGAACCGCGGCCTCTTCGAGGACGAAGCGATGGACGACCACGACGGTGACCGCTTGCCGCCCAGACACTGCAGTAGTTCATCGCTTACGCCAAGGAAGAGGGGCTGCGACCGGACATGGTCGAGGCTGGGGACGACTTCATCGGGCACCAGGCCGAATCGAGATGCAGGCGCACGGGCAGCGTGCGATGTGACAACGCGTGAAGCCGCATCGCCGGCAGTGGCTCAAGAGGGCTCGTCAGTCCTGCCGACGGCCGGACAACGAAGGCGCTACATAGGTGAACTCGGCTTCCTTGCCGTAACTCACGCGATGCGGCGGCGTACGTTCCCTTTTCTCGATCACCAGCACGCTATCGTAGAAGTGCAGCGAATCGGTCGAGCGCGTGAAATCGTCCGGTGCAAGCACGGATGTATCGAGACTGTGAAATGCGTGGATCTTGTCGATGAGACTCTTCGACGTTTCGATGAACGTGTTTGCATTGCCATAGCCCCCTCCGAACACCGGCATGTACGACGTGTGCGTATCCTCGCACAGGTAAACGCCGCCGCCGGGACGCAAATGTGGATAGAGCTCCTCGAAGGTTGCAATCTGCTGATGCATGCGATGCCCGCCATCGTCGAGCACGATCGCGATGTCCTTGTATCGATCGCTGATGCTCGCCAGGAACACCCTATCCGCCTGATCGCCGATCATGATCTCGATCCCAGGCTCGGCGAATTTGACGCACTCCGCGTTGACATCGACACCCACAATCGTTGCCTTCGAACCGAAATACTCGCGCCACATCGGCAGGGATCCCCCGTTGAAGATTCCGATTTCAATCATAGTGAATTGCGTTCCTCGAAATCGGGCGAAGTGGCGGTGATAGATATCGAAGTAGTGATGCCACCGATCAACCGCACGGCCGTCGGGGTGCATTTCCAGGTATTGGATAAGGGGGTTGGATGCGCGCGCGGGCGATAGCGCTTCCTTGGGGGCGCGCTTCAGCGAGTCTCGCAGCACCTGCATGAGGATACTCATCGTTTCGGTACCTAGGGGACTATGGAATTGGGTATTGTATGGGGGAGCGATGCGGCATCTGGACGTGGGAGCGAGTGCGCGCATTGAGCCCGGCGGCGCTGCGTCGATCGCCGCAGCGCCACCACCCGACCCGGTATCATCCACCTTTGTCCCGAACGCCCCTCATGTCGTCCAAACTCCTGGAGCACCTGAACCCCGAACAACTCGCGGCGGTGACGCTGCCGCACGCGTCGGCGCTGATCCTGGCCGGCGCCGGCAGCGGCAAGACGCGCGTGCTGACGACGAGGATAGCGTGGCTTCTCGCCACCGGCCAGGCCGGGCCGCTGTCGGTGCTGGCCGTCACCTTCACCAACAAGGCGGCAAAGGAGATGCTGCTGCGCCTGTCGGCACTGACGCCGGTAAACACGCGCGGGATGTGGGTCGGTACCTTCCACGGGTTGTGCAACCGGATGCTGCGCGCGCATCACCGCGATGCGAACCTGCCGCAACTCTTCCAGATCCTCGACACGCAGGACCAGCTGTCGTTGATCAAGCGGATGTACCGCGCGCACGGCCTCGACGACGACCGCTACCCGCCCAAGCAGCTGCAGTGGTTCATCGCCGGCGCCAAGGAGGAGGGGCTGCGGCCGAACATGGTCGAGGCTGGTGACGAGATCTCCCGACACCAGGTCGAGCACTACGCACTCTACGACGCCATGTGCCAGCGCGAGGGCGTGGTCGACTTCGCGGAACTGCTGCTGCGCAGCTACGAGCTGCTCGCCGGCAACGAGACGCTGCGCAATCACTACCAGCGCCGCTTCTCGCACCTGCTGGTCGACGAATTCCAGGATACCAACACGCTGCAGTACCAGTGGCTGCGGATGCTGGCGGGCCCGCACACAGCGGTGTTCGCGGTCGGCGACGACGACCAGTCGATCTACGCGTTTCGCGGCGCGAAGGTCACCAACATGCAGCGCTTCGAGCGTGACTTCGCAACTCCCGACCAGCCGGTCAAGCTGATCAAGCTCGAACAGAATTATCGATCGCACGGACATATCCTCGACGCCGCCAACGCGCTGATCCGGTGCAACCAGTCTCGCCTGGGCAAGAACCTGTGGACCAGCGAAGGCAAGGGCGAACCGGTGCGCGCCTTCACCGCCGGCAGCGACCACGACGAGGCGGCATTCATCGTCGACGTCGTGCGCGGACTGTCCGCCGCCGGCGTGGCGCTCGACGAGGTGGCGCTGCTCTATCGCTCCAACGCGCAGTCGCGCGTGCTCGAGCACGCGCTGTTCGGTGCCGGGATCGCCTACCGCGTCTACGGCGGCATGCGCTTTTTCGAACGCGCCGAGGTCAAGCACGCGCTCGCCTACCTGCGCCTCATCGCGGTACCCGACGACGAGGGTGCCTTCCTGCGCGTCGTCAATTTTCCGCCGCGCGGCATCGGCGCCCGCACGCTCGAGGCGTTGCAGGATGCCGCACGCGCGCAGGACGCGACGCTGTGGCAAGTTGCCGCCGGCGGCGCCCTCGCCGGCAAGGCGGGAGCCGCGCTCGCCGGCTTCGTGACGCTTATCGACCGCTTGCGCGAGGAGACGAAATTGCTGCCGCTGCCGGAGGCGGTCGCGCACGTGATCGAGCACTCCGGACTGCTCGGGCATTTCCGCGCCGAGAAAGACGGACAGGATCGCGTCGAGAACCTGGAGGAGCTGGTCACCGCCACCGATGGATTCGTGCGCGAGGCGCAGCTTGCGACGGACGCGCCGATGTTGTCGGACCGCGTCGCACCCGACGCGCCGTCGCCGGAGGGCGGCGCCGACGAGGGCGCCACCGATCCGCTGACGGCGTTTCTTGCGCATGCCGCGCTGGAGGCCGGCGACACCCAGGCGGCGGACGGCACTCCGGCACTGCAGCTGATGACCGTGCACGCGGCGAAGGGCCTCGAGTTTCATACGGTGTTCGTGACCGGACTCGAGGAAGGGTTGTTCCCGCACGAGAACGCCCGCTCCGAGGCGGATGGCCTGGAGGAGGAGCGGCGGCTCATGTACGTCGCGATCACCCGTGCGCGGCGCCGCCTGTACATCACGAATGCGCAGGCTCGCATGTTGCACGGCCAGATGCGCTACAACGTGGCTTCGCGCTTCGTGCGCGAACTGCCGCCTGAGCTCGTGCAGTGGCTGTCGCCGTTCCGGCGGCGCGCGGTCGACGTCGACGACGCCGAATGGGGACGCGTGACTGGTGCGCCGCAGGCGACACCTGAAGCCTCGCCCTGGAGGATCGGCCAGAGCGTGCGGCATCCGAAGTTCGGCCTGGGCGTGATCATCGATGCCCGCGGCCGGGGGTCGGATACGCAACTTCAGGTCAACTTTCGTGACGCCGGCGTCAAGTGGCTGGCGCTCGACTACGCGAACCTCGCGGCGGCGTAGGCCGGGTCTCGCGCTTCGTGCCCGGTGGGTGCGCGTACGACCGGGTGCAGGTCGGCGCTTTGCGCCAAGCGGTGGTGTCAGTCCGTGCCGTACGTCAGCGGCGCCAGCGTTTCGCCCGAGTGAAAGACGTCCCGGTAGCTGACGTAGTCCGATACGTGCAGCGTTGCCGCCAGGAACAGCGAATAGGGCAGCAGCAGCGCGATCGCCAGCATCTGTCCGACCGCAGGCGGCAGCACCAGCGCCATCAGCAGCACGACCAGGCCGGGGACGACGCCTGCGTAGAAAAAGACGCCGAGCGCGTAGACGGCGAGCGGCTTCCAATTCGCGAGCGCCGCGCGCAGGCTGGCGGCCAGCGCCGCGGCCGCACCCACGTCCTGAAATACGACCAGCGCCGGCGCCCACCAGGTGGCGATCACGACCGGAATCGACAGCAATGCGGAGAACAGCATGCCGAGCTGCAGGTCCGGATCTTCCAAACGTGCTGCCAGCTCGTCCTGCGTCATCGCGGTGCCGGGATTCGTCAATTCGAGAAGCTTGCCGCCGTCGACCAGCGACGAAGCGAGAACGGCGAGCGCGATGCCGGTGGCGAAGAAGAGTCCGATCGCCAGCAACGCAATGAGGTTGGTGCGGAATCCCGAGAAAAGCTGCGCCAGCGCAGGGCGGCCGCCGCGCTCCTGCGTCCACGCCGCGGCCAGCAGACCGACCGCGACGGTGGGCTTCACTATGGTCATCAGGTACGGACCCACGGCGGGCAGCGCGCGCACCAGCATCAGCAGGAAAAAATAACCGAGCACGAGAAGCACCCAGGCCAGCCGCTGTTTGCGAAACATCGCGAACGCCGCCACCAGCCAGACCATTCCCTGCCGTGCCGGATGGCGGGTGAAGACGATCTCGCGCGGGATGCCGCTCACGGTACGCTCCGCTGCGGGATCGGCAACGGCGCCGGATGCGCCGCACGATCGCGAAGGATGCGCTCGAATCGCGCCGGGTCATGCGCGTGCGTGAGCTCGCCCGGTCGCGGCAGGTGGAGGTCATAGAGGCGGGAAAGCCAGAAGCGCAGTGCGGCGGCGCGCAGCAGCGACGGCCACGCTTCGCGTTCGTCCGGGGTCAGGGGTCGCAACGCATCGTAGCCGGCGACCAGCGCCGCGACCAGGTCGCCATCGAGCCGACCGGAGTCGCCGTCGACGCACCAGTCGTTGACGGTGATCGCGAGGTCGTAGGCATAGAAGTCGGTCGCCGCGAAGCCGAAATCGATGATGCCGGATACACGATCGCCGACGAAGAGCACGTTGTCGCAAAAGAGATCGCCGTGGATCGCACCCTTGGGCAGCTTGCCGCGGCCGAAGCCGGTCTGGTGCTGAATTTCCTTGTCGAGCAGCACTATCTGCTCGGCAGCGAGATGCGGGCGGACGGCGCGTGCGGCCTGCCGCCACCATGCGGGACCGCGGCGGTTGGTCAGCCGGCCGGGATACGATTGCGACGCGATGTGCAGCCGGGCAAGCGCGGCGCCGACATGCGCGCTATGGGCTACGTCGGGTACCGTCACCTGACTGCCATCGACGCGGGCGACCAGTCCGGCCGGCTTGCCGTTGAGCAGCGAAAACAGCGCACCGGTTCGATCCGGCAGCGGCGCGGGCACCTCGACACCCTCGCGCGCCAGATGCGCCATCAAATTGAGGTAGAAGGGAAGCTCGGCCGCGGGCAGGCGCTCGTAGAGCGTAAGGACGAAGCGCCCGCGCTCCGCGGTGACGAAGTAATTGGTATTCTCGATGCCGGCGGCGATCGGCGCCATGTCGACGAGCGCGCCCACCGTATAGCGGGATAGCCACGCTTCGAGTTCGGGGAAGCTTACCGGCGTGTAGACGGACATGCGGGATCGCGGCGGGCGGGGGTGCCGCACCGGCAGGAAAGGCTGCGGGACAGGATCAGCTCACCAGGAAAACAGTTGCCACATCGGTACGCTCAAGCCGGTGCCGAGCGAATCGCGGCGAATGAACGCCTGACCGTTGGGAGTCGGAAACAAAAAGTACGGCAGCCCGAAGCGCGGCGTGACCCGGATGTAGCGCAGTTCGCCGCCGACGCGCACTTCCTCGACCGTTTCCGCTTCGCGGCGGACGATCGTCACCTGTGGCTCGAGGTCCGGGTCGCCGACGATATCCGGCGGCACCGGTGCGGGCGGCGCCGGCGATGGTGCATAAGGCGGTGGAATGGGCGGAGGCGGCGCAGGAGGGGGCCGAGTCTGCGCCTGTGCCAGCGTTGCCAGCACCAACGCGCAGGAAAGGGCAAGGACGCGTCGCTGCAACATGCCGCCATTCTACCGCGAGCGCAAAGCGTCACCAAATGTCGGTTGCCGGCGGCGTGCGGAGGCACGTGCGCGCCGCCGGCGGGTCACAGGTTCAGCATCTTCTTGCGTTCTTCGCGCGTGGGCTCGAAGCCGCGATTCTCGTAGAACCCGAAAATCGCCTCGACGATGGCTTCCGGCTCCTCGATGATCTGCAAGAGCTTCATGTCGTCGGCGCCGATCATGCCGTCGCCGACCATCCTGTCTTCCATCCACGCGAGCAGGCCGTGCCAATATTCCCCGCCCACGAGGATCACCGGGATCTTTCGGCTCTTTCCCGTCTGCACCAGCGTCAGCACTTCGAAGAGTTCGTCGAGCGTGCCGAAGCCGCCGGGCAGGATCACGTACGCCGATGCAAAGCGCGCGAACATCATCTTGCGCGTGAAGAAGTAGCGGAAGTCGATGGCGATGTCCTGATGCTCGTTGCCGGAGGGTTCGAAGGGCAGCATGATGTTGAGGCCGACCGCCGGCGCCGCTCCGGCGTGCGCGCCTTCGTTGGCCGCGCGCATGACGCCGGGGCCGCCGCCGGAGATCACCGAGAAGCCGGCGTCGGACAGGAGTCGCGCGATTTTTCCGGTCTTCTCGTAGTACGGGTTTTCGGGCTGTATGCGCGCGCTGCCGAAGATGCTGACGGCGGGACGGATGCCGCGCAGTCGCTCGGTCGCGATGGCGAACTCTGCCATAATCCCCAGCACCCGCCACGCCTCCTGGCCGTTGCTTGTCTGCTGCGCGTGGGGATCGATCTGTTCCGGAATCTTGTGGGTCTGACGCATGCCTACGCTCGTGCTGGTGGACGGGTCTTCGTACCTGTACCGGGCATTTCACGCGCTGCCCGATCTGCGCACGCGCAAGGGCGAGCCGACCGGCGCGCTGCGCGGTGTGCTTTCGATGTTGCGCCGAATGGTCGAGGACAGCAAGCCTGACTATTTCGCCGTCGTCTTCGACGCGCCGGGCAAGACCTTTCGCGACGACTGGTACCCGGAATACAAGGCGAATCGGCCGCCGATGCCCGACGATCTCGCGCGGCAGATCGAGCCGCTGCACGAACTCGTCCGCGCGCACGGCTGGCCGCTGCTGATGGTCGAGGGCGTAGAAGCCGACGACGTCATCGGAACGCTTGCCGCAGGCGCAGCCGCCGCGGGCATCGACACGATGATCTCATCGTCCGACAAGGACCTGACGCAACTGGTGACGCCACGGATCACCATGGTCAACACGATGAGCAACGAGCGCTACGACGAAGCCGGGGTTCGCGACAAGTTCGGCGTGCGTCCCGACCAGATTCTCGACCTGCTGACGCTCACCGGCGACGCGGTCGACAACGTGCCGGGTGTGGCCAAGGTCGGGCCGAAGACGGCGGCGAAGTGGCTCGCGCACTACGGCACGCTCGACAATGTCGTCGCGCATGTGGACGAGATCGGCGGTGTGGTCGGATCCAACCTGCGCGAGGCGCTGCCATGGCTGCCGCAGGGCCGGCGACTGCTGGCCGTGAAGACCGATTGCGAGTTGCCGGTGCAGGTCGACGACCTGGTCATCGCGCCGGCTGACAGCGCAGCTGTGAAGGCGTTGTACGAGCGCTTCGAGTTCAAGAGCTGGTTGCGCGAACGCACAGGCGACGGCGAGGCGGCCCCGGACGCGGCCGGCGCGATCGCCAAGCGCGCCGCCAACGACGACGCCGGCCGCCGCTGGGATGCAGGTGCCGATGTGTCGCCATCGGATGTTCCCGCGATGCCCGCGATCGTGCACTACGAGACGGTGCTCGACGCGGAGGCGCTCGCGCGCTGGCTCGACTTGGTCGACCGCGCCGGGCTCACGGCATTCGACACCGAGACGACGAGCCTCGATCCGATGCAGGCGCGCATCGTCGGCGTGTCGCTGGCGATCGAGCCGGGCCGCGCCTGCTACATTCCGCTCGGCCATCGCTACGCTGGGGCACCCGACCAGCTCGACCGCGACCGGACGCTGGCGCTTCTCGCGCCGTGGCTCGCCGATCCGACCAAGCCGAAGCTGGGTCAGAACTTGAAGTACGACGAGCACGCGCTCGCCAACGAGGGCATGGCGCTGCGCGGGGTCGCGCACGACACGCTGCTCGAGTCCTACGTGCTCGAATCGCACCGGCCGCACGACATGGATTCGCTCGCGTGGCGGCACCTGAACGTGAAGACGATCACCTACGACGAGGTGACTGGCAAGGGCGCCAATCGGATCGCCTTCGAACAAGTCGCCGTCGACCGCGCGACCGCGTACGCGGCCGAGGACGCCGACGTCACACTCCGGCTGCATCGCGCGCTGCATACGCGGATCGCCACCGATTCCAAGCTCGAACACGTCTACGAGGCAATCGAGCTGCCGGTGCGCGAAATCCTGTTTCGCATGGAGCGCAACGGCATTCTGATCGACGCGCAACTGCTCGCCCGGCAAAGCCGCGAACTCGGCGAGCGTGTTGTCGCGCTTGAGCAGCAGGCGCACCAGTTGGCGGGCCAGCCGTTCAACCTGGGCTCGCCCAAGCAACTGGGCGAGATCCTTTTCCAGCGCATGAGCCTGCCGGTTGTGAAAAAGACCGCGACCGGCGCGCCGTCGACCGACGAGGAGGTGTTGCAGGAGCTGGCCGCCGACTACCCGCTGCCGAAGGTGCTGCTCGAGCATCGTTCGCTGTCGAAGCTCAAGTCGACGTACACCGACCGCCTGCCGCAGATGGTCAACGCGACGACCGGCCGCGTGCACACGACCTTTGCGCAGGCGACCGCGGTCACCGGCCGGCTGGCGTCGTCGGATCCGAACCTGCAGAACATACCCGTGCGCACGACCGAGGGCCGCCGCATCCGCGAGGCGTTCATCGCGCCGCCGGGCCGCGTGCTGGTGTCCGCCGACTACTCGCAGGTCGAGCTGCGCATCATGGCGCATCTGTCGGAGGATTCCGCGCTGATGGCGGCGTTCCACGCGGGTGCCGACATCCATCGCGCCACCGCCGCCGAGATCTTCGGCGTCGAGCCCCAAGCGGTGACCTCCGACCAGCGCCGCTACATCAAGGCCGTCAATTTCGGCCTCATCTACGGCATGGGCGCCTTCGGTCTCGCGCAGCAGCTCGGAATCGAGCGCGGCGCGGCGCAGCAGTTCATCGACCGCTATTTCGCCCGCTATCCGGGGGTCGCGCAGTACATGCAGCGCACGCGCGAGCTGGCGCGCGAGCGCGGCTACGTCGAAACGGTCTTCGGCCGCCGGCTGTGGCTGCCCGACATCAAGGCCGGCGGCGGCCCGCGCCGCGCCGCCGCCGAACGCGCGGCGATCAATGCGCCGATGCAGGGCTCGGCCGCCGACCTGATCAAGCTGGCGATGATCGCCGTGCAGCGCTCGCTCGACCGCGAGCGGCGCGCGACGCTGCTGCTGCTGCAGGTCCACGACGAACTGGTGCTCGAAGTTCCGGAGGCCGAGCTCACGCAGGTGAGGAGCGAACTGCCCGGCCTGATGACCGAAGTCGCGCAGTTGCGCGTGCCGCTGGTCGTCGACGTCGGTGTCGGCGCGAACTGGGAGCAGGCGCACTGATCGATGCCGCCTGCCGCACCTCCATCGGTCAGCGATGCGCCGGAATGTCCGCTTGCCCGCGCTCGGCGTCGAAGCTGTCCCGGAATCCGGCGTAGATCGAGGCGAAGGTGAGCGGACCCAGGACCAGCAACTCGAGCGCCATGATGGCGAAGAGCAGCACGAACATGCCGAGCAGCGCGCCCCAGCCGCCGTCGCCGCCGCCGATCAGCGCTCCTGCTCCCAGCAACAGCATCACGCCGACGAACAGAAGCATGGAGGCAATGATGATCGCGACTCCGATCAGGCCGTAGACGAGAAACGGCAGCCAGTTGCGGAGGCAGGATACGAAAGACAGCTTCATCGCCTCGACCGCCGTCGCGCCGCGCAGCGTGACCAGCGCCGGCGCGAACCAGTTGGCCATTGCGACCACGGCGACGAAGACGACGAGCAGCAGCGTCGCCAGCAGCGCGGTACCGGCCATTGCGCGCGCGGAACCCGCGAGCTCCTCGAAGGAATGCGGGTTCACGTCCATCCGCAACAGCTCGGGCCAGGGAAGACTGCCCATGACGGCGGCGACCATCAGCGCAAAGGCGGCGACGATGATCGCGCAGTTGATGGCGCCGATGCTCATCAGCGGCACGAAGCGCGCGCCCTGGAAACCCTCGAACAGGTGTGCGACGCGCAGTGGCTCGCCGCGCTCGATCGCCGCGCAGCCGAGCATGAAACCGCCAATGAACACCGGCGTCAGCAGCAGGTGTCCTATGGCGCCGACAAAGGGGATGGCGTTGATCGCCACCGAGATGATCATGTAGACGATCATGATCCCGATCCATGTGAAAAAATTCGACGTCAGGATCCGCCAGGCCTCGCTCCACCAAGCCGCGCCGCGGCCGGCATCGACCACCGCCGGTGCGCCTATCGTCGCATTCATCATTGTCGTCTTTCGAAAGTGATTGCGGTGAGAGGCGCCAGAGGCAGGGCCGTTTCACACCATCGCGTGCCGCTCGAGCACGGCGCCATGCGGGCGCGCCGCGACTTTCGGAGTTGGCGAGACGGCTAGTTTAGCGCGGAGCGCGCGTCGACGGCGTCGCGCACGCGCGAGGCGAGCAGCGGCGGAGCGTCGCGGTGCAGGAACCAGCGCAGGCGCCGGGTGTCGCCGACGCAGCCGAAGCCGAAGTCGGCCAGCAGGCGCTGCAGCGCGTTGACATAGCGGGATCCGCGCTGCACGCGCACGATCCATGTTCGCTGTCCCTGCGCGGTGGAGAACAGCGCTGAGAGCAGCGCGCGTCCGTGACCGCCGCCGCGCGCACCCAGGTCGAGGCCGGCGAGCCACAATTCGTAGCCGTCTTCGATGGCGCGGAAGAGCCCGAAGCCCACCGGTTGCGAGCCGCTGTTGCGGTCGTCGGGCCAGTACACATAGCCCGGCACCGCTACGGTGTCGATCTTGCCGCTGCGCCCTTCCTCGACGAAATAGCCGCTGACCAGCGCCGTCTTCAGCTTGGCGAAAAATGCCTCGGATTCCGGCGACGACGCGCCCAGCTCGCGATCGAAGCTGCCTTCCTGGGCGCCCTGGCGAATCAGCGACCGGAGCATTGCGAGGTGTCCGACGTGAGCGGGTTGGAGCATGGCGGTGGCGAAGTCGGCAGCGAGGGTGGAAGTCGGAAGTACAGCAAGCGGAAGTACAGCGAGTCGACAAATTAACGCGGGTATGTGCCGCGACGATGCGTGGGCTTACAGGCGGCGCGACGAGGGGTGTAGGCGGTATGGGGGCAGGCGCTTCAGACGACCAGATAGACGGCGAGCGCGATCCCGAACAGGGCGAGGAGCAGCGAAAGCGCAACCGGGAAAATCGCGGCCTGCGCGCGAGGCACGTCGGCCGCGGGCAGCGTGGCGACAAAGCGACGGTGCTCGACCGCTCCGAAAATGAAGCAGGCAACGCCGATCAGCACCAATACGATACCGATCCCGGTCGCAATGTGGTTGTGCAGCTCGGCCGCATCGACGCCCTGTCCGATCTGCCGCGCGAGCAGCCGCAGGAAGAGGCCGAAACGGGCGACCACGAAGCCGAAGGCCATGACGGTAAGCCCGGTCCGGACCCACGCCAGAAGTGTGCGTTCGGCGGCGAAAAAAACCCGGGGATCACCCGGCGGTGGCTTTTCCATGGCGGCAAGGTTACCGCGGACCTTGAAATTCCGCCCGCAAATCCCTATTATTAGCACTCGTGGCAATTGAGTGCTAATAAGTCTTTTGCCGCGGTTGCCCGACGAACCGAGAAAACCCAGGCGCAGTCTGCGCCGGATTTCGCTGCGGTTAATCAGGCAACGCGCTGATTTTCAACCAAATTCACCAGGAGTGAGTGTCCACTATGAAACTGCGTCCCCTGCACGACCGCGTCATCGTCAAGCGGCTCGAAGAAGAGCGTAAATCGGCTGGCGGCATTGTCATCCCCGACACCGCGGCGGAAAAGCCCTCGATGGGTGAAGTTGTCGCCGTCGGTCCGGGCAAGACGGACGACAACGGCAAGCTCGTCCCCTGCGGCGTCAAGAAAGGCGAGAAGATCCTCTTCGGCAAGTATTCGGGCCAGGAATTCAAGCTCGAAGGCACCGACTACCTGCACATGCGCGAAGACGACATCATCGGCATTGTCGGCTGACGCCGCACCCACCGAATCCGCTTCCCACAGAATCCGTACCAGGAGAAATGAACCATGGCAGCTAAAGACGTCCGCTTCGGCGAAGGCGCTCGCAACAAGATGATGGTCGGCGTGAACGTTCTCGCCAACGCCGTCAGGGTCACCCTCGGCCCCAAGGGCCGCAACGTCGTGCTCGAGCGCAGCTTCGGCGCGCCGACGATCACCAAGGACGGCGTATCGGTCGCGAAGGAAATCGAACTGAAGGACCGGTTCGAGAACATGGGCGCACAGATGGTCAAGGAAGTTGCGTCCAAGACCTCCGATGTCGCCGGTGACGGCACGACGACCGCGACCGTGCTCGCGCAGTCGATCTGCAACGAAGGCTTCAAGTTCGTCGCGGCCGGCATGAACCCGATGGACTTAAAGCGCGGCATCGACCGTGCGGTCATCGCCGTGGTCGCAGAGCTGAAGAAGATCAGCAAGCCCTGCAGCACCAGCAAGGAAATCGCGCAGGTCGGTTCGATCTCGGCGAATGCCGACGAATCGATCGGCAAGACGATTGCCGAAGCGATGGACAAGGTCGGCAAGGAAGGCGTGATTACCGTCGAGGACGGCAAGGGCCTCGAGAACGAACTCGACCTGGTCGAGGGCATGCAGTTCGATCGCGGCTACATCTCGCCGTATTTCATCAACAACCCGGACAAGCAGGTCGCGCTGCTCGAAGACCCGTACATCCTGCTGCACGACAAGAAGATCAGCAACATCCGCGATCTGCTGCCGTTGCTCGAGCAGGTGGCCAAGGCCGGCAAGCCGTTGCTCATCATCGCCGAGGACGTCGACGGCGAAGCGCTCGCCACGCTGGTCGTCAACAACATCCGAGGCATCCTGAAGACCACCGCCGTCAAGGCGCCGGGCTTCGGCGACCGCCGCAAGGCGATGCTCGAAGACATCGCGATCCTCACCGGCGGCACGGTCATCGCCGAAGAACTCGGACTCAAGCTCGAGAACGCGTCGCTGAAGGATCTGGGCCATGCGAAGAAGGTCGAAGTGGGCAAGGAAGACACGACGATCATCGACGGTGGCGGAGAAAAGGCGGCGATCGAAGCACGGGTGAAGAACATCCGCAAGCAGGTCGAGGACGCGACCTCCGACTACGACAAGGAAAAGCTGCAGGAACGTGTGGCCAAGCTCGCCGGTGGTGTCGCGGTGGTCAAGGTCGGTGCGGCGACCGACGTCGAAATGAAGGAAAAGAAGGCGCGCGTCGAAGACGCCCTGCACGCGACACGTGCGGCGGTCGAGGAAGGCATCGTCGCCGGCGGCGGCGTGGCTTACCTGCGGGCCCGCGTCAACCTCAAAGGCTTGAAAGGCGACAACCACGACCAGGATGCCGGCATCAAGATCGTGCTGCGCGCACTGGAAGAGCCGCTGCGCCAGATCGTCAACAACGCCGGTGACGAGCCGTCGGTCGTCGTCAACAAGGTCGTCGAGGGCAAGGGCAACTACGGCTACAACGCGCAGACGGGCGAATACGGCGACCTGGTGGAAATGGGCGTCGTCGATCCGACCAAGGTGACGCGCTTCGCACTGCAGAACGCGGCGTCGGTGGCCTCGCTGCTGCTGACCACCGAGGCGATGGTCGCCGAGCTGCCGAAGGACGACAAGGGCGGCGGCATGGGCGGCATGGGTGGCGGTGGTATGGGTGGTATGGGTGGTATGGGCGACATGGACATGTAGTCGTCAGGACGGCGCGTCGCACAGCATCGAGCGACCGCGTCGGCCCGGGTTCCATCCCGAAGTCCCGCAAAGCCCGGCCTTGGTGGCCGGGCTTTGCTTTTGTTGCGGATTTTGACGTTGCACACACAAAATGCTTTAAACTACAAAGGATTATTCTGCAAAGCTCGCAAACAACAACGAGCCAGAGGGGACTTTGTGATGCACAGTTCCGGCAGCCGGGCGGGGGATAGCGCCTGATGAGCCAGGGAGTCCTGTTTGCGCTGATGATGGCCATCCTGGTCGCGGTGGTCAGCATCGGCTTCGTTCGTCGCAACCGCGCCGCGCGCGGCAGCACGCGTGGCGGCGCCGATTCGCCGAACACCGTCGCGCAATGGACCGAGGGCGAGACCACGCGCCTGTTGTCCTCCGCCGAGCTTCCCGGACTCTATCTGCTGCGGCCACGTTTTCTGACCAAGGCGGAGAATGTCGTCTACCTGTTGTTGAAGGCAGCGTTCCCGCGCAACGAGATTTTCGCCCGCATCCGGCTCGCGGACGTGCTGCAGGTGAAGATCGGCCCGCAGGGCATGGAGCGGCTGCGGGCATTCCGCAAGATCGCCAACCAGCACGTCGGTTTCGTCGTTTGCGACCGCGACATGACGATCATCGCAATCGTCGACGCCAAGGAACCCGATCAGGTCATCAATCCGCGCGACCAGAAGCTCGAAGTCATCAAGCAGCGCTGCCTGCAGGCGGCACAAGTCAAGTACCTCTGCGTCTATCCGCCACAGTTGCCGCGCTATCGCGAACTGCGCGAGCAGATTCTGGGCCCGGCCGCCGACCTCGTCTGACCCACGCGCGCGAAACGCGCGATGACACGTGACGACCCGGTTCAAGCTCACTTATTCGACGATGTTCGATCCGCCGCCGGAGGTGGACGCGCACTTCGACGCGGCGCTGACGTCGATCCGCGGTCATCTGGGCGCCGAGCATCCGATGCTGATCGGCGGTGTCGATCAGCGCGCACCGCGGCAGTTTGCGGTGAAGTCGCCGATCGACACCCGCGTCGTGCTGGGCCAATTTCAGGCTGGCGAGGACGTGCATGCGCGCGCCGCCGTCGCCGCCGCGGCGCGGGCGTTTCCCGCCTGGGCGGCCACCCCGTGGCAGGACCGCGTGCGCGTGCTACGCCGCGCCGTCGGCTTGATCGAGGAGCGCGTCTTTTTCATCGGCGCTGCGCTGGCGCTCGAGGTCGGCAAGAATCGAATGGAGGCGCTGGGCGAGGCGCAGGAGACCGCCGACCTCATTGCCTATTACTGCGGCGAGATGGAGCGCAACGACGGCTACGTGCGGCCGATGGCGCGCGATCCGCTGCCCGGCTTTGTCAGCGAGAACCGGAGCGTGATGCGATCCTATGGGCCGTGGCTGGTGATCGCGCCGTTCAATTTTCCTCTGGCGCTCGCCGGCGGACCTGCGGGCGCAGCACTCGTCACCGGCAACACCGTCGTTTGCAAGGCGGCGTCGGCCACACCGTGGAGCGGGCGGCTGCTCGCCGATGCCTTTCGTGACGCCGGCGTCCCGGAAGGTGTGTTCAATTTCGTAACCGGGCCGGGCGGCTCGCTCGGCGAGGCGCTGATCCGCGATACCGGTGTCGCCGGCGTCACCTTCACCGGCAGCTTTGGCGTCGGCATGCACCTGTATCGCACGTTCGCCGCGGGCAGATGGCCGCGCCCCTGCATCGCCGAAATGGGCGGCAAGAACGCGGCAATCGTCTCCCGGCACGCGAATCTCTCCGACGCCGCAATAGGCATCGCGCGCTCGGCATTCGGCCTGTCCGGTCAGAAGTGCTCGGCGTGCTCGCGCGTCTACGTCGAGCACACGGTGTTCAATGATTTCGTCGCGGCGCTGCATGCGGTGACGACGAAAATCGGCGTCGGCGACCCGACGCTGCGCGAGAACTGGATGGGGCCTGTCATCGACGCCGCGGCGGTCGCGCGCTACGAGGACGCGGTCGCGCAAATACGCGGGTTGCGCGACGAGGCGGGCATCGTCCACGGCGGGCAGCGCGTCGATCATGGCGACCTGGCGCACGGCCACTATTGCGCGCCGACGATCGCGCGTGCTCCGGCATCGCATCCGTTGTGGCAGACCGAACTGTTCGCGCCGTTCGTGCTGGTTGCGCCTGTCGAGTCGATCGACGAAGCCCTGGCACTCGCCAACGCAGGCGACTATGGGCTGACCGCCGGCTTCTATGGATCAGCCGACGAGACCGAGGACTTCTTCGAGCGGATCGAAGCCGGCGTGTGCTACGCGAACCGGCCACAGGGGGCGACGACCGGCGCCTGGCCCGGCTACCAACCCTTTGGCGGCTGGAAGGGCTCGGGCTCGACCGGCAGGGCCGGCGGGTCGCTCTACTACGTCGCGCAGTACCTGCGCGAACAATCGCAGACGCGCGTACGGCGCAGTTGAAGGCACGCACGCGAGGGCGGCGAGCCGATCAGGTGCCGCGTCGCGCGTGGCCGCGTAAGCCGATCACTTCAGGTGCCGCGTCGCGCGTGGCCGCGTAAGCCGATCACTTTCGGCGATCGCTGCGGGCGATCAGCCGCGCAGTTCGAAATCTTCCGTCGAGCGTGCTTCGAGATCGAGCAGCTTGCGCTTGCGTGCGAGCCCGCCGCCGTAGCCGGTCAGCGCGCCGTCGGCGCCGATGACGCGATGGCAGGGGACGATGATCGACAGCCGATTGTCGCCGTTGGCGCGGCCGACCGCGCGCACCGCCTTCGGCTGGCCGATCCTGGCGGCGAGTTCGGCATACGAACAGGTAGCACCCGCGGGAATCTTCAGCAGCGCATTCCACACGGCGGTCTGGAACGGTGAACCGATGATCGCCACCGGTGTGTCGAAGCTCCGGCGCCGGCCGGCGAAGTACTCGGTCAATTCGCGCTCGATCTGCGTCAGGAAGCGATGCTCGCCGGGCAGCACGCGCGCCTTAAGGCGCTTCTGCAGCATCGCGAGTTCGCGCTCGAGACCGCGCCGGTCGACGAAATCGAGCAGGATGAGGCCACGGTCGTCGGCGATCGCGAGCATCGATCCGAGCGGAGTCTCCAGCCATTTTGCGTGCAGCACGCCGACGTCGTGTGCGCGTGACGGCGTGGTTCCGACGAGACGCGCGAAGGCCTCGCGGAAACCGCTGCCGGATGCGAAGCCCTGGTCGAGTTGCGAGTCGAGCACGGTCTTTCCTTTCCTGATGTCGAGAAGCGCGAGCCCCATGCGTCGCGCGCGGTGGTACGACTGGAACGTCATGCCGCAGTAGCGCTTGAACTGGCGCCGCGTGGTCGACGGGTCGATGCCCATGGCGGCGAGTTCGGCATCGCGGTAACGCCGGCCGGGCTCGGCGTCCACCGCGAGCAGCAGACGCTCGACCAGCGGCGGCGGCGCGCGCCCGGAATCGAGCGGCCGGCACTTGCGGCAGGGTCGGTAGCCGGCGTGCAGCGCGTCGGCCGGCGCCGCGAAGAATTCGACGTTCTCCCGCCGGGGCATCCGCGCGCGGCAGGTCGGCCGACAGAAGATGCCCGTCGTGCGCACGCCCAGCCAGAACACACCCTCGAAGGTCGGGTCGCGGCGCTCGAAGGCGCGGTACATCGTGGCGGGAGCGGGGAGTTGTGACATCGAAGCGATTCTAGCGATCTCCGATGGCGCGCGCCGCCGGAATTCGGGCAGGCAATTCGATCGACCTTCGCTACACCCGTCCCGGCTCCCAGGTCATCCCCTCGAGGATCCGCGCGTAGACGTCGCGGTCGACGTTGCTGCCGGACAAGATCAGGCCCATGCGCCTGCCTTCGCGTTGCGGCGACTTGAGCAGCGCGGCCAGCGGCGCCGCACCGGCGCCTTCGGCGATCTGGTGCGTGTCGTCGTAGTAGGCGCACATCGCCGCCTCCACTTCGCTATCGGTCACTTCGACGACGTCGTGCGCGCCGCGCCAGATGACGTCGAGCGCGGCGTCGACCGGCACCCGCACCGCCATGCCGTCGGCGACGGTCACGGCGCTGGTCGTCTCCACCCGCTCACGCTTGCGAAACGATTGCGCGTAGGCGTTCGCGGTCGTGGCGACGACGCCGACGATGCGCGTCGAAAGGCCCAGAACGTCGCGCGCGGCGATCAGCCCGCTGATGCCCGACCCGCAGCCGATGGGTACGAACACCGTGTGCAGATCGGGCACCGCGCGGAAGAATTCGAGCGCGTAGGTCGCGACCCCCGCTACCAGCTCCGGCTCGAAGGGTCCGACCAGTCGCAAACCTTCCGTACGGGCGAGGGCGCTCGCATGCTCACGCGCTTCGTCGAAGTCGCGGCCGTGGACGACGAGTTCGGCGCCGAAGGCGCGCATCGCCGCGTTCTTGCCGCGGGAGTTCCTTTCGGGAACGACGATTCTGCAACGTACGCCGTGGCGGCGCGCGGCGTAGGCGAGGCTCTGGCCGTGGTTGCCGCGCGTAGCACTCACCACGCCCGCGAAGCCCGGCTCGCGCGCGACCAGCTGCGCGAGCAGGTTCAAGCCGCCGCGCACCTTGAAGGCGCCGATCGGCGTGTGGTTCTCGTGCTTGACCCAGACCTCGCATCCGGCGCGCTGCGCGAGCAGCGGCCACGCGTACTGCGGCGTCGGAGACATCGCCGCGTAGACATTGTGCGCGGCGGATTCGATTTCGGCGAGCGTGAGCATCCGGATTCCGTTGGAGTGAGGATGTCCTGAATTCTAAGGCCGCGCGGCACCGGCGCCATCCGCCGCCTTCGTCGCCGGTTCGCGGGGGTCCGGGTACATTCGTTGGCGCCTCGAGTCTGACGTTGCGGTCAGACGCGCTCGATGATCATCGCGATGCCCTGGCCGACGCCGATGCACATTGTCGCGAGGCCGTAGCGGCCTCCGCTGCGCTGCAATTGGTAGACCGCGGTGGCGGCGAGCCGCGCGCCGCTGGCGCCCAGCGGATGGCCGAGTGCGATGGCGCCACCGTTCGGGTTCACCTGCGGCGCGTCGTCGGGCAGCCCGAGATCGCGGGTCACCGCCAGCGCCTGCGCGGCGAAGGCCTCGTTCAGCTCGATGACGTCCATGTCGCCGATCGAGAGGCCCGCCAGCGCCAGCGCCTTGCGCGAAGCGGGCGCCGGACCGAAACCCATGATCCGCGGCGCGACACCGGCGACCGCCGTCGCGACGATGCGCGCGCGCGGCGTCAAGCCATGGCGCTTCGCGGCATCGGCCGAGGCGAGCAGCAACGCCGCGGCGCCGTCGTTGACGCCGGAGGCATTGCCCGCAGTGACGGTGCCGTCCGGGCGCACGATGCCCTTGAGCTTGGCGAGCGCGTCGAGCGTCGTCGCCCGCGGGTGCTCGTCGTCGCGGAACACGATGGGGTCCCCTTTCCTCGCAGGCAAAGTCACCACGACGATTTCCTCCGCCAGGCGTCCGGCAGCGATCGCCGCCGCCGCGCGCTGCTGGCTGCGCAGCGCAAAGGCGTCCTGGTCGGCGCGTGCGACGTCGAACTCGGCGGCGACGTTCTCGGCGGTCTCCGGCATCGAGTCGATGCCGTATTTTGCCTTCATCAGCGGGTTGACGAAGCGCCAGCCGATGGTGGTGTCCTCGATCTTCGCGTTGCGCGAGAATGCCGAATCCGCCTTCGCCAGCACGAATGGCGCGCGGGTCATGCTCTCGACGCCACCGGCGATCATCAACGACGTCTCGCCGCTCCTGATCGCGCGGCTGGCGATGCCGATGGCGTCGAGCGACGAACCGCAGAGCCGGTTGACGGTGGCGCCGGGCACCTCCGGCGGCAGGCCCGCGAGCAGCGCCGACATGCGCGCGACGTTGCGGTTGTCCTCGCCGGCGCCGTTCGCGCAGCCGTAGACCACGTCGTCGAGCGCCGCCCAGTCGACGCCGTTGTTGCGCTCGATCAGCGCCCTGATCGGCAGCGCGCCCAGGTCGTCGGTACGCACCGAGGCCAAGGCTCCTCCGTAACGGCCGAAGGGCGTGCGGATCGCATCACAGATGTACGCTTCGTTCATCGGCATTTGTCCATTTCAGTTACCTGCTGCGGGCAAGAACGTCCGGCGGAAGCCGAACCCATGAGCCGAACAGTGGCGGGCACCGATTCGCCTCATTTCATTCGGCCGGGCCGGCGGCCATTGCGTCGCGCATCGGAACGCCGGACAGGCGTTGCAGCTCGGTGAAGGCGAGTCCGGCGACCATGTCGATGACGACCAGTCCCACCGGCGTCACGTCGATGACGGCGAGGTCGGTGTAGATGCGGTTGACGCAAGCAAGCCCGGTGACCGGATAGGTGCAGCGCTCGACGATCTTGCTCTCGCCGTTCCTGGTTTGGTGCTCCATTATCACGTAGACGCTCTTGGCGCCGATGGCGAGATCCATCGCACCGCCGACGGCGGGGATCGCGTCGCGGGCGCCGGTGTGCCAGTTGGCGAGATCGCCGGCGACCGACACCTGGTAGCCGCCCAGCACGCAGCAGTCGAGATGACCACCGCGCATCATCGCGAAGGAATCGGCATGATGGAAGTACGATGCGCCGGGAAGCGCAGTCACCGGCTGCTTGCCGGCATTGATCAGGTCGGGGTCCTCGTCGCCGGCGGCGGGTGCCGGTCCCATGCCGAGCAGTCCATTCTCGGTGTGGAGGATGATTTCGCGGTCCGGCGGCAGGTGGTTGGCGACCAACGTGGGCAAGCCGATGCCGAGGTTGACGTAGGCGCCGTTGTCGATGTCGCGCGCGACGCGCGCGGCCATCTCGTCTCGCGTATAGCGTTTCACCGGTGGCTCTCGACCGGTGGCGCGGCAACGGCGGCGCCGGAGGGGGCGGGGATTTCGACCACCCGCCGCACGAAGATGCCGGGTGTGACGACCGACTCCGGATCGAGTTCGCCCAGCGCCACGATCTCGTGCACCTGTGCGATCGCACAGCGAGCGGCGGCGGCCATGAGTGGACCGAAATTGCGCGCGGTCTTGCGGTAGACGAGATTGCCCCAGCGGTCTCCGTACCGCGCCTTGATCAGCGCGAAGTCGGCGTGGATTGGGTGCTCGAGCACATAGTGTCGGCCGTCGATCATTCGCGTTTCCTTGCCTTCCGCCAGCAGCGTGCCATAGCCGGTGCGCGTATAGAAAGCGCCGATACCGGCGCCGGTGGCGCGAATGCGCTCGGCTAGGTTGCCTTGCGGCACCAATTCGAGTTCGATCTCGCCCGCACGGTACAGCGCGTCGAAAACATGCGAATCGACCTGCCGCGGAAACGAGCAGATGATCTTGCGCACGCGCTTGGCCTTCAGCAGCGCGGCGACTCCGGTGTCGCCGTTGCCGGCGTTGTTGTTGACGATCGTCAGCTCGCGCGCGCCTCGCGCGATCAGCGCGTCGATCAGCTCCGACGGCATGCCGGCAGTACCGAAGCCGCCGATCATGACGGTTGCGCCGTCGTGGATATCGGCGACCGCGTCCGCGGCGCAAGCGAAGGTCTTGTCGATCATGCCGGCACGCGTCAGTCGGCGAAGGGCAGGCCGACGTAATTCTCGGCGAGGCTCGCCGCCGCCGCCTGCGAGCCGACGACATGGCTGCGCATACCGGTGATGCCCTTTTCCAGAACCGGCCCCTCGATCAGCTTCCAGCCGTCTTCTGTTTCCAGCTGCGTATGCAGCTCGTCCCAGATCCGCTGTTCGGACCAAAGCTGCATGTCCTCGTCGGGCGCGACCTGCAGGTACAAGCGCGTGATTTCGGGCGAGCGCATGCTGTACTGTGCGAAGCCGCAGTCGTGGTATGCGTAGATCAGCTCATCGTGCGTCGGCGGCGCCTGCGCGAGTACGCCCAGCCAGGCGAACGGATACCTGCGATCGCGGCTTTCGAGCACTACGGATTCGATACCGGCGCGATGCAGCAACTGCGATAGCAGCAGTCCCGCCGGACCGGCGCCGACCATGCCCACCTGCGTGCGCATTCGCTTCAACCTCAACTCCTGTCCTTCGCGGCTTGACGTTTCGAATCATCGCGCAGAAATACCGTCGTGGCCACCAGCACCCTTCGCGGATCGCATCACCCACGCGCCAACGCAAGCAGCGCGGTTTCGTCGCAGACGGTGATGCGCGCGCGCCCCAGCTTGACGTAGCCGCGATCCTCGAAAGAGCGCAGCAGACGCGACACGATCTCGCGCACGCTTCCGATCTCGTTGGCCAGCGCCTGATGCGTGACATGCAGCGTGCGCTCGCCGCTTCGCGTGCCGTCGACCAGGACGCCCGCGAGCCGCTGGTCGAGCTTCTGGAATGCGATGGCCTCGACCAGCGCCATCAGCGTCGCCAGACGCTCGCCGAAGAGGCTGAACACGTAGGTGCGAAATACGTGGTCTTCGGCGATCAATTTCCGGAAGGCATCGGGTGGGAGCACGAGCAGTTCGACGTCGGTCTGCGCTACGCCGGTCGCCGCGTAGCGCACGTCGGCGAGCAGGCAGCTCCCCGACATCAGGCATGATTCGCCGGCCTTCACGCGGTAGAGCTGCAGCTCGCGGCCGTTGGCATAGCGCTGCCCGACATCGATGGTGCCCGACAGGATGAGCGGGAATCCAGCGCACGGTGATTGATCGGTGAAGATCGTGGTTCCGGCCGGATAGCGGGTGGGAGCCGCCTGCCTTGCGATCGCCTCGACGGTCGCCTGCGAACCCTGCACCAACGCAGGGAAGAGCTTGGCGATGCGCGCGACGAGGGACGAGGGCGGGAACCGGTGCGCGTCGGCGTCCATGGCGGTCGGGGGACTCCTTGAATCGACCGCAAATTCTACAGGAGTGCGCGGACGGGATCCTCCAGTAGCGCGTGACGCGTCGCCTGGGTCTGCATGCCTACAGCGAGACCATTAGGTTCTAATTCGCGGCGGCCTGCAGCAGCACGCTCGCCTGGCCGGCCTGGACCATCACCCAGCGCAGCGCGAAGCCGCCGACCAGCACCAGCAGCGCGGGGATCACGGTGTGCGGAATCCGGTGCGAGAGCTGGAGTCCCTGCAAAAGAAGCGGGAGCAGGATGCCGGCGGCGACGACTACGCCCCAGAACGCGAGCGCATACGGTCCGCTGGTGATCAGCGTCGCGGCTGCGGCCTGCGATGCGGACGACGTGTAGAGGTTCGCGAGCAGAAGACCGATCAGGATCAACTCGACTGCGAGGAAGGCGATATCGGCGCGGACGAGACCGTCGGCGGTCGCCTTCGGCGGCGGCTCGGGGCCGAGCGGCTGCCACATCGCGGCGAGCGCCCCGCCGAGCATGCCGTGTGGCGCGGGCCGGCCGGGAAACACCAGCGTTGTCAGGTGCACGGCGGCGGCCCCTGCGGAGAGGCCGGAGACCAGGAACAGGGGTCCCATGATCGCGCTGTTCCACAGCGGCCGCGCGACCATCGTATTGAGCAGGATGCCGGTATAGATACCGACGGCGACGCCGAGCGCCACGTTGGCCCAGGCGAGCGCACGCACCAGCCCGCGGCGCGCCAGCAGCGCGTCCGACAGCCGCGCGAGCAACGGGACGCGGCGCGCGAGCCACGGCCAGGATTCGGGCAGCCGGTAGAGTGCGGACAGCAGCAGAACACCGTAGACCAGGAGCAGCACCCACGATCCCCAGGACATCGGCGAGGCGACCTGGAAGGTCGTGTACACGCGCCATACGTAGAGCTTGTGCGACAGGTCGAGGAGCAGCGCGATCATGCCGATGTTGATCAGCGCGAAGCCCGCGAGCGGCGTGTGCACCGAATGAAAGCTGCGCGTGTCGTCGCCGCGCAGCATCCGCAGCATCGCAACGCCACCGAGCACCATCATTCCGGCGACGATGCCGCCAAGAAACAGATAGACGGGGATCTCCCAACTCCAGACGGCAAGCCGCGGATCGATGAGGGGGTTGTCGCGGGTGGAGATAATCTCGAACATGGCCGCTCGTCGCTTCAGGTCAGGTAGTAGATGCGCGGCCGGGTGCCGGCCTCCGGCAGCAGCGTGTGCCAGCGGCGCGTGCGCAGCAACTCGTTGACGCGGCTGCCAGGATCGTCGAGATCACCGAAGTACATGCAGTGCGTCGGACACACCGACACGCAGGCGGGGTCCAGTCCTTCCTTCACCCGGTGCATGCAAAACGTGCACTTGTCGACGTAGCCTTCCGGATGCACGTAGCGCGCGCCGTAGGGGCAGGCGGTGATGCACGCCTTGCAGCCGATGCACTTGTTCGCGGTGACCTGGACCGTCCTGCCGAAGTCCTCGACGTGGGAGGCGCCGGTCGGGCAGCAGCTCACGCACGGCGGATTGTCGCAGTGGTTGCAGCGCTCGGAGCGGATCTCGAGCGTCAGCGTCGGAAAGCCACCGCGCAGCTCGCTGACGATCCAGTCGCGGCAATAGCCATCCGGCACGTCGTTCTCGGTCTTGCACGCGACCACGCAGTCCATGCAGCCCACGCACTTCCGGGTGTCGATCACCATGCCGAAGCGGGGCATCTCAAGCCTCCTTCACCAGCGTCACGAAGTTGCTGTGCAGGCTCGTCCCACCCATCAGCGGATCGGTCTGGTACTTCGTGAGCAGTTGTGCGGCGTCGGCGCCGCGCTCGAAGGCGAGCGTCTGCTTCCGGCTCGTGTGCCCGAAGCCGTAGACCATGTAGACGGTGTCGGGCCGGATTCGCTGCGTCGCCTTCACGCGCACCCGGTTGCTGACCACGCCATCCTGGTTTTTCAGTTTCACGTACTGGCCGTTGGCGAAGCCGAGCCGCGCCGCGGTGTCGGCGTTGACCCAGACTTCGTTGGTCTTCATGAGGTCGTGCAGCAACGGATTGTTCTGCGTGCGCGAGAAGGTGTGCATGGGTGCGCGGCCGGTGATCAGCCGGAAGTGGCCATCCGGCGCCGCAGCCGGTGGCGTGAACTTCGGGACCGGGTCGAAGCCGTGGTCGGCCAGCTGCTTGGACCAGAACTCGACCTTGCCCGACGGCGTGTCGAAGCTGAGCTCGAGGCCGTCCTCGACGACGATCGGCGTCGCCTCGCCGACGATCACGCCTTCGCGCTCCAGCGTATCCCAGGACAGGTTGGATTTTTCTACGCGATGGCGCAGGTAGTCCTTGATGTCGTCGAACGGCATGCATTCACCGATGCCCAGCTTGCCGGCGAGATCCTTCGCGATCTTCCAGCCGGGCAGCAGGCCGTGTGGCGGCGGGACCACCGGCTGGCGCAGCGAGACCCAGCCCCTGCGGCCCCAGCCGGCGAGCAGCTCGTCGTAGCGCTCGAGGAACATCGCCTCGGGCAGCACGACGTCGGCGTAGCCTGCGATTTCGGAGGGCATCGTGTCGACGACCACCAGCAGGTCGAGCGTGCCGATCGCCTTCAAGGTTTCTTCGCGGTTGGGCAGCGCGTAGAGCAGGTTGGTCGAGTAGACGAACCAGCCCTTGATCGGGTAGGGCTTGCCGGTCAGTGTCGCGTCGCGCAGGCCCGTCGTGACCGGCTCGTCGGCGAACGGATAGCGGCTGCCATCCGGGTTGTCGGCCAGCGGCCGTTGCCGCTTCGGATACGCCGGCAACGGATACGGCGCCACGCGGGTGTTGACCGACAGGTAGTAGCCGCCCTTGCGGCCCCAGCTGCCGAGCAGTGCGGTGAGCAGCGCGATCGCGCGCGAGCGCTGCGTGTCGTCGCCGTACCAGTTGACGCGCCGTCCCGGGTGGATGAGCGTCGCCGGACGCCGTGCCGAGAATTCGCGGGCGGTCGCGCGGATCGTCGCCGCGTCGATGTCGGTTAGCTTGGCTGCCCATTCGGGCGTGTACTGCGCGATTTCGGCCTCGAAGCGGTCGAAGCCCATCCCGTATTTGGCGACGAATTCGCGGTCGTAGCGGTCCTCGGTCACCAGCACGTTCATCCACGCGAGCAAGAGCGCGATGTCGGTGCCCGGTTTGATCGGCAGCCAGTACTTCGCCTTGCTCGCGGCGACCGAGAAGCGCGGGTCGACGACGATGATCGGGATGCGGCGCTCGATTGCCTGCGCGAATTCCTGCACCTGCGTGTTGTGCATGTTTTCGCCGAGATGGCTGCCGATCAGCACCAGGCAGTCGGTATTGGCGATGTCGGTCGGCTCGGGTGCGCCCACGCCCGCGCCGTAGGTGAGGCTGAAACCGATGTCGCGCGGACCCCGGCATTGCGCGAACGACGGGCCGGCGAAGTTGATTGCACCCCAGCTCTTCAGAACGTGCTGGAAAAAGCGCTGTCCGTAGCCGTGGTTGAACACCGCCAGCGATTCAGGTCCGTGCTGCGCCTTGATGTCGCCCAACTTCGCGGCGATGACGGAGAGCGCCTCGTCGTAGGTTGCGGTCTTCCACTGTTCCTTGCCACGCGCTCCGGTGCGGATCAGCGGTGCGCGCAGGCGGTCCGGATCGTTGTGCGCGCCGACGGCGCCGGTGCCGCGCGGGCACAGTCGTCCATGCGATAGCGGATCCTTCGGATTGCCCTCGAACTTCCACAGCTTGCCGTCGCGCACATAGCCGATGCCGCCGCAACGCCAGAAGCACATTTCGCAGAAGGTCGGGATGGTGACGACGCCCCGCGCGTCGGCCGTGCCGGAGGCCCACGCCCAATTCGACGGGATTCGGCTGGCGGCCGCGGCGGCGCCGAAGGTGGCGGCCGAAATCTGCAGGAAACGACGGCGCGAGAATTTGTGCATGCCCATGCCGTCATTGCATGCCTTTAGACCGGATCTGCATGTGACTTTGGTTCCCGAGCGGGGCCGCGAACGCTCGGACATTGACGTACCGCAAAGATGTGCGGCCGGCAGCGCTTCGAACCAGCGTCGAACGCGCCGGTCGTCACCGGCGGGTTGCTGCGCGACCGCAGCGGCCGGCCTCGACCTACGAGGCCGACGCGTGCGTGACGCTCGGGCTAGTTCAGCAGCTTGAGGTAGGCCCAGATCAGGATCATCGCGCCGATGATCGACAGGATCCAGCCGGCTGGCCGATAGCGGCCGTCAGGAGAGTTCCCCAGCATGCTGCCGAGGACGCCGCCGACCAGCGAGCCACCGATGCCGAGCAACGCGGTCATCCAGAAACCCAGGATGACGGCACCCGGATAGAACCAACGCGCGAGCAAGCCGACGATGAAGCCGACGATGATCATTCCGATGATGCCCAGGATGCCCATTGCAGTGCCCCGTGAGTGTTGGCGCGTGGCGTGGGTCACGTGGGTAATGTATGTCCCCGCGGCGCGAAAATGAATGCTAGCACGCCGCAGCGCCTAACCTACCCGCCGGTGATCTCGGCTGCCGCCGAATGGCCTGGAGGCGTCGCGGCACGACCCCGTGCGCGGCGACGCTTCGGCGGCAGCGTCGACTGGGCCGTCAGCCTCGATGGTCGCCGACACGCACGATCTTCATCGTGTTGGTGCCACCGGACTTGCCCATCGGCTCGCCGATGGTCAACACGACCAGATCGCCGGACTTGACCTGCCCTTTCGCCACCAACAGCTCTTCGGCGGCGATCAGCACCATGTCGCGGTCGTCGGTCTGCTCGAGAAACAGCGGCCGCACGTTGCGGTAGAGCGCCATCTTGCGCTGTGTCGCAATCCTCGGTGTCAGCGCGAAGATCGGGCAGCCGCAGTTGTGCCGCGACATCCACAGCGCCGTCGATCCCGAGTCGGTCAGCGCGGCGATCGCGCGCACCTTGAGGTGAAAGGCGGTAAACAGCGTGGCCATGGCGATCGACTGGTCGACCCGCGTGAAGGTCCGATTCATGAAATCGCGGTCGAGTTCGACGGTATCGGATTTCTCCGCCTCGACGCAGATCTGCGCCATCGTCTCGACGGTTTCCACCGGGTAGCGGCCGGCGGCGGTCTCCGCCTGTTAATTCGCGCACATATGGAGCCATTCCATTCGCGGCCTAATGGAGCCAGGTGATTCGCGGCCGAATGAGGCCACTGGATTCGCGGCCTAATGGAGCCATTCAAGGTGTAGCAGTTCGGGATC
>JADYZP010000058.1 GCA_020853025.1 Burkholderiales bacterium
GCGCTCATCCATCAACGGCGCAAGCGCTCGATAGCGCGATTTGATCTGGCGAAGCGCGGACGCATCCTGCATATCCTCATTAAAAGTCAACAATCGTAAATGGTCAAGTTATTTTCACGCGACGCCTAAGCGCGCGCCGTGCGCGAGTCCGGTAAGATCACGGATTGGCGCCGCGCCAGCCGTCTGCCGGCGACCCGAAGTCCTGGATTTCCGGACGCTGTCCCCATCCTTCTTTCAATGGAGTCGCAATGAACGCAAAAGCACTCGCACTGTCCATAGCCGGGCTCGCCCTGTTCGCCTCCGGCACCGCGAATGCGGTACTCGACAAAGCCAAGGCCGAGGCGATGATGAAAAAAGACGGCTGTGCCGCCTGTCACGGGGTCGACAAGAAGATCATCGGACCCTCCTATGTCGACGTCGCTGCCAAGTACAAGAACGACAAGAACGCCGTAGCAACGCTGTCGAAGAAGGTCAAGGAAGGTGGCAGCGGCGTCTGGGGTCCGATTCCGATGCCGCCCAACACCGCGACGTCGCAGGCCGACATCACCGAGCTCGTCACCTGGATTCTTTCGCTGAAGAAGTAGTCGTCGCGCTGCGATTTCGATAGAGAGCGACTTGGGCAGGCATACGCCGCTCCACGCCGCGCATCGCGCCGCCGGTGCGCGCATGGTGGACTTCGGCGGCTGGGACATGCCGGTGAACTACGGCTCGCAGATCGACGAGCATCACGCGGTGCGTCGCGACGCCGGCATGTTCGACGTGTCGCACATGCGCGTCGTCGACCTCGAAGCGGACGCCGGTGCCGGCGGGGTCCGCGATTTCCTTCGCTACGCGCTCGCCAACAATGTCGATAAGCTCCAAAGCCCCGGCCGCGCGCTCTATTCGTGCCTGCTTCGCACCGACGGCGGCGTACTCGACGACGTGATCGTCTACTTCCTGAGCGAGGACCGGTTCCGCATCGTCGTCAACGCCGGTACCGCGGAAAAAGACATTGCATGGTTCGCGAAACTGCTCGCCGCCCGTGCGCCCGCCCTTCGCCTGCAACCGCGCGAAGAGCTGGCGATGATCGCCGTGCAGGGACCGAAGGCGCGCGAAAAGCTGCGGGCCGCGCTGCCCGGCAGCGAAACGGCAAGTTCAGGGCTGAAGCCGTTCTTCGGCGTGGCGGTTTCCACCGAGTTCGGTGAAACGTTCATCGCGCGCACCGGGTACACCGGCGAGGACGGCTTCGAGGTCATGCTGCCGGCGCAGCACGCGCAAGCGCTTTGGCACGCACTCGCCGCGGCCGGTGCGACACCCTGCGGCCTCGGCGCGCGCGACACGTTGCGGCTCGAAGCGGGACTGAACCTCTACGGCCAGGACATGGACGAGACGGTGTCGCCGCTTGCGGCGGGCCTTGCATGGACCGTCGACCTCGAAAGTCCGCGCGATTTCGTCGGCAAAGCGGCGTTGCTGGCGCAGTCGCCTTCGCAACAGCAGCTTGGCCTCGTGCTGCAGGACGCGGGAGGCGTACTGCGCGCGCACCAGCGCGTGAATACGGCGCAGGGCGAAGGCGAAATCACCAGCGGCACCTTCAGCCCGACGCTTGGCAAGTCGATCGCACTGGCGCGACTTCCGACCGGCGTGGCCGTCGGTGACACGGTGAGCGTGGCGGTACGTGACAAGGCGCTCGCCGCGCGCACCGTCAAGCCGCCGTTCGTTCGCAACGGGCGCGTGCTGGTGTCGTGAGTCTCGAAACGCGCAGGTCGCGAAGTTCAGGTATCCGCACCAACCACCCCCCGGAGCCGACGCAATGAATGTTCCCACCGATCTGAAGTATGCCGACAGCCACGAATGGATGCGCGCGGAGTCCGACGGCACGGTTACCATAGGCATCACCGATCACGCGCAGGAGGCGCTGGGCGACCTCGTGTTCATCGAGTTGCCCGCGGTCGGGCGTGTGCTGAAGGCTGGCGAAGCCTGCGCGATCGTCGAGTCGGTGAAAGCCGCCAGCGACGTCTATGCGCCGATGAGCGGTGAAGTGGTCGCCGTCAACGACGCGGCGAGCAGCGCGCCCGAATCGCTGAACGAGGATGCCTACGCCGCGTGGCTGTTTCGGCTGCGTCCGGCCGATCCTGGCGCACTGGCGACGATGCTCGACGCCGCGGCCTACGAAAAATTCGTCGGTGAGGCGTGAACGCACAAGCGACTTCGCTGCTGGCGCAGCTCGAGGACGACGCGGGGTTCATCGCCCGCCACATCGGCACGACGCCGGACGAGCAGGCGGCGATGCTGCATGCGCTGGGTTTCGATTCGCGCGCCGCACTGATTGATGCGGTCGTCCCCGCGGCGATCCGCGAGCATGCACCGCTGGCGCTGCCGGCGCCGGTTGCGGAAGCCGATGCGCTCGCCAGGCTGGCCGCGATCGCAGGCGGCAACCGTGTGCTGACGTCGCACATCGGTCTCGGCTATTACGGCACGCACACACCCGGCGTCATCCTGCGCAACATCCTGGAAAATCCGGCGTGGTACACGGCGTATACGCCGTACCAGCCTGAGATCGCACAGGGGCGGCTGGAGGCGCTGGTCAATTTCCAGACCATGGTCTGCGACCTGACGGACATGGCGATCGCCAACGCGTCGATGCTGGACGAGGCCACCGCGGCGGCCGAGGCGATGACGCTGGCGCTGCGCGTCGGCCGGAGCGAGCGCCGGCGGTTTTTCGTGGCCGACGACGTGTTCCCGCAGACCATCGACGTGCTGCGCACACGCGCGCATCCGCTCGGCATCACCGTGGTCGTCGGGCCGGCAGAGGAAGCTCATGCGTCGGAAGCCTTCGCCGCACTGCTCCAGTACCCGGGCGCCAATGGCGAGGTCCGCGACTACCGGACGCTGGCGGCGGCGCTGCACGAGCAGGGCACGATGGTCATCGTCGCGGCGGACATACTCGCGCTGACGCTGCTGACGCCGCCGGGCGAATGGGGTGCCGACGCGGTCGTCGGATCCACGCAGCGCTTCGGCGTGCCGATGGGCTTTGGCGGGCCGCACGCCGGCTATCTGGCGACGCGCGACGAGCACAAGCGCTCGATGCCCGGACGGCTGGTCGGCGTCAGCATCGATGCGCACGGCGACCCCGCGTACCGGCTGGCGTTGCAAACACGCGAGCAGCACATTCGCCGCGAGAAGGCGACTTCGAATATCTGCACGGCGCAGGTGTTGCTCGCCGTCATCGCCGCGATGTACGCCGTCTACCACGGTCCCGAAGGACTGACCCGGATCGCGCGGCGCGTCCGCCGCCTGACCGCGATCCTCAGAACCGGATTGGAGCGGCTGGGCTTCGATGTGCCGACACGCGTGCATTTCGACACGCTCTGCGTGCGCAGCGGCGAGGCGACGCTGGCCATCCACGAGCGCGCAATCGCCGAAGGTATCAACTTCCGGCGCACCGACGACACGACGATCGGAATCGCACTCGATGAGACGACCACGCAATCCGACGTCGAGCGGATCTGGCGGGTGTTCAACGGCGCCGTGGCGCCGTTTGGCGTCGTCGATCTGGACGCCACGGCGGACGATGTATTGCCCGCCGGCCTGGCACGGGCTTCGACGTTTCTCAGCCATCCGGTCTTTCATCGGTATCGGACCGAGACGCAGATGCTGCGCTACCTGCGGCTGCTGGCCGACCGTGACTTGGCCCTCGACCGCGCGATGATCCCGCTGGGGTCGTGCACGATGAAGCTCAACGCGACGTCCGAGATGATTCCGGTGACCTGGCCCGAGTTCGGCGCGCTGCATCCTTTCGTACCCGCGGACCAGGCGGACGGCTACCACCGGCTGGTCGCCGAGTTGTGCGCAATGCTCTGTGCCGCGACCGGCTACGACGCGGTATCGCTGCAACCCAACGCAGGTTCGCAGGGCGAGTACGCGGGATTGCTGATGATCCGTGCTTACCACCAAAGCCGCAGCCAGGCGCAGCGCGACGTGTGCCTGATCCCTGCGTCGGCGCACGGGACCAACCCGGCGTCGGCGCAGATGGCGGGCCTGCGTGTCGTCGTCGTCGCCTGCGACGACGACGGCAACGTCGACCTCGCCGACCTCGAGGCGAAGGCGAAGGCGCACCAGAGCGATCTGGCCGCGGTCATGGTCACCTATCCGTCGACGCATGGCGTATTCGAGGAAGGCATCAGGCGGATCTGCGAGATCGTGCACGCGCACGGCGGCCAGGTGTACGTCGATGGCGCGAACCTCAATGCGCTGGTCGGCCTTGCGGCACCCGGGCGCTTCGGCGCCGACGTGTCGCATTTGAACCTGCACAAGACCTTCTGCATTCCGCACGGCGGCGGCGGGCCCGGTATCGGACCGGTGGCGGTGAAGGCGCATCTTGCGCGGTTCCTGCCGGGGCACTTTGCCCTTGCCCCGACCTTCGTACCCGAGGGCGCGCTCGGGGAAGCGACGTCGTCGGCCGCACCGCGTGGCAGCGGACTCGGACCCGTCGCCGCCGCACCCTACGGCAGCGCGTCGATCCTGCCCATCTCCTGGATGTACGTGACGATGATGGGTGGCGAGGGGCTGCGTGCGGCGACCGAGAGCGCGATCCTGCACGCGAACTACATCGCGCGGAAGCTGGCGCCACACTATCCGGTGCTCTATTCGGGCCCAGGCGGACTGGTGGCGCACGAATGCATCCTCGACCTGCGGCCGCTCAAGGCGACCTCGGGAATCGAGGCGGAGGACGTCGCCAAACGCCTGATCGACTATGGCTTTCACGCGCCGACGATGAGCTTTCCGGTTCCCGGCACCTTGATGGTCGAGCCGACCGAATCCGAGTCGAAGGCCGAGCTCGATCGATTCATCGACGCCATGATCGCGATACGTCGGGAGATTCGCGCGGTCGAGACCGGCGAACTCGACCGCACCGACAATCCGCTGAAGCACGCGCCGCACACCGCCGCCGCCGTGTCGGCGGATGCGTGGACGCACCGCTACGCGCGCAGCATCGCAGCCTTTCCGGCTCCGGGGCAGAAGGAAGCGAAGTATTGGCCGCCGGTCGCGCGCGTGGACAACGTCCATGGCGACCGGCACCTCTTCTGCAGCTGCATTCCGATCGCCGACTACGCGCCCGACGACAAGGTATCCTGATGCGGGTGCTGGTGCTGGGCGCCGGCGTCGTCGGCGTGACGGCGGCGTGGTATCTCGCGCAGGACGGACACGAGGTCAGCGTCGTCGACCGCAACGAAGGCGCGGCGCTGGAAACCTCGTTCGCCAACGGTGGACAGATCGCAGCTTCCTACGCCGAGCCCTGGGCCAATCCCGAGGCACCCGCGAAGGTCGTCAAGTGGCTGGGCAAGGACGACGCACCGCTTTTGTTCCGACTGCGCCTCGACCCCGTGCAATGGCGCTGGGGCTTGCAGTTCCTGCTCGAATGCCTGCCGTCGCGCACGCGGCGCAACACGATCCAGTGCCTGAACCTGGCGCTCTATTCGCGCGATTGCCTGAAGGAGCTTCGCGCGCGGACCGGCATCGAGTACGACCATCTCGAACGCGGCATCCTGTCGTTCTACACCGATGCGAAGGAGTTCGAGCATGGTGTAGCGGCCGCGTCGCTGATGCGCGAGTTCGGCTGTGACCGCGACGTGAAATCCGCCGACGAATGCGTCGACATCGAGCCTGCGCTCGCCACTTGTCGCAAACTGCTCGCCGGCGGCATCTTCACCGCCAGCGACGAGTCGGGCGATGCGCAGCGCTTCACGCGCGAACTCGCGCGCATGGCGGAGTCGCGCGGCGTCGTCTTCCGCTGGAACATGACGGTCGAATCGCTGGCCGCCGACGGCGACTCGGTGACCGGCGTTGCTTGCGTCAACGGGCAGCACCGGAAGGAACTCATGAAGGCCGATGCCTACGTGATGGCGCTGGGCAGCTACAGCCCCTTCCTGCTGAAGCCGCTTCGCGTACCGTGCCTCATCTATCCGGCGAAGGGCTACTCGGCGACCATCGCCATCGCCGATCACCGCGGCGCGCCGACGGTGTCGCTGACCGATCTCGCGTGGAAGCTGGTCTTCACACGGTTGGGCGACAGGTTGCGCGTCGCCGGCACTGCGGAGATGTCTGGCTACAACCGCGACCTGAACCCTGTCCGCTGCGAGGCGCTGGCCAGACGGACGTTCGCGCTGTTTCCCGACGCGGGCGATCGCGACAGCGCCCAGTTCTGGACGGGCTTGCGCCCCGCCACGCCATCGAACGTGCCCTTGCTGGGCCGCACGCGCTACGCGAACCTGTTTCTGGACACCGGGCATGGCACGCTCGGTTGGACGATGGCCTGCGGTTCGGCGCGCGCGCTGGCCGACTTGATCGTCGGGCGCAAGCCTGAAGTGGATTTCGCGTTCACCGGGCGTGGGTGATATCTTGGGTTCGACCCGCGGCGCGCAATGCATGCCAAATGCAGCCCGGCCGTATAATGATGCGTTTTCGCGCTCGGCCATGCATCGCTTCGCGTTCGTACTCCCCTTCGGTGTGCTCCTGTCCGCCGCCGCGCTTGCCGCCGCGCTCTCCGTTGCGCCGCCGGTGGCGGCGACATCGATGGGAGTACCTGCCCCCGCAGTCGCGGCGGCATCGTGGCTGCTCGTCGATGTGACCAGCGGACAGACGCTGACTGCATCCAACGCCGACGAGCACCGCGACCCGGCGTCGCTGACCAAGCTTCTGACCGCGTACATCGTGTTCGGCGCACTGCGCGCCAAGACGATCGTGCCCTCGCAAATGGTGAACGTGTCCGAGCGCGCATGGCGTGCCGAGGGTTCGCGCATGTTCATCGAGCCGCGCCGCGCCGTGTCGGTCGACGAGCTGCTGCACGGATTGATCGTGCAATCCGGCAACGATGCGTCGATCGCGCTTGCCGAGCTGGTCAGCGGCAGCGAGGACGCCTTCGTCGTGACGATGAACGCGGAAGCGAAGCGTCTCGCAATGAACGAAAGCCACTTCACCAACGCGACCGGGCTAACCAATCCGCAGCACTATTCGACGGCCGCCGACCTCGCGAAACTTGCGACGGCGCTGATCCGCGATTTTCCCGAGTACTATCCGCTGTATTCGCAGAAGGAATTCCGCTACAACAACATCACGCAGCCGAACCGCAATCGCCTGCTGTGGACCGACCCGCACGTCGATGGCGTCAAGACCGGACACACCGAGGCAGCCGGCTGGTGTCTGATCGCGTCGGCGCTGCGTGGTGACCGCCGCGTGCTCGCCGTGGTGCTGGGCGCGAATTCCGACGCGGCGCGCGCGGCCGAGGCGCAAAAGCTCCTGAACTGGGGCTTCCAGGCCTTCGACACCGTGCAGCTCTACCAGTCGGGCAAGCAGGTGACCACGCTGCGGGTCTGGAAGGGCGCCGTGCCTGAAGTGCCGGCCGGATTTCTCGCCGACCGCTATCTGACGCTACCCAAGGGTAAGGCGGACCAACTGACGCTGACCATGCAGGCGCAGCAGCCGCTGATCGCGCCGATCGCGCGCGCGCAGCGCATCGGAACGGTCAAGGTCGCGCTCGGGGGCAAGCCGGTCGCCGAATTTCCGATGATCGCGCTGGAAGAGGTGCCACCTGCAAGCCTCGCCGGGCGCGCCTGGGACACCGTTCGCCTGTGGTTCCAGAAGGACTGACCATGGTATCGCCGGGAGAAAACGCATGAATGACGCGGAACAGATCGTCTATCTCAACGGCCGCTACGTCGCGCTGGCCGACGCTCGGATCAACGTCCTCGACCGCGGATTCATCTACGGCGACGGCGTCTATGAGCTCGTGCCGGTCTATGGCCGGGAGCCGTTTCGACTGCCGCATCATCTGGCGCGGCTGCAACGCAGTGTGGAGGGTATCGGGCTTGCCAATCCGCATACCGATGCGCAGTGGGAGGCGATCATCCGTGCACTGGTCGCGCGCACGCCTTACGCCGACCAGGCTGTCTATTTCCAGATCACGCGCGGTGTAGCCAAGCGTGACCATGCGTTTCCAAAGGGGGTGGCGCCGACGGTGTTCATGATGAGCAATCCGCTGCCCACGCCTACATCCGAGCAGGTCGAGCACGGCGTGGCCGTGGTGACGGCCGACGACAATCGATGGCTCCGCTGCGATCTGAAGACGATCTCGCTGCTCGGAAACGTCCTGATGCGACAGCTCGCCGCAGAGCGGGGGGCGATGGAAACCGTCATGTTCCGCAACGGCCACCTGACCGAAGCGTCGGCGTCGAACGTGCTGATCGTGAAGAATGGTGGGATCGTGGTGCCGCCGAAGGACAACCAGATCCTGCCTGGGATCACCTGTGACGCTGCAGTGGACTTCGCGCACGAGATCGGCATTCCGCTCGAAGTGCGTCCGGTGCCCAAGTTCGAGGCGCTCGCCGCCAACGAGATGTGGCTGTCGTCGTCGACCAAGGAGGTGCTCGCAGTCACGACCATCGACGGCAGGCCCTTCGCCGGCGGCAGGCCGGGCCCGGTGTTTCGAAAGCTCTGGGCGGCGTTCCAGCAAAGAAAACCGCGTGCTACGGCGCCGGCCTGAGTTCGCCGCGCCGACCCGGACTATTCGGGCAGCGCCACGGTCGTGCCGAACCGACCATGGTGGAACACCAGCCCGCGACCGGCGGCGCGCTCGCCGGTGACGGCTTCACCGACGAAGAGCACGTGGTCGCCCGCCACCTGCTGCGAATGGTGGCGGCATTCGAACCAGGCAACGCAACCGGCGATCAACGGCGCGTCGGCCCACCCCAGCCGGTAATCGACTCCGGCGAAGCGATCCTCGTGTGGGCGCGAGAAGCGGTGCGCGAGCGCGACTTGCTCGGCGGCCAACACATTGACCGTATACCGCTGCGCCGACTCGAGCGCGGAAAGACAGTCTGCATCGCGCGCGAGACTCCACAGGATGAGCGGTGGGTCGAGCGACACCGAGTTGAAGGAGTTGGCGGTAAAGCCGACGAAGCGCCGTTCGCTCGCCCGCGCGCAGATGATCGTGACGCCGGTAGCGAACTGTGCCAGCGTGTCGCGGAACTGGCGCGCGTCGAAGGCTTGAGGCGCCGTTGCAGAAGCGGACATGGGGAGCGGACCACACCGCAACGCGGCGGCCCCGGTGATGACAGGGTGCGGCGATGGTAGGGGCGATACCCGGCACTGTCAAAGCGAACGCAGTGCGCTCTCCCGGGGCTCTCACTTTCTCTCTGCCCACCGGCGGCCAGACTTGCTACACTACACTGTCGGGAACGGACGAGAGCCGTGCCGGAAGTGCAAAACTTCCGACGCAACCGCGAGCCCATGACGCAAGCGTTACAGCGGATCATCACCCATCGCTACGGCGGACGCGATCTGCCGGTCACGTTGGTTCTGCCCGATGGGGCGCGCGTGCCGCTGTCGCAGGCGCCGGCGATCGAGATCGTCGCCCGCTCGTGGAGGGGACTGCGGGCGCTGGCGTCGCCAGCGCTGGGTTCGCTGGCACGCGCCTACGTGCATGGCGACATCGACTTCACAGGCAGCGCGCGCCGAGCGCTCGGCATCGCCGAGTCGATGGTCGGCGCGGTGTCGCATGGCCGCGAGCGCGCGCGCGCCCGATGGAAGCTGTTCGTGCACCAGAGCCGCAGCAACCGCCGCAACATCGCGCATCACTACGACGTCTCCAACGCGTTTTACCGTCTGTGGCTCGACTCGCGGATGGTGTATTCCTGCGCGTATTTTCGTCACGCCGACGATGCGCTGGACGCCGCGCAGCTGGCCAAGCTCGACCATATCTGTCGCAAGCTGCGCCTGGCGCCTGGAGAGCGTTTCCTCGACATCGGCTGCGGCTGGGGCGCGCTGCTGTTCCACGCGGCGGAGCGTTATGGGGTGGACGCGCACGGCATCACGCTGTCGCAGAACCAGTTCGACCACGTGACGCGCGAGATCGCAGCGCGCGGCCTGAGTGGCCGCGTACGCGTCGAGTTGCGCGACTACAACGACCTGCCCGAGGATGCGCAATTCGACAAGGTCGCGAGCGTGGGCATGTTCGAGCACGTCGGCGTGCGCAGGTTCGGGCGCTATTTCGGCAAGATCTACCGGATGCTGAAACCCGGCGGCATGGTGTTGAATCACGGGATCACGCACAACACGCTCGCGGCGGAAAGTCTGGGCAGCGGCATCGGCGAATTTGTCGACGACTACGTGTTTCCGGGCGGCGAACTCACCCATGTGTCGCGCGTCGTCGAGGGCATGGCCGGCGCGGGGCTGGAGCTCGTCGACGCCGAGGCACTGCGCGAGCACTACGCGAAGACGCTGTGGGCGTGGGTCGACCGGCTAGAAGCCAATGCCGACGAGGCACGGCGCGATGTGGGCGAAGAGCGCTTCCGCGTCTGGCGCATCTACATGGCCGGGTCGGCGCACGCCTTTGATCGCGGCTGGCTGTCGCTGTGGCAGCTGCTGGCCGGCAAGGCGTTACCCGACGGTCGCCTGCCGCAGCCGCTGACGCGCGAGTACATGTACGGCGACTGACGTCGAGGCCGTGCGTGCCGGTTGCGCCACGTCCGCCTCGCCCGCATATTGATCGGGTCTTGCCGTCCCGCTTTCCGGAATCCCGCATGAGCAAACCCGAATCCACCATCGAAGCCCCGCATGGCGAGGAACGCAAATCCGCGCTCACGTTTCCCTGCGTGTTTCCGATCAAGATCATGGGCCGCACGCGCGACGGCTTCGCGCAGGCGGTGTCCGACGTCGTGTGCAGACACGCGGCCGACTTCGACCCGGCGGCGCTGGAAATGCGTACGTCGAAGGAAGGCAACTGGATGTCGGTGACCGCGACGGTCAACGCCAAGTCGCGCGAGCAGCTCGACGACCTCTATCGCGAACTGGTCGCGCATCCGATGGTGAAGATGGTGCTGTAGAGCCGGCCGCCGCTTCCGCACGCGCAGCACCTGCGGCGCGACCTCATCATTGATTTTGGGGCACTTCTGCAGCAACATAACCGCATAGACGATGCCATCGAAGGCCATGTGCTGTCGCTCGTCCGTTCGCTCGGGATCACCGACTACGAATCGACTTGGCGCGCGATGCAGGCGTTCACCGATGCGCGCGATATGGACACCGCCGACGAGATCTGGCTGACCGAGCATTCGTCGATCTACACGCTGGGACTCGCTGGCCGGAGTACGCACCTCCTGCGCGACAACGGTGTCCCGACACTCAAGGTCGACCGCGGCGGCCAGGTCACGTATCACGGCCCCGGTCAGCTCGTCGCGTATACACTGGTCGACTTGAAACGCGCGCGCCTGGGTGTGCGCGACCTGGTCCGAAGGCTCGAAGCCGCGGTGATAGAATGGCTTGCGACCCTCGGCGTGTCGGCGTACGGCAAGCCGGCGGCGCCCGGCGTGTACCTGATGATGGCGGGAGGCGAAGCGAAAATCGCAGCACTCGGACTCAAGGTGCGCAAAGGCTGCACGTATCACGGGCTCGCCGTCAACGTCGCGATGGACTTGGCGCCCTTCGCCGACATCGACCCCTGTGGTTTCCCTGGTCTCGCGGTCACGCAACTCGCCGACCTGGGCGTCGTGCGCAGCGTCGATGCCGCAGGCCGCGAGCTGGCGCCGTTCCTCGCCGCGCACCTCGTCCGAACATGAAAACCGACTCCCTGCCCCCTGCGCCACCCGCCAACGCGGCCGGGGTCAAGCAGAAGGGCCAGCACAAGACCGCGCGCATCCCGATCAAGGTGCTGGCCGCGGAGCCGCTCAAGAAGCCCGAGTGGATCCGCGTGCGCGCGTCGTCGTCGCCGCGCTTCAGCCAAATCAAGAGAATTCTCCGCGAGCACCACTTGCATACGGTGTGCGAGGAGGCTTCTTGCCCCAATATCGGCGAGTGCTTCGGCAAGGGCACCGCGACCTTCATGATCATGGGCGACTTGTGCACGCGGCGCTGCCCGTTCTGCGACGTCGGGCACGGCCGGCCGCTGCCGCTCGACGCCGACGAGCCGGTCAACCTGGCGCGGACCATCGCGGCGCTGAAGCTCGCCTACGTGGTCATCACCAGCGTCGACCGCGACGACCTGCGCGACGGCGGCGCCGCGCATTTCGCCGACTGCATCCGCGCGGTGCGCGAGCATTCGCCGCGAACGCAGATCGAGGTGCTGGTGCCCGATTTCCGCGGCCGCCTCGACCGCGCGCTGGCGATCCTCGAAGCGGCGCCACCGGACGTGATGAACCACAATCTCGAGACGGTGCCGCGGCTCTACCGCCAGGTGCGGCCAGGCTCCGACTATACGCATTCGCTGTCGCTGTTGCGCGAATTCAAGGCACGCGTTCCCGGCGTGCCGACCAAGTCCGGCCTGATGGTGGGCTTGGGCGAGACCGATAAAGAGATTGTCGCGACGATGCATGACCTGCGCGCGCACGGCGTCGACATGCTGACCCTCGGTCAATACCTGCAGCCTTCCGCCGGACACCTGCCGGTGCTGCGCTACGTGCATCCAGAGCGCTTCGCCGCGTTCGAGCGTGAAGCCTACGCGATGGGCTTCCGGCACGCTGCCGTCGGCGCACTCGTGCGCTCGTCGTACCACGCGGACCGGCAGGCGGAAGACGTGCTTCGTTGACGCGGGTACGCGTGCCGTCAGCCCTTCGGCAACGGCGCTCCCTTGGGCCACAGCAACCACATGCGGCCCTGTTGCTTCATCCTCCCCGCCTCGTGCCCGGCCGCCGGGCCGAAGCCCCAGAAAAAGTCGGCGCGCACGGCGCCGCGAATCGCGCCGCCGGTGTCCTGCGCCAGCGTGAGCCGTGTCAGCGGCTCGTCCGACAGCGGCATCGACGTCGCCAGGAACACCGGCGCGCCCAGCGGAATCGAACGCGGGTCGACGGCGATCGTGCGGCCGGCCAGCAGCGGCACGCCGAGCGCACCCAAAGGGCCGTCGATTCGCGCATCGAGCGTACCGGCCGGCGGCGCCGGGATCTCGCGGAAGAAGACATAGCTCGGGTTCTGGTCGAGCAGTTCGCGCAGCTTCTCCGGGTTCGCCTGCGCCCAGGCGCGTATACCCTGCATCGATGTCCGTTCGAGCGGCAGCTCGTCGCGGTCGGCCAGCACGCGCCCGATAGAGCGATACGGGTGGCCGTTCTGGTCCGCGTAATTCAAACGCAGCACCGAGCCATCGGTGAGCTCGACGCGCCCGGAACCCTGGATTTCGAGAAAGAACGCCTCGATCGGATCGGCGACGTAGACGAGCACCTTGCCGGCAAGACGTTGCGGATTGTGCTCCAGCTCCGCTCGCGGCCAGTAGGGTACGACCTTTTTGCCCTCGACCCGGCCGCGGACGCGCTTGCCCTTCAATTCCGGATACAGTTGGGCGAGGTCGACGGTCAGCAGGTCGTCGGGTGGCGCGTAGATCGGAACCGGGAAGTGCGCGCTTCGTGCGCGTGAGCCGGCGAGCATTGGCTCGTAGTAGCCGGTCACGAGACCGGCATCGTTGCCATCGTCGGCGGCGACGCGGTATGGGCTAAAATGGCTTACGAAAAACGCGCGCACCGCATCGGAGTCGGTGCCGTCGATGCGTTCGCCGGCGGCGCAAGCGCCCTTCCACAGCGGTCGCGTCTTTGGGCTGGCGAGCAAAGCGCGGCAGCCGACGACGAAGGCCGGCCACGCTGCCGCTACCGGATCTGCGGCCCATCCGGGCAGGTCGGCCCAGGCGGCGGGCGTGAACTGTACGCGCGGCGACGGCGGGGGCGTTGGTGTGGGTACGGGAACCGGCGGGACGCTTTGGCATCCGGCGAGCAGTCCGGAAACGAGCAAGACGGCGGCGAGCTGCGTCGGTATCCGACGGCGACAAAGAGGCGTGACCATGGGCTGGATCCTGCTCGAAGCGTTGGTGGCACTGGTGCTGGCGATCGCCATCGTCTGGTGGACAACCGGTGCGCGGCGCAAGCCACGCGCACCGGAGGCACGCAAGCCCGACCGGAACGAACGTCAGTGAAGCGTGCGGGGCACCGACAGCGTGAACGAGGCAATCGCCGCCTCGAAGCTGTGTCCGTCGTCGGCGCGCATCTGGAAACTGCCGCGCATGGTGCCCACCGGTGTCGGAATCGACGTACCGCTCGTATACTCGAAGTTCTCGCCGGGTTTCAGCAGCGGTTGCTGCCCCACCACGCCCAATCCTTTCACTTCCTGGACTTTGTGCTCGGCATCCGTGATGATCCAATGGCGGCTCACGAGCTGCGCCGAAACGTCGCCGGTGTTGGTGATCGTGATCGTATAGGAAAACGCGTACTCGCCCTTCGCCGGATCGGACCGATCGGCGAGGAACGTCGCCTTCGAAATTACCGTGACCTCGTATCGTTTGCCATCCGCCATCGTCATCCACCCGCACTCAATCGATTATAGCCCGATGCCCGATTCTTTTCGCATTGCTCCATCGATCCTCGCCGCCGACTGCGCGCGTCTGGGTGAAGAGGTGCGCGACGTCATTGCCGCCGGCGCCGACCTGATCCACTTCGACGTGATGGACAACCATTACGTTCCCAATCTGACGCTGGGGCCGCTGGTGTGCGCCGCGGTGAAGCCGCATTCGAGCGTTCCGATCGACGTCCACCTGATGGTGAAGCCGGTCGACAGGATCGTCCCGGACTTCGCGCGCGCCGGCGCCGCCAACATCAGCTTCCATCCGGAAGCGACCGAACACGTCGACCGCACGATCGGTCTCATCCACGAGCAGGGTTGCACGGCCGGCCTGGTGTTCAATCCAGCCACACCGCTCGACTGGCTGATGCACGTCATCGACAAGCTCGACCTGGTGCTGATCATGTCCGTGAATCCGGGCTTCGGCGGCCAGGCCTTCATTCCGCACGCGCTCGAGAAACTGCGCGCGGCACGCAGGCTCGTCGATGCCGCGATGCAGCGTACCGGACGCCCTATCCGGCTCGAAGTCGACGGTGGCGTAAAGGCCGACAACATCCGCGCGATCGCCCAAGCCGGCGCCGACACCTTCGTCGCCGGCAGTGCGATCTTCGACACCCCCGACTACAAGGCCACCATCGCCCGCATGCGCGCGGAGCTCGCCCAGGTTGGCTGAAGCGTTGTCCTTGCCGCTGTTCGACGTCGACGCGGTCGCGTTCGACCTCGACGGCACGCTGCTCGACACGATCCACGACCTGGCGGTCGCAGTAAACGGACTGCTCGCCGAACTGGGATTGGCGACGCTGCCGATGGCCATGATCCGCGACCTGGTCGGCAAAGGCATGCCCAACCTGGTGCGCCGGGCGCTGGCGCTTGCTGGCGCGCCGCCCTCGAGCGACGATCTGCTGGCGGCGCGCCTGATCCGCTACCAGGAGATTTATGGGGAGCTGCTCGGGCGCGAAACCGTGCTCTATCCAGGCGTGCGCGAAGGATTGGACCGCATGCGCGCGGCAGGCTTGAAACTCGCGGTCGTGACCAACAAGGCCACGCGCTTCGTTCGGCCGCATCTCGATCGCGCCGAAATCACCGGGTACTTCGACGCGATCGTTGGCGGCGACGACACCGTGCGCAAGAAGCCCGATGCGGCGCCTTTGCATCTTGTCGCGCAACTGCTCGGCGTCGCGCCATCGCGGCTGCTGATGGTCGGCGACTCCGGCAACGACGTCGACGCCGCGCGCGCCGCCGGCTGCGCAGTGCTGGTTCTCTCCTATGGCTACAGCGAGGGCGTTCCGGTGCAAAACCTGGGCAGCGATGGTATAGTCGACTCGCTCACCGCCGTGGCCGACAGGGTGCGGCGTGCGTGACAAATCCGTCCTCATCATGAACTTCGACGTTTCCGACTCCGGCCTGCCCTCCGCGTTCGCGGACTGGCGGCGCAACGGCGAGTGGCGCTGGCGGCGCCCACTCTAGAGCCTTTGCGTTGCCGCGTCGCGAGAAATCATCAAAGCGCGACGTCCTGATCCAGCCGTTGTCGAAACACGAGGTCGAAGCATGATCACCGAAGCCGAATTCCGGGCACTGCACACCCAGGGATACAACCGCATTCCGCTGGTCCAGGAGTCCTTCGCGGACCTCGACACCCCGCTGTCGCTGTATCTCAAGCTTGCCAACGCACGCTATTCGTACCTGTTGGAGTCGGTCGTCGGCGGCGAGCGCTTCGGCCGCTACTCGTTCATAGGGCTGCCGGCCAAAGTGCGCCTGCGCGCGCGCGGCCGGCGCGTGGAGGTCGAGGACGATTCCGGCGTGCGCGAGTCCTTCGACGGCGATCCGCTGGCCTTCGTCGAGGCGTACCGGGCGCGCTTCCACGCGGCGCCGCTACCCGGGCTGCCACGCTTCTGCGGCGGTCTCGCCGGCATTTTCGGCTACGACGTCGTCCGCCACATCGAGACCCGGCTGGCCGGTATGGAGAAGCCCCCGACGGCGGGATTGGCCGACGTGCCGGATCTGCTGCTGCTGCTCACCGAAGAGCTGGCGGTCGTCGACAACCTCAAGGGCAGAATCTCGCTCATCGTCTACGCCGACCCGACGGCGCCCGGTGCCTACACGACCGCGCGATCGCGCCTGGCCGAACTGCGACTTAAGTTGCGCGAACCGGCGTCCATACCTTTCGACACGGGCGCGGTCGTGACGCGTGCCGAGAGCGAGTTCGGTGAGGCCGGCTACAAGGCGGCGGTTACGCGGGCAAAGGAGTACATCGCCGCCGGCGACATCATGCAGGTGGTCATCTCGCAGCGGATGGCGATGCCGTTCGCCGCGTCGCCGCTGTCGCTCTACCGCGCGCTGCGCTCGCTCAATCCGTCTCCGTACATGTTCTATTACGACTTTGGCGATTTTCACGTCGTCGGAGCGTCGCCGGAAATTCTCGTGCGCAAGGAGGGTGCGACGGTCACGCTGCGGCCGATCGCCGGGACGCGTCCACGCGGCGCGACGCGGGACGAGGACGAGGCGCTGGCACGCGAACTCGCAGCCGATCCCAAGGAGATCGCCGAGCACGTGATGCTGCTCGACCTGGGCCGCAACGACGTCGGCCGCGTCGCGCAGACCGGCACCGTGCGCGTCGCCGACCGGATGGTCATCGAGCGCTACTCGCACGTCATGCACATCGTTTCCAACGTCGAGGGCACGCTGCAACCGGGACTGACCAGCGTCGACGTGCTGCGCGCGGCGTTTCCGGCCGGCACCGTCAGCGGAGCGCCAAAGGTGCGCGCGATGCAGATCATCGACGAGCTGGAGCCGACGAAGCGCGGCATCTACTCGGGCGCGGCCGGCTACATCAGCTTCCAGGACGACATGGACACGGCGATCGTGCTGCGCACCGCGGTGCTGAAGGACGGCGTGCTGTATGCGCAGGCGGGCGGTGGCATCGTCCACGATTCGTCGCCCGAGGGCGAATGGCAGGAGACACGCAACAAGTTGCGCGCCGTGCTTCGCGCCGCCGAGATGGTACAGCAGGGGTTGGACGAAGAACCCTAATCGTATGTGTATGAACCCCCGCGCTCGCTTCGTTCGCTGCCCCCGGAGGGGGCGCTCAATGCGCTTCGGGCGGCCGGACGGGCATGGGGACCCCCACGCTCACTTCGCTCGCTGCCCCCGGAGGGGGCGCTCAATGCCCTTCGGTCGGCCGGGCGGGCATGGGGACCCCCACGCTCACTTCGTTCGCTGCCCCCGGAGGGGGCGCGCAATGCCCTTCGGGCGGCCGGACGGGCATTGACCATGCTGCTGATGATCGACAACTACGACAGCTTCACCTACAACCTGGTGCAGTACCTGGGCGAACTCGGCGCCGACGTCCGCGTGTACCGCAATGACGCGATCACCCTCGACGAAGTCGCGGCGCTGGCGCCCGCGCAGATCGTCGTCTCGCCGGGGCCGTGCACGCCCTCCGAGGCCGGTGTTTCCGTACCTCTGATCCAGCGCTTCGCCGGGCGAATTCCCATCCTCGGCGTCTGCCTTGGGCACCAAGCGATCGGCCAGGCCTTCGGTGGACGCATCGTCCGCGCACAGCGGGTGATGCACGGCAAGCTCTCCCCGGTCACGCACGACGGCCGCGGCGTATTCACCGGGCTCCCGTCAACGTTCGCCGTGACGCGGTACCATTCGCTGGCCATCGAGCGCGATCGCGTGCCGCCCGAACTCGAGGTCACGGCGACCGCCGACGATGGTGAAATCATGGGTATCCGGCACCGCGACGTCGCGGTCGAAGGCGTACAGTTCCATCCGGAAGCGATCCTCTCCGAGCATGGCATGCGGCTGCTCGGTAATTTCCTGGAGGGCCGAAGATGAAGTCCCTGTCGCGAATCGTACTTGCGTGCACGCTGGCGTTGTCGGCGACCCTGGCCGTGGCGGGCGCATTCGAGGAGTGCAACCTCCGCGGCGATCAGGCCACGGTGTCACGCTGCCTCGTCGAGGCGGAAGACGCCGCACAGGCGGCGCTGGTCAAGGCAGAGGGTGACGCCGGCAAGCTGGCGCGCCAGGTCGACACTGCGACCGGTCGCCCCGTTGCCGCCGCGGCGCTCGCCCGGTCGATGCGCGCATTTTCGGACTACCGCAAGGCGCACTGCGATTTCGTCCGCGCGATGCTGGCGAGCGCGCCCGTTGCCGAACAGGGTCAACTGGGATGCATGGTCGACATGACGCGCCGCCGCGTGCGCGATTTGCAGAACTAGGTATTGGGAACGCTCCATGTCCATCACCGTCCACGATGCGCTGCAGCGCACGATCGAGCACCGCGAGATCTTTCACGACGAAATGCTGTCGCTGATGCGGCAGATCATGAGCGGCGAGGTGTCGCCGGTGATGATTGCCGCATTGACGGTCGGGATGCGGGTCAAGAAGGAAACCATTGGCGAGATCGCGGCCGCCGCGCAGGTGATGCGCGAGCTGTCCATCAAGGTCGATGTCGCGGATCGCGAGCACCTGGTCGACATCGTCGGTACCGGTGGCGATGCATCGCACACTTTCAACATCTCGACCGCATCGATGTTCGTTGCGGCAGCCGCAGGCGCGCGGGTGGCGAAGCACGGCAATCGGTCGGTGTCGTCCAAATCGGGAAGCGCCGACGTGCTTGAGGCGCTCGGCGCCAACATCATGCTCACGCCTGCGCAGGTCGCCACCTGCATCGCGGAGACGGGTGTGGGCTTCATGTTCGCGCCCAGCCACCATTCGGCAATGAAGCACGCGGCGCCGGTGCGCCGTGAACTCGGCATCCGGACGATCTTCAACATTCTCGGGCCACTGACCAATCCTGCAGGTGCGCCGAACCAGCTGATCGGCGTGTTTCATCCGGATCTGGTCGGCATCCACGTGCGCGTACTGCAGCGGCTCGGCGCCGCGCACGTTCTCGTCGTCTACGGACGCGACGGTATGGACGAAGTGTCGCTCGGCGCCGCGACAATGGTCGGCGAACTGAAGGACGGCGAGATCCACGAGTACGAAATCCACCCCGAAGATTTCGGTTTGTCGATGAAGTCCAACCGCGGACTCAGGGTCGCGGGCGCCGCGGAATCGATGGAGATGGTGCTCGAGGCGCTCGCCGGCACCGAAGGCACGCCGCGCGAGATCGTGGTGCTGAACGCGGGCGCTGCGTTGTACGCAGCCGATCTGGCGGCGTCGATTGGCGAAGGCATCGCGCGCGCGCGCGAAGTTCTGGCGAGCGGCGCGGCAAGAAGGAAGCTCGACCACTTCGTGTCGACGACGCAGAAGCTGGCGACGGTCTCCGCCTGAGTACCGCGAGTCATGTCCAGAAGCGACATCCTGGAAAAAATTGTCGCCACCAAGGCGCAGGAGGTCATCGCTGCGCAGGTCGCGCATCCGTTCGATGAGGTCGATGCCGAGGCCCGCGCCGCGGCGCCACCGCGCGGCTTCGAGCGCGCGCTGCGTTTGCGGATTGCCGCCGGGCGGGCGGCGGTCATCGCGGAAATCAAGAAGGCGAGTCCGAGCAAGGGCGTGATCCGCGAGAACTTCGACCCACCGGAAATTGCGGCGAGCTACGAGCGCGCCGGCGCGGCGTGCCTGTCGGTGCTGACCGACACGCCGTTCTTCCAGGGAGCGGCCGAGTATCTCGTGTCGGCACGCGCCGCTTGCGCATTGCCCGCGCTGCGCAAGGAATTCATCGTCGACGAGTACCAGGTCGCGCAGTCGCGCGCGCTGGGCGCGGACGCGATCCTGCTGATCGTTGCAGCGCTCGAGGATGCGCAGTTGGCGGCACTCGAGGCCTGCGCGCAGGCCTACGGCATGGACGTGCTGGTCGAGATCCACGACGCTGGCGAACTCGAGCGCGCACTGAAGCTGAAGACGCCGTTGCTCGGCATCAACAACCGCAACCTGCGCAATTTCAGCGTGACGCTCGACACCACGTTCAACCTGGCCCCGCGCGTGCCAGGCGACCGGCTGGTCGTCACCGAAAGCGGGATCGCGACGCCGCGCGACGTCGCGATGATGCGCGACCGCGGCGTGCACGCCTTCCTGGTCGGCGAGAGCTTCATGCGCGCGCCCGATCCGGGTGCCGCGCTGACTGCGCTTTTCGGCGACCAGGCGGAAGCCGGCCCGCATTGATTGCTATGATGCGCTGCGGCGTGCGCGTGGTCCGACAAGGTCCGCTCGACGATTCCTTCGAAGCTTAGCAACCGGATCCCCGCCAACCAGGTTCGGCAAGGAAGCACAGCGTGTCGGCCATCGAAGTCGAGAACGTCAGCAAGCACTGGACGACCGCCGGTGACATCGTGCACGCGGTCGACGCCATCTCCTTCGCGCTCGTCGAAGGCACGCTCAACGTGCTGCTGGGACCGTCCGGCTGCGGCAAGTCGACGACGCTACGGCTGATCGCCGGACTGGAAATCGCCGATGGCGGCCGCATCGTCATTGGCGATCGCGATGTCACGCATCTGCCGCCGGCGAAGCGCAACATCGCGATGGTGTTCCAGAGCTGCGCGCTGTTTCCGCACCTGTCGGTGGCCGAGAATATCCTGTTCGGCCTGCGTGTCCGTCGCGCTACGGCCGCCGATTGCGAAAAGCGCCTGCAGCACGTTGCCGACCTGCTGGGCTTGTCGGAACTGCTGTCGCGCAAGCCTTCGCAACTATCTGGCGGGCAGCAGCAGCGCGTGGCGCTGGGTCGCGCAATCATCGACGAGGCTCCGGTGTGTCTGATGGACGAGCCGTTGTCGAACCTCGATGCGCAGCTTCGCGCCGGGATGAGGGCCGAGATCCGGTCGCTGCAGCGAACGCTCGGCATCACGATGGTGTACGCCACGCACGATCAGGTCGAGGCGATGTCGATGGCCGACCGCGTCATCCTGCTCAATCGCGGTCGCATCGAGCAGAACGGCACCCCGGCCGACCTCTACGAGACGCCCGCCAACGTCTTCGTCGCCCGCTTCATCGGCACACCGCCGATGAACCTGCTGAAGCTCGAAACCGACTCCGGCGGTGCGGTAATCGCGGGTACCGAAGGTCCCGCGGTGCTGCCGGCCGACTGCGCGGGCGGCATGCTGGGAGTGCGTCCCGAGCACATCGAGCTGGGATTCGAGCGCGGCGTGCGTGCCGTCGTCGAGGGTGTCGAGTACCTGGGCGGCGATTCGCTGCTGACATGTACGATCGGCGGCCAATCGCTGGCCGTGCGCGCGCCGGGGAGTGTGGGTCTTAGGCGCGGCGATCCGGCGTGGTTGTCATGGGCGGGCGGAGCCCAGCATTTTTTTGCGGCGGATGGCGTTCGGCACGAGCTGCACGCTCCTCACGCCGCCGCAACGCTGATGGCGTAATGAGGAAATACCGTCGATCGAAGAGGGGCGCATCATGGGGAAACGTATCGTTCGCAGTTTTGTGGCTGCACTGGCCGCGGCGTGCTGCGGCGGTTGTGCGCGACCAGCTGCCCTACGCGAAAGCCGAGTTGTCGATGCACGATAACCGGCGTGTCACCAAGGCGCTGAACGATGGCGTGCAGGCAGCGCTGACCGGCAGCAAGGTGCCGGGCACCGCGCTGATGGAATCGTAGCGATGAAACTCATCACCTGGAACGTGCAATGGTGCCGCGGCGTCGACGGCCGGGTCGATCCGGCGCGCGTGGTCGCGGAGGCGAAGCGCCTCGCGGATTTCGACGTGCTGTGCCTGCAGGAGGTCGCCGACAATTTTCCGGACCCGCTGCTCGCCGGCAGCGCGGGTGAGGACCAGTTCGCCGTACTGGCTTCGCTGCTGCCCGGATACACGGCAGTACCCGGTGTCGCGGTCGACCAGCAGGGCGACGGCAGCCGACGCCGGCGCTTCGGCAACATGATTCTCTCTCGGCTGCCGGTCAAGCAGGCGTTTCGCCACCTGCTGCCGTATCCCGCCGACCACGACGTGCCCAGCATGCCGCGCGTGGCGGTCGAAGCCGTGGTCGCAGCGCCGTTCGGCGACGTGCGCGTGATCACCAGCCACCTCGAGTATTACTCGCTCGCGAAACGTGCGGCGCAGGTCGACGCGCTGCGCGCGATCTACGCCGAAGGCCATCGCTACGCCAATAACCCGCGAACCGCGGTCGTGGACGAAGGCCCCTACCGTGCGCTGGCACACCCGGCGGCGACGATCATCACCGGCGATTTCAACCTCGAATTCGATGATCCGCTGCACCAGCGCATGCTGGCGCCGTTTGCCGACGGCACGCCAAGGCTCGCCGACGCCTGGGAGTTGGCGCACCCTGGCGACGCGCACCCGCCGACCTTCCACGTCCACGAAAAGCAGCGTCCGGGCGACCCCGAACTGCACTGCGACTTCGTCTTCGTCAACGAAGTGCTGTGGCCATCGCTGCGCTCGGTCGAGGTCGACACTCACACGCAGGTGTCGGACCACCAGCCGGTGATCGTCGAGATCGGCTGACCCGGAGGCCGCCCGCGCGGCCGGTGGATTGCCGCCGATGCACGCAGGCCCCGTCCGAGGCGGCTACAATTGCAGGTTCGCCGCGCCATCGTCGCCGGCGATCACGCCGCCCGGCCCCTTGACCCCCGACGCCAACACGCTCCGCTTCACCGGCGAACGCTTCCTTCCGGAGGTGCGCGGAGCCATCTGGTACGAGCACTGGCATCGCTACGCGGCCGTGGTGCCGCTGGCGGCCGGCAAGCGCGTCGTCGACGCCGCCTGTGGCGAGGGCTACGGCAGCTTTCTGCTCGGTGCGACGGCGGCGGCGGTGACCGGCGTCGATGTCTCCGCGGAAGCGATCGCGCACGCCAGCGCGCGCTATTCTCGCGCGAACCTCGACTTCGTCGTCGGGTCGGTCACCGCGCTGCCCCTGCCCGCGGCCAGCGTCGACCTCGTCGTGTCCTTCGAGACGATCGAGCATCTGGCCGAGCAGCGGGAGATGCTCGCCGATTTCCGCCGCGTGCTTACCGCCGACGGCGTACTGGTCATTTCCTCGCCCAACCGACCCGTCTACAACGAAGCCGGAGCCATCGAGAACCATTATCACGTACGCGAGCTCGATCGCGCGGAGCTGGCGGCGCTGCTGGCATCCGGCTTTCCGCAACAGGCGTGGTACGCGCAGCGGATCGTTGCGCAATCGGCGCTCTGGTCCGAGGGTGCGCACGGTGCGGATGCGGTCTGCATGGCGCTCGTCGACGGACTTCCGGAATCGGCACCCGAGCCGGCGCCGCCGATGTACTTCATCGTGGTCTGCGCCGCGGGCGGGATTGAACTGCCCGCGCTGCCCGCACTATCGCTGTTCGACGACGGCATGCTGTCGCTCACCCGCGAGCATGCGCGCGCGCTTGCGCGTGAGCGCGAACTCGCCTGGGACGAACTCGACTCGCGACAGGTCGCTGAGGACCGGCTGGCCGAGCTGGTGACCGCGGTCAATGCGCTGGCCAGCGAACGCGAGGCGGGAAGCGTCAAGTCGCGGCGCATCGAAGCGCTGGAAGCTGAACTCGCGCAAACGCAACGCGGAGTCCGCGACGCGCTTGCCAGGGAAGCGGCGGCGCGCGCGCAGGCGGCCGATATGAGCGCGGCACTCGATGAAGCGCGCGCGCGGCTCGCGTATCGGGAATCGGCGCAGGGCTGGCTGCGCTTTCCGTTTGCGGCAGCCCGGCAGCGGATGGCGCAGAGGCGCTGATGGCAAACGTCGACGTCGTCATCCCCGTGCACGGCGCGCTCGCGTCGCTGCGCCGCTGCGTCGACAGCGTGTTCGCCGCGCGCTGCCGGACTCCGTTCGAAGTGGTGATCGTCGACGACGGCAACGCAGACGCGGAGCTTGCGCAGTATCTCGCCGACCTGCAGCGACGGCATCGCGTTGCGCGGGTCACGCAGCCGGCGCGTCAGGGCTACGCGGCCGCGGTGAACCGCGCGCTCTCGCTGCATCGCGATCGCGATGTCGTCGTGCTGCAGTCCGATGCGGAAGTCGCCAACGACTGGCTCGATCGCCTGGTGCGGCACGCCGCGGCCCCCGATGTCGGCCTGGTCGGCTGCTTCACCGACAACGTGGGCGCGGCAACCTATCCGTTGCAAGGTCGGAGCAACCCGCTTCCCGCAGGGCACACGGCGGCAACTCTCGATGCGCTTTTCGCACGCGCCAACGCCGGATGCAGCGCGAAGCTGCCTGCGCTGTCCGGGCCCTGCCTGTACCTGCGGCGCGAATGCCTGAACGTCGTCGGCGCCTTCGACGCAAACCCGCTGGGTAGCGACTACGGCGTCGAGATCGACTTCTGCCTGCGCGCCGGCAGCGCGGGCTTTCGCCATCTGCTCGCCGGCGACGTATTCGTCGCGCACGAGGGAGGCATGTCGTTCGGAGCAACGGAGGCCGATGCGCTTGCGCAGCGCGCCAACGCCGCACTCGCGAAGCTCTACCCCGCGTACGTCGCGCAGCAGGAGGACTTGGCCAACCGGGCGCCCGGCCGGCCCTTCGCGCGGCGCGTCGACCTGTTGCGGCTCGCCGAATCGCAGCGGCGGCCGCTGGTGTTCGTCTCGCATCCCTGGGGCGGCGGCATCCGCCGCTACATGAACGACCTGGTCGAGCTCACCGAAGCGCACTGCAACGTGCTGTTTCTTGAGCCAGCGGTCGGCGACACGGTCAAGCTCTCGTGGCCGCGCGAAGACGAGAGCTTCGCACTGTATTTTTCGCTGCCGGCTGAACTTTCGGTGCTTGCGGAAACCCTGCGCACGATCGGTGTGGAGCGGCTGCACTTTCATCACGTCCACTTGCACCCGCGCGCCATCCTCGAGCTGCCGGCGCTGCTCGGCGTTGCCTATGACTACACGCTGCACGACTACCATCCGATCTGTCCGCAGTACCACCTGGTCACCGAAGACGGCCACTATTGCGGCGAGCCGGATGCCAAGGGCTGTGCGGCGTGCCTCGCCAGGCGGCCGGCGCAATGGGACCTCGACATTGGCGCCTGGCGCGGTGCCTTCGGTCGCTTGCTGCGCGGTGCGAGTCGCGTGATCGCACCGTCGCAGGACGTCGCGACACGAATGCAGCGCTATTTCCCCGATCTGGCGGTCGAAGTCTGGCCGCACCCCGAGGCGCTTCCGTTGCCGACGCCGCGCATCACCCGGGTCGGCATCCTGGGCAACCTGTCCCCGGAAAAGGGACTGCAGGTGGTGGCCGCCTGCGCCGGCGACGCGCGTGCGCGCGGTTTGCCGCTGTCATTCCGTGTGCTCGGCTCGACGACCGAGCCGATCCCGCAGGCGCCGGACACACCGCTCACCATCTACGGCCAGTACGTCGACAGCGAGTTGCAGCAACTGATCGCCGCAGAGAAGCCCGACGTGCTGCTGTTTGCCGCGCAGGTGCCCGAAACCTACGCGTACACGTTGTCGGTCGCGCTGCAATCGGGACTGCCGATCGTGGCTTCCGCATTGGGGGCGCTTCCCGAGCGCCTCGCCGGCGTGCCGCACTCGACCACGGTGCCGTGGAACGCGCCACCCGCCGTATGGAACGACGCGCTGCTGGCTGCTACGGATCCGACGCCGCGCGTATCCGATAGGGCGCCACCGCGAGCCCGAGTGATCGTGTGATGGAACCGGCCGCCTACCGCAAGCGCTACCTCTCTTTGCTGCCCGCGTCGCCGCGTGTTCGGCGCCTCGACGACGCTCTGCCCGCACTCGACGAGCGGAACTTCTACCTGAAGGAGGGCGAGGTCGAGGTGGTGCCGCTGTCGCTGCCGCAGCTTTATGCCGCCGGCGTCGAATGCGGGCATACTGCCGCGCGCGTCGAGTTGAAGCACCAGATCGCGACGGTGTCCGCGCAGCTCGATCATTTTCGTGCGGTCCAGGAACGCGCCAAGGGCGACCGCGAGCACCTCGCCGGAGAACTGCTGGCGACACAGCGTGCGTTTCTTTCGTCGCAGATCGAGATCTCCGATATGCAGGGGAGCGCCGGCCGGATGCAAATGCACGCCACGCACCTGGAGTCGTCGCTGCAATCGGCACGCGACCGCATCCACGCGCTGGAGAACTCGAGCATATGGCGGATGACCGCTCCGCTGCGCAATGCAAGACTGAGGTTCAAGGTCGCGCACGCACGCTTTCGTGCCTGGCAGTCAGGGTTGCGGCGCCTGCCGCAACTGTCGGCGATGGCGGTGTCGGTGTTGAAGAACGAGGGTCCGGGCGCACTGGTGCAGCGGGTGCGCGCGAAGGTCAATCCCGACGAGCGCTTCAAGCCCACATCGCTGACGCACTACCGGGTCGAGGCGACGATCGCGCCGCTGGCCTTCACCTCGGCGCCGATGCCACGCGTGTCGATCGTCATCCCTGTCTACGGCAAGCCGCTTCTCACCTACACGTGCCTGAAGAGCCTGCACGCGCACACGGCGCACGACGAAGTCGAGATCATCGTCGTCGACGACGCGTCGCCGGAGCCTGCGTCCGCGTCGCTGGCGATGGTCAGCGGCGTCCGCATCGAGCGTAACACCCAGAACAGGGGCTTCATCGCCAGCTGCAACCGCGGTGCCGAACTTGCGCGCGGCCAGACGATCGTTTTCCTGAACAACGACACCATCGTCACCTCCGGCTGGCTGGAGGCGTTGCTGCGCGTATTCGCCGAGTTTCCGGATGCGGGCATGGTCGGCGCCAGGCTCTTTTACCCGGATGGCCGACTGCAGGAGGCCGGCGGGATCGTGTGGCGCGATGGTTCGGCGTGGAACTGGGGGCGCGACGGCGATCCGGAACGGCCCGACTGCAACTACGTACGGCCGGTCGACTACTGTTCTGGCGCCTGTATCGCCATGCCCGCCGAGCTGTTCCACGAGCTGGGCGGCTTTGACACGCGCTACACGCCCGCCTACTACGAGGACGTCGACCTCGCCTTCGCCGTGCGCGCCGCCGGACATCGCGTCTACTACCAGCCGGCGGCGACGGTCATCCATTTCGAAGGCCAGACGTCGGGCACCGACGAGGCGAGCGGCGCCAAGCGGCACCAGGTCGCCAATCGCGAGGTGTTCGCGGCCAAGTGGGCGGAGACGCTCGCCGGGCATCGCGCCAACGGGGTCGACGCCGAATTCGAGCGTGATCGCTGGGCGAAGCAGCGAGTGCTGGTGATCGACGCCTGCATGCTGACACCCGATCACGATGCGGGTTCGGTGCGGATGCTGGCGATCCTCGAGATCCTGATTTCGTTGCGCTGCAAGGTCACGTTCGTCGCGGACAACCTGGAGTACCGGCAGCCCTACGTGGCGCAGTTGCAGCAGCGCGGCGTCGAGGTGCTGTTCCATCCGTATGCGCGGTCGATCGCCGACGTCCTGGCCAAACGCGGCGCGCAGTTCGACATGGTCATGATGTCGCGGCATTACATCGCCGTGAAGCATCTCGATGCCGTACGCGCCTTCGCGCCCAATGCGCTGATTGTCTTCGACACCGTCGATCTGCATTTCCTGCGCACCGAACGCCAGGCCGAGCTCGAAGGCAGTGCTCTCGCCCGCTCCGCGGCGAGCACCAAACGCGACGAGGAACTGTCGCTGATCCGCCGCTCCGATGTCACGCTGGTGGTATCGCCTTTCGAGAAGTCGCTGCTCGCGGAACTGGTGCCCGACGCGCGAGTGCTGGTGCTGTCGACGATACACGAAGTGCTGGCGCCCGGCCTGCCCTTTGCCGAGCGCGAAGGGCTGGTTTTCATCGGAGGCTTTCAGCACCCGCCCAACGCCGACGCCGTGCTCTGGTACGCGCAGGAGATCCTGCCCTACGTCCGCGTCGCGTTGCCCGGTGTCAAGACCTACATCGTCGGCAGCAAGGTGCCGACGCATATTCGCGAGCTGGCCGCGGAGGATTTCATCGTCACCGGCTACGTGCCCGACGTGACGCAGTACTTCACCGGCTGCCGCGTGTCGATTGCACCGCTGCGCTACGGCGCAGGTGTCAAAGGCAAGATCAACCTCGCGATGAGCTACGGCCTGCCGGTGGTGGCGACCACGCCGTCGATCGAGGGTATGTATCTGGTCCCCGAGCAGGATGTGCTGGTGGCCGACGAGGCGAAGGCGTTCGCCGACGCGATCGTACGGCTGTACCACGACGAGGCGCTCTGGGAACGGCTGGCCGCCGGCGGGCGCGAGAATATCCGCACGCATTTTTCGCGCGACGTCGCGCGCAGCGCGATCACCCGCCTGATCGCCTTCACGCGCGGCGCCGAACAGCGCGTGGCCTGACTTCGGCCGACGCCGGCCGCGCATTCAGCCCGGAATCCCAGCCCGGAATCGCGTTACGCACAAATACGAGGTCGAACACCTCGTGCCCCAGCCTGCGGCCGCGCGCTTCGAACTTGGTTTCCGGGCGCCACGTGGGGCGCGCGGCAAAGCCGTCTGTCGTGTTGGCCAGCAGGGGTTCCGCGGCAAAGGTCGCGAGCATCTGCTGCGCGTAGTCCTCCCAGTCGGTCGCCGCATGCAGGTAGCCGCCGGCAAGCAGGCGCGTCGCCAGTTGGTGGACGAAGGGCGCCTGCAGCAGGCGGCGCTTGTGATGTCGTTTCTTCGGCCACGGATCGGGAAAATACACGTGGATACCGGCCAGCGATGCGGTCGGTATTGCGTGAGTGACGACTTCCGTCGCGTCGTGGTGGATCACGCGCACGTTGGAAAGTGAATGCGCGGCAACGAGCTTCAGCAGCGCTCCGACGCCCGGGGCGTGCACTTCCAGTCCGAGGAAGTCGCGGTCCGGATGCGCGAGCGCAATCGCAGCAGTTGTCTCGCCCATGCCGAAGCCGATCTCGAGGACGACGCCGCTGCGACGGCCGAACACCTGTACCAGGTCGAGCGGTGCGCCGGTGTATTCGATACCGTAGCGCGGCAAGAGTTCGATCAGCGCGCGTTCCTGCGCAGGCGACAGGCGCCCCTGCCGCAGCACAAAGCTGCGCACCGGACGCGGTGCGGGGTGCTCCGCGCGTTCGACTTCGACAGTCGAATCCGGGTGCGTGATCACTGCCGCTGCCAGTCGGCGGCGGAAAGCTTGCGTTCGACCGAACGCCGCGCTTCCTCTCCGGGCAGCGTGTAGCTGAGCGTCAGCGTATCGCCGTTCTTCCAGGTCGCCGTGACGTCGGACCACGCGGCCGGAGGCTTGAACCAGAGCTCGCGGCGCACGCCGTCGCGTGCGATGCGCCACACGCTGAGCTCGTTAGCGCATTGCCTGCTGCAGAAATCGGCCACGACCAGCCTTTGCCGATCCGGAGCCAGCACCGGCTCCGCCGGCAACGTCGTCAGATTGCCGGTCGCGCGCTGCAGCAGCGCGAAGCTGGTCGCCTCACCCGACGTGACGAGCAGCACCACGGCGTTGACGGGGCTCCAATAGTCCCAGAGCGCGTAGCCGCGCTCGTTGCCGATCGGGTGGGTGTCGACGAATTCACGCGTGCCGGACGGATACAGTGACACCTTCAAGGTGTCGCCGTCGCGGACCGCGAGATTGGGCAGCGACTTCAACTGTTCGGCTTCGATTCGCCGCCCGCAATGCGCGGGGCCCTCGACGCCTACGCACAGTTCGAGCACACGCTCGGGCGTGGGGGCGGCCGACTGGGCGAGCGTTGCGGCAACGACGAGAAGGGTGCCTGCCACCAGCCGTGGCAACTGCGATGGCATGCGCGCCCTCAGGCGATCAGGCCCGACGTCGGCGAACTCGGGCTCGCCGCGTAGAGCTTGCGCGGCATGCGGCCGGCGAGGAACGCGTCGCGCCCGGCCTCCACCGCCAGCCTCATCGCACGCGCCATGCGCACCGGATCCTGCGCGAGCGCGATGGCGGTGTTCATCAGCACGCCCGCGCAGCCCAGCTCCATCGCGATCGCCGCGTCGGATGCGGTACCCACGCCGGCGTCGACGAGCACGGGCACCTTCGCCTGCTCGATGATCAGCTTCAGGTTCCACGGATTCAAGATGCCCATGCCCGATCCGATCAGCGAAGCGAGCGGCATGATCGCCACGCAGCCGATCTGCTCGAGCTCACGCGCGATTATCGGGTCGTCCGACGTGTACACCATCACCTGGAAACCGTCGGCGACCAGGCGCTCGGCCGCCTTCAGCGTTTCGCGGACGTTGGGAAACAGCGTATTCGCGTCGCCCAGGACCTCGAGCTTGGTCAGCGCATGCCCGTCGAGCAGCTCGCGCGCGAGCGCCAGCGTGCGCACCGCGTCGTCGGCCGTGTAGCAGCCGGCGCTGTTCGGCAGGTACGTGTACTGCGTCGGCGGCAGCGCATCGAGCAGCGACGGCGCGTTGGCATCCTGGCCGAGATTGGTACGCCGGATCGCCACCGTCACGATCTGCGCGCCGGAGGCGTCGACCGCCTCGCGCGTTTGCGCGAAGTCGCGGTACTTGCCGGTGCCGACCAGCAGGCGCGAAGTGTAGGCGTGCCCGGCGATGACCAGCGGATCGGCGAGCGCGGCGGATTCCAGAGGCGCGTTCATCGCGCCATTTTACGCCGGCCTCGCGGCGTTCGTGCGTCAGCCGCCGCCGACGGCGGCGACCACCTCCAGCCGGTCGCCGGCGGCCACCGCGGTGTCGCCGTAGCGGCTCTTCGGGACGATGCTCCCGTTGCGCTCGACCGCGATCCTCTTGCCCTCGAGATCGAGCGCGCGCACGACGTCGGCGACGGTCGCCGGCGGTGGGTCGATACGGTGTTCTGACCCGTTGACGATCAGTTCCATTCGGAGATTCTACCCCGCCGCCACGCTATTGCCGGTAGCGGCGCATCGCCTCGTGCAGGAAGCGCATCTGTGCGTCGAGCCGCTCGCACATTGCGCACAGGCGCAGATGCCATCGCCGCGTCACGCGCTCTATGGGCGTCAGCGGCTTCTCCTGCATCCGGGACAGGAGGTGCGACACGTCCTTGCAGCAAACGAGATGGCCGAAGAGCTGCTTGACGGGATTCATGGCGTCCGGAGCGATTTCACTGGCATCGACAGGCGCGTTAGAGCCGGCTGCGCGCCGCGATCCGCGGGCAAGCCCTTGTGAATGGTGGCGAGCCAGGGACTCGAACCCCGGACCAAAGGATTATGATTCCTCTGCTCTAACCAGCTGAGCTAGCTCGCCAAAGCTTTTAATTATCCCAAAGTCCTGGCGACGCGTCCATGAACAGCCACCGCCAATGCCCTGTGATCGCGGAAGTATCATGATCCCCGCCGGCTGCTCCCTTCTTGCCGGCAAACTCCAGCAGCCCGCTCTCGAGAGCCTCGTTTCCTCGCCTGCACGAGGCTCCGTGCCAAGCGACACACAGATCAGCCGATTCTATTGTTGTCCTGGACATAAAATCCCATTGGCCGTATAATACCGTATTGCCTTCGAGCTCTCGGAAGTTCGTCCACGACAAATGAGAAACGATACACAGGGGCTGCTGCTCAATATCAGCGCCGTCGAGAAAGACACCGGCTTGTCCAAGGACGTTCTGAGAATGTGGGAGCGTCGCTACGGCTTCCCCAGGCCAGGACGCGACGACAACGGCGAGCGCCAGTATTCGGCCACCGACGTCGGCAAGCTGCGCGCAATGAAAAGGCTGATGGATGTCGGCCTGCGTCCGGGCAAGATCATCGGGCTCACGCTCACCGAACTCAACGCGATCGCCGACGCGCGCACGCCGGCACGACCGAGTCCACTGGCGCTGGACATCGAGCACGACGTGCTGGCGATGCTGCGCTCGCACGACCTGCCCGGCCTGCAGCACACGCTTGCGAACCAGGTCATGCGCCAGGGCCTGCAGCGCTTCGTGCTCGATACCATCACCCCACTCAATCGTGCCGTAGGCGACGCGTGGATGCGCGGCGATCTGCAAGTCTTCGAGGAGCACCTGTATACAGAGCAGTTGCAGGTGGCGTTGCGCGCTGCGATCAATGCGTCTCCGCGCCAGTCCGGCACGCCGCGCATGCTGCTGACGACCCTTCCCGCCGAGCTGCATGGACTCGGGCTGCTGATGGTCGAGGCGATGCTGGTGCCCGAAGGCGTCCACTGCATATCGCTCGGACCGCAGACGCCGCTGGAGGACATCCGGCGTGCCGCCATTGCGCACCAAGTGCACATCGTCGCACTATCGTTCTCGGCCGCGTTTCCGGTGCGCCAGGCGGTCGATGGACTGGCGACACTGCGCCGCGAATTGCCGGCACAGATGACGCTGTGGGCGGGCGGGGAGTTGACGCGCCGCGTGCGCAAGACCATGCCCGGCATCATGCTTATTCCGGATCTGGCCTGGACGGTCAATGCGCTGCACAGCTGGCGCACGCATCACGTGCCGCAACCGGTCTGACCCCACACGCTGCAACCGCCGTGGCCGGCGCGTGCGAAGGGTTCGAGTGGCCGCGACGCCTCGCTTGGCAGATCGGCATTTACCTCTTGCAGGTACAATCGGCGACCGATATCACGAACACCGAACCGGTGATCAGGAAGCTCTACGAACTCATTTCGCGCGACGAGGCACGCCACGGCGGCGCCTATCCGCGTTTCATGAAGCGGGTCGTCGAGCGTGGCAGCACCGAGGCCAAGCGGGCGTTCGCGAAAATCGGCGTGCTGATGGCCAGCACCGCACGCGCAGGCAAGCCGCTGCATCCGACCAACCTGCACGTCAACCGCAGGATGTTTCCGAACGATACGGTGCAAAGCCGCGTTCCCGACCCCGCCCGGCTCCAGCACTGGCTCGACGAGCAGATCCGCTTCGACATCGATTGGGAGAAGCGCGTCATCGCGATGATCCTCAGGAATCTTTCGCTGCTGTTCGGCGAGACCTTCGATTCGGTTCAGCAGCTCAACCGTTTTCGGAGGTCGCTGGTGCCCGCCTGAAGTCGGGTTTGTATGATGGCGGCCATGTGGACCGCCGTCATCCTCGGTACAGCGGTCGCCGTGCTGCTCGCTGCCTACGGCGCGTGTGCGGCTTTGGCGGTCGCACACGGCGCCTCGCCCTGGCCCTTCGTCGTCGGCCTGCCGCTGGCGTACCTCGCATTTCCGCTGCTGTTCACGGCGCTGTGGGTGACGCTTGGATGGTGGCTGCGTGCACCACCGCCGACTGGCATCACGCTGACCTTGCGCCAGCAAATGCACCTGTTCGTCGGCGAATTCGCGAGTATCGCGTTGTCGGTACCGAAAATGATCCTGTATCGAATGCTGATGCGCGATCCGCCGCCGGCACCCGCCGAGCTGCCAGTGCTGCTGCTGCACGGTGTCGGCTGCAACGCCGGCGTCTGGACGGGGCTGTCCGGCTATCTCGACTCGCGCGGACTGGGTCCCGTCTACGCGCTGTCCTACGGGCCGCCGCTGGCATCAATCGAGCATTTCGCCGATCTGGTTGCGTCGAAGATCGTGCAGATCCGCACCGCGACCGGCGCGCGGGACGTACTGCTGGTGGCGCACAGCATGGGCGGGCTGGTTGCCCGGGCGTACCTGCGCCGCTACGGCGGAAGCCAGGTGCGACGACTGGTCACCATCGGCACGCCGCACCACGGCAGCATGCATGCCTGGCTGATGTTCGGGCAAGCGCTGGCGCAGATGCGTCCACACAGCGCGTTCCTGGAGCAACTGAATGTGGACAACCAGCGGGCGGCCGGCGTGCCGGTCGTCTCGCTGTGGTCGTGGCACGACTCGATGGTGACCCCGCAGACCTCGGCCCGGCTCGACTGGGCCGAGAATGTCGTGATCACCGGCGTCGCGCACAACGCGATGCTCAACGACGAGCGTGTCTATGCTCTGGTCGTGGATGAAATTCGTAAGGCGCGTGCCGAGAACGTCCGACGTGTCGACGCGCCCTGCGCGTCGACGGTCCAGTAGGGGTTCTTACCAGTGAATGCCCTGCGTAAGCTGGGCAAACGCGATCTGCTCGGGGCTGAGTTCCTGCTTGGCCGCAACCTCGCCCTTCTTGCCCTGCGCCGCGGCCGAATCGGGAAACATGTTGAACGCGGTATTGAGCATGATCTGAGTCAGCCGCGGCGCCGCCGCATGACTGATCGCGGCGAAAATACCCAGCCGCGTGGCGATGCGCACGGGCTTGTCGACGATCGCCTGCACGACCAGGTTCGCGGCCTCCTCCGGTGACAGGGTCGGCACGTTCTCGTACATCTTGGTCGGCGCGATCATCGGCGTGCGCACCAGCGGCATGTTGATGGTCGTGAAGTTGATGTTCTTGTCCAGGAACTCGGAGGAGGCGCAGGCGGCGAAGGAGTCGAGTGCCGACTTCGACGCCACGTAGGCCGAGAAGCGCGGCGCGTTGGACAGCACGCCGATCGACGAAATGTTGATGATGTGGCCGCGCCGCTGCTCGATCATCTTCGGCAGGAAGCCCATGATCAGGCGCAGCGCGCCGAAATAGTTCAGCTGTATCGTCCGCTCGAAGTCGTGGAAGCGGTCGAAGGAATTGATGACGCCTCGGCGGATCGAGCGGCCGGCATTGTTGACGAGATAGTGGCAGGTGCCGTGCTCCTTGAGCACGCGCGCGACCAGCGCGTCGCAGGAGGCGAGGTCGGACACGTCGGCCGTGTACATCCAGCACCGGCCGCCAGCCGCTTCGATCTCCTTCAGGGTCTCGACCAGCTTTTCCTCGCCGCGTGCGACCAGGATCACGCGGGCACCCGCGGCCGCTAGCGTGATCGCCGTCGCCTTGCCGATGCCCGACGAGGCGCCGGTGACGACGACCACGCGGTCACGAACCTTGCCGCCCAGGCTGCGATCGATGAAGAGATCGGGGTCGAGGTTGCGCTCCCAGTAGTCCCACAGCCTGGGCGCGTAGCTTTCGAGTTCGGGCACCGCGATGCCGGAGCCCTTCAGCGCCTTCACCGTCTCGCGATTGTCGTAGCGGGTCGGCCAGTTGATGAACTGGAACACGTCCTTCGGGATTCCCAGGTCGGTCAGCACCGCGCGGATCATGCGCTTGACCGGAGCGAGCGAGCCCAAGCCGTAGAGCAGCGGCGCCGGGATGAAACCGAACATCCGCGCATTGAGGCGCATCGTCATCTGCGGTGCGTGGCCGGCCCTGGCGAAAATGTTGAGCACTTCGCCGATCCGCTGCGGCGCGGGATCGGTCAGGTGGAAGCACTTGCCGTCAAGGCCCTTCTTGTGCGCCAGGAAATCGAGCGCATCGGCGACGAAGTCGACCGGCACGATGTTGATGCGCCCACCCTCGATACCCACCATCGGCATCCACGGCGGCATGAGGTTGCGCAGTCTCTGCAGAACCTTGAAGAAGTAGTAGGGCCCGTCGATCTTGTCGATGTAGCCGGTTTTCGAGTCACCGACGACGAAGCCCGGGCGATAGATGCGCAGCGGCCGCTTGCACTCGCGGCGCACGACGGCCTCGGAATCATGCTTGGTCTTGAAATACGGATGATCGAGGTCTTCAGCCTCGTCGAACATGTCTTCGCGGAACACCCCGTCGTAGAGGCCGGCCGCCGCGATCGAGCTCACGTGGTGGAAGCAGCCGGCGTTAACGGCCTGGGCGAACTGCACGGCGTGGCGCGTACCTTCGACATTGGCGGTCTGCTGCTCTTCGGCGCTGGCCTTGAGGTCGTAGACCGCCGCGAGGTGAAACAGGTGGTCGACCTTGCCTTTGAGCTTCCTGATGTCGGCATCGGCGACACCGAGGTTCTTGCTGGCCAGGTCGCCGACGACAGCGATGACCTCCTTTTCGGTTGCACCCCACTCTTCACGCAGCGCGCCGAGCTTCTTGACCGAGCTTTTGCGCACCAGGACGTAGATCGGCCGGCCTCGTTTGAGCAGCTTGCGGACGAGGAAACGTCCGATGAATCCGGTCGCGCCGGTGACGAAGTAGGCCATCGCATCCTCCTTGCATTGTCGACTGGGCGAAACGGGTCGCACCGCATTTCATGTGCGGAACGTGTCCGCCGTCGTTCTGAATTCTTGCCGCAACGGCGGGCCGCACCGCCGCGAAGCCGATGCGATTGTACCCCTGCGTCCCGCGCGTCGACCGCGCGATCCGCGCGCCGTCCCGTTTAGTATGATTCCTCTAGCGCTGCCGTCTAGAATGAACGATGCAGCCGGATGACTGCAATGCCGCCACGAATCGAAAGGGGATCCGATGCTCAAGAAAGCGAAAGCCGGAAGGACCGCAAAGGCAGAGACCGGCGGGGCCGGCGATATGTCGCAGTCGGTGCTCGATTCGTCGCGGCACATCTGGCTCGCGGGATTGGGTGCGTTTTCGCGCGCGCAGGCCGAAGGTACGAAGGTGTTTGAATCGCTGATCAAGCAGGGCGAGGCCCTGGAGCGCAAAACACGGCAAGTCGCGACAGACACCGCGATCGCGGCGCGCGGTGCCGCCCACGCGAAGGTGAAGGAAGTGAAACAAGGTGTTGGCGGAACGTGGGACAAGCTGGAGCAGGTCTTCGAGGCGCGCGTCGCGCGCGCATTGTCGAAGCTGGGCGTGCATACGCAAAGCGACGTCGAAAGGCTCACCGAACGCGTCGACGCGTTGGCCGAGGCGGTGAATCAGCTCATCAAGGCGACCGGGGTCAAGCCGAGGTCTGCGGCGAAGGCGACAACCGCTGCCGCCAAAGCGGCCAAACCGGCGAAAAAGGTAGCGCGCCGCACGCGTCGCGCAACAGGCAAGGCCGGGTGAATCCCGGGCTGATGCCTACGCCGGAAGGTCCGCCACCGGGCGGACATCATGCCTAGTCGCGATTCAGCTTTTCGACCTGCTTGATGTAGTTCGTCATCGCCTCGTTGGAACCCATGCCGCGTAGCTTCGCCCAGGCGTCGAACTTGGCGCCGCCGACGAAATCGAAGCCGCCGGGCCGGTCTCCGCTTACATCACCGTCAGTGGCCTGCTTGTAGTACGAATACAGTTTAAGCAGCGTCGCGTTGTCTGGTTTCTTTTTCGTCTTCTTGGCGGCGGCGGCGGCGGCCTTGAACTGGCCCGTGAGGTCGTCTTTTTTCGGTGCAGCGGTCATGCGATCCTCCTTGAAGGAAATCCGGTTACGCGCGTTTCGTGCTACTTTAGCGCGAACGTAATCCGGCGCGCAACGAAGGCGCGCTCTCGTACCCGCCTCGTCCCAGTCGATCATGGCCGCGACCCCTCGCCGCGAAAAAATGTCCGCCGTCGACACGGCGTGGCTGCGCATGGACCGGCCGCACAATCTGATGATGATTTGCGGCGTCCTGCTCTTCCGCAGGCGCGTTTCGCTCACCCGCCTGCGACGGGTGATCGCGCAACGGTTCCTGGTATTCAAGCGCTTCCGGCAGCGAGCGGTCGAGACCGCCGGAGCCACGTTCTGGCAGAGCGATGCGCACTTCGACATCGAGCGCCATGTCGTTCATACTGCTCTGCCCGGCCGCGCCGGTCACGACGAGCTGCAGGAACTGGTGTCGCGACTCGCCACGACGCCTCTCGATCCCGCACGGCCCATGTGGCAGTTTCACCTGGTCGACAATTTCGACGGCGGCAGTGCGCTGATTGCGCGCATTCACCATTCGTATGCCGACGGCATCGCGCTGGTGCGCGTCGTGCTGTCGATGACCGACGCAGGTCCGAATGGTCCGCCTGCGATGCCCTTCGCGCCGGCGCACCGGCGCGCCGAGCACGACGATGCGCTGTCGCACCTGCTGGCGCCGTTCTCGGGCGTCTTGAATACCGCGCGCAGGATCGGCGCGACCTTGGTCGAGAAGGGCGTCGAACTGTGGTCGGATCCATCGCGTGCCGTGGCGCTGGCGAGCCAGGGTTCGGCGCTTACCGCCGAGATCGCGAAACTGGCGTTGATGGCGCAGGATTCCCCGACACGATTCAAGGGCGCGCCCGGCATCGGCAAGCGCGTCGCATGGGCCGACCCACTGCCGCTTGACGAGGTCAAGGCTGTCGGACACGCGCTCGGCGCCTCGGTCAACGACGTACTGCTGTCGTGTGTCGCCGGCGCGCTGCGCGGTTACCTCGCCGACAAGGGCGACGCGACAGACGCAGTGATGTTGCGCGCGCTCATTCCGGTCAATCTGCGTCCGGTCGAGAAGGCCTACCGGCTCGGCAACCAGTTCGGTCTCGTGTTTCTCGACCTGCCGATCGGCATCGAAAATCCCGTCGAGCGGCTTTATGCAGTGCGCGCGAACATGAATGCGCTCAAGGGTTCGTATCAGCCGGTGCTGGCGCTGGGCCTGCTCGCGGCGATGGGCTCGGGCCCGAAAGCGCTGCAGGACGCCCTGCTGCAGGCGCTTGCGCGCAACGCATCGAGCGTGATGACCAATGTGCCGGGACCCCAGGAGCCGCTCTATCTTGCCGGTGCGCAGATCGAAAGCGTCATCGTCTGGGTGCCGCAATCCGGGGACATCGGCATGGGTGTTTCGATCATTTCATACAATGGCGCCGTTCAGTTCGGCCTTATCACCGACCGCGCGCTATGCCCCGATCCGGAACGTATCACCGCGCGCTTTCCCGCCGAATTCGAAAAGTTGCTGCTGGTGACGCTGATGGCCACATGGCCGCGCGACGGGGAACTCGACCCGGCCGAAGCCGCGGAGGTCGCGCGAGCCAACTGAAGGAATCCGTTTCTCCGGTGCGAGGCGCCCGGATTCCGCAAGGCGCCGGCACGATCCGCGCTTACGGCCACGCCGGATACGTATTCGGCGCCTGGAACGCTTCCTTCAGGTACTGATTGAGTGGAACCGTCAGCTCGCGGTTGTTGAACCACTTGGCGTAAATGCGACGGATCTCGCCGGACTGGAACAAATCGACAAGCGCGCGATTGACGATCCTCTCGAACTGGGGCTCGTTCCTGCGAAACATGATCGCATAGGGCTCGACCGACAGGTACTTGCCGACGACGGCGAAATCGTCCGGCTTGCTCGACTTCGAGATAAGTCCGTAGAGCAGTACGTCGTCCATCAGGAACGCCACCGCACCACCGTCCGCGACGGTCTTGAACGATTCGCCGTGGTCCTTCGACAGCACGATGTCGACCTTCAGTATGCGCTCGTCGTTCATTGCTCGAAGGAGCTTCTCGCTTGTCGTGCCCTGGGTCACGACGACACGTTTGCCGCGCAGATCCTCGAGCGAATTCACATTGGAGGACTTCCTGGCCAGCATCTTGATGCCGGCCACGAACGTCGTGTACGCGAAGGCAACCTGCTTTTGCCGGTCGCGCGTGTTGGTGGTGGACCCGCATTCGAGGTCGATCTTGCCGTCGAGCAGCACCGAAATACGGTCGGAGGAGGTGACCGGAACGAATCGGATGTCGAGCCGCGACAGCTTGAGTTCACCCTTGATCGCGTCGGCGACACGCAGGCACAGGTCCACCGAATACCCTTGCGGCTGCTTGTTTGCATCGAGGAAGGAGAACGGCACGCTCGACTCCCGCACGCCAAGCAGGAGGACGCCGGAATCACGGATGCGTCGCAGCGTGTCGATTTGCGCGGCCGGTTTTTGGGCTGCAACAGGTGTACTGGCCGATTTCGCCGGTGCCGCCCCGACCTGCGCCAGTGCCGGCGCGGTGACAATGGCGATGACGAAGCATGCGGCGGCAATCCCGGGCAAGCGCGCGCGGTCACCTCGCGTTGTCGCGTTCGAAAAAACGCTGCCCTTGCGCACGGCCTATTCGAGCTCCGACTTCGCCAACTCGACATCGAGACGCTCCATGGCGTCGTGCGGTTTCAGCGACGCCGCTTTTTCGTACAACCGGCTCGCTTCGTCGATCTTGGCGTCACCGTAGAGCAGCAGGAGTCCGTTGCCGTATTCGATGTGCGTGATCGGGGACTCCGGAAACAGCTTCAACGCCTTCTGGTAGTACTCGACGGCGGACTCCTTTTTCGCGCCGTAGGTCAAGCCGGCGACGATGCCGCCGACCTTGCCGATGACCTCGGCCTGGTAGGAGCCATAGGCCGTATGCGCGTCCGCATGCCTGGCGTCCAGCTTCATCGCGGCCAACAGCGCCTCCTTGATCTTGCCGCCGAATCCCTGCGCGAGCGCCTTCGCCACGGAAATTTCCTGCCCGTAGCGCCCGAGCGCGTAGGCGTACAGGTAATGCGCATTGGCGTCCTTCGGAGCTGCGCGCCGCCGTTCATCAGCCATGGCCACCGCCTCTTCCAGCAGCGCGAGCTTGGTCTTCTCGGCCTTCTCGAGGTGGCTCGCGTACACGGTCTGTGCCTTCACCGCCGCATTGACGCCGGCCCTTCCCGCCTCGATTCCCATCTCGACCGCCTGCGCAAATTCGCCGGCATGAAAGTGACGCCAGGCATCGATCACGGGCTTATCCGTGGGAAACGGCTCGCGGTCGCCCTTGTGCAGGCGTGCCCAGCACTTCTTCAGCGATGCCGCATCGTACGTGTAGGCCTTGTCGGGGTGCGGGAACTTCACCCATTTCTTCGCCATGCTCTTCCCTTTGCAAATGCTGCGTCAGAGATAGTCCTCGCCCAGCCGCTCGATCAGCGCGCGGCCCTCGCCGACGAGGTAGGGCGCGATCAGGGCGAGCACATGATAGGCGGCATGGTCGAGGTTGGTTTCGCGGCTGCCGCTCTTGGTCGTGCCGTGCATGCCGATGATGCGCTGCCAGGACATCCAGTAGGTCGACACCAGCGTCACGTTGGCCGCTAGTGCGCCGATCTCGCGCTCGCCGGCGGCCATCTGCCCGCTGCGCACGAGACTGCGGCACCACTCTAGCACGGTGCGCTCGCCGCGGCGGAGGAGGTCGGCGAAGCGCAGCGCGAGCTTGCGATTGCGCGAAGTGATCTGGTCGAGATCGCGGTACAGGAACCGATAGTCGTGCATTTTTTCGAACAGCAAATGCAGCAGAAACCACAGGTCCTCGACGCCGGGCGGCCGGCTGCCGGGCAACTCGAGCAACGGCAGAACGGCGGACTCGTAGGCGGCATAGAGCTCACCGATGATGTCGTCCTTGTTGCGGAAATGGTAGTAGAGATTACCCGGACTGATGTTCATCTCGTCGGCGATATCCGCCGTCGTGATATTCGGCGCACCGAAGCCGTTGAACAGAGCGAGGCCGGTCTCGAGTATGCGCGCGCGCGTGCGGCGAGGCGCCTTAGGTTGCGCCATTTGGACTCCCATCCATGGCGCTGTGCCGTGAGGGCATCGGCATCGCGGCCTCGCTCGGGCGCGGATTCAGCGCGCGGACGTCACCGCGCGCTCGAGCTGGTCGAGGGTATGTCGCAACTCCCGCTTTGTCTGCCGGACATTCGCGCGCGCGACGTCCGGTCGCAGCGGGCGTGCGTCGGTGAGCGCCATACCGATGACACGATCAGAATCGTTGAGCCGATCGTGGCGTATCGTAATGCCGTGTCGGCGCAATAGCGGCGCCATCGCGCCGGCGCGGGTGATCAGGTTCTGACGCGTCTTGGCAAATGCGATCGCACACAACCGCCTGCGCTGCGAATAGCTGAAAATGTTCGCGAAGAACATGTCGGCATCCTCACGGTCCGGCTCGAACAGCAGGATGCTGGCGTCGGGGTACTGGCGTGCGTACTTTTCCATGCCTACCTTCATCCGCGAGTGGATGATCGCGCGGAAGGTCTGGCCGAGCACCAGCGGCAGTCCGCCTTGGCTCAGACGGTCTTTGCGCCGATGCCCGCGCCGCAATGCCGAACTGGCGTCAAAGGGAACCAGCGGATTCACGCAAAGAAGCAAACGCACACCCTCGTCGAGAGCGACTGACGCATGCAGCGTCTTGTTGAGCGCACCGTCGACGTAGAAATCGCCGTCGATCGCGACCGGGGGGAAGAGCCCCGGCAATGCAGACGAGGCTTCGATCGCTCGCGAAATCGGAACATGCGCCTGGTGATGCGGCCCGAAGGTGACCGGAGCACCCGTGTCGAGATTGGTCGCCACCAGGAACAGCTTGCGCGGCAACTTGCGAAAATCGTTGGTGCGTCCCGGCGCCGCAAACAGCCTGGCGAGAAAATCGTCGATCGCGCCATTGTCGAATACGCCGGTCGGGATCGCCTTGGCCAGCGTCGCGAAGGACTCGATCACGCCGCGATGAAACGGATCGCGCAGGTATTGCATCGTGGCCCGCATGACGAGCGCCGGAAGCGCAACCAGGCAACGGCCGAACTCGGCGAACGCGGGCCTCAGAAAAATCTCCGGCTTCATCGCGGCGTCTGCACCGTCTTCGATGAACAGTCGGTACATCTGCGCCGGCGAGATGCCGTTGGCGAGCGCCGCGGCTACGAAGCCACCGGAAGAAACACCGACGTAGACGTCGAGCGCATTGAGATCGAGACCGTCGAGCGAATCGGCGAGCGCCAGCAGTGCGCCGACTTCGTAGATGCCGCCCAACGGGCCACCGCCGGCGAGCGCCAGACCGATTTCCGACGGCCTATGCACAGCCCGCCGGCCGCCCGGCAACCGCGTGCGCCCGCGCTTGCGGGTTCTCGTTCCGCGACCGGAGGCAGTTTCGTCCGGCATGTCTCTCCTCATCGTTTGCAGGACCACCGGATGCTCGCTGATGCGGCGGGAGGTTCCCTTGCGAAGGGGGCGCCCAAGCGTCCCCTTCGCGTGCAATGGTAGCGGAGAACTACTTCTTCGTGGCGGCCTTCACCTTGCGAGCACCGCGCTTGACGGGTTTCGCGCCGCGCGCTTTCGTGCCGCGCTTGGCCTGACCCACACGCTTCTTCGCTGCCGTTTTCGCCTTGGTTGCCGGCACCGGCTTCAGCATCGCCGGCAAGGTCACCTTCGGCAACGACTTGGGAAGATTGGTCTGGACCAGCGTGACCGCGGTGTCGGCAGCCTGCCTGACGGTGGAAGACACCGTGCTGCGCGCCTGCTTCCACAGCGAATTGGCCTTCGTGAACGAATCCTCGAGCGTGTGGCCGACCATGCGGATCGTACGCGATTCGACGGCAGTTCCTTCCTTGACCAGCGTGCGGAACATGCTGCTGCCTTCGGCTTGCGCCCATTCGCGCGAGACCACCGCCGCGCCCAGACTGGCGAGCCATACCTGTCGCGACGCATTGAACACCGCGTCGCCGATCGGTGTGCTGCGGGTTTGCATCGAGTTAAGCATTATCGTTTCTCCTGTACGTGGCGCGCGGACGATTGCCGTGCCTTCACCGTTCAATTTACGCATATCGCCTAGAGCATTCACACTAAAGGGCGCGGTGCTTCAGCCGCCGGAGGCCAGGACGTTCGCGAGGCACGTCGCAAGCGCGCTTTCACCCTATGGCGACGCACTCGACAATACAATCTAGCAGGTCGAACGACCGGCGGCGGCACGGCGCAATGCGATGACCTGCTAGACTCGTTGCTCCGAACGTTGCCCCGTCAATTCGCCGATGGCAGATCAGGATCCGGCCCCGAGCGCGCGCAGCGCGCTGGTGCGTGAACTCCAGCGTGTGCAACGTCTGCACGAGGAGCGCAAGGTCAATCCGATACTTGTCGGCGCACTCGACCGCCTTGCGAACTGGCAGGCGCGGCGGCTGCGCATGACCTATGCGGATCTGGCGGCCGATCCGCGCTTCACCGCGGCTATAGAGTTCTTCCAGAACGATCTCTACGGCAGCGCGGATTTCAGCCGCCGCGATGCCGATCTGGCGCGTGTCGTTCCGGTGATGGTGAAGATGCTGCCCGAAAGCGTCATCCGGACTACCGCATCCGCGATGGAGCTCAACGGGTTGTCGCAGGAACTCGATCGCGTCCTGCTCGCGCGCTTGCCACGGGCCGACGGCTATTTCACCGTGGCCGAGTACTGCAAGGCGTATCGGCGGGCGGGAAACTTTCCGTTGCGCGGCCGTCAGATCAGGCTGATTGGGGAGATCGGGCAGGCACTCGATCGCTTTGTCGGGAAGCCGCTGGTGCGCACTGCGCTGGCGATGATGCGGCAGCCCGCGCGGCTGGCGGGGATGTCGGCGTTGCAGGACTTCCTCGAGCGCGGCTTCGCCGCGTTCCGCGACATGGGCGGCGCCGAAGCGTTCCTGCGTACGATCGACGAGCGCGAAACGCAGATCATGGAGGCGATCATCGGCGGCGCCATCGATCCCTTTCCCGATCCGCTGATGTTCCGACTGTCGCAGCCGGCGACCGAGCGGTTCTGAAAGCCCGGCCGTGGCGCCGATCCGCTGACCGCAGGCGCCGCGCCCTCCGCGTTCAGGCCTCGCCCAGTAGTCGGTCGAGCTGGGCGGTGATTTCTCTTTCGAGCGCCGGCTTCAGCGGCGTCAGCAGCCAGCCGAGACTGACGTCGAGCGCGATTCTGTCGCGGCCGACGAGCATGCGACCGGCAATGCCGGGGCGTTCGAAATCAACGTGGTCTCCGTCCCATTCGTAGGCGAGTGCAAAGCGCTTGTTCAGGTCCTTGGCGATTTTCTCGGCAACCGACTTCGCCTTCCTGTGCGAAAGCACGTGCTTGCGCGCGATCGAGATGGTGGCCATCGGGTCGTTCCTCCTCGGTCAAGTATAGCCAACCGCCGGCACGACATGCGTGCCGCCCGAGCGCGATCGTTGCCAGCAGCGAAGCGACCCCTGCGCTCCCGGCGCGACGATCAGCGGATCGAGATGCGCGACCGCGACGCCACGCTCGCTGCCCACGCACAAGGGCCGCATCGGTCCCTCGGGACGGCCCGGCGGTGCTGACATGAAGGATGTCGAAATTTGACAGGCATCAGAAACAAACATAAGATTCAAACGGTCGTATAATTCAATTGGCAGCGACTTCATGACTCATGGCCGACCGACGCATCGACCGCGTCGGCCGTGACGACACGGTTTGCGCTTCGGGCGCGTTGGATTGCGCCCCGGCGACAGCGAAACCGATCGGAAGGAGGCGACGATGGACAGGATGGACGCCGGGGTGCTGCGGCAACAGGACGCGCCGATTGCGTGCGCGACCAAGGCTCGCCTGCTCGACGCTGCCGAAGCGCTGTTCATGGAACATGGCTTCGAGGCGACCAGCCTGCGGGTGATCACGGCGGCAGCGGATGCCAATCTTGCTGCAGCCAATTATCACTTCGGCAGCAAGGAAGAGCTGTTCCAGGCGGTCCTGACGCGGCGGCTGGATCCGATGAATCGGGAGCGTGTGCAACTACTCGACAGGTTCGAGCGTGAGTCGGCACCGGAACCGCTGCGTTGCGAACGAATCCTTTCGGCGCTGTTCATCCCGGCGCTGCGGCTGGCGCGTGATCGCGAGCGCGGCGGCACCAATTTCCTGCGCCTGCTCGGTCGTGCGTACGCCGATCCGGCGCCGTTCATCCGTCGCTTCCTGTCGGATCAGTACGCGCTGATGATCGCTCGCTTCAAGACCGCGTTCGGGCGTGCGTTGCCGCAACTGCCGCGCAAGGAATTGTCGTGGCGGCTGCACTTCATTATGGGCGCGCTGTCGTACACGTTGGCAGGCACCGACGCGCTGAAAATAATCGCCGAGCTGAATCCGCTCGATACGAACAATGACGAGATCCTGTTGCGCCGTCTCGCCCCCTTTCTGTTGGCCGGATTGACCGCGCCGCTGCCCGACCTCTACGACGTTGCGCGAGACCTCGAGCTGGAAAGCGATGCGCACAGTCCTGCTGACCGGCATGACGCAAGACGCCACGCCGAACCTGGTGCGGCGGCGTCGAAAAAGGAGTACCGACCATGACCACCGCCGTCTGGATCCTCGCCGCGCTGATCGGCTTTACCGCGCTGGCGTACATCAACGCCTCCGGCCGTGTCTGGGGTGCAGGGATTCTCCTCATGCTCGCCGCTTCGTGGGCGCTGACCGCGTTGCCGCTTGCGCTCAACGCGCTGCTGACCGTGATCTTCATCGTCCTCGCGATTCCGCTGGCGATCCCAAGCTTGCGCCGCAAGCTGATCAGCGACGGCGTGCTCGGCGTGTATCGCAAGCTGATGCCGCCGATGTCGCAGACCGAAAGCGATGCGCTGGAGGCGGGCACCGTATGGTGGGACGGCGAACTGTTCACCGGGCGTCCCGCGTGGTCACGTTTGCTGGCGACGCCGGAACCTGCGCTGACCGCCGAGGAACAGCGTTTCCTGGACGAGGAAACGGAACAGTTGTGCGCGATGACCAGCGACTGGGAGACCACCAACGTCTACAAGGACCTGCCGCCCGAAGTCTGGCAGTTCGTCCGCGACAAGGGTTTCCTCGGCATGATCATTCCCAAGGAATACGGGGGGCTGGGCTTCTCCGCCTGGGCGCATTCGCAGGTCATCACCAAGCTGTCGACACGCTCGGGCACCGCCGCGGTCACCGTCATGGTCCCGAACTCGCTCGGGCCCGGCGAATTGCTGCTGCATTACGGCACCGACGAGCAGAGGCGGCGCTATCTTCCGCGCCTCGCAAAGGGACTCGAAATCCCGTGCTTCGCGCTGACCAACCCGCAGGCCGGCTCCGACGCCGCGTCGATTCCCGACTACGCGATCGTTGCCTGGGGCGAGCACGAAGGCAGGCGCGTGCTGGGGCTGTCGGTCACCTGGGACAAGCGCTACATCACGCTGGGTCCGGTCGCGACGCTGCTCGGGCTCGCCTTCCGCGTCCACGATCCGGACCATCTACTGGGCGAGACCGAGGATCTCGGCATCACCTGCGCGCTGATCCCGACGACGCACGCTGGCGTGATCATCGGCCGCCGCCACATGCCGTTGAACGCGGTGTTCCAGAACGGACCCAACTCGGGGCGGGACGTGTTCATACCGATGGATTGGGTCATCGGTGGGGCGCCGATGATCGGCCGCGGTTGGCGGATGTTGATGGAGTCCCTCGCGGCCGGCCGCGGCATCTCGCTGCCGTCGTCGAATACCGGCATGTCGATACTCGCGGTGCGGGCCGTCGGCGGTTACGCGCGCGTTCGTACGCAGTTCAGGACGGCGATCGGCAGGTTCGAAGGCGTCGAGGAGGCGCTGGCGCGCATGGGCGGCAATCTGTACATGATGGACGCCACGCGGAGGCTGACCGTGGCGGCGGTCGACCTTGGCGAAAAGCCGGCGGTGGCCTCTGCGATCGCCAAGTACCACATCACCGAGCGCGCCCGGCAGACGATCAACGACGGCATGGACGTCATCGGCGGCAAGGGCATCTGCATGGGGCCTTCGAACTTCCTGGGCGGCGCGTACATGCAGCATCCGGTCGCGATCACCGTCGAAGGTGCGAACATCCTGACCCGCAGCCTGATCATCTTCGGTCAGGGCGCCATTCGCTGCCATCCGTTCGTGCTGCGCGAAATCGAAGCGACGCGCCAAACGGACCGCAACGCGGCGTCGATCGCCTTCGACGATGCGTTGTTCGGGCATCTGCGCTTCACGCTCTCCAATCTGGCGCGGACGCTGGTCACCGGGCTCACCGGATCGCACTTCGTGCGTGTTCGTGCCGCTGTCGCGCCCGAGACGCGCCGCTACTATCAGCAGTTGACGCGCTTTTCGGCGGCGCTCGCTCTGCTCGCCGACGTCTCGATGGGCACGCTGGGCGGCGCGCTGAAGCGCAAGGAATCGCTGTCCGCGCGGCTCGGCGACATCCTGTCGCTCCTGTACCTGTGCTCGGCGGCGTTGAAGCGCTTCGAAGCCGAAGGCAGGCAGGCTGCCGATGCGCCATTGCTGCACTGGGCGATCTGGGATGCGATGTTCAAGGCGCAGTCTGCGTTCGAGGGTGTCATCTCGAACTTCCCCAACCGGTTGCTGGCCTTTCTGCTGCGCCGGATGGTGTTCCCGCTCGGGCGCCCGTACACGGTGCCATCGGACGCGCTGGGCGCGCAGGTGGCGCAGCTGCTGATCGCGCCGTCCGCCACCCGCGACCGGCTGACCGCCGGGATGTTCATCGGCCGCGACGATGACGATCCGGTCGGTCTTATCGAGCGCGCGCTGGTCGCCACGGTCGCCATCGAGCCCGTCGAGGCGAAACTCAAGGCCGCCACGCGCGAAGGGCGCCTCGATGGTCAGCTGCCACCGGGTACGGGGGTCGATGCGCTCGCGCAACGCGCTGTCGCGGCCGGAGTGATCGAACCGGACGAAGCGCAGGCGCTGATCATTCAACGCGACCTTGCGGCGCGTGTCATCCGCGTCGACGATTTCGATCGCGATCTCGGCGCGTCGCTGCTTAAGCCGGCGATCGACGCGCTGCATACGCCGACCAAGCCCGCCCGCCGCCGCGCGGTGGCGTAACGCGATGCGGCACGAACCCTCCGCGATGAACGATCCGGTATACATCGTCGACGGCTGCCGGACGCCATTCCTCAAGGCGCGCAACAAGCCGGGGCCATTTGCCGCATCCGATCTCGCCGCCGACGCCGGCCGTGCGCTGCTCATCCGTCAGCGCTTCGCGTCAACGGATTTCGACGAAGTGATCCTGGGCTGCGCCGCGCCGTCCGCCGACGAAGTCAACATCGGCCGCGTGGCCGCGCTGCGAATGGGCTGCGGCCAGAAGGTGCCCGCCTGGACCGTGATGCGCAACTGCGCATCGGGCATGCAGTCGATTGATTCCGCGGTCAACAATATCCGCGCCGGTCGCTCCGAGCTGGTGCTGGCCGGCGGCGTCGATGCGCTGTCGCGGGCGCCGCTCCTCTTCTCGGACGCGATGGTGTCCTGGCTGTCGCAATGGTACGCGGCGAAGAGCGCCGGGCAGCGTGCGGCGCTGCTCGCGAAGTTTCGGCCGGGGTTTTTCGCACCGGTGATTTCGTTGATGAAGGGCCTCACCGATCCGATCTGTGGGCTGCTGATGGGACAGACGGCGGAGAACCTGGCGTACCGCTTCGGCATCACGCGGCAGGAGATGGATGACTTCGCGGCGCGCAGCCATGCGCGGGTGCTCGCGGGGCAGGCGGCGGGGCACTACGCGGACGAGGTGGTGGCATTGTTCGACCGCCGCGGCACACTCCACGCCGCCGACGATGGCGTACGCGCCGATTCGACAGCCGAGAACCTGGCCAAGCTGCGGCCCTTTTTCGACAAGAAGTACGGCAACATCACGGCCGGCAACAGCTCGCAGATCACCGACGGCGGCGCATGGGTGATCGTCGCGTCGCAGCGCGCGGTCGATGAACATCGGCTGACGCCGATCGGCCGTATCGTCGATTCGCAATGGGCGGGTCTCGATCCGGCGCAGATGGGACTGGGCCCCGTCTACGCGGCCACTCCGATCCTGCAACGGCACGGTCTAGCACTGAACGACCTGGACGCCTGGGAAATCAACGAGGCCTTCGCCGCTCAGGTCCTGGCCTGCGAACGCGCTTGGGCCGACGACGAGTTCTGCCGCACCGAACTCGGGCTGCCGGCGGCGCTGGGAACGATCGATCAGGCAAAGCTCAACGTGGACGGCGGTGCGATCGCGCTCGGCCATCCGGTGGGCGCGTCCGGCACGCGGATCGTGCTGCACGTATTGAACACGCTGCGCCGCACCGGCGGCAGGCTCGGCATGGCGGCGATCTGCGTCGGCGGCGGCCTGGGCGGCGCGATGCTCGTCGAGCGCGTCTAGCGCAACCGACCGGAGAAGCGATCATGCAGCACTGGACCATTGCGCGCGAAGCCGACGGAATTGCCACGCTGGTCATCGACCGCACTGACGCCAAGGCGAATACCTTGTCGGCAGCGGTACTCGACGAACTGAACGAAGCACTCGACGTCCTCGACCGCGAGCCGCCGAAGGGCCTCATCATCCGCTCCGGCAAGGCGAGCGGTTTCATCGCCGGCGCCGATATCGACGAGTTCGGCGAAGTCCGTGACGAGGCCGGAGCGATCGCCATCGTTCGCCGTGGCTGGGACACCTTCGAGCGACTGGCGCAGGTCGGCTATCCGACGCTGGCGTTGATCCGCGGGTTTTGCTTAGGCGGCGGTCTCGAGCTGGCGCTGGCCTGTCGCTACCGGGTAGTCGTCGACGAGCCGGGCACGCGACTCGGGTTGCCGGAAGTGATGCTGGGTATCGTGCCCGGCTGGGGCGGCATCCGGCGCCTGCCTCGGCTCACCGGAGCGCCGGCGGCGCTCGACCTCCTGCTCACCGGCCGGACGATCGACGCGCGCCGGGCGAAGAAGCTGGGCATTGCCGACGAGTGCGTGCCGGTGCGCATCATGGAAAACACGGCGCGCGGCGTATTGCGTGCGCTGCCCTCGCCGCGCAAGCTCGGGCTGCCGCTCGCGCTTTCGCTCAATCCGCTGGCGCGTCGGTACATTGCGGCGCAGGCGCAAAAGCAGGTCGCGAAACGGGCGCGGCGCGAGCACTATCCGGCCCCGTACGCGATCCTCGAACTGTGGACCCGATACGACGGCAATGCGCTGGCAGCGCCGGCGTCGGACCCGGCGTCGATTCCATCGCTGCTCGCATCGCCGACCGCCGCCAACCTGATCCGGGTCTTCCGCTTGCAGGAACGCCTGAAGAGCCTCGGCAAGGAGGATGAACGCAAGGCGGCGCATGTGCATGTCGTCGGCGCCGGCACCATGGGCGGCGATATCGCCGCCTGGTGCGCGCTGCGCGGGCTGACGGTGACGTTGCAGGACCAGGACGCAAAGCGATTGGCGCCGGCGATGCAGCGAGCGGGCAAGCTCTTCGCCGATCGCCTGCGCGATCCACGCCGCGTACGCGACGCGAACGACCGGCTGATTCCGGACGTCGCCGGCGACGGTGTCGCGCGCGCCGACGTCGTCATCGAGGCGATATTCGAAAACGTCGAGGCGAAGCGGACGCTGTTCGCGGCGCTTGAGCGCAAGGCGAAGCCCGACGCGATTCTGGCGAGCAACACGTCGAGCATTCCACTCGAGGACATCGCCGGTGCACTGGCCGATCCGACGCGCCTCGTTGGCCTGCATTTCTTCAATCCGGTCGCACGGATGATGCTGGTGGAGGTCGTGGTCGGGGAGCGTACGCGCGAAACGCTGGTTCCGCGCGCCGCCGCATTCGTCCGCCAGATCGACAAGCTGCCGCTGCCGGTGAAAAGCGCGCCGGGCTTCCTCGTCAACCGCGTGCTGGCGCCGTACCTGATGGCGGCGATGCGGGCGGTGGACGAGGGAATCGCACCGGAGACCGTCGACGAGGCCGCACTGGCTTTCGGCATGCCGATGGGTCCGATCGAACTCGCCGACACGGTCGGACTCGACATCTGCGTCGAAGTGGGAAAGATGCTCGGCAGCGACGCGACACCGCCCCGGCGGTTGATGGAACTGGTCGCCGCCGGACATCTGGGCCGCAAGACCGGTCGCGGCTTCTACGCCTGGACCGACGGCAAGGCGGCCAAGGGTGCGGCCGGGTCGGTTCCTGCGGGGCTGGCGGAGCGCCTGATCGAGCCGCTGATCACCGAGGCGAAGGCGGCACTGGCACAATCGATCGTCGCCGACGCCGACCTGGTCGACGCCGGCGCGATCTTCGGCACCGGATTCGCACCGTTTCGTGGCGGTCCGCTGCACTATGCCGGCACGGCCTGACCTTGTGCCGCATTCGCCCCGAAACACGCCAACTGGTGTAGGATTTTCATTGGGACGCACCGCCGCACCCAACGCTGCGCACCTTCTCTTCGGCAATCTCGGTTCGACCGCCCGGCGGGTACCCCGCCCGGATACTCGCGCCCCTGGCGCAATGACCTGCAGCAAGGAGGAGCGTCGTGGACAAGATCTGGCTCAAGAGTTATCCGAAGGGCGTTCCCGCGGAAATCGACGTCAATGAATACGCATCGGTACGCGAGATATTCGAGGAAAGCGTCGGCAAGTACGGATCGCGACCCGCGTTCACCTGCATGGGCAAGTCGATCAGCTTCGCCGAACTCGACACGTTGTCCGCAGCATTCGCCGCGTGGCTGCAGAGTATCGGCTGCAAGAAGGGCACGCGTATCGCGCTGATGATGCCCAACATCCTGCAGTACCCGGTGTGCCTGTTCGGCACCTTGCGCGCCGGCTGCACGGTGGTCAACGTCAACCCTCTTTATACGGCACGCGAACTCGAACACCAGTTACGCGACTCGGGCGCCGAGGTGTTGGTGTGCGTCGAGAATTTCGCGGGCACCGTGGAAGAGGTGATCGGCAAGTCCAAAGTTCGGCAGCTGATCGTGACGTCTATCGGCGAGTTGCTCGGCTTCAAGGGGCTGATCGTCGACTTCGTGCTGCGGCACGTGAAGAAGATGATTCCGAAGTTCTCGCTGCCGGGGGCAATTCACCTGTCCGATGCGCTCGCGGAAGGCCGCAAGCGCACGCTCGCGCGGGTGGAGGTCGGCCACGAAGACATCGCCTTTCTCCAGTACACCGGCGGTACCACGGGCGTGGCCAAGGGTGCGATGCTGATCAATCGCAACATCGTCGCCAACATGATCCAGGCGCGGGCGTGGATCCGCCCGTTCCTCGACGACAACCGCCGCGAGGTGATCATCACGCCGCTGCCGCTCTATCACATCTTTTCGCTGACGGCCAATTGCCTGGTCTTCATGTCGCTGGGCGGCGAAAACGTCCTGATTCCCAATCCGCGCGATATTCCCGGATTCGTGAAGGAGATGGCGAAGTTCAAGTTCACGGCGATTACCGGCGTCAACACGCTGTTCAACGCGCTGGTGAACAACGCGGAGTTCGCCAAGCTCGACTTCTCGTCGCTGAAGATCGCGCTCGGTGGCGGCATGGCGGTGCAGGAAGCGGTCGCCGTCCGCTGGAAGGAGGTCACCGGGGTACCGTTGATCGAAGCCTATGGCCTGACCGAGACCTCGCCGGCGGCGACGATCAACCCGCTCGATCTGGCGGCGTACAACGGCTCGATCGGGCTGCCGATCTCGTCGACCGAGATCTTGCTGCGCGACGACAATGGAAAGGAAGTGCCGCTCGGCCAGTCCGGCGAGATCTGCATCCGTGGCCCGCAGGTAATGGCTGGGTACTGGCAGCGGCAGGACGAGACGGACAAGGTCATCGACCGCGACGGCTGGTTCACGTCGGGCGACATCGGCGTCATGGACGAGCGCGGATTCGTGAAGATCGTCGACCGCAAGAAGGACATGATCCTGGTGTCGGGATTCAACGTCTACCCCAACGAGATCGAAGGCGTGGTCGTCACCCATCCGGGCGTGCTCGAGTGCGCCGCCGTCGGTGTGCCCGACAAGAAGTCGGGCGAGGCGGTCAAGCTTTATGTCGTGAAGAAAGATCCCGCGCTGACGTCCGACGACGTCCTCAAGCACTGCCGCGAACACCTGACCAACTACAAATGCCCGCGCGAAGTCGAGTTCAGGGCCGATCTGCCGAAGTCGAATGTCGGCAAGATCCTGCGTCGTGAATTGCGTGACGAAGCCAAGAAGCAGGCCGCTGCCTGACCGCATCGAAATGACGATGTGCACGCTGCCGGACAAGGAGCCCATGCTGCGGGTGGTGCCGATGCCGCACGACACCAACCAGCACGGCGACATCTTCGGCGGCTGGATCATGGCGCAGGTCGACGTCGCCGGCGGGGTGGTCGCCGCGCGGCATGCACGCGGCCGGGTCGCGACGGTCGCCGTCAACTCCTTCACGTTCAAGGAGCCGGTGCTGGTCGGCGACCTGGTGAGTTTCTACGCCGAGATCCTGCGGATCGGAAAGACGTCGATTACCGTCGAAGTCGAGGTTTATGCGCAGCGCAACCCGAAAGATCGGGTTACGGTCCGTGTAACAGAGGCCTGCCTCACCTATGTTGCGGTCGACGCCGCCCGCCGCCCACGGGAAGTACACAGACCTTAGAAAACGACGCCCTTTTCGGCGACAAACCGTGCGGCCGAACCCCGCGCCGGTGTATAGTTTCATCGATACTTGGCCGGGATGGCTGCCACGCTGCGAAATGCGATAGAAGCGCGGCAGGGCACCCGATCGCAGCACACCACGAGCAACGAGGAGACAGCAGTCATGCAAACGGGATCATTTCGCAAGCACGCGGTAGCCCGCGCGGTCGGCGCACTGGTGCTGGCACTGGGCGCGACGCAGGCGCTGGGGACCGGCTTCCAGTTGAACGAGCAGAGCGGAAGCGGCTTGGGCAACGCGTTCGCGGCGGGTGCGGCTGCCACCGATGACGTCAGCGCGATGTGGTCGAATCCGGCGGCGCTGGCGCAGTTCCCGAAGACTCAAGGCGCCGCGGTGCTCAACATCATCACGCCGTCGATCAAGTTCCGTAACGAGGCGTCGCTGCCGGCGACCAACCAGCCGCTGGGAGGCGATGGCGGCGATGCCGGCGGCTTCAACTTCGTGCCGAACATGTACGTGTCGGTGCCGATCAACCAGCAGTGGACCTTCGGTCTCGGCATCAATGTTCCCTTCGGACTGACGACCGAGTACGACGACGGCTGGCTCGGCCGCTATCAGTCGCTGAAGTCGGAGATCCAGACTATCAACATCAATCCGGCGATTGCGTGGAAAGTGACACCGCAGTTCGCCGTTGGCGTCGGCATCAACTATCAGCAGCTCAAGGCGACGCTGACCAACGACGTCAACTATTCGGCGGCGTTGCTGCAGGCCGCCGGCACCGCCGGCATCCCGCCCGGCTCGCCGACGTTCAACGCCATCGCCGGGGCAACGCCCGGACTCGACTCGAAGGCGACAATTGACGGCAGCGACTGGGCGTGGGGCTGGAATATCGGCCTCGCGTGGGATGCGACGCCGCAGCTGCGTCTCGGCTTGAGCTACCGCTCGGAGATCAGTTACACCGTCAACGGCAACATCAATTTCGAAAACCCGTCGCTGCCGCCCACACCTCCGCCGCTGACCGGAACGATCGCGGCACTCGCGGCCGGGGTCAACGGCCAGGCGTTGTACGGCCGCGGCGTCAGCTCGGACATCAAGCTGCCGGAGATAGCCAATATCTCGATGTTCTACCGAGTCAACAACCGCTGGGACGTGATGGCCGATGCGCAATACACCGGCTGGTCGAGCATCCCGGAACTGAAATTCATCTCGAGCTCGCCGCCTGCGCTGCCGGCGGTTCCTCTCAACTGGGACGACTCGTGGAAGTTCGCCGTCGGCGCCAACTACAAGGTCAGCGACCAGTGGAAGGCGCGATTCGGCGTTGCCTTCGACCAGACGCCGGTCACCAACGATCCGACGGTGCGGCTGCCGGACTCCGATCGCTGGTGGCTCACCGTGGGCAGCGAGTACAAGTTGGACAAGCACTGGAAGTTCGACGGCGGTCTTGCCTATATTTTTGCGGACAGCCCGAGCTTCAACCAGAACCAGGGCAGCACGGCGGCCAACGGCCTGGTCAACGGTACTTACGACGCTTCGGTGTGGATCCTCGCGATGCAGGCGACCTACACGTTCTGACGGGAAAGGGCGGGGCGCGTCGCTCTGCCCGAACGAAGGATCCGTACAGGGAAAACGGCCGGGATCGCCTCCCGGCCGTTTTTCCTGCACGGGCGCGCGGCGATCCGCCGTTCCGGATGTCGGCGCAGTTCCAGGGAATGTGTTCTGGACGCGTTTGCTAAAATGAACCCTTCGGTGCGTCACGCACCCCTCTTCATGCCCGCACCGTTGCGGGCTTCGCAGGTATCTTTTTCATGCCCTCTTCCCGCCTGATCGTCCGCAAGGCTGCTGTCCTGGGCGCCGGTGTCATGGGTGCGCAAATCGCCGCGCACTTGGTCAACGCCGGCATCCCCACGCTTCTCTATGACCTTCCCGCGAAGGAAGGCGACGCCGACGGTCTCGTGCAGAAGGCGATTGCCGGTCTCGCGAAGCAGGAGCCGGCGCCGCTTTGCACCCGTGATCGCGCGGCCGCGATCGAGGCGTGCAATTACGGCGCTGATCTGCCGCGACTTGCCGAAGTCGATCTCGTGATCGAGGCGATCGCCGAGCGTCTCGACTGGAAGAAGGATCTGTACGAAAAGATCACGCCGCACCTGCCGCCAAATGCGGTGCTGGCATCGAACACGTCGGGGCTGTCGCTGGCCGCACTTTCCGCGGCGGTGCCCGAGCAGCTGCGCGCGCGCTTCTGCGGCATCCATTTTTTCAATCCGCCGCGCTACATGCATCTGGTCGAGCTGATCGCGGCGCCGCAGACCGACGCGGGGCTGCTCGATGCGCTGGAGGCGCTGCTGACGACGGCGCTCGGCAAGGGCGTGATCCGCGCGAAGGATACGCCGAACTTCATTGCCAACCGCATCGGCATCTTTTCCATGCTGGCGACGATGCACCATACACAGACCTACGGCCTCTCCTTCGATGTCGTCGACGCGCTTACGGGTCCGGCGATCGGCCGCGCGAAGAGCGCGACGTACCGGACCGCGGACGTCGTCGGCCTCGACACGATGGCGCATGTCGTGAAGACGATGCACGACACGTTGCCCGACGATCCGTGGCATGACCTCTTCGCCACACCGCCGGTGCTGGCTGCACTGGTCGGTCAGGGTGCGCTGGGCGCCAAGACCAAAGCGGGCTTCTTCCGCAAGCTGGGCGGCGACATCCAGGTACTCGACCCCGCGGCAGGCGACTACAAGACCGTCGCCGGCGAGGTGGCGCCCGAGGTGGCCGAATTACTCAAGATCGGGTCGCCCGCCGAGAAGTTCGCGAAGCTGCGCGCCAGCGCGCATCCGCAGGCGCAGTTCCTGTGGGCGATCTTCCGCGATCTCTTCCACTACAGCGCCTACCAGCTTGCGGAAATCGCCGACAACGCGCGCGACGTCGATCTGGCGATTCGCTGGGGCTTCGGTTGGCAGATGGGTCCTTTCGAGACGTGGCAGGCCGCGGGGTGGGCTGACGTGGCGGCCTTCATTGCCGAGGACATCGCGGCCGGCCGCGCATTGGCCAAGGCGCCGTTGCCGACGTGGGTGAAGGGCCCCAAGGTGATCGCTGCGCGCGGCGTGCATGCGCAGGCAGGTGCTTATTCCGCGGTTCGCGACGAATTCGTACCGCGTTCAAGGCTGCCGGTCTACCGGCGGCAGCATTTTCCCGATCCGGTGCTGGGCGAGCGGCCGGCGAGCGGCGGCACGACGATCTTCGAAAGCGACGCGTTACGGTTCTGGCATCTGTCCGACGACGTCGGCATCGTCTCCTTCAAGAGCAAGGCGAACACCATCGGTGACGACGTGCTCGATGGCCTGCTGCGCGCCCTCGACGAAGCCGAGCGCACGCTCGCCGGGCTCGTCATCTGGCAGACGCGCGAGCCGTTTTCGCTGGGTGCCAATCTGGCCGCGATCGCGCCGGCGATCGCTGCGAAGCAATGGGACGCCATCGACGCCGTCGTCGCCAAGTTCCAGCACTCGGCGATGCGCCTGCGCTACAGCCTGATACCCACGGTATGCGCAGTACGCGGCATGGCGCTGGGCGGCTCCTGCGAATTCATCCTGCACGCCGATCGCGCGGTGGCGGCGCTCGAGTCATACATCGGGCTGGTCGAGGTCGGCGTCGGACTACTGCCCGCCGGAGGTGGCTGCAAGGAGTTTGTCGTGCGCGCGGCCAACGAAGTGCGACGGGGCGCCAACGGCAGCCAGATCGACCAGTTGCCGTTCATCCGCAGCTACTTCCAGACGATTGCGATGGCGACGGTCGCCAAGAGCGCGCTTGACGCGAAGGATCTCGGGTACCTGCGGCCGTCGGACGTGGTCGTGATGAACGCGCAGGAACTGCTGCACGTAGCGATCGGCGAGGCGCGCTCGCTCGCCGATGCCGGCTATCGGCCGCCGCTGCCGGCGCGCAATGTGCCCGTCGCGGGCAAGACCGGCTTCGCGACGCTGCAGATGCTGCTGGTCAACATGCGTGAAGGTGGCTTCATCAGCGCCTACGATTTCGAGGTGGGGAAACGCGTCGCACGCGTGCTGTGCGGTGGCGAGGTCGACTCCGGCAGCCTGGTCGACGAGGCGTGGCTGCTCGATCTCGAGCGGCGCGAGTTCATGGAACTCCTGCGCCACGAAAACACACAGGCGCGCATCGCGCATACGCTGAAGACCGGCAAGCCGCTGCGCAACTGAGAAAGTGAATCCAGGACCGAGGCCATGACCAAACAGATGCAGGACGCGTACATCGTCGCCGCCACGCGCACGCCGGTCGGTCGTGCACCGCGCGGCGCATTCCGTTCGACGCGCCCCGACACGCTGCTGGCGCACGCATTGAAGAGCGTGCTCGCGCAGGTGCCCGCCATCGACGCGACGCGCATCGACGACGTGATCGTCGGCTGCGCGATGCCGGAGTACGAGCAGGGGATGAACGTTGCGCGCATCGGCGTGCTGCTGGCGGGATTGCCCGACAGCGTGGCCGGCATGACGGTCAACCGCTTCTGTTCGTCCGGGCTGAACGCGGTATCGATCGCGGCCGATCGTATCCGTACCGGCGAGGCCGACATCATGATCGCGGCCGGCACCGAAAGCATGAGCATGATTCCGATGCTGGGGCGGCTCGCGATCAACGAAGCGGTGTTCGAACGCGACGAGAATATCGGTATCGCCTACGGGATGGGTCTGACCGCAGAAAGGGTCGCGGCGCAGTGGAAAGTGTCGCGCGAGGAGCAGGATGCCTTCGCGCTGGAATCGCACCGCAGGGCGCTCGCCGCGCAGGCGGCAGGGGAATTCGCGGCCGAGGTGAGCCCGGTCACCGTCGTCGGCGATGTGCCCGATCTTGCCACCGGAAAGATCGTTGGACGCTCGAAGGTCGTCGAGCGCGACGAGGGTCCGCGTGCGGACACCAGCGCCGAGGGGCTCGCCAGGCTGCGGCCGGTGTTCGCGGCAAAGGGCTCGGTGACCGCCGGCAACAGCTCGCAGATGTCCGACGGCGCGGGTGCTTCGATCCTGGTCTCGGAGAAGGTGCTGCGCGAGCTCGATCTTTTGCCACTGGCGCGCTGGGTCGGCTACGCGGTGGCCGGCGTCGCGCCGGAGATCATGGGTATCGGGCCGGTCGCGGCGATTCCCAAGGTGCTGCAGACGACGAGTGTGCACCTGCGCGACATCGGCTGGATCGAGTTGAACGAGGCCTTCGCAGCACAGGCGATCGCGGTCATGCGCGAGCTCGAGCTCGACCCGGCCCGCGTCAATCCTTTGGGTGGCGCCATTGCGCTCGGGCATCCGCTGGGGGCGACCGGCGCCATTCGCACGGCAACGATCGTCCACGGCATGCAGCGTCGCAGCCACAGGTACGGGATGGTTTCGATGTGCGTGGGAACGGGCATGGGTGCCGCCGGCATTTTCGAGGCGGCATAGTGGTCGTGGCGGTGCAGTCCAACATGACGATGGAGGCAACATGCGCAAATTGATGGCGGTACTCTTCGGCTTGCTGTTGGCGGCGGGAGTGCAGGCGATGGACGTCGGCGGCGTCAAGCTCGGCGACAAGGCGGCCGTAGGCGGCCAGGATCTCGTGCTCAACGGCGCCGGGGTGCGTACCAAGGTGTTCTTCAAGATCTACGTCGGCAGCCTGTACATACCGGCCAAGGCGACGACGCTGGCGGCGGTCCTCGACAAGGGGCCGCGGCGCATCCAGATGAACCTGCTGCGCAACCTGTCGGCGGACCAATTGGTCGATGCGCTGACCGACGGCATGAAGGACAACAACTCCGCCGCCGAACTCGCCGCCGTCAAGGCGCAGACCGACCAACTGGTCTCGATAATGAAGGCTTTCAACGAGGTCAAGGAAAACGACGTCGTGACGCTCGACTTCGTCGACGGAGCGACCAAGATCGGGTTCAACGGTGCGGCGAAGGGGTCGATTCCGGGCGACGCGTTCAACAAGGCGCTGACGAAGATCTGGCTGGGCGACCATCCGGTCCAGGACGATCTCAAGAAGGCGATGCTCGGCGGCTGATGCGCGACTTCTGGCCGTCCTGCGGCTATCGACTGCTGACTGTCGGCACCGATGGACGACTGACGGTCACCGACGATTTCCTGCGCAGCTTTCTCACACGACCCGAGCTCGCTCCGATCGCCGAGTCCTGCGCTGCCGAGCTGGCGCTGCACGACTCGTTGCTCGCCATTCCGCGGCGCACTGTCGCCGACGCCGAACTCGCGGCGCTCGCCGATCCCGATGCGCGCGAGAACTACGGTATCTGGCTGCGCTTTCGTGAGCGCCTCATCGCGGCCAATTCGCTCGAAGCCGCCTACTCGGGGCTCTTCCGGGGAACCGGTGTCGACGTGCCGCCGTTGTTCGTCGACCAGCTCACGCAGGTGCTGCTGAGGCATATTCTGGACGGCGAGGCATCGCCGATGGAGGCACGCGCCGCCGAAATGCTGTTTCGCCCGCAGCGGATCGCCATGCAGGACGATGGCGCGGTGATGGCCGCCGATGAAACCACGGTGGAGCTCTTCGCCACCACCGGAGGCTTCGGTTCGCTGGGCGAATTGCTGGCGCAGAACCGGACACCGTCGCGCGCCATCGATCTCGACGTGCTCGATGCGGAAAATGCGCAGCAGTACTGGGATCGCGACGAGCGGCACGATTTCTCGATCAGCCTGAATCGTGGCCGGCCGGCGCTCGACGCGTTGTCGCGGGTGCTGGAGAAATGGATCGCGCATTTTCTCGGCGTTGCGGTCACGATCCGGCACGAACGCGCGATCGACGATGAGCACTGGGTCTGGCACGTCGGACTCGACGCCGAGGCCAGCAGCCTGTTGAACGATCTCTACAACGATGCCGAAATCGATGACACGCGGATGGGGCGGCTCTTGTGCCTGTTCCGCCTGGACTTCAGCCATCCGACCGACATGCGTCCGGCGATCGCCGGCCGTCCGGTTTATCTAGCGATGGCGATGACCGGCGATAATCGACTGCGGCTCAAGCCGCAGAATCTGCTGCTCAACCTGCCGCTTGCGCGTGCGCAATGAACCGGGAATACCCGAGATGCATCCACACCCCAGACCTTCGAGTTCGTCGCGCGCATTGGCGGCGCTCCTGATGCTGCTTGCCACGCTGGCGCAGGCGCAAACACCGCCTGCTGCAACCGTATCGGCGGCGCCGGCCGCGGACTTGAACTCGGTGACGACGCTCGCGTGGCTCGACGGATGCTGGGCGGGCAGTGTCAACCAGCGCGACTTCCGCGAGCAGTGGTCGCCACTGCGCGGCGGCGTTCTGCTTGGTGTGGGCTCGACCGTATTCCAGAACAAGCTGCAGAGCTACGAATTCCTGCGCATCGAGGTGAGGGGCGAGGGCGTCTACTACGTCGCGGCCGAGTCCGGCCAATCCGAGGTCGCGTTCAAGCTCACGTCGATCACCACCGACGACAAGGACACGATTTTCACCTTCACCAATCCCGGCAATGAGTTTCCGCAGCGCATTGTCTACCGACGCGCAACCGAGGGCTGGTTGTACGCGACCATCGACGGCAAGCTCCGCGGCGAAGACCGGCAGGTGATCTATCCGATGCGGCGCATCGGCTGCGAATCTGGCGAAAAAATCCTCAGGTAGCATGCCGCCGCCTGCATCGCCGGCACCCGGAAATATCGAACGCACGCTGCCTGGGACTGACCCCGCACAGTGCAGGTCAGGCGCCGCCGACGCGATGCATCTGCGGCGAGCGCGCGACCTCGACGCCGCGATTGGCGAGTTCGTCCGCACGCAGGTTACCCTCGTTGTCGGCGTGACCCTTGACCCAGTGCCAAGACACCTGGTGCCTGGCGGCGGCGGCTTCGAGCTGGCGCCACAGGTCGGCGTTCTTGACCGGCTTCCGGTCGGCGGTCTTCCAGCCGTTGCGCCGCCAGCCGTGGATCCACGTCTGGATGCCGTTCTTCACGTACTGCGAGTCGGTGTAGATCGCAACCGGGCAGCTTCGCGTCAGCGAGTCCAGCGCGCGGATGACCGCGGTCAGCTCCATTCGGTTGTTGGTCGTGTGCGGCTCGCCACCGAAGAGTTCCTTCCGTTGTTCGCCGGCGCACAAGAGCGCGCCCCAGCCGCCGGGTCCGGGGTTGCCCTTGCAGGCCCCGTCGGTATGAATCACGACCATGCGTGCCTCCTGCCTCGACGCTGTATTCACGCGCCCCTCGTAGCGGCGCTCATGGCGTCAGGTGCTCGGAGGTCGTCAGGCCTTCGCGAGCGCGCGCTGGTTCGTAGGCCCTCTTGCGCCGATCGCGGCGTTCCCAGGCGGGTGTCAGCACACGCATGCCGATGACGCGCTTGGTCGCGCGCAGGAAGTAGACGCCGCCGGCGATTGGCCACCAGCGATCGCCGGCCGCCTCGAAAAACCCGAAGCGATGCAGCCAAGTCGAGCTCGCGAAAGGCGGCGCGTAGCCGTCGAGGCGGCCGCCGACGACGTCGAAACCGAGTAGCGTCAGCCAATCCTTGAGCCGATAGAGCGCGATGAAATTGCCGTTCCACGGCGGTGTCTGCGCGCGCCCGAAATAGCGCTTGGCGCCATACAGCGAAAACGGATTGAAACCGGCGATCACGATCTGGCCTTCGGGCCGGATGACGCGATACGCCTCGCGCAGCATCAGGTGCGGATCATCGGTAAATTCGAGCGCGTGCGGCATCACGATCAGGTCGACGGCATTTTCCGCAAACGGCAGGCCATGCGGATCGGCGATGATGTCGGCGGGCGGATCGTAGTCGAGCGTCCAGCGGGACGGGATGCGGCTTTGCGCGAGGAACGGACACTCGGGCAGGCCGACCTGCAGCGCATGAAAGCCGAAGATATCGGCCACCGTCAGATCGAAGTAGGCCTGCTCGCGCGATTGCAGGTAACGCCCGAGGTCGGTTGCGAACCATTCAGCCAGAGGCGTTGATCCCGCAGTTGACACGCCGTCGACAGGTCCCGAAGATACGTCCATGGTTTCGATTATCCCCATCCCCGCATTCGCGGACAACTACATCTGGCTGCTGCGCGACCGGGCGAACGCCGTCGTCGTCGATCCCGGTGACGCCGCGCCGGTGCTGGATTATCTTGTGCGCGAAGACCTCGCGCTGACCGGCGTGCTCGCGACCCACCACCACAACGATCATGTCGGCGGCATTCCGGCGCTGCTCGAGCGCTACGCGGTGCCGGTGTTCGGCCCGGCGCGGGAGTCGATACCCGGACGCAGCCGGGCGATCGCCGCCGGCGACGTCGTCTGCCTGCCGGGGCTGCCGGTGACGCTCACCGGGATCGACATCCCGGGTCACACCGCCGGGCATATCGCGTTCTTCGGTGACGTCGACGGGCAGCCGAGCCTCTTCTGCGGCGATACCTTGTTCGCGGCCGGCTGCGGGCGCCTGTTCGAGGGTACGCCGGGCGAGATGTGGAAATCGCTATCGACGCTCGCCGACCTGCCGGCGGCGACGCGCGTCTATTGCGGGCACGAATACACGCTGGCGAACCTGCGTTTCGCGCTTGCCGTCGAGCCAGACAACGCGACGCTGCGTGAACGCGCGCGCAGCGAGCAGGCAAAGCGCGACAGGGGCGAGCCCACGCTGCCGACGAGCATCGGACTGGAACTCGCGACCAATCCTTTTCTGCGCGTATCGCTGCCGAATGTGAAGGCGGCCGTGGAGCGGCATGCGGGCAGTTCCGTGGCCGACGATGTCGCCGTGTTTGCCGCATTGCGCGAATGGAAGAACCGGTTTTAGCGTGATCTGCAACGCGCGCAGACAAGGTCAGGTTGACGCTCGCAGCGTCGCGGCCTACCATCGTCGGGAATTTTTGACTCTGAGGCGCCGGTAGCAGACGACGCAACGCCATGGGATTCCCGAATTGCACCTGCGCCAGTCCCTGATCGCCGTCGCGACGGTGCTGCTCGCCGCCTGCGCGACACCGGCACCGGAGCCGGCGGCGCCCGAGCCACCACCACAGGTCGCCGCCGCGGCCCCCGAGCCGCCGCCCCCGCCTTCACCCCCCAAGGCGGCCGAACCCGAGATGTTTCCGGGCGACGCCGGCGCCGAACTCCTGCCTTTGCCACCGCCGGTGGGGGACCTGTGGGAGCGGATCGTCGTCGGCTACGCGATGCCGGAGCTGGAAGGGCCGCTGGTCGAGAAATGGGAGCAGTGGTACGCGGCACGGCCCGAATACGTGGCGCGAATGGTGGAACGCAGCCGCCGCTACCTCTATCACATCGTGACCGAAGTCAGCGCGCGCGACATGCCTACCGAGATCGCGCTGCTGCCGATGATTGAAAGCGCCTACAACCCTGCCGCAATGTCGGTGGCGCGCGCAGCCGGTATCTGGCAGTTCATTCCGTCAACCGGCAAGCACTACGGTCTGAAGCAGGATTTCTGGGTCGACTCGCGTCGCGACGTATTGGCGGCAACCGACAAGGCGCTCCTGTACCTCTTCAAGCTGCACGAGGATTTCGACGACTGGCAACTCGCGCTGGCAGGCTACAACTGGGGCGAGGGCAACGTCGCGAAAGCCGTCGCGCGCAACAAGGCGAAAGGGTTGCCGACCACCTACGAGAGCCTCAAGATGCCGGCGGAGACGGCCAACTACCTGCCCAAGCTGCAGGCGGTGAAGAATATTGTTCGTGATCCCGAGAAGTACGGACTGGTGCTGGCCGACATTCCCGACGCGCCGTATTTTGCGGTGGTCAAGACCACCCGCAAGATGGATACCAAGCGCGCGGCAGAGATCGCCGAACTGTCGCTGGAGGACTTCCTCGCGCTCAATCCGCAGCACAACCGGCCGGTGATCGCCGGCGCCGACGAGCAGTCGATCTTGTTGCCGATCGACAACGCCGAGATCTTCGCCGCCAAGCTCGAGTTGACCGAGCAGCCGCTGGTGTCGTGGCAGGCGTATCGGATCAAGGCCAATGAATCGCTGCCGCAGGTGGCGGCGAAGTACGGCATGTCGGTGGAGACGCTGCGCGCGGTCAATGGCATCGGTGCACGATCGCGAGTACCGGTCGGGCACACGCTGCTGGTTCCGTCGGAACGACCCTCCTACGAGGCCGCGCAGACGCTGTCGCAGGCGGTCTTCACGGCAGCTCCGGCGGGGCGCACCTTCTACTACACGGTGCAGCGCGGCGACACGCTGAACCGGATCGCCGCGCACTACGACGTCACCGTGGAGGAGTTGAAATCCTGGAATTCGATGAAGAGCGACAGGCTCGCCACGGGTCGGAAGCTTCGGGTGACCAGCGACATCGTGCCGGTGGCCAAGGCCGGCGGCAAGTCGAAGAGCGCCGTCGCCACCCGGGGCGCCGGCAAGCAGGTCAAGCCAACCCAACACACCAAGCAAGCCAAACGCGGAGAGGCTGCAAGGAAAAAGCCGGCCGTCGCGGCACCCAAGACGAACCCCACGGCGCGCGCGAACGGGCAATTCGGAGGCTAGTCGCGGCGGGCCGATCGTCCGCGGTCGTTTGGGCGCAAATGAAAACGGGCGGCTCGACGAGCCGCCCGTTTTTCGTCCGATGCAATAATGCGTCGGAACAGGTTGCCGCTGAATTATCGCTTCTTCGCGGCCTTCGTCTTGGTCGTGTTCTTGGCTGCCTTCTTCTTCGGGGGGGCCTTCTTCTTGGTCGCCTTCTTGGCGGGCTTGTTCTTCGGGGCGGCC